>CAYJOR010000005.1:0-80937 GCA_964371865.1 uncultured Desulfovibrionaceae bacterium | reverse complement strand
CGTTTTTTCTTAAAAAGCAAGGTTTTCCCCCTCAAACTCCCCTTTTCCTTAAAAAATAATTGTTATTAATTCAAAAAGTTATAGATTTAAATCATAGTTTTATTTTAGGGTGTGTTTCTAATTTTTCCTTAAAAAATCAAACTTGACGATAGAGGGAAAATATGAGAAATAAAGCTGATAAATTAATGTTTGCACAATAAAGTTGCAAATGATCACCTTGGAGAAAATATGTCTGAAAACACAAAAAAACATTCTTGTGGCTGGGTTGCTTTAATGGGACCCCCAAATGCTGGTAAATCAACCCTATTAAATGCAATGTTAGGACAAAAACTAAGTATTGTAACACCAAAACCACAAACAACCCGTAACCAAATTGTTGGTATTCTTACTGAAAAAGACAGTCAGATTATCTTTATGGATACTCCTGGCTTGCACCACAGCAGAACCCAAATGCGCGGTCAACTCGGTAAGGTAATGCGCGAGGCTATTTTCCAAAGTATATCAATGGCAGACGCTGCTATTCTTATGCTCGATTCTCACCTCTACATTAATAAGCCGGAATTCTTAGAACGTGATGTTCTTCCGGTTGCCGATATCATTAGAAGTGGCGACAAGCCTTCTATCATCGTACTCAATAAAGTTGATCTCTTCCACGATAAAGCTCGTATGCTTCCTCTTGTAGAGCAATTAAGCGCACTTTTCCCTAATGCTGAAGTTTTCCCTATGTCTGCAATGCAAAAAGATGGCGTAGAAATGCTTAAGCAACTTATTGTTAAAAGATTGCCTGAACAAGAAGCGCAATATCCTGAAGATCAAATTTCAACAGCTCCACTTCGCTTTTTATGCGCAGAAATGGTGCGTGAAAAAGTGTTTGAAAAACTTCATCAAGAAGTTCCTTACTCAACTGCAGTTGATATTGAAGCTTGGGAAGAAGATAAAAAAAGAACAGTTATTCATGCAGTTATCTATGTTTCACGTGCATCACATAAGTCAATGATTATCGGTAAACAAGGTAAAACTATTAAAGAGATAGGAACATTGGCGCGTCAAGATATGCAAGAATTACTAGGAACAAAAGTTCACCTTGAACTTTGGGTAAAAGTGAAAGATAACTGGATTGATGATCCTAACTTCTTCCGCGAATCAGACGTTTTCAATATATAAGCATTATAAGGATTTAAAATGCTTGCAGATAATTACAAGAAAGTTCTTGAGAATATACATAATGCCTGCAACATTGCGCAAAGAAAAATTGACACTGTAACATTGCTTGCAGTGTCAAAATACCAACATGCTCAGAGTCTTGCAGAAATTGCTATGCTTGGTCAAAAGCACTTTGGTGAGAACTATCTCAAAGAAGCAAAAGAAAAAAGAATTGAACTGCAAACGCTGTTGCCAGAAGAAATTTATAATAAATTACAATGGCATAGCATAGGTCATATTCAAACAAACAAAGCAAAAGATGCGTGCGATAACTATTTTTTGCTGCATACTGTTGACTCTGAAAAACTCGCTCTTTCATTAGATAAAGTTTTGGCACGTAAGTTGCAAATGCAAGATATACTTCTTGAAGTCAATATCGCGAACGAAGAACAGAAGGCTGGAGTATCAGCTCTTGAATGCCCAAAACTGATAGAGAAGATACTTTCAATCCCAAGCTTAAATATTAAGGGTTTTATGTGTTTACCTCCTTTTCAAACAAAAGAGGGTGAAAATAGAAAACACTTTAGAGCTGTGTATGAACTAAAAGTTTCTATGGAAAAAGAATTTGGAATGGAATTTCCTCATTTGTCGATGGGAACAAGTAGCGATTATAAAGAAGCTATTTTAGAAGGGGCGACTTTTGTACGTGTTGGTACAGATATTTTTGGTGAACGAAAATACAGTAAGGAATAAAATATGTCAGAAAATGCTGAACTTCCAGAAGGAAGCACTCCTGTTAAGAAAAAATCCAAGTTGAAGTTTTTTGTTATTTTGCTTTCTTTGCTCTTGCTTTTAGGCGGAGGTGGTGTAGGTGCGTATTGGTTTATTACGCAAAACCCGCAGCTCCTAGCCTCTATCTTCCCATCCGGTGACGGCGATTCTGCAGCATCAGGTGAAGGAGCAGAAGGCGCAAATGGTGACGCTGCTTCAACAAAAGGTGGCGAAGCAAATGGAGAAGGTGCAACAGGTGTTACTGCTGTATCAGCTACTTATTCTGTAAATCTTCCGCCACTCACAATCAATCTAGCCGACACCGGCTTAACACGCTATCTTCGTGTTGGTATTGATATTGAAGTTTCAACACAAGAGGCTGTTACAAATATTGAAACTCAAAGTGCTAAAATTCGCGATGCTATAATCATCTTACTTTCAAGCAAGACTTATTCAAATCTCGCAAGTGCTGAAGGTAAGTTTCAGCTAAAAAATGAAATAGCGGCTCGAATCAATCAAATACTTGGAATGCCACGTGTTATTCAAGTATACTTCACTGACTTTGTAGTTCAATAATACTTTGCAAAAATAAAAAGAGAGGACCTCAGTATGGCTGACGATCTAGACTTTGATGATATCGCATCACAATTGGATAATTCTACAGAAAACAAAAAAAATGAAACTCCTGATGTCTCTTCTATGATGGAAGACAATGCTGGTAACGACGATGAAAGCTTAGCTGATGAATGGGCAGCTGCCTTAGCAGAAAGCGAACTTGATGATATCAAAGAAGAAAAGAAGGACCAGTTCTTTAGTGGTGCTTCCGAAGCAAACTTCCAAGATATGACTGAAGCTTCAAAAGCTCCTCGTTCTGAAGATCAAAGACATGAACTTGACTTCATTCTTGATATCCCTCTTGATATTTCAGCAGAGTTAGGACGTACTCGTCTTCTTATTAACGAACTTCTTCAACTCGGACAGGGTTCAGTTGTAGAACTAAACAAACTTGCAGGTGAACCGCTTGAAGTTTTCGTAAACGGAAAACTTATTGCACGTGGTGAAGCTGTTGTTATCAACGAAAAATTTGGTGTACGTTTGACTGATATTATCAGCCCAATCGAACGCGTAAAACAACTTTCATAAAGTTATAGATAAAAATACTTGAAAGGGGGAAGTCACATTAAAAGATGTGGCTTCCCCCTCGTTTTATACTATAGCGACGTTAATAAATTGCTTAGAAGCACACCCTAAATCCATAAAAAACCCAAATTGGAATGGCGTGGGCTTACCCCTCTCGAAAAAAATTATGCCTGTTGGCTCTTACTAATTTCTTTATTGATGTATTGAACGAAGAAGAGAGATATTCCGGCTAAAACTGCTCCGAAAATAAATGGAATTTTATAATCAATAAGCCACAAAGCACCACAAACTACAGGAACAACAACAGCAGCTATGTGGTTGATAGTAAATGAAACAGCCATACTTGGTGCGATATCAGCTTTTTCACCAATTTTCTGGAAGAAAGTTTTTTCTGCTATATTAAAGTTGAAAACGAACTGATCTAAAATATAGAGAGCGGCAACGATTAATCCATTATCAATGTACGCGTACCCTAAGAAAATTCCGATAGCTGGTAAGAACTGATATGTAAGAAGTTTTTGTTCACCGTATTTGTTGATAAGCTTACCTATAAGCGGATTAAGAATCCAGTTCACAGTATTATTTATCAAGAAGAGCAGAGTAACGCTGGTTACGGAATATTCAAATTTTTCCACTAAAAGATAGAGTGAGAAAATTGTAAAAATTTGGCGTCTGCCTCCTGAAAGGAATGTCAGCACATAGAAAAGCCAATATTTTTTCTTGAAAACTAAGGACTTCTTTTGTTGAGGTAATAAACTCAAGTCAGGTTTCTTTTTTATTGCCCAAGCTGCACCAATAACTGCAACTAAACCGGTATAGAGATACATTTCTTTATATGAGAAAAAACCTGCAAAACCCAGAATCAACAATGCTACAATTATATTTCCAAGTGCAGAAATACTACGAAGTCTACCAAAGACAAGCGGTGAAACCTTTGTAGAAAATGCTTGAAGTGTGATAGATTGATTTATCGTTTCAAAATAATGAAACCCAATAGACATAACTAAAGTTGAAAACAGCATTCCACTAAAACTTGGCATGAAACCAGTGATAATAACACCAATCCCTAACGCAAAAACGGCACAAATTGCTAAAGATTCTTCTTTGATAAATTTTAAAAAGAAAACAACACTAATAGCAAGTAATCCAGGAAGTTCCCTTAAAGACTGAATCATTCCATTTTGTGCAGAGTTTAGTTCTAAAACTTCTACTATAAAGTTTGTATACAAAGTTGACCATGCTTGAAAAGCTACAATCTGTGAAAATGTCAAGATAAATAGGAAAAGAAAGGTTTTCCTCTCAATTTCTTCTTGTATTTCAAGAGGTCTCACATATTCAATAAGTGCTTCTTTAATTTTCATATTCGTTCCATTTTGAAAGATGTAACCTGACAATGATAAAAGTTTTTCCGATTGCCTTGTAACATAATAAGAGTTTATTTTTTCTAATTCTAGAGTGTCAGTTTAAGTAAATGTATTTAAGGAAAGGGGAGTTTGAGGGGGAAAAACTCGCTTTATCAAATAAACGTGGTTTTCCTCCTCAAAAAAATTCTCAAAAATCTCTTTAAAGGTTAATTTGTTAAGATACTTCCACGTGGAAAAGCAGGGAAAGAGAGATCGCTCGAGTATCCATTTAATAACATTTGTCTACCAAGGAAAGCAATCATATCGCCGTTGTCAGTGCAAAGTTTCAGTGAGGGTTGAATGAATTGCATATTATTGTGGTTGGCAAGTTCAGCAATTCTCGCTCTTACAAAAGAGTTTGCGGCAACACCACCGGCAACAAGAATTGTTTTTGGTGGATTTTTGCAATGCTCGAATGCTCTTTGTGCTTTGATTGCAAGAGTGTCAGCAATAGCATAGAGATAAGAGGCTGCTGCATCGGATAAAACTTGAGGAGCATTTCTAATACGTTCTTTGTGGTCTTCTACTGTAAGCAGTGCGTGCTCTTGTTTGCTGAGGGGAGGAAGAGAAGCCTCCGGATTATTTTGTAAAAATAGAGAAGCAGCAGTTTTTAATCCGCTGAAACTGAAATCTAGATTATCATTTTTTATATAAGGACGTGGAAAGAGTTTTTTGTTTACGTCACCTTGCTGGCCAAGCATATCAAGAAGAGCTCCACCAGGATAAGGGAGAGTGAGCATTTTTGCGAATTTATCACAAGCTTCACCAGCGGCATCATCAAGGGTTTTTCCTAAAACTCTGTAGGTGTGATAATTCTCGATTTCATAAAGATGTGTGTGTCCGCCCGAAACTAGTATTCCAAGGGCAGGGAAAGAAATTTCGTGTTCTAAACCGCTTGCCGCGAGGTGTGCATGAAGATGATTTACGCCTACAATAGGAATATCAAGTCCAAGAGCAAGAGATTTAGCAAAGGCTACGCCAACAAGTAATGCGCCAAGCAAGCCGGGGCCGTGAGCAACAGCTATGCCTTGGATTTCTTTTATATCAATGTCAGCTTTTTTAATGAGCTCATCAAATAAAGGCGGAAGTAGTTTTGAGTGCTCGCGTGATGCAAGTTCAGGCACTACACCACCAAAAAGGGCGTGTAGATCAATCTGAGTCGATAAAACTCTGGCTCTAACGCCTGTTTCGTCAACAAGGGCTAAACCTGTTTCATCGCATGATGTTTCAATTCCAAGACACAACATAATTTATAAACCTATATAATCAAAGATAATTTTTAAATAGTGGAAAGAACTGTAAAAGGAGAAAGCTTACTATCATAAGTAATAGTGGCTTTCCCCCTCAAAAGTACAAAAGAATTAATTTAGGAAGAAGGCTATTCGTCTTTTCCTTCAATGCTAGATGCCCTACGTAGAATTTGATCTACTTGAATATCAGCACCGAGAACGCCGACTATTTTATCAGAATCATCAGTAATTGCGCAGGATACAGTTAAAATAAGTTCGGTTGTAAAGTTTGATTGATACACATTTGTGATATGTAGTGTACCGGAAGACATTGGTTTTTTAAACCATTCGCGTGAGGAATAATTGAACTTTTCAGGAATAGCCGCATATTGCTCTTTATAAGGTGATACATCTGTATATTCAGATGCTTGAAGAATACCTTGTGGATCAGTAACGTAAAGATATTGAATGAAAGGAAATTCTTTTATTGAAGCTGTAAGAATATCTTGTGCACTCTCAAAGTTGTCCATAGTTGTTTTTTGTGCAAGGTGCATAACAACATCAGAAGCCAATTTACCTGCAAGTTTTTTAATTCTTTCAAGTTCTGATGGGAATAATTCAGGAAGATAACGACGAGTAAGTGCTTCCATTTCTTTATTTGAGAATGAAGTATTTCTGCCGCTTTCGTAAGCTTTCATGATATCATCATAAATTTGACCAACAGCAGGGTGTTTTTTAGTTATTTCATTATCGCCACTGAGTTTTAGATTTTGGTTAATCCAGTAAGCTACGCCGGCACGACCTGATTTATCAGTGATAATGATAGGTACAGCTTTACCAAGGATTTTAGTTGTATCAAATATGTTGTAGATTTCTTCATTTTTTGCTAGTCCATCAACGTGCACACCTGCGGAGGTTGCGTTGAAGTCTTGCCCTACAAATGGATAGTTTGGTGGAATATTGTATTCAAGATCTTTCCCGAAGAAGTCTGCAATTTCAGAAATGACAGTTGTATCAGCAATTTCATCATCACCTGTGAGAGAAATATATTCCATCACCAAAGCTTCAACAGGAGTGTTACCGGTGCGTTCTCCAAAGCCTAATAATGCGCCGTTTACGCTTGCACAACCATAAATCCAAGCAGTAACACCGTTTACAAGACTTTTATGGAAATCGTTATGCCCATGCCATTCTAGCCATTCACCAGGAACACCGGCTTCATCAATAAATGCACGCACAATTCCTTGAACAGAACGCGGTAATGATGCGCCTGGGTAAGGAACAGCAAAGCCCATAGTATCGCAAAGGCGGATTTTAACAGGCATTGAAGCTTGTTTTGAAAGTTCCATGAGTTTGCTTGCGAATGGAAGACAGAATCCGTAGATGTCTGCACGGGTAATATCTTCAAAGTGACAGCGTGGAACAATACCCCATTCAAGAGCTTGTTCTACTAAAGCAAGATAATCATTCATTGCTTTTTCTCTGTCTTTTTTAAGTTTTAGATAAATATGATAATCGGATACAGAGGTAAGCATACCAACTTCAGGAAACTCCATATCATGAGCTATTCTTAAGTCTTCCTTGGTAGCTCTAATCCAGCCTGTTATACGAGGGAAGCGATAGCCACGTGAACGACAAGCGTCGATAGCTTTACGGTCTTTTTCTGAATACATAAAGAATTCAGTTGCATTAATAAGACCGGATTTACCGCCAAGCTTATGAAGAAGATCAAACATTCTTGCAATTTGCTTTACAGTATACGGTGGTCTTGCTTGTTGACCGTCTCTAAATGTAGTATCAGTGATATACATTCTTTCAGCGGGTAAAGGTGCTAGTAAAGAGCCGCTAAACTCGATTCTTCCGATTTTTGTATACGGAAAAAGATCGCGATAAAGTTCAGGTTCTTGTTTATTTTCAAGATTCAGCGAGCGTGAAGAACGATTTTTGTAAATAAGTGTCATCTCTATTCCCCTAAAAAAAATATATATAACCCTATACCGATTTTAAACAACTGTAAAGTTAAACACAAGGTGAAATTTAAGAAAAGATACTTTTTTTATAAGATTAATTAAATAATTTCTAATAAAATAGTTTCATTTTAAAAATTATTATGTGTTAAAATTCACAATATAGGCTAAAATATGACTTTTATCTCTTCTATAAATACTTCTAAAGTTTTACTATATCTTTCTATTGACAATAATCGCTTTTTATTATAGTAATTTGATATCAGCATGTGAAAAAATAAATTTGCACAATTTTTTGAAGGAGATGTCACTATGGCAGAACAAAATGACAACGTTGTTGTAGACCGAGCTAAGAGCTCATGGTCTGATTTGTGGAAAAAAGAAGACTATTGGGCAATCTGGTTAGGTTTTCTTGTTATTCTTTTTGGTTATTTTTACTTTATTCAGTCCTATAAGGAACCTTATTTAGAAAAATTGAAAGCAATTGAAAGTGTAATTGCTGCAGAAGAAAAAAATCAACATTTTGAAACAATTGCTCTTATCAATGCTAAAGCTGAGAAAAAAGCATTAGGAGTAAAAAATGAAGAAGGTCCTAAAGCTCTTTTAGCATTCTTCAAAACTCCTGTTAAATGGAAATCAAACCCAGTGGATGCTCTTTATCTTTCACAGTCAGCTGCTGATGCAAGCAATGTCGAAATGCTACCTAAAGTAGAAGAGCTTAAAGTTGCTGCTGATGAAGCATATAATGTTGCTGTGGCTGCTGAAGCTACTGCAAAAGCAAGTAACTATGAAGTTGCTTCTTCAAACGAAGCTGCTAAAACTACTATTGCTGCATGGCAAAAAGCTTCGACTGATTACTCAAAAGCAAAAGCAAAACTTGCAAAACCATATAACTTAGTTCCAAACTTAATCGTTCTCGGTTTGATTTTTGGTGCTATGTTTAGTGTTGGTGGCGTATTTATGGGCTACAATGTTCCTAAATTCTTTATTGGATTTATGGGAATTTATGCCCTTACAGTACTTGCTAATATCCTTGGTAAACATGCTACAGCAAGCTTCTACGGAATCAATGCTGAGGTTATGGCTATCGTGCTTGGTATGATTGTTGCTAACACCGTTGGAACTCCTAAGTGGCTTATGCCGGCTATTCAAGTTGAGTACTTCATCAAAACCGGTCTTGTAGTACTTGGTGCTGAAGTTCTTTTTGGTAAGCTTCTTGCTATTGGTGTTCCTGGTATTTTCGTAGCTTGGTTTGTTACTCCTGTTGTTTTAGTAACAACTTATATCTTCGGTCAAAAAGTTCTTAAAATCCCTTCAAAAACTCTTAACATGACTATCTCTGCTGATATGTCTGTTTGTGGTACATCAGCTGCTATTGCTACAGCATCAGCTTGTGGTGCGAAGAAAGAAGAACTTACTCTTTCTATCGGTCTTTCTCTTACATTTACAGCTATCATGATGATTGTTATCCCAGCGTTCGCTAACGCTGTTGGCATGCCTGAAGTTCTTGCTGGTGCATGGATTGGTGGTACTGTTGACTCAACAGGTGCTGTTGCTGCTGCTGGTGCTCTTATTGGACCAAAAGCTATGCAAGTTGCTGCTACAATCAAAATGATTCAAAATATCCTTATCGGTGTTACAGCGTTCTTCGTTGCTCTTTACTGGGTAACTAAAGTTGACGCTAAAGAAGGACAAAAAGTTGGTATCGACGAAATCTGGCACAGATTCCCTAAATTCGTTCTTGGTTTCTTAACTGCAAGTATCTTCTGTTCATATGTAAGTGAAGCTCTTGCAAGCGTAGACGCTATCAACCTAACTTCTTCACTCTTCAACAACGGTTTATTAGCATTCTCAAAACCAATCAAAAGCTGGTGTTTTGCTCTTGCATTCCTTGCTATTGGTCTTGCTTCTAACTTCCGTGAACTTGCTTATCACTTCAAAGGTGGTAAACCGGTTATTCTATATATTTGTGGTCAATCATTCAACCTTGCTCTTACACTCTTCATGGCTTGGATTATGTTCTACAAAGTATTCCCAGAAATTACAAACTCTATCTAATTAGCATAAATTAGTGAGCAAAATAAGAGAGCCGGCTATTATAGTCGGCTTTCTTTTTGTGTAAAAGGTGATGTAGATAAGAATATAATTCGCTTTTGGTGCGACCAAAGGGAACGATTTTTATTGGAAACTTCAGTTTTTATAGTGCGTTGGAAAATTATTTGATCAAGTAAAAAAGCTCAAAAAAAAGAGCCACTAAGGGCTCTTGTAAAATTATAATCCTTGCGATTGAACTTCAGCTATTTGAGCAAAGAGCTTTAGCGTTTCCTTAGCCTCTTCTAGGTCTAACACGCGTAGAGCAAAACCGGCATGAGTAATGATATAATCGCCAACTTTTGGTTCTTCTACAAGTAGAGCAGTTCCAACTTTTACAAAATTATTTTCGCTTACTTCTACTTCAACATTTTTTTCATCAATAATTTTTGTAATCTTCACAGGTACAGCTAAACACATGGTATTTTCCTTTCTAAATTTATTTTCTTTATATTAAAATTTTACTTGAGTATTCGTTGGCATTTTTAATTCTAATTCAACAGATTCATAAGTATCAACAGAATTGTTCGTGCTGATAAATAGAGTGAATAGAGTTGAGTCGGTACTTTTTCCGCTTACTTTGTTTGGTTTCCTGCTATTTTCATCGTAGAAGAATTCTATTATCCATTGCCCTTGTTCCCAAAGCACAGGGCGAGCATAAGCGTCTAGAGACCAAGAACCATAGTATGTATATTTATTCTTTTGACTGAAAGGAATAACATATGTGATTATATTATCTTCTTGATTAGATATATGAGCATCGAGATACATCACAGATTCTTGCGCTATAGGGAATCGACCTAATGCAAAATTTGCAATTTCATCTAGTGATAGTGGAAACATAATTCCAAAAGACCTAAATGCTGATGTTGTATCGCTTTTGAGGTAAACATTTTCTTCATCAGGAATGTAGATAGAAACCTGGTCTCTCTCTTCTAGTATTTGCGCTTGCACACTACCGGCTGCGGTGATATCAAGTCTTAGAGGGAGTTCTTCATTTCCCCACATTATAAAGTTAGCTCTTTGAGTATCACCCTCTTTACCGGCACGTATAGAGCCATCTATGAGGAAAGGTGTTTTTTCAAGGCTATCAGTTTTTAGCTGAATCCAACGGATAGGAATATCATTTTCTGTTACTGGTGGAATTTCTGGTGCATCTGGCTTTTTAGCACAGGCAGAAATAAAAAGAAACATTAATATTAATAGTGTTGACTTTAGTTTATTCATTTATAGTTGCTCCAATGCGCGCTTAATGTCTTCAGGATTTTCAGGTGTACCTTTAAGCGCTTCTAAAAATGCTAATTTTGCTTTATCTTTTTGCCCAAGTTCTAGGGCAATAAAACCGTAATGTTCTAAAATTGTAGGGTCTATTTCGCCCATTATAACTAAATCCATAGCTTTTTGAACGTTCTTGAGGGCATCTTTATAGTCGCCCATTCTGTATTGAACCCATGCAAGAGTATCATAAAAATGAGCTTTAGGTTCAGAGTTTTTTATGACGGTATTTATCAAATCTAAAGCAGTTGTAAGTTTTTTATCTTCAACAGCGTAGTGATAGGCGAGTGTGTTCATTGCTTCATAATGTTCAGGATCAATTTCAAGAATGCGTTCAATATACTTTACACTTTCTTCACCTCGTTTTTCAATAAACAACATGCCCGAATAATTATAGAGAAGTTCTACAGCGAAAGAAGATGTATCTCTATCTTCATAGAGTTCATCAACTTTTTTACTTGTAAAGTTGAAAGCTTCTTCTTTTTGATCCATAGCAAAGTTTAATTGAATGACTAGGAGAAAGAACTGAATATCATCACCGAAGATTTCAAGACCTTTTTTTGCATGAAATAATGCTTCAGGATACATTCCTTCAATAATTTCAAGTTCGATAATCAGACTTAATGCTCTGTAATAGTTATCGCTTTTTTCAGATATCTGATACAAATACTTGAGCGCCGATAAGGCATCTCTATTTTTTTCAAATTCAATAGCTGCTTGATAAAATAGAAGTTCTTCTAAGTTCGTATCTTTATCCTTTGCGTATTCTATAAGGTTTTCACTTGCGTCGTAGTAACCTTGTTCCATAAGAAGAGGGATTACATGCAAGAGAAAAAGTAGAGGTTCTTCAGTAGTTTTAGCAAGTTCGTAACCTTTTTCGATATTATTCTCAATAACGTGCAGATATATTAAACGAGTTATTAGCTCAACATTTTCCTGTTCGTTTTCTAGAAGAATAGTGTAATGCTCTATCGCTTTTTTTATATCACCTTCTTCTTCTTCTATACTTGCAAGCAGTCTAATTGCCTCATAAAAATCACTTTGTTTTTCAAGAGCTTTTATGAGTTGTGTTTTTGCAAGCTTACTATATCCTGATGCTCTTAAACTCATTGCACTATAATACAAAGTAACCGGAGTTAGCTGCTCTTCACTAAAAGATGCAAATATTTCATTCGCATTATGATAACGCTCAAGTCTCATATATAGGTAGGCGAGCTCAAAGAGAGCAGCTGTATTTTGAGAATAGTCTTTGATGAACTTTTTCATTTCATCAATTGCTTCATCGTCCATGCCGCTTTCAACAAGAGTTTCAGCAAGCAGTAAACGAAGATCCATATCAGAAGGTCTAATTTTTGTAAGCTTTTCTATAAGCTTACGAGCTTCGACATGATTTTCCATTACAAGGTACCATGTTGCTATATCTATAAGAGGTGGTGCATCAGGGGCATAACGCAAGAAGATTTCTGCTGATTCATTTACTCTCTCTAAATCATTTTCACGCACTGCAAGTTCCAAAGCTAAGTAAGCATAACTAAGTTCGGCTTCTGGACTATTGAATTCAACAGTATTTCTTGCGCTACACCCACTGGCTAAAACTGTAGAAGACAGCAAGGTTGCAAGGATTAGAGTTGGTTTAACGTATTTTGAGAGTATCCCTTTGAATTTTTGCATTATTCACCGCACTATTTAGTCTATGGTTGTATCCAGTCTTCTGAAAAATCATCAATTTCTTCTGTAAGGAAAGCACGCACTTTTGCAACAAGTCTTGCTTCTAACTGTCTAATTCTTTCTCTTGTCACCTTATACTTCTCTCCGATTTCTCGAAGAGTGATAGGGTCGTCAGTAAGGAGTCTATTTTCAAGAATAAACACTTCCTTGTCTGACAAATGAGGAATGAGTTTTGCTAATTTTGCGTGAATTATATCTGTTATTTCATTCTCAGCAAAACCTTCTTCAACACCTTGAGTAAGGGCAGGGAGGTAGTCCATACGAGTTGCAACACCGCTATCTTCGCCGACAGGAGTATCAAGTGAAAGGTCAGTAGAATCGAGCCTTTGCTCCATTTCTACAATTTGTTCACGAGAGACGCCAAGTCTGTCAGACAATACATCTATATCCGGATCAAAGCCTTGAGATATAAGTTTTTGTTTTTCTTTATTCAGGTTATAGAATAGTTTACGTTGCGCTTGTGTAGTACCAATTTTCACCATGCGCCAGTTATCCATAATAAATTTAAGGATATAAGCACGAATCCAGAAAGTTGCGTAATAAGAGAATTTAATCCCTTTATCTGGGTCAAATTTATTAACAGCTCTTAAAAGCCCGATATTACCTTCTTGGATTAAATCCAAAACGTTTTGCATCCATCTACGTTGAAATTCCATAGCAATTTTAACTACTAAGCGTAAATGTGATGACACAAGACGAAAAGCAGCATCAGGGTCATTTAAATCTCTTACTCTTTGAGAAAGCTCTACTTCTTCTTCTGGTTTAAGCATAGGAAAAGCAGATACTTCTCTTAGGTAGAGTTGTAAGCTATCTTTTGAGAATACTTCCGGTAAGCGAGCACTTGTTATTTGTGGAAGTGTAGACGCGTGATTAGAGAGTGAAGAATCACCGTCAAAAGAATCAAGGGTGTCGGATGAAACATCTTCACCGGTTATTTCAAAGTCTACATCTTCAACATCTGCAAAATTCTCGAGACTATCGAGGTTTTCGTCTCCCCCATCAGTGTCGTCGAAGTTATCATCTTCTTCAACAATTTCTGGTTCAAGCAAGGGTTCATGCTCTTTTTTTGGGGGGATATCTTTATCTAGACTTTTATCGTCATACGTGGTATTTTTTTTTCGCAATTTTTGTTCCTTATATCGATACATCTCATAAGGCATATCTTGTCTAAGAATTATCATATATCATCCCATCCTTATTTTCAATCTTTTTCTTTAAATAGAAAAAATTGTTAATTTATTAACTCATATTTTTAAGATTTTGTGGAGTATTTTTTTTATGTCATTATTAAAACAGTTACTAGATGAAAAGAAAGTTTTACTTATTGATGGTGCTATGGGCACACAATTACAAGAAAAGGGTATGCCTTCAACTGCTAACCCAGCTGAATTTGCCCTTGAAAATAAAGACATTATTAAACAAATTCATAAAGATTATCTAGAAGCCGGCACAAACATTATTCTTACTTGTACTTTTGGTGGCACAAAATTCAAACTTCCTAAAACTCTATCAACTTATGAATTCAATAAGGCAATGGCAGAAGTTGCACGTGAAGCTATAAACGAAAGTGCATTATCTCATCCAATGTTCGTTGGTGGTGATGTTGGTCCTACTGGCTTACTTATTCGTCCACTTGGAACTGAAGAACCGCAAACTCTTTTTGAAGCCTATCAAGAGCAGGCTCGTGGTCTTGTTGACGGCGGAGCAGATATTATTTTTATCGAAACTCAATTTGATATAGCTGAGGCAAGAATTGCTGTTGCAGCTGTTAAATCTGTCTGCGATTTACCTATCTTTGTTTCCATGACTTTTGAAGGTGAAACAAGCCTTACAGGTTCATCCCCTAAAGTATTTGCTGCAACAATGGAGAATATGGGTGTTGCTGCTATTGGTGTAAATTGTGGTGCTGGCCCTGAACAAATGCTTCCTATTGTTGAAGAATTACTTGAACATTCTAATACACCAATTTTTGCAGAACCTAATGCGGGTCTTCCTGAACTTATTAATAATGAAACTGTATTCCGCCTAGCTCCTGAACCTTTTGCAGAACTTACTTACAAATTAGCTGAACGTGGAGTTCAACTTCTTGGTGGTTGCTGTGGAACTTCGCCTAAACATATCCAATGCCTTACTGAAGAACTCAAAAAAACTCTTAGTCAAGAGAGCTTCATTGCAAGGCGTACTGACACAGCTGTAAGAATTACCTCACGTTCTGAGCTTGTTTCAATCGGTGCTGATCACAGTATTGCTTTAATTGGTGAGCGAATTAATCCTACCGGTAAGAAACTTTTATCTGCTGAGTTCCAAAATTCATCAGTCAAACTTGCAATGCAATACGCTGACGAACAAATAGCTGCCGGCGCAACCTTGTTAGATGTAAACGTTGGTGCAGCTCACGTTGATGAACCTGTATTTCTTCCTTACATGGTAGAGCAACTTATTTCAAAATATACAATTCCGCTTGTTGTGGATTCTTCAAATGCAAAAGCTCTTGCTACAGCAATTCCAGTATATCCTGCATCTTGCTTAGTTAACTCTATCAGTGGTGAAGAAAACCGTATGGAAACTCTTGCTCCAATTATCAAGCTTTGGGGTTGCCCTGCTATTTTACTTCCTCTTAAAGGGAGCGATCTTCCTAAAACAGCTAAAGACAGAATCAGTATTATTGAAGATTTAGTTACTAAAGCAGAGTCTTATGGAATTGGTAGACATCTTCTCGTGGTTGATGTTCTTGCTCTTACAGCGGCATCTGATCCGTCTGCACCTAAAGCGGCTCTTGATACTCTTGCTTACTGTAAAGAAAACGGAATTGCTACTACGATTGGACTTTCAAATATTTCATTCGGACTTCCAGCTCGTGAACTTATCAACTCTGCTTTTCTTGCTCTTGCATGTGGCTGTGGTTTAAGTTCGTGTATAGGAAATCCATCTAACGTCCGCTTCAAAGAAACTCTTGACTCTCTAAATCTTCTTCTTGCGCACGATAAAGAAGCAAGTTATTTTATTGAAAATTATGCTAATTACTCAGCTCAATCAGCGCAAAATCCAGCTCAAGCAAAATCTGTTAAAGATAAAAATCAAGAAATAACTCTTGAATCTGCAATCATAACAGGCGATAAAGAAAATATCATTCCACTTATCGAAAAAGAGTTAGCTAAAGGAACTCAAGCATTTGATATCATTAATACAAATCTCATTCCATCACTTAATATTGTGGGCGATAAATATGAGAAAAAAGAATACTTCCTTCCTCAGCTTCTTCGTTCCGCTGAAACCATGCAAAAAGCTTTTAAATTCTTAAAACCTCTTCTTGCTCAAGATGCTTCAATGGAAAAAGCGAAAATCATTATTGCTACTGTTGAGGGTGATATTCATGATATTGGTAAAAATATTGTAGGGCTTGTTCTTGAAAATCATGGCTACAGCGTAATAGACCTTGGTAAAGATGTAAAAGCTTCAACCATTCTTGAAGCGGCAAAAGAACATAATGTTCATGCTGTTGGTCTCTCAGCTCTTATGACTACCACAATGCCACGTATGCAAGAATTTGTTGACCTTATGAAAAATAGCGATTTCAAGTGTAAAGTATTCATCGGCGGCGCAGTAGTAACCCAAGATTACGCTGACTACATCGGTGCAGACGCATACGCTCAGGATGCAGTATCAACCGTAAGAATACTAGAGAATATACTAGGATAAAGATTAAGATAAGAGATGCCTTCGGCGACCAAAGGGAATGATTCCCGTAGGGAAAGTCTCTTTGGAAACCTCATTTCTTTCCCACTCGTTCCTCGTGAGAAAGGAATGAGTTGTTCCAAAACTAAGCTTTCCTTTATCGTCAAAGAAATTCTTCTATTTTGAGATTGATTTAAAATAAATAGCCCTTTCATTTTCAACGAAACTAACTGATGAATGAAAGGGCTTTTTCTATTAATTTATTAGACATCTCTAGGATAGTTTTTTCCCTTTTCCCCAGTCGCCCTATCCCTTTCCTTACAAACTTTTTAATTCTCATCGCATATACTATGTGGTGAGTTTTTAGTTTGACGGTGGCGATGAGGGCAAGAATATATACTTCGAGAATAGCTATTATTAAAAGTAAAATCCTCCTTTAAATCTGTAATCACAAATTTAAAGGAGGATTTTTTTTATTACGAACTTAACACTTCCCCATAAAACCTAGAAAAGTTTTCTTTGCTTTGATGATAATGGAAATAATTTTTTTGAAATTCACTTTCCTTTTTTATCGAGGAACGAGAGAAAAAAGAAAAGGGGTTTGCAAAGGGTATCATTCCCTTTGCCCGTCGGAGACAAATTTCTTACTCTTTTATATCGAAGAGGGCTTTAGCGAAGTCATGCGGGTTGAAAGGTCTTAGGTCTTCGAGTTTCTCACCCAAACCAACGTAGGTGATTGGAGTTTGAAACATGCTTGCTATGGCAAGGGCAACGCCACCTTTTGCGGTTCCGTCTAACTTGGTTAGGATAATTTCAGATACTTGAGCTGACTGTATAAAGAGTTTGGTCTGCTGTAGAGCATTTTGACCGGTGGTAGCATCGATAACAAGGATAATTCTATGAGGTGCACCTGGATGTTTTTTATTGATAACATTCTTGATTTTTGTAAGCTCATCCATAAGACCTGTTTTTGTGTGTAGTCTTCCAGCTGTATCGATATAGACAATGTCATATCCACCTGCTAGTGCTTTATCCATAGCTTCAAAGGCAACTGCGGCAGGGTCAGAACCGTGGATTTTTGAGGTGAAATCTACTCCAATCCTATCTGCCCAAACTTGAAGCTGTTCGATAGCGGCAGCGCGAAAGGTATCGGCAGCGGCAATGAGAACTTTCTTTCCTTGCATTTTTGAGCGGTGAGCAAGTTTAGCGATGGTTGTTGTTTTACCAACGCCGTTTACACCAACCATAAGAATAACTTCAGGTGGGTTTACTGCTTCAATACGTTTGTGAACGGTGAAGAGTTTTTCTACTTCCTCAGCAAAGAGTGGAAGCAGTTCTTTTGGGCTATCAATATTTTTAGCTATTGCCGCTTTTTTGAGGATTGATACAAGCTTTTGTGCCGATTCATATCCCATGTCAGACATAATGAATAGCTCTTCTAATTCGTCCCAGAAGGCAGCGTCTAGATTGCTGTGTTGAGAGAAGAGGGCATTTATACCTGTGAGTAATTGTTCGCGTGTTTTCGTGAGAGATGAATTTAGCTTGAGCATTAATCTATCACGTTCATCTTCTTCATCTTCAAGGTCGAGAGCGAGTGAAAGCCTGTATTGTAATTCAGATCTAAACTCGTCAAGATATTGATATTCCATATTATCAAGCCATTGGTTGAAGTCTTTTAAGAAGGCTTCAATTTCATTTTGTGGAATATCGAGAGATTTTAAGAGGAAATTGATTCTTGAGTTTAATAAGTCCCCTTTTTCAGATACACTTTGGAGAACAATAGTTAACCATGAGGATAGTTTTTGTTCACTTTGACGTAGAGCAATAAGAAGTTTTTCATCTGTTGTTGATAAAGAACTTGCTGTTTGTTGAGCTTCTGGAGCATGCGCTGGTGTTGGTTCAGCTAAAACTTCAGATTCAACCGTTTCTATAGGTTCAGAGATTTCGCTTGTGGTGACAACTTCGATACTTTCAGTAGGAATTTCAATTTCAACATTAGCTTTAGGAGTAGAAATTTCAAGATTTTCTACAGGCGTAGAAAGAGTTAGAGGGTCGCTCACTTCAGTAGGTTGAATGTTTTCAGTTGTTATTTCAGAGGAAGATAGTTCAGCAGGAGTCGTTGAAATAGCGGGCTCGCTAGTTTCTGAGTCCGTGGTAGATTCTGGAATCTCTTGAACTTCTTCAATTTTTTCTTGAATGATTTCTTCTTGTGGTTTTTGTTGTTCTATAGGTTCAGATGTGAAAAGTGTTTTAATCTTAGAAAAAAATCCCATAATTAGTCCTTATAAATGAAGTATTCTTTAAATGTAGATTATACAATATCTTTTGTCAATTTTTCTTTTTTCTCAATAGCTATAATATTGAACTAGAGTGAAAAAAAGGGAAATAGCAACTCTTGTGAAGTTAATATTTCCCTAAATTTTATTTATATCTGAGTAAAATTACTTGATATAAGTTTTGATTGTTTCAACGAGTTTTTCATACTCAACAGGTTTAGCAAGGTGAGCATTCATACCGCTTTGAATTGCTCTATCTACATCTTCTTTGAATGCGTTTGCTGTTACAGCGATAATTGGAACTGATTTCGCATCTTCTCGATCAAGTTCACGAATATTTTTCGCTGCTTCGTAACCAGTCATTTGCGGCATAAGAGCATCCATAAGAATGAGATCGTAATGGTTTATTGGGGATTCGTTGAATTTTGCAACAGCTTCAGTACCATCAGCTACTTCATCAATCATAAGATTGTAAGATTGTAGCATTTCAGTAATGATTATTCTATTGAGCTCAACATCATCGGCAAGCATTACTCTTTTTTTAGAGTAGTCAACTGCTTCGGTTATAATTGGGCTTGCTTCAATAAGAGTTTGATTATCGAATGGAATGTCACTTACAGAGGTTTGAATTTCCATCCAAACAGTGAAGCTGAATGTTGAACCTTCGCCAACAACACTAGAAATTGTAATGTCGCCACCAAGAAGGTTTACAATGCTACGACTGATTGATAAGCCAAGTCCTGTACCGCCATATACTCGAGCTGTTGCAGCTTCTGCTTGTTCAAACGGTTTGAATAACTTGTCAATAGCATCTTGTGCAATACCAATACCTGTATCGGTTACGTCAAATCTCACAAGCATGTTATTGTCGTCAATTTCAAGTAGGTGAACACCTAAAGAAACAGTTCCTTGCTCCGGAGTAAACTTCACAGCATTACCAAGGAGGTTGATAAGAACCTGTCTTAAACGAAGAGCATCACTTACAACATCCGGTGCAAGTTGTGAATCTATATCAATGACGAAGCTGATATCTTTTTCTTCACAACGAGGGCGAACAATAGCATCAACGCCTTGTAACATTGCTTTAATATTTACAGGTGTAAATTCAAGTTCTACCTTACCAGCTTCAATTTTTGATAAATCAAGAATATCATTCAATAAACCAAGTAAGTGTTTAGATGATTTTTCGATGTGCTGGAGTTGAACGCCAATTTTATCAAGGTTCACATCAGGTTCACCAAGTGCTCTTTGAAGGATACCGGTTAAACCGATAATAGCGTTCATTGGAGTACGAATTTCATGGCTCATACGAGCTAGGAAGTCACTCTTTGCAGCGTTAGCAGCTTTTGCATCACGTAGCGCAGATTCGAGATCATGTTGGATTTGTAGTAAGCGAGCTTGTGCTTCAACACGATGGGTAACGTCACGAGCGATACCAAGAATGCTTGTAAGTTCGCCATCAGGTGTGAACATAGGAGTACGTAAAATTTCAACAGTTTCAACGTGACCATCATAGAATTTAAGATGCTGTTCTTTTAGAACTGTACGTCCTTTAATAATAACTTGATCATCAACTTCTTGTGAAACTTTTGCAGTTTCAGCATCAAGCATTTCAAATACAGTCTTTTTGATGTATTCAGATGGATGCGAGCCGGTAAGAGTTGCAAAACGTGGGTTAACCATTGTGTAGCAACCAGTTTTAACATCTTTCAACCACATCATATCAGGGCTTGAGGTGAAGATTGTATTCAGTATTTGACGTTGATTTTCGATATGCTGTTCATTTGTGATAATTTCAGTCATATCTAAAGTCGTGATGATATAACCTAGGTCTTCATCTTCATCATCTGAACAGAACATTGGAACTGCTTTATCCCTAAAGAAGATATCTTTATCTTCTAAGTGCATAACTTCAGGAGTTCTTTCTTCATCAAGTGCTTTAATAGGGGAGTATAGGCTTTCTTCAGTATAGTAACTGATATCAAAGAAAGGAGTTCCCACAACTTCTACTAAGTTTTTATCATACCACTCTTCTGCAAATTCGTTCATATAGACAATGTTTTTATTACCATCTATAATAATGAGTGGTTCTTTTGTAAGGTCGGTTAGGTTATCAGCCAATTCATCGAATGAGTCGGCTAGTGTTCCAAGTTCATCAGTTCTATCGCTGTTGAAGCGGAACTGACGTTCACCGTGACGGAATCTTGCAATACCATCAACAAGGTGTTTGAGCATTTTTGTTAGTGCTGATGCAAGCATTATAGCAATGACTATAACAAGCACACACATGATTGCTGTTGATACTGTAAGGCTTGTTGCAATGCTTACTAATGAATCAAGAATAAATACTTCAGCTTCTTCAGCAATTGCACCTAGTTCTAGGTCAGCTTCATAGATAACTTGATCAAGTTTCTTTTCAGTTTCTAGAGCAGGGCGATAGAAATCGTCAACGCCTGAGCCGATAGTTACGAAACCAAAGCCAACCTTTTTCTCACCGTACTGGCCGGTATAATAAGGAATAGCGGAGGTTGTTGTAAGTTTTCTTAATCCACTCCATAGAATAATAAATGATCCGGAACCACCGTGTTCAGCCAAGTCGAACCAGCCGGTACACTGAGGAGCATTGTTAAGATAACGACAATCAAGCCCAACAAGACCTTGAGCTGTTAGCTCAGGTGCAGGTTTCTTTTTTGTAGATTGTTCAGCAAATGTAGGAACATCTACAATAAATTCAGCGTATGACTTGCCACTTGCTTGCCATTCGTCATAGATTCTATCTTCAAGCCATGGTACTTGCGGATCACCTGTTTTTGGATCGTAACCAGCAATAGAGTGGTGACGAGGATGAACAATACTTCTACCTAAATGATCCCAAATAAACGCGTAGTTGCCACTGATAGCATCAGGAAGTTCGGTATATCTTTGATCTGTAGGCATGATGATATTAACCATATCCATGATATGATCATGATTTAGGGCTAAAGTTACATAACCTATTATTTTACTTTCTTGCACAACAGGCATAGCCCAGCGTACAATACCTTTAAATTTAATGCCAACAGGGTTTTCAGTGCCTGCCCAAGCTGCTTTTTCAGGTTCAAAAGGAATATTTTTCTTCGCTGCATTTTCAGGGGTGAAGGAACCTATTATCTTTGATCCAACGTATTCACCGATAACGTCAGAAACATAGATTTCGCCTGGTTTTAAATCTTTGAGTTTCTCATAGTAGGTTTCAGCACCAACGAATGTATTTTGCTTTTGGGAGACATCTTTGAGAGTTGGATCCATAACGTCGTCGGTGGTAATTTTAATTTGTTCTACACCATCGAGAGAAATAAACGAAATTTCACGATAAATTGGTTTATCTTCACTTTTATAGGGGATAGGTGGAACATAGTTAAAGTTAACATCGTTTTCACTATTCGTAGACGGATAGATAGGGTCTAGTTGATGTGGCACTTTTGGTTGCCACTTTTTTTGATCCTCTGAAAGTACCCACTCTGTAGGAATAAGCATTGGAAGAACGAGACTTTCTACAAAGGCTCTATAACCTTCTTCCGTAGGCTTAATTTTTGAGAGGTAGGTAATGTCTGCATCGCGTCCATAGAGGAATTCAGCGACATCATCAGCCAAATCAGTTGATGTACGTTCGATTTCTTTTACAGCACGATTTTCGATAGCGTCTTTTGAATCTTCTACCGCAATATTACCTGTGTTTTCAAGGGCTTCATCGAGTGTAACGGTTAGGTTTGAAATACGCAAGCTTAGCTCGTTGCCCATATTGGATGACTCATGCCATGCTATAAGAGCAATAATTACAAGCGGTACAACCTTGATTATAATAAACAAGGTGATAAGCTTCGTGTGCATACCGATTGAATAGGATGTAGCGAGCTGTTTCGAAAGTGAAATCACATCGCTCTTTTGTGTATCGTCCATGGGCAATTCCTCAAGTGTAAAGTTTACAAGTAGTTTTTTATTGTTAACTAGTTATTGAGTGTTAGAAAAAATAATACGAGTTACCCGAATATAACACATAGAAATATAAAAATCAAGAAAATTAATCTAATAATTATTAGTTATAAATTATTTTATATTGATAACTAAATTGCATAATAATACTAAATATATCTATATTAAAAGTGGAGTAATTGACAAAAAGTTATTATTGATTTATAACTATTTTATTCTAAAAAACTCATAAAAAAACTCTTGCAATCAGCACGCTAATATTGTAAGCTCTCGCGTAAGTAAAAATCATAATAGTGTCTAAATAATTTCTAAACTTTAAGATTTTAAGAAAAAGAGATAAAAATGACAAGTTCTAAAATCAAGCCACAAAAGAATAACTTGCAGAGAAAGCGTAAGAAAAACAAGCAAGTACGAAATAGTTCACAGACGAGAACAGTCAAGCTTTCTCTAATGTTTAACTTTTTATGGACTTTAGTTGTTATCGTTTTTACAGCGATAAATTTCTATCAAGTTGATGTAGCATATGAAAGATCTGCAGTTCGACAAGCTAAAATTTTACTGGAAAGAAATGACGTTGTAAACAATATGCTTGATACTGTTGACGGTGTCTATTTAAACTTGACAGACAATGCTAAAAAGAAAGACCTGTTTGCCGATAATATTTTCAAATCCATCTCTGGGCCTAATGGACAATTATACAAAGTAAATTATGCACTTTTTTCAGAACTTTTAAACGATTTTTCTGCTAAAGAAGGCATAAATATTCACGTTGTTGGTTTCGATAAAAGCTTAGCTCTTTCACGTCCTAATTCGTGGGAGTCGGCTGCTATAAGACGCATAGAAAGAGAAAACTTAACAGAGTTCTTTGAGTTGACTGCAAATGAAGATAAAACTGAAACAATTCACTATATTAAACCTTTATACGTTACCAAAGACTTGCTTGTTGGACCAAACGCTGAACAATTCTCTAAATATAAATTAAATGAAATTTTCGGTGCTACAAGTATAACAGTTCCTCTATATTCATTTATAAATGATGAAAAAAAATCATTTTTAGGTGTGTTTATTGGTCATCTTCTTATTTGGATCATAGGTTTAATCTTTATTTATTCGTTTACAAAAAATCTTTTCGCAATGGAAAGACGTGCTAAAATAGCAGAAAGTGCATTAGAAGAAACTAAATCTTCACTAAATATCCAATATCAAGATCAATCAGTTGAAATGGAAAGGCTTGAAGAAGAGAAACAAGCAGCACTTAATATAAAAACTGACTTTCTTACAAGCATCAGTCATGAAATAAGAACTCCACTCAATGGAATTATCGGAATGACTGAACTTTTACTGCGCACAAAGTTGGAAGAAGATCAAGCATCAATGCTTGCATCACTACGTGCATCAGGTAATAATTTGCTTGTTGTTATTAATGACATTTGGGACTTTGCTAAAATTGAAGCTGGTCAAATTGAGCTAGAAAGACAATCTTTCCCTCTTCGTGATACTCTGTTTGATGTTGTCAAAACATTGGCTCCAACTGCCTTTAGCAAAAATGTAGAAATAGTTGCAAATATTGCACCGCAAATCCCTGATACTCTTGTTGGTGACGCCCTGCGCATAAGACAAGTTTTATTCAAACTTCTTGAAAATGCAATTAAATTTACCAATAAAGGTGATATAACACTTAGTGTAAAACTAGTAGCTATTGAAAATAAAAGTGTAAGGCTTATTATAGGTGTAAAAGATACTGGTATTGGTATTCCACTCGAGAAACAAAGTAAAATTTTCAAAGCGCTAGAGCAAGAAGACAGAACTACAACTCGTAAATATGACGGTGTAGGCTTAGGGCTTACTATCTCAAGCAAACTTGTCAAACTTATGGGTAGTGAAATTAAGCTTCACAGTGAACCAAATAGAGGAAGTAATTTCTATTTTCAGCTTGAACTGCCGTTCTTAAATTCAGCAGATATTGCTGCACAGCCAGTATCAACTCATCTGCTAGAAAATGTAGAAACTCTAATTGTTGATGACAATGCCACAAATAGAAGAATTCTTTCAGAGCAGCTTAACAACTGGAAAATGAAAACAACTGAATGCACAAGTGTTGATGAAGCAATGCGTATGCTTCGTAAAGCAGCTAACTCTTATGCGCCGTTCGCCCTTGTGCTTACTGACCTGCAAATGCCGGAAAAAGATGGTGTTGACCTTGCTCAACTCATGAAAAAAGATAAATTGCTTGAGCATATTCCTGTAATTCTTCTTTCATCTGGCACATTGAATGAAAATATTCCATCATCACTATTCTTTGCAAACCTTGCAAAACCTATCAGGCCATCAGAATTATTAAGAGTTCTTTCCAAGGCTGCTGAAGTTTGGGATGCACCCGAAAACACTTCACTTCAAGAGTTAGAATCTCGTGAAGTATTAAAGAAAACATCAGAATCTCTTAAAATTCTTTTGGTGGAAGACTTAGAAATAAACCAAATTGTAACAAGTCGTATGCTACAAGAACTAGGACATAGCACTGTAATAGCGAATAATGGACAACAAGCTATTGAGATTCTGGAAAGAGAAAAGTTCGATATAGTACTTATGGACATTAAAATGCCTATTATGGACGGGCTTGAATCTCTTTCAATTATACGTAAACTCAATATAACAGCACGTAATAATAAACACTTGCCTGTAGTAGCAATTACTGCAAATGCAAGAGAAGAACAAAAAGAATTCTATCTTGCAAAAGGTATGAATGCTTATTTACTGAAACCTATTTCAATTTCAGAACTTGCAGAAACTCTTTATGACTTAATACACAAATTTGAAGTAGGTCTGGCATTTTCTAAAGATCAAAACTCTTTACTTGAAGCTTTAGTAGATGAAAAACCAGATTCAAGTGAAACTCCTACAGTAAATGAAGAGTCCACATCTGTTGTGCATACACGCACGCCACGAATTGTACAACCGGAAGATATGCAACCGAAGAATATTCAACCTCGAAAAGTAGTAACACCTGAAGAGTCAGTAGAGAAGAAAAATTCTGAGGAAACAGTAGATAAGGTAACAACAAAAGTTGAAGCATCTCCAACACGTAACTTCCAGCCAACTACCAGTACTTCACCAAGTGCAACACGAAATATGCAACCAAGTACTAGCACTCAACCAAGTACTAGCACTCAGCCAAGTACAACACGAAATATGCAACCAAGTACGAGTACTCAGCCAAGTACAACACGTAACTTCCAACCAACTACCAGTACTTCATCAAGTACAACACGCAACTTCCAGCCAACTACAGGTAGTTCACCAAGTACAACACGCAACTTCCAACCAAGCACAGGTAGTTCACCAAGTGTGCAAGTAAAAACTGAAGCTGCATCACCTAAAGCGGAAGAAGTAAAACCAAAAATTGCTTCTCGAAAGATTGTTGCTCCTTTAGATGCTGAAATGATTGATAGATCATTCGGAACATATCCTGCTCTGGCACTAAAAAGTATGGAAATTTTCCTACGTGACTCACCAAATATCTTAGGAGAAATTGCAAAAGCTGTTGAACAAGCAGATAATAGCTCTCTTACAGTAAATGCTCATGCAATGAAGGGCTTGGTAAGTTACTATACTAAAGGCGAAATCTATCAACTTGCTCTAAAACTTGAGGATATGGGTAGAGATGGTCTTCTCCCAGAGCAAAATGATGAAGTAAATAAACATCGTATGCTTTTGGAAGAAAGTTTAGTTTCATTAACTCAAGCAATGCAAATATACATATCGGAATAAATTATGAGAATAGTTATCGCTGAAGATCAAGAAATGGGAAGAATTATCCTTGCAGGTCACCTAAGAGAAGCCGGGCATGAGGTAATTGAAACGGCCGATGGTGCCGAAGCTCTTGAAGCAATAATGTCTAGTCAAGATAGTATTGATATGCTTATTACAGACTGGAGTATGCCTGTAATGGACGGGCTTGAACTTGCAAATAGAGTTCGCCAACTAACATCAAATCAACAATATATCTATATAATTATGCTAACAGCTCGTAACGAGTTTAGCGACAAATTAGAAGGCTTTACTCAAGGCGGAGTAGATGACTATATCGTAAAACCTTTTGAAGGTTCCGAACTTTTGCTTCGTATTCAAGTTGGTAACAGACTTATTGAAGCTGAGAGAGCTCAAAGGCAGATTAATGCAAATCTCCAGCAGCTTGTTGAAGAACAAACTAGAATCATTCGTGATACTCAAGAGGAAATTGTTAGCCGCTTATTTAACGCTCTTGAATCTCGTGATGGTGAAACTGGTGGGCACGTTTTCAGAATAGGTCTAATGAGTGCCCATATGGGACGATTAATTGGTTGGTCAGAAGATGACGTTAATACTATGAAGTCGGCAGCGCCACTCCACGATGTTGGTAAAATTGCTATTCCTGACTCTATTTTACGTAAACCAGGCAGACTCACTAGCGACGAGTTTGCTACAATCTCAACTCACGCGGCTATAGGCTCAAAACTTCTTTCAGATTCTACTAATCCAATTATTAGAATGGCAGATGTTATAGCACATTACCACCACGAAAATTGGGATGGAAGCGGTTATCCTATGGGCTTAGTTGGTGAAGAAATTCCAATCGAAGCAAGAATAGTTTCGATTACAGATGTTTACGATGCTCTTCGCTCTAACAGAGTTTACCGTGCGGGGCTACCAGAAGAACAAGTTATTGAGATAATGAAAGAAGATAGAGGTAAAAAGTTTGACCCTGACCTCTTAGATATTTTCTTTGAGAATATTGAAGAAATAAAATATCAAGCAAAAAATGTTTCTGAATACTAGGATATATACGCGAATTTAGTTTACTACTTTGAGAGGGGGAAACCATGATTTTTAAGAAGAGTCAAGGTTTTTCCCTCTTAGGTTTTCCACTTCCTATAAAAAATAATTAATAGTCTGGATTTAATCGCGAAGATAAGCAAAGTTTGTTGGTGTGATGAGAAAATTATGCTGAGCACTTACAGTTCTAACTGCATAAGAATAGCATCTTCATAGCCTGTATTTGTTTCATAGTAATTTTTTCTTCTACCTACTTCTTTAAATCCTGTTTTTCTATAAAGTTCAAGAGCAGGATGGTTAGTTACTCGCACATCTAGAAAAACTGAAAGAGCTTCACTTTTTTTGACAAAATCAATACAATAGTCTAATAATATGTTTGCATAACCTTTTCTTCTGTGCTCGGTATGAGTTGCGATATTAAAAATTTCACATTCGCCATCTTTTAAATTAGTGATGGAAGGTATACATTGCACTGAAATATAAGCTGCTAACTTTTGCTCTAAAAACAAACCTAAGAATAAAATGTGGTTATTATCTAAAGCAATTTTTAGTTGTTCTTTACTCCAAGCTGTTTCAAAACAGTCTTCTTCTAGGCTGTGGAGCATATCAAGTTCATTTTGAGTTATCTGTTTAATATACGGAATTTTTAGCATGAATATAAAACCTCACAAAAGTAACAAAGAGAATCTTGTTGAAATACTAGATAATAGTGGACAAGCATTTATGTTGATGAACCTGACTACTTGCATCAAAAAAAAGCTTACAAGAAAAATTTCCTTGCTTGCGATAAAAAACCAACAGAATCAACTTCTTTTACAAAGACACCCAAAAACAAGTTCTCATAACGCTGGGCTTTGGGATATATCTATCTATAGTCACGTCTATGCGCATGAATCATGTGAAGAGGCTGCTCTTCGTGAGCTATATCAACAACTTGGCATTATGCAGACAAAAGTAAAAGAAATAGCAAGCATACCTTATATCGACCATAATGGTGCAAGACTTCTAGCCTTTGTTTTTAGCACATCAAAACTAACACTTCAAGAAGAAAAAATTGTAAAAAATTCTAGCTCAAAAAAGGAATCGATGTTTATACATATTCATGAGTTACGAAATATTATCGAGCATTCTCAAGAACTTTTCACAGCAGAACTTTTTTGGGCAGTTCAAGCAGGCTGGCTTGATTAAAAAATAAGGCTTAATTATATTTTTCTTGTAAAACTGTATAAAGTGTACACGTCAATATAATTCTCTTTTTTTCAAAAAAGCATGGTTTCCCCCTCTCAAGATACCAAATTAGATTCACGTGATAAAATGTATAAATTCACATTATTGATACTTGAAAATTTAATCCTTTAATAATATAGTCTTATTACAATGAATAAAATAATTTTTCCACTTCTACTCATGTCTCTTTTCATTTCGGGTTGTACCGATGATGATAATGAAATGACAACTCAACAAATATTAGATCAAGCACTCCAAAGTAAAGATTGGACTCTTGTATCTCACCTTTCGCAACGCATATTAATAGAGAATCTTGATCAAAAATCTCGTGAAGATGCGCTCAAAAATTTTGTAGATGCAAATAAAATGCTTGAGGATAATCTAAAGCTTATCAATATGTTAGAAACAGTTGAAAGCGATACTAACTCAAATGAGATGAAACTATTCATTCTTCAAGAGCTTTTTATTGCATATAAAGCGATATCTAAGTATACAGAAGCTATTGAAAACGGCAAAAAACTTCATAGAAAACTTGCAGAAATATATGGTGAGTCTTCAAGTGAAGCATCTAAATTTAAATTAGAACTTGCTCAACTCACTATTAATGCAAAAGAATTTACTCTTGCAGAAGAACTGCTTCTTGAACCTCTCAAGATGCAAATAGAGAGTGAAATATACAATAAATCAATCTTTATGCTGATAGAGCTCTACTTTTTGTCGGAGCAATACGATAAAGCTAAAAACACAATTCAAACATTTTTAGAAAATAAAGACTTGCCGCCTGACGTTATTGCTCAAACTCTTTTTATTTTAGCTGATATCTATGAAATTGAAGATGATAAAAAAAATGCTTTGAAGCTTTTTAAAGAAATAATTTCAACTCATCCAAATCCAGACGTTGTTAAATTTCGTGTAAAAAAGTTAGAAAAGTAATATCTCACGTCATTCTAATTCTCGTTTAGTATTCTAAAACAAAATTTTATAGTATAATAAAATTCCCACCGCATGCACAAATTTTGTTTAACCACTAAACTAAATGCGGTGAAATTAAAAGTTTTGTAAGGAAAGGGTGGGGGCTTTGGGGAGGGAAAACCACAACTTTTTCAAAAGTTGTGGTTTTCCCTCCCCAAAAAATTCCAAACTGGAATAATCTACTAAGTGAATTATGAGAAAAAATTTAAGTTGACCCTTTTTTTCATTCTTGATACTTTCCCAACAAATTAGAAAATATTTTCCTACACCATATAGAGGAGTTTTTTTATGGCAGGACATAGTAAATGGGCCAATATTCAACACCGTAAAGGCAGACAAGACGCAAAACGTGGAGCAATGTTCACAAAAGCTGCAAAAGAAATTATCATCGCAGCAAAAAACGGTGGAGATCCTAGCGCAAATGCCCGCCTACGTGCTGCTATTGCAGCTGCTAAAGCAATCAACCTACCTAAAGACAAAATCGAAACTGCAATTCGTAAAGGTACAGGCGAAGAAAGCGGCGGCGAACTCTTTGAAATCACATATGAAGGTTACGGCCCATCAGGTATGGCTTTCATAGTTGAAACAGCTACTGACAATAAAAACAGAACCGTTTCTGAAGTGCGCCACCTATTTTCAAGACATGGCGGAAATCTTGGCGAAAGCGGATCAGTTGCATGGATGTTCGATAGAAAAGGTATAATCACTATTGACTCTGCAAAATATACTGAAGATGCAATCATGGAAGCAGCACTAGAAGCTGGTGCAGATGATGTTGCAACCTCAGCCGAAGTATTTGAAGTATCTACTTCTCTTGAAGATTTTGCAGCAGTTCGTGATGCTCTTGAAGCAGCTGGTATCGAAATGCAATCAGCAGAACTTGCTTACGTTCCTCAAAACTCAATCCCAGCTGACGCAGATCTTGCCGAAAAACTTATGAAATTCGTTGACGCTCTCGAAGATAACGACGACGTTCAGAAAGTACACGCAAACTTCGATCTTCCTGAAGATTTTTAGTTTTTTTTAAAAACGAGATTTTCCCCCTCAAATTTCCCCTTTCCTTAAAAAACAATTAGGGTTTGATTTAATTAGGGTGAGTTTCTAATTAACCTTATTATATGTGATACTCATATATAGTAAGGTTTTTTATTTAAATATCTTTTGAAGTAAGTTCGTATGTATTTCAAAAATTAAATTTTTTAAGACTCGAAATTGAAAATTAGGTGATTAATTTCACAATACAAGGTCTCGATAAGTAAAAAATATATAATTTAAATATGAGAAAAATTACGCTTAGATGATAAAGTTCATATATAAGTGAGAACAAAAGCCAAAATAAGGTTAAAAAGGATTCACCAAGTCAATAATTTTCTTGAATAAAGGTATAAATTCTTGCTTGTGATTTTTTTTAAAATACTGTATAAGAATTTGAATAAACTACTTTAGGGGAATTACAAATAAGTAGTTTTTTTGTAAATGCGCGTTATTTTAGAGAAAATAACGTGGTATTGTGTTTTGAGGTATGCTTTGTATGTTTTAGATAACGTATTGAAGCTTTCGGATTAACTACCTAAACATAGGGGTAGAAGATGCTTAACGCTCTAGGGGCAACCCTTGCATTATTTTTTCTCGCTTGGGGATTATCGCTGGTTGGTTTAAAATCAGTATTGGGCATAGTTCTTCCGTTGGTAGCGGTAATAGTGTTTATTGTCGGCTTTGTTTGGAGAGTGGTATACTGGGCTAAATCGCCAGTGCCATTTGCCATTCCTACTGTGGGCGGACAAGGAAAATCTCTTGACTTTATCAAGCCTAACAGACTTGATGCGCCTACATCAACATTCGCTGTAATTGGTCGTATGTTATTAGAAGTCTTGACTTTCCGTTCACTTTTCAGAAATACCAATGCTGTTAGAACAACCATTAATGATGTTCCTCGCCTTACTTACTATTCATCTAAATGGCTTTGGCTTTTTGCTTTAGTATTTCACTACAGCTTCTTGCTCATATTGATTCGTCATATGCGCTTTTTCCTCGAGCCGGTGCCGGTTTGTATGAGTATTCTTGAATTTGTAGATGGACTTTTCCAAATTGGTGCGCCACGCTTTTATATGACTAACGCCCTTATAGTAGCGGCTTTAGCATTCTTGTTTTTACGTCGTCTTGTGAATCCTAAGACACGTTACATTTCACTTGCGAACGATTATTTCCCATTATTCCTCATAATTGGTATCGTTTTGACAGGTATGTGTATGCGCTATTTTGATAAAGTAGATATTGCACAAGTTAAGGTTTTCACAATGGGTCTTGTAACATTGAACCCAGTATCACCTGAAGGAATTGGCTCTATTTTCTTTATCCACTTAACTTTTGTTTCTATTCTTCTTATGTATTTCCCATTCTCTAAGCTTATGCACATGGGCGGTGTTTTCTTGTCCCCAACAAGAAATATGAAGATTAATACAAGAGAATATCGTCACATTAACCCTTGGAACCCACCTAAAAAATACCGCACATATGCTGAGTATGAAGATGAGTTCCGTGAAGCTATGGACGAAGCTGGTTTGCCACTAGACAAACCTTTGAAGTAAAGGCAAGTCTTTAAAATAAAAGGCAAATCATTGAAGAAAGTTATTGGCTAAAGATTGCATTCTTTACACATTCTATAAAGCCTAAACTTAGGGAGAAAACCTTATGGCAAAACTGCCTACGCCAAACGAACTTTTGGCTCAAAATCCAGCCGCTTTTCCAGAACAAAGCTGGTTTGATACAAAGCCTGAAATAAAACCGGGTAACTTCTGCTATCCTGCAAAATTGGATATCATGCAAGGTCTTGGAATGCCAAATGCGCATGAGTGGAATCCGGAAGAAGATGATTGGCACTTACCGGTTAACTGGGAAGAAATCATCTATAAAGGTCTGCAAGAAAGACTTGAAAAGCATCGTTCATTGAAACTATTTATGGATATCTGCGTGCGCTGTGGTGCTTGCTCAGATAAATGTCACTTCTTCTTAGGAACAAATGACCCTAAAAATATGCCTGTGTTACGTGCTGAATTATTACGCTCTGTTTATCGTCAAGACTTTACCTTAGCTGGTAAATTACTTGGTAAGTTAGCAGGCGGACGTAAACTTGATAAAGAAGTTATTAAAGAATGGTTTACCTATTCATATCAGTGTACAGAATGTCGCCGTTGTTCGCTATTCTGCCCATATGGTATTGATACTGCTGAAATTACAGCAATCATTCGTGAACTTTTATTTGAACTTGGTCTTGGTACTAACTGGGTTATGGAACCGGTTTCTAACTGTAATCGTACCGGTAACCACCTTGGTATTCAACCACATGCGTTCAAAGAAATTGTAGAATTTTTATGTGATGACATTGAAGAGATTACTGGCATCCGTATCAATCCTCCTTTCAATGAAAAAGGACATGAAGTTCTCTTTATCGCTCCATCAGGTGACGTATTTGCTGATCCGGGTATCTATACATTCATGGGCTACTTAATGCTCTTCCATGAAATCGGTTTAGATTACACCTTGTCAACATACGGCTCAGAAGGTGGTAACTTTGGTTCATTCGTATCATTTGATATGGCTAAAAAGTTAAACGCAAAAATGTATGCTGAAGCAGAACGCCTTGGATCTAAATGGATTCTTGGTGGTGAGTGTGGTCACATGTGGCGTGTTGTTAACCAATACATGAACACATATAATGGTCCGGCTCCAAGCTGCATGGAAGTTCCTAAATCTTCGATTACAGGAACAGTATTCCATAATGCTGCTTCAACAAAAATGGTACATATTGCAGAATTTACCGCTGACTTGATTAAGCACAATAAACTTAATCTTCGTCCGGAAAGAAATAACCACATCATTACTACATACCATGATTCATGTAACCCTGCGCGTGCAATGGGTATGCTTGATGAACCGCGTTATGTTCTTAATGCTGTATGTAATAACTTTGTTGAAATGCCTCCTCGCACAATCCGTGAAGAAACCTTCTGCTGTGGTTCCGGTACTGGTTTGAACACAGAAGAAATCATGGAATTACGTTTACGCGGTGGCTTCCCACGTGGTAATGCAGTGAAATACGTTCAAGATAAACATGATGTTAACTGGTTATCATGCGTATGTGCTCTTGACCGTGCAACTCTTCCTCCTGTAGCTGATTACTGGGCTCCTGGTGTAACAGTTAGTGGACTTCACGAACTTGTAGCGAATGCTCTTGTTATGAAAGGTGAAATTCCTCGTACTCTTGATATACGTCTTGAAGATTTAGAATATCCTGATCCACAACCAGAAGAAGTAGAAGAAGCAGTAGAAGCAACAGCTCAAGAAGGAGAAGAATAATTATGTATAATTCAAAATATATAATACCGGCTCTTGTTCTTTTTGTAGTTGCGGTAACAGCTCCATTTTGGTTAAACATAGGTACACCTACTTATGAATATCCAAAAGTAGCACTTCCACAAGGTGAAGGAATGGAAGAATGTATTGAAGATGTTGCTTTTATGCGTTCTGAACATATGGCATTGTTAAATGAATGGCGTGATGAAGCTCTTCGCGAAGGTAATAGAGTTTACATTTCATCAAAAGGTAAAAAATGGGATATCAGCCTACAAAATACCTGTATGGAATGTCATACAAACTACGAAGAATTCTGTAAAAAATGTCACGACACTAACAGTGTTGATCCGTATTGTTGGTCTTGCCACATAGAGCCACAAACGAAATAAGGGGAATAACATGAAAAGAAGACACTTTCTTAAAGTGGCTGGGATTTCAAGCTTTGCCCTTTTAGGTGGCATTTCCACAGCCCAAGCACAAGTAGCACCAAAAGGCGCTTCTTATGCAAAAAACGAAAAAGCAATTGTAGCAAAACGTTTTGCTATGGTTATTGATACTCGTGAAATTGATAAAGAAAAAATCAATGCAATCACAAGCGCTTGTCATAAAGGACACAATGTTCCAACTTCAATTCCTGCACCGCAAGATTTGAAATGGATTTGGCCTGAAAAATACAAAGGTAGCTTCCCTGATGATCCTGATTACAAAACATTACCGCAAGAAGTTCAAGATAGAAAATATCTTCTTCTTTGTAACCACTGTGCAAACCCTCCTTGTGTGCGTGTTTGCCCAACCGGTGCTACGTACAAAACTGAAAGCGGTATCGTAACTATGGATTATCACCGTTGTATCGGTTGCCGTTTCTGTATGGCAGGTTGTCCTTACGGTTCACGTTCATTCAACTTCAAAGATGCTAAACCGGAACTTACAGAAATTAATCCTGAATATCCGGCAAGAACACGCGGTGCAGTTGAAAAATGTACTTTCTGTATCGAGCGTTTAGAGCAAGGTCTTATGCCTTATTGTGTTGAAGCATCAGGCGGAGCGATTACCTTTGGTGATCTTGAAGATCCAGAATCAGAAGTACGTCAAGTGTTAGCAAATAACTTTGCTGTTCGTCGTAAACCTACATACGGCACTGATCCAAGTGTCTATTATATAATCTAGGAGCCCACTATGTTAGAAAGAGTGCTTAAAGGCTCACCAAGATACTATGCGTGGTTAGCATTTCTTATGTTGATCATTGGTATTGGTATGACTGTTTACATGTTCCAATTATACTTTGGTATGGAAGTAACCGGTCTATCAAGAGACGTTTCATGGGGCTTTTATATTGCGCAGTTCACTTATCTAGTTGGTGTTGCGGCATCAGCAGTTATGCTTGTTCTTCCTGCGTATTTCCATCATTACAAAGAATTCAAACGTATGATTATCTTCGGTGAATTCCTTGCTATTGGTGCTGTTATTATGTGTGTTCTCTTTATTGTTGTTGATATTGGTCAACCTCATAAAGCAATGAACGTTGTACTTCATCCAACTCCACAGTCTGTTATGTTCTGGGATATGATGGTACTTTCAGGGTATTTAGTAATCAACGCTGTAGTTGGTTGGGTTACTTTAGAAGCTGAAAGACACGACGTTGAACCACCAAAATGGATTAAACCTGTTATTTATCTTTCAGTATTCTGGGCATTTGGTATCCATACAGTTACTGCATTCTTATATGCTGGTATTCCTGGACGTTACTACTGGCTTACTGCTATCATGGCTGCTCGTTTCCTTGCATCAGCTTTCTGTTCAGGACCTGCAATTCTCTTATTGCTTATGCTTCTTGTACAAAAACTTACCAGCTTTGATCCGGGCAAAAAAGCTATCAAAACTCTTACTCTTATCATCACATATGCGATGGCGCTCAACGTGTTCTTCTACTGCTTAGAACTCTTCACAGCTTTCTACAGCGGAACACCTGGTCACTACGCTCCTATCAAATTCCTCTTTATGGGGTATGATGGTCAAGGTGCTTGGATTAATGGTTGGATGTGGCTTGCTGCTGTTCTTGGTATTGGTTCGCTTGCATGTCTTATGAATCCTTCAACACGTAACAACCTTCAACTCCTTCCGTACGTACTAATCTGTTTAGTGCTTGCATCATGGATTGATAAAGGTCTTGGTCTACTTGTTGGTGGTTTCACACCTAACCCATTCAAAGGTATTACAATTTATACACCTAGCTTTGCTGAAATAGCTATTTCATTAGGTATTTTTGCAATCGGTGCACTTGTAGTTTCCTTATTATGGAAAATCGCACTTGATGTGAAAAAAGAAGCCGGTACTTTTGAGCTAAAAGAAAAGTAAAAAGTAGGCAATTATAGAATTATTCGAGAGGGGGAAACCACGTTTTTTTGAAAACGAGGTTTCCCCCTTCCTTAAAAAACAATTAGGGTAGTATTCAAATTTACGTACTACGAAAAAACGAAGAAAATTCTTCAGTATTGTCTTTATTGTTCATTTTTATAAAAGTCTTATAATGCAATAGTAAGTATTTTTCGCTCAAGTAGCAATAAATTATGTTGTCGGTGCTGTTGATGTTACCTGCAAAGGAAGCGATGTTGTAAGGACAGGTGAATGCTCAATTGTGATAGCTACTAAAGAGCCAAAGGGTATTCTAAAAGGGTGAGACTCAATAATAGAATGTGCACTTTTCTTTGTCCATAAAAATACCGGAAGGCGTAGAGCAGAGTAATAATGAGTTTGCATACTATAACGATTGGAGATTTCCTTGGTAATACTTTTCAATGTCTTTGGTGATATAGTAGGTTTCATTTTCTTGAAAGCGTGCGTGCTGTATTCTAAAATACATATACTCTTTGTAGAGACGCGTAAAGCTTCTTCTATGATATTTGATAAGGTTTTATCATTTGAAGCGTTAGGAGCAAGAATATGGGTAAGAGCGACGTAATCAAAAGTTTTATCATCAAATGGTAGATGATCATTTTTTCCGATGCTGTATTCGATTTTGAGTCCGTTACTTGCCTGACTACGAACTAATTCATCTTGATTTTGTGCAAGGGCAGTAACATCAAATCCAAGATCCCAAAAAAAAGAAGGCTCTGGGGAGTTATCTATACCCAGGTGAAGGAGTTTGTTATTTCTTTTTTTCCAGTTATGAAGAAGAGAAGATAGAAAATCTTGCTTGACTATAGTAGTATATTCATTCTGATTTATTCTCATAGTTCATACTCTCTCTAAGCTTTTTTATTGTATAGAGGGGGTAAAAAGGTATTTAAAAAGGGTATTTTCAACTTTTTTTGAGAATACCCTTTTCTTTTTACTGAGCTTTAGTGTAAAAAGCTTTGTTTATTCTTCGTTTGAATTCTGTTCGAGCCAATTTCCAAGAGTTGAAACAAGTTGTTTAGCTTGTTCACTATCGGTTAGTGAGAATTTAGCTTGGCATCTATATTCACCATTTTTCTTTTGATAGCGTCTAATAGCGTATTTATCTATGCTGTATTCTTGTTTTTTCTCATTCCAATCTTGATAACGGAAAAGAGCTGTAACCCAACTACCTTTTTTGCTGATAATCTCTTTATCAATTTCTTTTATAACTAAGACGCCGTTATCTTCATAATTAATGGTTATTGCTTCAACAGTATCAATCATAGTGGTTCTCCATTTTCAGTATTTGAGTGATTAGCAAGAATATTCTCTATATAGTTGAAATTATATTAGAAAATAGATACAAAACGCCATACTTTTATTTATACTCTCATAATATAGTATTTTTTTATAAGAATGTCTATAGTTTATTCGAGGAGGTTTTTTTTGAGAAGATATATTGCTAATATTTTGCAAACATATCTCTAATAGCTTGCGTCTCTTTAGTTTTAGTAAGAGCAAGTGTAAGCAGAATTCTAGCTTTTTGTGGATTTAGATTATCTGAGGAAATAAAGCCATTTTCAAAATCAATTTTACTTGGAGTAATTAATCCTGATCCTGTACGGGAAGATCTAACAACAGTAATCCCTTTACGTTCAGCATGTGAAAAAAGTTCAAGCGCATGTTGCGATAAACATCCATTACCCGTAGCAGCAATAACAATCCCATCCGGCTTACTTTCAATAAGAGCTTCATACATCCTAGTTGACACGTCAAGATATTCATAAACAATGTCAACTCTAGGAAGTTCTTGAATTTCTAAAAGTTCGTTAATAAAAAATTCAGATTCTAATGTATGTGCTCGTATAACATTCCTATAGAAAAACGGAGTGAAATTAACAACATAGCCTAGCGAACCAAGCTCATGTGCTCTAAAGGTTTCGGTTGAAACCGTATTAGATTTTGTTCCGTCTCTTCCTGCGATTATTTGCCCATCAAGAACAATAAGTACACCTTTTCCATAAGCTTCTTTACTTGCCGCAACACTTACAGCGTTAAGTAAATTTAATGGACCATCGGCACTAATAGCTGTGGCCGGGCGCATAGAACCAACTATAATGACTGGTTTTTTACTTTTGACAACAAGATTAAGAAAGTACGCTGTTTCTTCAAGTGTATCAGTACCATGAGTAACAACGATACCATCGCAGTCGTCATTTTTTAGAATTTCATCAATTCTTTTAGCAAGTTTTAGAAGAATATTAAAAGTGAAATCTTCACTGGCAACATTTGCAATTTGTTCAGCTGTAACTTGTGCAAGTTCCACAATGGAAGGAACCGCATTAATCAACTCTTGAGCAGAAAGACTTGCGGCTTTATATTCAGTTAGATTTGTTTCAGAGTTTGCAGAACCGGCAATAGTACCACCGGTTGCAAGAATCCGTATTTTAGGTAAATTTATACACATTTAAAACTCTAAAGACTTCTATTCGGAAAAAGTTAAGGATGCTGAATTGGTTGAATTTTCATTAGCTAATCCAACGAGATTATTGATTTTTAATTCATCAATTAAAGTCCCAGCAAGGGCATGTAATCTATATTGTCCGAGAATAATGTCACTTTGAGCAATGATATATTCTACCTGTGAGGAATAATACTCTGCTTCTGCATCTAAAAGATTGAGTAAATCTTTTTGACCTACATTAAATTGCTCATAAAAATTATTTTTCATTGCAAGGCTAGTTCCTACAGCTTTTGCATAAAATTCAGACTGTTCTGTTACAGTTGTTAAATTAGAAAATGATATAGAAATTTGTTCAAAAACTACGTCTCTGGTATCTACAAGTAGATTTCTAGCTTCGCGTATTTTTGCTGATTGGGCTTGCACTCTTGCTTTATCCGCGCCACCGTTGAAGAGATTCCACTGCATATTTAGCATGGCATCCCAAGAGTAAATATCTTCATTATCGTCAGTATTTTTGCTTTGATAGGCTGGTGATATGTCAAATGAAAAAGTTGGATAATATGCTGATTCTGCAATTTTTCTTTGCGAATCGCTAATATCTACTTGTTCTAGTGCCATGTGAATTTGACTATTACTTTCCATAGAGAGTTTTTGAACTTCAAGTGGGTCTGTAAAAACTCTGCTAGGAGAGTCAAACGCAAGAAACTCAGCAGGAGCATTTGCACCTGTAAGTTTTTTATAGTTGAGCTTTGCTACTTCTAAAGCATTGAGATTAAATTGATAAGTAGCATTTAATTTATGTAAGCGTGTGCGTCCTTGATCAAGATCACCTCTGCTAGACAAACCTTGTTGGAATCTTTGGTCAAGCAGATAGAGAAGATTTTCATGAGCTTGAAGGTTTTTCTTTGTAACTTCAAGAATTTGCTGTCTTCTAATAATATCAAGGTGAACTGATAGTGTTGTGAAAGCAAGAGAGTTTGCAGTGTCTAAAACGTTATAAATACCGTACTGGTAGTTGTTTTCGTTAGCTTCAACATTTGCGCTTCTCGCTCCACCGTCCCATATTTTTTGACTGAGTGTGAGACCTACTTTTCCAACGCCTATAACATTATCATAGTAGTTATTTTTTCTGTCTTGCAGAGAGCTCTCCTGTTGAGCACCGGCACTTGCCCAGATACCAATTGTCGGTAAATAAGCAGCTTTTGCTTGGTCAAGCTCAAAAGATTTGCTCGTTAGAGCTTCTTTAGAACTTTGCAAAAGAGGACTGTAGGTAAATGCGTTTTTCAAACTATCTTGGAGTGTTACAGGATTAGCAAATGCTTGAGTTGTAAGCAATAGTATTATAGATAAAATATATAAAACACGCATATGCCCTCCAAAAAGGCAAAAGTAAGTCAGAAAGGGTAAATTAAAATAACAACAATACTTCAATTAAACTTATCGGTCAAAATGAAATTTAACTTTATAGTATTTAAAAAAACTAGATATTTTTAGAGTCGAGCACGTGAGACATGTTATAAAGAGTGCCAGGTTGCTGTGAAGTTATCCAACGAGCTGCACGAAGAGAACCTTGAGCAAAGTTTTCGCGTGAGTGAGCTTGATGAGTTACTTCGATACGTTCACCTGCCCCCATAAAATACATAGTATGAACACCTACAACATCGCCACCGCGAATAGTTTGAACGCCTATTTCTTTTTTAGGTCTTTCACCGATGATACCTTCACGATGATAATTTGCAACTTCATTAAGGTTCCAATCTTTTGCATCGGCTAGGCATTCAGCTAATCGAATAGCTGTACCGCTAGGTGAATCTTTCTTTTTGTTGTGGTGGAGTTCAACCATTTCAACATCATAGTCCTCGCCAAGTAATTTAGTCAATTCTGGAAGAACTTTCAAAAGAACATTTATGCCAACACTCATATTAGGTGAAAAGAATATTTTATTATCTTTTGCGAGATTTTCCAATGTTTGTTTTTCTTCTTCATTGAGCCCGGTAGTACCAATTATGTGAGAGATATTATAAGTCTTAGCTAACATAGCAAGATTCATAGTATTTTCAGGTGAAGTGAAATCAATTACAACAGTATCTGAATTTTGAAATGCTTTGAAAGCTTCTTCAGGAGCTGAATATGCAGGGCATGGAAGATGTGAAATTTTAGATAGTTGAGACTCTCTTTCTAAAACAGCTACAAGTTCAAAATCAGAACTATCCAGAATAAGATTTACAATTGTTGATCCCATACGGCCGGCAGCACCAACTACAATTATTTTTGTATTTTGACTCATTTTATTCTCCATGATTTACTATCTTGTTATTATGTTTTAGAAAATTTGCTTGAGCAAGTCTTCAGCTTTTTCAGTTTTAGGCGGAGTAGTGCTAGCACCAGTCATTGCGTTAAGTGAAGTATCCGGACTTGTTCCCATTGCGTAAGGCATATTCACACCTCCATACGGATAAAATACAATTCCTTCAGGTACTTCAAATGGATCAGGTGGGTATTCTTCATATGCTTTTTCTGCATACATTTTATAAATTGGAAGAGCAGCACGTGTTCCTGTTTCACCACGTCCCATTGGTTCTGGTTGATCATAACCTATATATGTTGCGGTGACAAGGTGAGGAGTAATGCCCATAAACCAAGCGTCAACTTCTTCGTTTGTTGTTCCGGTTTTACCACCTTGAGGTCTACCCAGAGAATTTATTCTTGAAGCTGTTCCTCTAGTTACAACCGCTTCTAGCATTGCGCTCATAAGGTAGCCGGTTGTTTCAGGAATAGCTTGGACGTGTTCTGTATGAGCTTCGTATATTGTATTTCCCCAAGGTCCTTGAATTGACGTAATAAATCTTGGAGTACTTACTTTTCCTTCATTAGCAAATGCAGTGTAGGCTTGAGCCATATTCATAGGAGTTACTTCAATAGCTCCAAGGCTAGCAGCTAAAGCAGGTTCCATTCTTCCAGTTAAACCAAGAGCTTTTGCTCTTTCTAGGACAGCTTCCATTCCCATAAGTTGAGCTACACGGACTGTTGATAAGTTGCGTGAGCGTGCTAATGAAGTCTGCAATGTCATTTGACCATCAAAGTTAGGGTCAAAATTTGACGGGCGCCATACATCGTTTGTCCAAGGGTCTATAAAGACAATAGGTGCGTCTAAAACTTGTGAAGTAAGAGTGAATCCGTTATCAAGTGCCGCAGAGTAAACTATTGGTTTAAAAGCTGATCCCGGTTGTCTTTTTGCTTGAGTAGCTCTATTAAAGTGGCTACCGTCTAGCCCAAAATGATAACCGCCAACCATTGCAACAACATCGGAAGTATCAGGTTCTATTGATACTATTGAGCCTTGAATATGAGGTTTTTGTTCTAAAGCGAGTGGAATAAGCATTTCTGTTGTGTAGTCCGCAAGTAGAAGAGGTGGTTCTGCGTTTTCTTTTGTGCTTGGCTTTGGTGGATTATAGCGCACGAAAACAACATCTCCAACATTTAGAACGCTTGTTGCATCTTTTATATAAGTTGAATTTTCGTCACCAGAAGCTGTTTTATTTCTTTTTCTTGCCCAACCCATTGTTGAAACTGAAAGAAAACCTTGATATTCAGAGTTAAATTTAACTGTAGCACCTTTTTTTTCTACTGCAACTACAAGAGCTTTTACCCAATTATTATTTTCTAAATCTTCAAGTTCAAAGGTACTTTTATTTAGATAATCATCAAAGGAAGTAGATTCAATTACTTCTTCTGCTCCCCTCCAGCCGTGACGTTTAGAAGCATTCTCTAAACCTTTTTTGAGTGCAGCATCAGCATACTCTTGAAGCTTAGGTTCCATAGAAGTATGTACTGTTAGACCAAGTTCAGCAACTGCTTGCTCTCCATAAATTCCGTAGTCAAGCCCAAGAGCTTTTGAGTTTTCTTCGCTAAAAATATCTACAAGTTGACGGCGAACTTCTTCAAGATACCAACCGCTTACAGCTTCTGACTTAACTGGCATAGATGAAAACTCTAATTTTTCATAGTAAGCTTGTTCGTATTGTGAATCCGTAATTTTTCCATCTTCGCGCATACGTCCAAGAACGTAGACTTGCCTTGTGCGTGCCATTTCAGGATTTCTGTAAGGATTATAACGAGTTGTTGCCGGAAGAATACCTGCAAGCAAAGCAGCTTCAGCGAGTGTTAAGTCCTTCGCATGTTTAGCAAAGTAGTAACGCGCGCCTGCTTCAATGCCGTAGGACATGCCACCCATGTGAATTTGGTTGATATAAATAGTTATAATATCAGTTTTTGATAACTGACTTTCAAGCTTAAATGCAAGAAGAGCTTCTTTTAATTTACGTGTATAGGTACGTTCAGGAGTGAGAAGAAGGCGTTTTACAACCTGCTGAGTAATTGTGCTTCCACCTTGACTTGAAGTTCCGGAAGAAAAGTTTGCTATAGCAGCACGTAAAATTGCTATAGGATTTATACCTTTATGTTCGTAAAAAGATTTATCTTCCGCAGAAACAAAAGCTTGTGGAATGTAAGCAGGGATTTCATCTAGAGAAACTAAGTACCTTCTTTCATTAAAAATTTCACCGATGAGTGAACCATCTCGAGCGAGCACAATTGTTGTAAGTGCAGGACGAAAATCCGCAACTTTTGTGATGCTTGGTAAGTCTGCTGATGCCCATTTAATTAAACCATAAAGAAAAGCACAACCAAGTACAAAAGAAGTAAAAATAAGCCAAGATAAAACTTTTAAGATTCTACTTTTTTTCTTTTTTTTCTTCGGTTTAGGTGAGTCTGTACTTTCCTCAGTTGTTTCGTGCATATTTAGTGGAGTATTTGAATTAAGTGATAATTCATCAGTATTATTATTTTTTTCTTTATCTAAATTCATAAATTGTCTTCGTTTAAATTATTTCTTATAAAATGTAGTATCTAGTATACGTATTCTTTAATTCATTTTTTAGTTAACGTCAAATTAATAAGAGTCAGCTATTCTATTTACCCAAGTTCCATTGTAATTATAGCATTTTAGAATAATAAATTCACGTCCGTCTGTGTATTTGAATTTTGATTGATAACGTATAATTTCAATCGCTTCAAAGTATTTTCCTAAGTTATCAATAAAATAACTTTCTGGCATATTTGTTTTAGTTGAGATATAAAGTGCGTCCCAACCTTTCATATTGGTAGGGGCATTTGAAGGATTTTCCCAAAGATCGTATTGTGAGAGTCTGTTATCAAAGTTTGCGTCGAAAGAGCGCGGTTGATTTGGTGCATAGAAAGCAAGCGCAGCAGTGGTATCATACTTAGATGAAAAGTAAAATACCTCTTCAGGATTTTCAAATGTTGATTGAAGCCTTTCGAGCTCTTGGCTTAAATCTGTCCAACCTTTTAGTCTTAGAGTTGGATCCATTTTAGGTGGAATTGGAAGAGAGACAACCAAATATATAAGTATGCCAATGCTTGCTGTGACAAGAATGGAAGTTGTAGGTTTTTGTTGGAAAAATTTTGGTGCAATCCCTAATAGAAAACGTTCTAATCCTGAAGCTGCGAGTAAAATAGCTCCAACATAGCTCATTGCCGGCCAGTTTGCGTAAATTCTTGTATGGAAACTCCAAATAAAAAATGCAATTATGATTAGCAAAAATGCTGTAGACATTATAGCTTGTTGTCTAATTATATCGTCTCTGTCAATATTTTGCATGTTTATTTCTGATGATGTATTTTTATTCCATAGATTTTTTACGTATCTAATACCTGTTATAAAGGCAAGAATAAACCACCACGGCATTGCAATTCCTAACTGAGAGCCAACAAATTCAGGCATGTATTTAAGTGTCACGAATGTTTGAGCTTTTGCACCCGTCACACCTGCAAGTGTGCCTACGTGTAAAAATCCTACCCAACCGTTCATAGCATTCCAAATAACAATTGGTAGTAAACCAAGCACACAACCGCCTATCATAACTGCAATGATTTTTGCAGCTTTTCTCCATTCTATAAGCTTATTAAAGTAGAGAATTATGAGATATGGTATGGCAAGTCCAAAAAATGCAAACATCATATATTTCGCTAGATTACCGAAAGCCATAGCAAGAAATAACACAATAAGAGCTGATTTTGATTCGCTTTTTGAAGCAAGATATAAGCTAAAAAAAGCACTCAACCAGCAGATAAGCAAAGGGCTATCCGTCGTCATAAGTATAGCTGATGCAGAAAATAAAGGCATTGTATTAGCAACAAATAAACAAAGTACTGCTAATACGGGTCTTTTTAATATCTTTCCTACACCAAAAATAATAATCAACTGCGAGATAACAGAATTAAAGACAGCTCCAAAACGCACAGCAAATTCATTGTCTCCAAGTAGAGAAGTCCAAAATCCAATATCCCAAGCTATGAGCGGACCTTTAGAATAATAGGACAACTGTAAGCGACGAGACCAATCCCAATATTGTGCTTCATCAGGTGAAAGATTGAGCTGAACTGTGCCTATAAACCATAAGCGGATTAATGTAAAAAATATAACAAGAGAGAATGCGTATAAATATGAATTATTTTCTATACTTGTATAGATTTTATGCTTTACTGGCTGACTATTTATATCCATGAAACCTATCCTTGCATGAGGCGTGCAAGTGCTTTATTTACTAATGCCGGATTTGCTTTTCCGGCCATTTTTTTCATTACTTGACCAACAAAGAAGCCTTGTAACTTTGTTTTTCCACCTTTAAATTCTTCAACTTCTTTTGGATTTGCTTCCATAACTTCTAAAAGTACGGCATCAATTTCAGAAGTGTCAGAAACTTGCGCGAGTCCTTTCTCTTCAACATATTGTTTTGGCATGATATTTTGTTCAAATATTACTGGAAAAATATCGTTTGCAATTGTAGAGGAAATCATATCATCATCTACAATTTTAGCAAGTTCTGCAAATGCTTCTACGCTCATAGGAATTTGTGAGGTTTGCAGTTCACGAGTATTCAATTCACGCATAAGCATGCCTTGAATAAAATTTGCTAATCTTTTAGGATTGTTATGTAATTTCAAAGATTCTTCAAACAACACTTTTAGATTCTTATCTGATGATAATCTTTCTGCATCTGCTTCTACAAGTTTATAGTCGCTCATGTAGCGAGCTTTACAATCAGCAGGGAGTTCATCTTGATTTGCAATCCAGTAGGCTAAATCTTCTTCATTTATTGTGAGTGGAAGTAAGTCAGGATCAGGGAAATATCTATAATCCTGCGCTTCTTCTTTGCTACGCATACTAAGTGTGCGGTTTTTATCAACATCATATAAACGAGTTTCTTGAGTGATAGTTCCGCCATCAAGAAGGATATCTTCTTGTCTTTCAATTTCGCACTCAATAGCTTTTTGTATATTTTTGAAAGAGTTGAGGTTTTTTAATTCAGTACGAGTTCCAAACTCTTCCTGACCAAATGGGCGCAAAGAAATATTAGCATCACAGCGGAAGTTTCCTTCTTCCATGTTACCATCGCAGAGGCCTAAACCGACTACAATAGAATATAAAGATTTCAAATAAGCCAAAGCTTCTTCCGGCGATCTCATATCCGGTTCACTTACTACTTCACAAAGTGGAGTTCCGGCTCTATTTAAGTCAACAAAGCTTTTTGGTTCTGTTTGAGAGTGGATATTTTTTCCGGCATCATTTTCTAAATGGATTCTAGTGATACCAAGTTTTTTCTTGCCTTTAGATGTCTCAACTTCTAAAAATCCTTCAGTACAAATTGGTGCTTCAAATTGAGAAATTTGATAACCGCTTGGTAAGTCAGGATAAAAATAGTTTTTACGTGCAAAGAATGAGTTGTTATTTATTGTACAGTTAGTTGCAAGACCCATTTTTACAGCAAATTCAATCGCTTGCTTATTTGGACTTGGTAAAACTCCTGGCATACCGGCACAGATTTCACATACCAAAGTATTTGCATCATGTCCGAAAGATCTTGGGCAAGAGCAGAAAAGTTTAGTCTTTGTTGCAAGTTGAACGTGTACTTCCAATCCGATTACTACTTCAAAATCACGCATAAAAACTCCATCTATCAAAAATATTTCCTCTTATATCAGTATTCCCCCCCATTTGCAAGAAAAGATTATTGGGCTAATTTTTTTACTTTTTAAACAAAATATAAAAAAGACGCTTACCATGAATGATAAGCGTCTCTAGAAAAATCATTGAAGTTTACTATTTATTTTTTGTGCTAAGGCTTTGTTTTGCAACAATTGCGCCCAATGCTAAAAGTAGAATAGCAAAAACTAGTTGTAAGCCATTTGTAGCAAAGGTTGCTGTGCCGGCTGAGAGTTTCATAATATTAGAATAGATAAGCATACATAATGATGTTACAGTAATAAGCAACATTGAGTACATAGGAATACCAAGCATGAAATTCTTTCTACCTGTTTTTTCTAAGAACACTGAAAGAGCAATAAGTGCAAGCGCAGCAAGAAGCTGATTAGCTGAGCCGAATAAAGGCCAAATACTTTGATACCCACCAAGTGTTAGCGCAAGTCCAAGAGCTAGTGTGATGAATGTTGCAAAGAAGTTTGAGCTTAATATACGGAATAAACCTTCTTCACTATGGAATAATTCTTGGAATGCAAGTCTACCAATACGTGCAACTGAATCTAGTGAAGTAAGTGCAAATGCAGAAATAGCAAGAGTAATAAGTGTAAACACAGTTTCAGTCGGTAAACCAACTTGAGCTAAGAATCCTGCAAGTGCATTAGCAAATACAACCGGAGGTGTTCCTTGTGGCATTGATGTTGATGTAGCAAGTGCGCCAACACAAACAAGAGCAATAACAGCTAGGAATGATTCCAATAGCATACCACCAAAGCTGATGAGTTTCATATCTTTTTCATTGTTTACTTGCTTTGATGATGTTCCTGATGATACCAATGCGTGGAATCCAGAAATAGCACCGCAAGCAACAGTAACAAAAAGCATTGGGAAAATATATTGACCCTTAACAACAATTCCTGTAAATACAGGTAGATTCATAGCAGGTTGAGCAACTAATATGCCAACAAAAGCAGCAAGCAGCATTGCAAGTAAGAGGAATGAGTTCAAGAAATCGCGTGGTTGCAATAATAACCAAACAGGAAGAACTGATGCTACGAAAATATATACGAATGTAAATACTAACCAAGTAGATTTATCAGCAAAAATTGGGCTTGAAATACCAATGTAAAGTGCAACAACCAAAACGCTGATTGCTATAGCACATTGCATTGCTGAACTAAAATTCGATTTTCTGAATAGAACACCAAGTAATACAGCGAATACAATAAATATAATAGATGTACTTGCTGTTGCTGCACCTGCAACATTTGTTTCACCATTGACAAATCCGTTGAATGTTCCTGCTACGATGTCAGCAAAAGCAGCAATAACAAGAATACAGAAAAGCCAAATAAATAAAAGGAAGAATACCTTACCGGCTCTACCAATATATTTTTCAATCAAAACACTGATAGTTTTACCTTCATTTCTTACTGATGCGTACATAGATGCAAAATCCTGCACCGCACCGAAGAAAATACCACCAACCAAAATCCAAAGTAATACAGGCAACCAACCAAACATTGCTGCGATAATAGGTCCGTTAATCGGGCCCGCACCAGCAATAGATGCAAATTGGTGACCAAATAAAACCGCTTTTGATGCAGGAACATAATCCACGCCATCTTTTAAATCATGTGCCGGAGTTGTTCGATTTGTATCAACACCCCAAACTCTTTCAAGATAAGAGCCATACACAAAGTAAGCAACCAAAAGGATAACACCTGCGATTGCTAGTAAAATTGCACCATTCATCTCAATCCCCCTCAAAAAGTCATTGCTCTCTGCTTTCGCTAGAGTCAAAAAAAGTTATATTAGACAAATGAATTTTTACAGTCAAGAAAAAAGTTGCAAAATTTAAATATTTTTCACGTTATTCAGCTTTGGAGCTTTTGGGGGAGGTAGTATTATAACATATAATCCCATTCAATGGAACAATCTAAGGCATAAGTAATTGTTTTTTAAGGAAGGGGGAGAGAACTCGTTCTACGCTCGAGAGGGGGAAACCACGTTTTTCAAAAAACGTAGTTTCCCCCTCTCGAAAATAATCAATCTTCTTATCCTAAAAAAACTTACTTTACAACTGAGTAAAGTCTTGAACCATCCTTATGGAAGAGGGTGATACGGACTCGATTTTTCTTATCAGTAAGAGCATTAGCACTATCTTGTAGTATAAGATTGATGAGGGTAGGATTTGTAATATCTAATTCAAATGATGAATCACTTGGATTGATATCTTTTCCGTCAACTTGTGCAAGTAATACGCCGATTGCGCTTGATTTAACATCTTTAGTTTTCCAACTTCCGGCAGTGCCCCCAACTGTTTCAACCTTGATAGCGATGAGAGGACTTGCACTTTTAGCAAGGATTTGAATTGCGCTATCATTTTTGGTATCTGGTGTGAAAGCGTTTAGAGTAAGAGAATCTTTTTCGTAAGCCATGAAGATTGCTACACCAGGTTTCTTAGCTTCAGGAGCAACAAGGTTTTCATTAATTGGAGCTTCTTCTTTTTTGGTATTTGTTTCTTCAACTGATTCTGTTTTAGCTTCACTATCTTCACTAGAAGTAATTACAGAAGCTTCAGTTTTAGGTTCTGCTATTTCTTCTTTGTTTTTAGGAGCTTTTTCTTCCTTAGCTTCTTCTTTTTTTGGTTCTTCTTGGGTGAGTTTTTCTACAGGTTGAACTATTTCAAAAGATTCAGCTTGAGCTTTTGTAAGTGTGAATAAAACGGGGCTCTCTTGGAAAAGTTGAGGAAACACAACGCCACCGTGACTATAGGGCTGATCCTTTTTTAAGTTCATATTACGAAAGTCAACTTCTTCAAGCACAATTGAAAGTTTCTGATTTTCAGCAGGAAGAAGTTTTTTTGTAGAACCGTAGCTGTTGAAATCATAATTAATAGTAGCATTTGCTTCTATGTATTCATTTATTCTGCCACTTTCAAGAATGATATCGTTACTATCAAGTAGTTCCACTTGATATCTAACGTATATGTCATTAGGGTATGGATTTGTAATGGAAAGTGTACCTGTAGATTTATCAAATTTATTGTTGATACCTTGGAATATTTTGTTTACATAAGGAATAGAAGCTTGTGAATTTTTAGTGATATCAGCTTTTACAGATTCCAAAAAAGCATCATTTTCAGTTCTGCTTACTGCTTTCCAGTCGTTAATGACTTTTGCCGAAGGAAAGTTTGCGTATTGCCATGTGTTTTCGCCTACTTTTTTTATGTCTTCGCTTTCATTGAATCGTCTAAAGTATAGGTTACCGAACACAACTTTATATGGCTCTACAAAGAAGAGCATTTCACCTTTTTTAACTTTATCAAATAAGTATACAGTTTCTTTATTAAGTGATAGCTGTTTTTCTATAATAATAGCTTTGTTTGGAGCTATTTCAATGTTATTTCCTGAATAGAAAACATTATCATTCCAGTTGTTTCCATTTTTATCTTGGAAATAGAAGAAGAAGTCGTCTGCAATTATTGGTGAAGTGAAAGTATTTCTAATGGTTAGCTTTACTTTTAACTCAAAGCGTCCATTGCCTTGAACTAAACTATATTCAGCTGATTCGACTTTAGCAAAATCTACCATTTTTTTGCTGACAGAACGTGAAGCGTATCTTTTCTCTAAGCGCTCAAGACTACCTTTAACGATATCAGCTCTTGTTTTGTAGGTATTGGGATAGTTGCGGATAAAGGAATCAACAGAATATTTTTCCACATTTTTCAAATAGGTTTTGAGCTTTACAGTATTATTTTCAGATTTAAAGAAAAATAAATCATCGATATATCTTAATATGAAAAGATTTGAATCAAGTTTTATATACTTGGCTTGTTCCAGCTCATATACTGTAAGACCAAAAAACGCACCGTCATCACTTATTGAGTTAGACATTTTATACGCAGCTGAACTTTTATCTGCTTTATTATTTGGGCTGTCATTCGGAAAAAGTGTATAAAAAGCTTCTTGTTCAGAATTGCCGTAATAATCATTATAATTCCAAGATGTTAAGGTGTTGAAATCAATGAATTCAACCGCTTTGTCGCCATTTTTTTCTTTAAGAGCTGTAACAAGCTCAATGAGTTCTTGTTGATCACTATTTGGAGTGAAATTTTTTATAGTGTTTTGCCATACTTCACTAAAGGAAGTAGCATTACTATCAAAACTTGATTTGTCTGAAGCTAGAGCAATGAGAGTGTAAGTATCTGCATTTTTAGCAAAAAGGGTGTACTTCTTTTCTGCTTTGCTTGCTATAGTTACAGATATAATTGAATCGTCACTTCCTACAAGTTCGATTTTTGGTGCACTCCATAGGGTTTTATCCCAAAAATCAGCATAACGAGAGATAGGTTTTCCACTTGTTATTGCATCATTGAAGTTACTTATAAAAGTGATTGTAGAAGCAACTCTTTGAGTGAGCTCTTCTACTACTTTCGCTGAGTCAGTGATATTCCACACAAGAGCATCTACATCTACATACTTGCTAAATTCTTCAATATTTTTATCTTGCACTGCTTGAGTCAAATTTTTAATGTTAGCTGTTATTATAGGAGTTACTTTAGATAGAATTTCTTCTTTTTTCTCAGCTTCGATGCGTGCAATTTCTTCAAGTTCTGCAACTCTTTTTGCTATTTTCTCGTCCCAGTCGGCTGGACGTTCAAGACCTTTGGCAAAACTTGCTTGACGAATGGCTTTCCAATGCGAATTGGGATTATCACGCGTAAGAAGGATGTAGTCACCATTAACAGACACAATAGAGCGTAACTCTTGTAAATTTTTATAATCTATATTAAAAGTTCCAAGAAGCTCAATATTTTTTATATCTTTGAGGTGTTCATCTAGTGTAGTTTTATATTCAACAATATTTTGTGCTGTTTCTTCAATATCTCCATTATCGGCATTTATATTTACCAGGTCGATATATTTTAATAATTCTTCCTTATTGTTATCTGTTATAGCTTTATTTATACTTTCAAGAGACGTACTTATCTCTTTTTTCCATTTTTCTTCATTTTCAGCGGTTAGTTTTGCACTTTTTTCAAGGGCGGAATAACGTTTAGCTAATTCAGTGATAAATTCTTCAGCTGTAAAGGTAAACTTTGGCTGAAAAGAGAATGATGGCGAAATATAGTTTACACGGTCTAGGCGACCTTTTTCATAAATTTCTGCAACAAAAGATTTTATTACCCAAAAGTCATTTTCTTTGCGATAAAGAGAGTATATTACATAATAGTTATCAGGGGTAGTATTTGATTCTAGCCAAATATTTTTAAGAGCTTCTTTTTCTTCTGCTGATTCAGCAAATATTGAGGAGTCGGTTGTCTTTGCAATTGCGTAGTTTTTATCTTTCCATAAAAGCTCACTTGTTTGTGAGATAGTACTAATGGAGTCTACAAACATTTTGTTTTCTGATAAATCACTTTCAACTGAACTTTGAAATTCTGCTAAAGCTTCAGGAGTATAAATTTTATCATGTTGCATCATGAATCTTTCAATAGAATTCCATACTTCTGGGGAGTTTAAACTTATAGGGGAATCGGTGGTATCAAATGAAATAGTATCAAAGTCATCTGTATTCATTAAGTGAAAAATAGTAGTGAAGTTTTCAGCTGCTTTTTTTTCTTTTCCGTCTTTGACAAGTTTTATTATATCTTCGTACTGTTTGCCTATTAAATCTTTAAGGTCTGAAATTCTTTTATTGCGTTCTTCAAGCTCTTTTATTTTAGAGTAGATAGATGTTTTATTTGCAACTGCTAAATCAGCGGCAGCTTTATTGTTACCACCTTGACCAAGAAGTAACCACTTATCTTCAATTTCAATAAAAGCAAGTGAAGATTTTTGACCACTTTGAAGAGTTATAGAAGTAGCTACTACTTTATTTCCTTTTCCGTTATCAATATCTTTATACTCTAAATCTTCTAAAAATTCAGGCGCAAATGTAATAGATGGCATAGATGCAGAGCGTGCAAAATTTGCCATTTCTCCGCTTGATACTAATTCTGAAAAAATAATTTGATTTTGATTAAGAAAATTTTGCTTTGCTTTTTCTGAATCTCTATTTCTTGCAAAATCTGAATAAACTGAACGGTTTTCTCTCTTATTGAGTATAACTTCTGCAAAGTTGGATATTCCTTCAAAGTTCTTTTTGTCAAGGACTGGAGTGAGTGACATCCAATACTCTTTTGGGACACGAGAGATAAAAAGTTTTGAATCGTTATTTTCTAGAGCAGTATAAATATCCTTTACTGCATCTTCAGGGGAATCGCCCCCAAAGAATCCTGTAGAAAAGAAAAAAGAAAGAAAAATTGCTGCGAAAAATTGCAATTTTTTAATATTAGACATAAAATTTCCTACCTTGCTGTTTTTTGCTTTTATAAACTAGATAGTGTCGACAAAATCAATTTTCCGCTTATTTCTGTGTCAGATTTCAAGTGTTTCTCGGTCATTTATGTTTTATAAATTCTTTCAAATCACTTTTATCTTTTTGATATAATGCGAAAATTCATATTTTGACGACACTATCTAGAGTGTATTTCTAAATTAAGTAGTTTTGTCACTTTAGTAAGTAATAAGTCATTTTTTACGAAAAGCGTGTATATAAACATACACAACTTAAATAAAAAAGAATTAATTTAGAAGCATAGTTTACTGAAAGTTTTGCAAACTATTCATTATTTCATATTCAGTAGGATTTAGATGTTCAATTTCATCGCTACTATTATATGGATTTCTTAAATTATTGCTTGTTTTTGATATAAATTCATCTAATGTATCAACATCACAAAAATACGTAGGTTGTAAACCTGTAGAAGCCCAAGATACGCCTTTTGGTGACATAAGACGCTCTGTAGTAATTGTGAGGGTATTTCTCTCAATAGAGAAAACACTTTGAGCAAAAGATTTTCCAAAAGAATAAAGCCCCACAGAAACAGCTCTATGATTATCCACTAAAGCAGCAGTAAAAGCTTCTGCGGCACTTGCAGTTAATTCATTTTGCCAAATATAGAGAGGGGTTATATCGAAATATTTTCCATTCTCGGCGGAACGAGTGCGGCTTAATTCACTTGTTATATCAGTACGTTTTTGCGCAATACTTAGAAGAGTATTTTTAGGCAAAAATTCAGAAGCACAGCTTAAACCAGATACAAGACTTCCACCACTATTTCCACGTAAATCTATAACAAGCGGTTGATTTCCAACCTTTTTAAGGAGTGTTCTAAATTTTTCTTTCGTATTTTTTTCAAAATACCAAATTCTTATGCGTGCAAATCCATCATGCTGATAGAATTCAGGCTCAGCCGGTGATAAATTCTCTCTTTTCACTTTATAGGTAAGCAGCTCTTCGCCTCGTTGAACGGTAATATCGACAACAGTATTTTTTTCTCCACGCACAAGAACAGCAATATCAGCGAGGGAAACGTCTGTTACAGTATAGGTATCAACATTTACAAGGATATCGTTTTCCAATATTCCAGCATTTGCAGCCGGCTTATTAGGATAAGGGATACATACAAGCTTATTATTTTTACTTTTTATCACCTCTAAACCAATTCCGCTATTATACATACGGTTTACATCGGCATTTAGAAGATGATCTTCTTTAGATGTCCAAGAAGCCCATTTATCGAAAGTGGTTAAAAAGTTATTTATATCCGCACTTGTAGGATTTAGTATTTGATTAAACTCATTTTCCAATAAAATTTGTGGTGAAACAAGGGCTTTTTCGTTAACGATTGCCAGCATTTGTTCCACCACAGTTTTATTGTTAGAATTTGCAAATACTGTAGTTTGTAGGCATAGGCTAAGTGCAATAACCCACAGAATACAGTTTTTCATATTTTACTCCAAAAGCAAAGCTTCCATATCTTTTTCTAAGTTATCGTATTCTTTGCGTAGTTCTTTAAGATATGCTTCTCTTGCACTTGTATTTTGTGAAGAGTTTGCTTTATCCATTTCTTTTTCAACATTGTTTAAACGAGCTTTTAAAGCGTCAATCTCTTTTTGTTTTTTAGCATCTGATGATTCAGCATTCGCTAAATCTCTTTTTAGAGTGCCAAGTTTAGAATCAAGAGTGTTTAACTGTTTTTGTTGATTTGTAAGTAATGTGTTTTTTTGATTTTTTGTTGAGCTTAGTTGTTTACTGGTTGCACTTTCTTTTCTTTGTTCTGCTTCAATTTCTGCAAGTCTTGCTTCACGATCTTCAGCTCTTTTTTCATAGGTAGCAGGACTGTAAGAGAATAAACCGCCTTGGCTTGGATCATCTGAAAGACCTACACAGCCGGTAAGAAGTAATGAAGCCATACAAATTGGAAGATATTTTTTTGCTTTAAGCATTGTTATAAATCCTTTTTTGTGAAATTGTATAGTTATAAGCTATATTGAGATTCTAGAAGAGAGTGACGCAAGCTTATTTGATTCTTCACGTAATTCAGCAATTTGTTTTTCCATTTTTGTGATTTCGTGTTCGATGATACCAGCTTCACGGTTATTGTTACCATCTTTTGCGTCAGCAACAACAGTATGCTGTATTTTTACTTCATCTTGAAGAGATGCAATGAGTTGATCAACTTCTTTTTGACGTTCTACAAGAACTTTATGCTCGTTTTGCATTGTACGCGCATTTACTTCTTTTCTTTTGTAAGCTGCAGCTAATTCAGCTGATTTCTTATCAAGTGCGGCAATTTCAGCTTTTAATTCATTATTGATGGCAACAAGTTTTGAATTTGTTTCTTGTGCGTCTGCGATACAAGCGTCTAACCAATCTTCACGAGAAGCATAATCCGCTTTACTATCAGCTATGTGAGAACCAACAAAAAGACCACCAAGTGCACCAATACCACCACCAATTAGTGCGCCTATAGCAGCACTACCAGTAAGTTCACCAATTATAGCACCAATACCGGCACCCGCAGCAGCACCAACAAGAGCACCTTCAGTTTTAGTTCTTGTGCCATCGTCTTGGATATTCGCACAGCCGGCAGGCATAACAAGTGATGCACAGAGAAGAAGAGGGACAGCTTTTTTCATAGTTACTCCTAGTTTTTTATGTTATTATTAAAATTTTCACGCCATGCTTTAATATCAGCTCTTTTTGATTTAGTAAATTGATCGTAATGGTTTTGTACTAATGCAAGAGCTGCTAAACTGTTTGATATTACTTCTTCAGATAATTCTTTTTTCTCTAATTTTTCATTGTCTTCTTTTTTTCTGTTTTCTAAAGCTTGAAGAACAAGGTTTGGTGGTAAATTATCTAAAGCAGCAATACTTTCACGATATCTTTCAAGTTTTTTATCTATAATATAACCAACATCATCACGCATGGTAATCCATCTTGGTTGGTCATCTTGCCCTTCTTTTGCAATTACTCTGCTATTTAGTCCATCGTATTTTATAAGGTCTAATTGTAATTCTTGAGCAAAAAAGTGTGCTTGACTTATCCAAATTTTTGCAGAGTCTGCATCAGCTTTTTCACGAATTTGCATAGTTTCGCGAAGAGCCGCTTCAATGTAGCCGAGTTCTTGAGAAGCTACTTGCACAATCTGATCTTGTGGAGTGTTACGAATTTTTTCAATTCTCGCTATAGCATCATTGGAAGATACTTGTTCTTGCGCACTTACAGGGGCAATTGAAAGGGCTGCCGGTGTTGCATCTGCGCCGCTACCCATAAGTTTTTCATAATTTTCATCATAATAATCTTCAAAGTTTGAGATAGCATCTCTACCAGTCAGTAGTGGAGCTGCCAAAGCTAAGCGTAAACCTAAAGTAAGCTTTGCATTTGGAGAAAGTTTTTCTCTTCTTAATAAGTAATATGGCTCTTCTTGCCTTTGAGCTGAGCTTAGATTATCTTCATTTGTGATATAAGAACCGCCACGGCTTACAAAACCACCACTTCCGCCTTCAAAATAACGAACTTTATAGGGGGAATAGGTCATTTCTTGCACGTTGCCTAGCATGTCGTGCAAGCCAAGTGGATTTCCTGCAAGCTGACCAATAGGTTTTATTTTTCCGTGAGATGATGTAGGACCTGCAAACCATTCATGCTTAGTAAATTCATCATCGTAAGGATTTGGAGCTTCAAAAAGTGAAGGTTCTACAGCAATTCCCCCGCGCGAAGCAAACTCCCATTCTATTTCAGAAGGTAGGCGTACAAAGCCGGGATAAGAACCGGAGGTTGGAATTTCGTCCATCACATTTTCATAAAGCCAAAGATTTAACTTATCAATATACATGAGTGCTTCAAAGTATGTAAGGTTTGTGATAGGTAAGTTAGATTCTGCCGGATTTGGTTCTTTGTCGCCATGCGCGGCAGGAAGTTTGCCCATAATTGCAAGGTATTGCCCTTGAGTAACTTCATATTTTCCTAAATAATATTTCCATAAAGATTCATCTACTTCATCTTGAAAGCTTCCGCCAATCATAACTTTTGTAGGCAGGGTACGGAAACTGTCGTTCTCGGCATCTCCCATTATGAAGGATACTCCTTCAAAAGGAGTGTTGCCCTTTACAGAGACTGGACGGAAAGAATAGCATGTGCCGTTCGGACCAGAGATGAGGATGTCATCTTCCATTGAACTTGGATTGCAGATTTTTTCTTGTTCTTCGGTAAGTTCAATATAGTTCGGGTTTTCTGCCATGGCTGAAAATGGTAGCAAACAAGCAAAGCATGAGAGTAGAAGTTTTTCAGTAAATTTTGTCATGTTTAATCCTTTATATCATCAATACAATATTTAACCACAATTTGGATGAAAGTTACTCATCACGTAGACCCTCTGACGGTTCAATTTTCAAAAGTCTTAATGATGCTGAAAGTCCGGCTATTATGGAAGCTGCAAGTGCAAGAATAAATGAATATGTTTGTTGAGTATAAGAAAGCGAGCAGAGTGTTTCACCAGGGAGAGTGAAATCTTGTGCTGTTATGTTGATATAATGCGCAAAAACATGATAACCCGCTAATGCAAGAGCAAAGCCTAAACCGGTAATAATAAGTCCTGCCGTGAGCGGAAATGCTGAAAGTGCAAAGCCATTAATTCCAAGAAGTCTTAAAACAGCTAGTGAGCGTCTTTTTCTTTCAACACTAGCGTAGAGGGAAGCAAGTAAGCATACAACCCCGCCTACAACTGAAGCACCGGCAATTATTCCAATAATAAGAGTGAGGTATTGATCCATCATACGTACTCTTTCAATTTCTGCTGATTTGGTTTTTACAACTAAGCCTGTTTCTTCAAGTTTTTTTGCAAGCGGTGCTACATCATCTAATGATTTTGCATACATACGAAAACGTGAATAGCTTTGTCTTCCAAGTTCAAAAATTAATTCTTTTGGCTTATTATCGGTATGTAGTATTTCGCTTGCATTTAGTTCGCGCTCAACAAGAAGATTTAGTTGAGCAATAAGACCTATAGGAGCGTAAATTTCATCATCATTTATCAATTTACTTGGAAGGATACGAGTAGTAAAATTGAGTTTTTCACCTTGAATTGTTTCAAGAAGAAGTTCAGTTACTCCATCAGGGAAAAGCGCCGCATTATTTTCTGATACAAATACAAACGCCGGAATTTTTTTATAATCATTCCATTCATTTTCTGAGAGGATATTTTTTTCATCATTCATTATAGTGTCATAAGTGATGCCCTGCCATTCCTCAGTAGACCATGCAGGAAGTGATTTCAACTCTAAATCCTTATCAATTTCACCATTTACAAATGTGAGTGAAAACTCATCACCTTTTCCGGCAAAAGTAATAAGAACAGATTCCTTTCCACGCATTAAGTTTTTCAATTCTTGAATTTTTACTTGATTAACAGGAAGAGAGCCAGTTTCAAGGCGAAGAGCATACCAACCTTCTGGGATATTGTATTTTTTATCTTCTGAAGTAAAATTTGTAAGATGTGCAAAGCCTGAACGTTGCTGAATACGAGCTTTTAGGATAGGATCGATTTCTTCTTTTGTATAGAGAATAGCAGAGTAAAATACAGGGTAGGCAACCGCTTTTTCACCTTGCCAACCATATTCTTCAACTGAAAATCCATCTCTAAACTCTTCCATTTTTTCAAGTAGTTCGAGGGGAACAAATGCCATATCTCTACCGAGTGCTTGAGGAGGTAAAATATCTTCTACTCGTAACTGACGTTTTGCATATTCAATTCCACCACCTTTTTTCTGGCGAGAAATTGAAATCTCCATAATATCACCCTTTGTGGCTTGGAGTTTTTCAGCAAGTGTTGCATTAAGTACGCAAGCATCATCTTGAGGTATATTTATTTGATAGCTTTTAAGTAACCAATCTCCATCGCCGGTTGGCTGCATATCGGCACGTATTGACTTTGCTTCTGAATTGTCTAGATTTTGAAAAGTACCGTTTACACCAAGTTCTCTTGTTTTAGGTACAAGGAATGCTATATGTTCGTTTTCACTCCATTCTTCAAACCATTCATCATCAAGAACAGCGGTGCCTTGTGGTATAATTTCCATATAGCTTGGGTCGTTTATCATACGCTGGCGCATAACTTCAACGACGCCGTTTTTTAAACCAAAAAAGAGTAATAAAGGTAGTGTTATAGATGCTACGGTAAGCACTAAGCATAGTGTCATACGTGCATCGTGCCACAAGTCTTTATTTGACATTTTTATTACAGAAATTAGGTGTCGCATACTTTATTACTCCAATTAATAAGAAGTCTTAGGCTGAATATTTTTTGGCCAATGGAGGGTGGAGTGTACCTCGTTTGCTGAATGAGTTTTCACTTCAAATTCAGCTTTTGCATCTACATATTTTTCAATAAGTTCACGGTCGTGGCTAACAATAATAGCGGCAGAACCACTGTTAGAAACAACTTCTCGGAAAATTTCACAGATATTTTCAGCTGTAGCACTATCAACAGCAGCTGTTGGCTCATCAGCCAATACGAAAGGCGGGTTATGAATTAAAGCACGTGCTATTGCAACTCTTTGCCTTTGACCGCCTGAAAGATGTTGAGGTTTTTTATTTACTTGATTTGAAATACCAAGTGTTTCGGTTAAATCTCTAAACCTTTTTTCTACTATGCTAGATTTTAGTCCAAGTAATTGAGCCGGTAAAAGTATATTGTCTCGGACGGATAAAAATGGAAGAAGTCCGCCCGATTGTAAAACATAACCAAAATCTTTGCTCCTTACCCTTGCAAGCGCAGATGCACTTGCTTGGATAAGGTTGAGTTCATTTTCATTTTGGCGGCTTATCTTCATCTCACCTGAATGAGGGCGTAAGATAAGCGCCAAAATATCTAATAATGTTGATTTTCCGCAACCGCTTTGTCCTAAAACGGCTACAATGTTTCCAGATTGCACCTCTAGATGAGGTACGTGTAAACAGAATACAGCACCGTTTTTTTCTCTTCTGAGTGACAAATTATTTGCGGAAAGTTTAATCATGGTAATAAATCCAATGGAATAGGTGTTACATAATCATCAGCGGCATCACCTTGGTTAAGTGCTATCCACTGATCAGGAGTTTCGTTTAAGCTTTGGTAAGCAGCAACTTTTGCACGAAGACTTTCAATGAATTGATCTTGCTCATCTGGTCCTAGGCTTGCCCAAAGGTCAGCTGACATTGACATAATTTGACTTTCGTATGGTAAACCTTCTAGGAATGAAGGAACTAAGCCGGAATCTTGTAATGTTTGCGCTTGAGCGAGTTGATCTGCGTTACGTGATGCGGTTGCTGAAACACTTTGTAATGAAGTGAAGAAGTCATCACTTGTCATTTGAGATTCAGTACCTGCCATGATAATATCATTAAGCATGATAGCAAGTGTATCTATTTGACGTTTTGAAATAAGAAGACGGATATCAAGTGCTTGAATTGATGGATCCATTAAATCTTTATCAGTAACCCATGCTTCTACATCACTAGGTGGTTCAACATTTGCAGCACTGCCAAGCCATGTTACTGACGCAGCTTTTAGTGCTTGATCGAGCTGAGATGTGTCAGGTCTAATATCATCTGCTGATGTTCCTGATGTATCAACCTTCACTTCTTCAACAACCACAACTTGTTCTTCAGGCTTAATAATATTTGCAGCTACTAAGCGGCTTTCTAAGTTTTTAGCAAGAGTTGATGTGATATTTTTTGTGTCAGCTGAGAAGTTAGCGCGATTACTTGAAGATAAACTCCAAGTAAGTGCTTCCGTCATACCCGGGTTCATTGTTAAACCTTCAAATTGACGTTTTGCAAGATTGTTGTATTTTTTTCTGAGTCTTTCAGGACGAACGTGAATACCTACGATTGTAACATCACTTTCATTTGCAAGAGTACGTAAAGTTTTTTCATCAAGATTTGAGCTGTTCCATTTATGCCCAAGTTCGTGCGCAGGTGCATCACCTACTACAATGATAAATCTTTGTGAGCCTTCTCTCCATGCTGTTTTGGTAATAGCATCGTGAACGCCGGCAAATAAGTCTTCGTTTACGTCAACTGAGTCAGTTGTGGTTTCTTTTACTTCAGCGATTGTTGTAAGGAAAGTGTCAATAGGTTGCAATTCAGGAGTAAAGTTCTTTGTTTGATAGCCAATATCTTTAATTGATTCAGAATCTCTGTAGCCCCAAACACCAAAAGCTATGTGTTTGCTGAGAGTTTCACTTGAACCCAAAGTTTTACTGCTTTCTTGAAGGATATTACGTACTTCTTCGATGTATGGCTGCATACTGCGAGTGGTATCCATAACCCAAACAATATCGAATAAAAGCCCAGCATTTGACTGTTTTACTTCATCTTCTGAAGCGGTAGCAGTTGCAACATATTCAGTATTTTCACGAATATCTGTAGTTTTTCTTTCTTTTTCTGCATTTGCTGTTACAGCAGCTAAAAGAAGTTTACGCCCTTCGTAGCTTTCCATTTGAATGGTTTCGTGCTCTAATATAGGGAGTAGGTAGAACTGTTTAGAGATATCTACCGCAAGTTTTGGTTCAACTGAGATAACCGGAAAATCTTTTGGGAGAGGAGTTGTTGCAGCATTATCAATATCTGTATAAAGTTTTTCAACAGCAACAACACGCTGATCAGGCATTTCTTTAAGGAGGGTATCAAGCTCATAGTCGTCTTCAAACATAAGTACGGGCTTACGTCCTTCTGGGTGACTGTATGCTAGACACATGGTTTGCTTCCATTCAAAAACATCGGAAGCTTTAATCCAGCCGGCAACAGTACCTTTGTCATCAGTACCAACTTCATACCAACCTGTTCCTGTTTCGCGTGATTCGCCACCAGGACGAGTATACACAAAATAAGGTTTAAACACTGGAAGTTGACCTTCAGTAACCTTTGATCCTGTTTCATCAGCATACAAAACTGCATGTGGTCTGGTGAGGATTCTTAAAGGAAGTGGAGATCCCTCTTCAATTGACACAGGTGTTCTTTCTTGCGCATAAGAAAGCTCAGCAAGGCTTAGAAAGCTCGCTGAGCAAATCAAAAAGCAGGAGAGAACAGATTTAAATTTTTTCATAGCAACCTCATAAAAAAGTTAAATGTTATTCCTACAAGTAAAACTGAGTTGTGTAAAATTACTGCTTTTTTGTGTTCAATAAATCATAGCTATCATAAATCTTAGAATATTGTCAAGAATGTTTCATTATTCTATTTAAGGGGATTTGATTTCTAATTGTTTGATTTATAAAGAATAATTAGACTCTGTATGTATATGCTTTTAAAATATATTTTTTGAAAACAAATGCTAGAACACTTTTGAGGGTTTGTTTTTTTGGAGTTTTGAAAAAACTTGTTATTTCTATAAAACAAATTATTTTACGAAAGCATTTTAAGTTAAACAGTTGCTCAAAAATGTATTCGTAGGGCGTGTTTCTAAATTAAAATCTTTATGGAAGTTTCAACAAAAAGTGACTTTTATTAAGTACACTGTATAAAAACATACTCTAGTAGTTATAATTTTTTGAAAGCATAAAAATAGAAAGCATTTTTACAAGATTGCGCATACTATTTATCTCTTTTTCTCCCCATTTTCTTTCAATTTTACAATCGTCAAGACCAAAAACTAATCTAGGATAGTTTACGCCTTTTGCCTGTACAAAAAGGAAGGATTTTATATCTTGATCTTTTACTAAACCGTAGAGCTCTTTACATTCTTCTAAGGTTATATTGTTACTATAAACAACATCATTCTTGCATAAATCGTTGAAGAATTCTCCAAGTGACTCACGAGGGAAGTTTTGTAAATGATCTTTTTGTGGAGGCGTGTTGTCGCTACTCCATTCATAGGTGACACCATAAGTTTTTCCAAAATCCAGCGTTTCAAAAATATAAGAGCGGTCAACCGATAGATGTTTACCTATATATTGAATAGCTTCATTGATTGCTGTTTTTGTATCTCTAGCATTTTGCAAAATATCGTAAACAGCCATTTCAAAATCAGCATCAAGATAATTGTTTCTGAGTCTATCAGCGTTTTCAAGAGCTGTGAGTTTCTGCATAGAGCCGTCTTTAAGTTCTTCTGTATAGAAAGTAAAGCAGTTTTTACCTCTTGATTTTGATTGATAGAGAGCCTTATCTGCAGCTATGTATAAATCTTCAAAATTGGTGGCATCTTGTGAGAAAATAGAAATACCTATACTACCGGAAATTTTATATTTGTTATTTCCATCAGTATATGTTTTTTGAAGTGTTTTGCCTATCAGCTTAGCTTTTTCTTCAATAAGCTTTAAGTTAGAAGTATTTTTTAGGAAGATAACAAATTCATCTCCGCCAATTCTGCCGATAATATCCGCACCTCTAAAGTGACTTTGCAATTCTTTAGCAACTTCTGCTAGAACTAAATCGCCAAAATGATGACCTAAGTTATCATTAATCGCTTTAAAGTTATCAATATCAAAGATAAAGAGAGTGTGTGATAAATCCGGTTGAATTTGAAGAATATTACGAATATAGTTTTCTGTTGCTACTTTATTTAAGCAACTTGTAAGTTGATCAGTTTGAGATAAAACCTCAAGATGTTTTTGGTTATGTATGCTATATGTTTTGCCAATAGAGAAAAGCGGTTTATCGTTAGTATCATATATAGTTTTATAAATAATTTTGAAATACTGCACACTACCATCCGGCAGAATGAAGCGAACTTCTACAGGTTTATTTATACCTTTTACCATGGCATCAGAAAAACTGAGGAAAGTTTCAAGATCGTCATCATAGACCATTCCTGAATCAACAATTGTTGATGGGAAAGGGATTTTATCAGCAGAGAGCTGAAGAATTTCACGCCCTTTACCAAAAAATTGAATTGTTTTTGTAGTATTGTTGTAAGCCCAGAACCATTCAGCTGAAAGTTCCGCTATATTTTGGAAAAGTGTTCTATTTGAAATTTCGTTGAAAAAGTAATCTTCTGCTGATGCAGTTCTATTATCGCCGGCGAGTTGCGGACGTAAGTCTCTTGTGAATCCAGCGATGAGTTGATCGCCTTCTTCTGCTTTCATATCTAGCCTGTGAAGAGAAATTTCAGCAGGAATTTCCTCACCATTTAGTTTGCAATGCAACCAATTAAATCGAACAAATCCATGGTTTCTTGCTTCATTAATATAATAAAGCGCTGCTTCACTGGAGAGGCGACCGTCCGGTTGTTTTTCAGGTGAGAGTCGGAAAAATTTCAACAGATAATCACTCTTTTCTTCTAATTCAAAAAGTTCAACAGCATGCTGATTACACATGATATTTTCTCTTTTGTGATTCCATAAGTTCATAGCAAGTGGCATAGCATCAAGTATTTCGCTCATTTCTTCTGAATTTGGAATATAGTTGATTACTGACTGTTCAGATTCAGATGATATTTCAAGTTTTTCAACTCTTTCATTTTTCTGATAGGTGAGAAAGAATTCGTCTACCGGCATAGGACGATAGAAATAATAACCTTGACCAAAATTGCAACCAAAATCTTGTAATCTTTCTTTTTGATCTTTTGTTTCTATGCCTTCTGCAACACAAGTTGAAGTGCCTAATTCTTTGATTAGGCGAATAATATTTCTTACAAGTGTACGGTTTTGTGAGCTAGTAGCAATATTATCAATAAGACCTTTATCAATTTTAACTTCACTAAATTCATTTGTTGTAAGCATAAGAAGGTTTGAGTGCTTTGCACCGAAATCATCGAGTGAAATTTCAAAACCGGCTTCTTTGAGATTTTTTAATTTTTTATTAAAGAACTCAATATCCATTTTATCAATACTTTCAGTGATTTCAATTTTTACGTAATCGTGAGGGATTTTATACTTAGCACAAGTTTTTATAATTTCGTCAACAAAGTCATAAGCTATGAAAGTAACACGTGAAAAATTCACGGCTATTTTTAGAGGTCTACCTTCTTTAATAAGCTTCTTTTGAACTTTACATACTTCTTCAAGCACAAAGAAATCTAGATGTCTAATAGTGCCTTCATTTTCATAGATAGGGATAAATCTATCAGGTGGAACAAGTTTTCCTATATTATTGTGCTTTCTGATAAGAGCTTCAGCACCGGCAATTTCACCCGTATTTAAGTTTACTTTTGGTTGTAAATAAATAGAAAAACAGCCCGAACGTATCTCATCTAAAATGATTTCTACAGAGTTTGCTCGTGATTGAACTTTTGCGCTGAGTTTTGCTTTGTAAAAGTTTTGTTTTTCGGCGTACATAATTTCGCCGGCATGTGTAAGACCTTGATGAATATCAATTTTTTTATCTTGCCATGTCCCGCCTACAGCAAAAGAGAATTCTTTTGTTTCTTCTTCTTTTTTTCTTAAAGTTGCTATAAGATTTTCAAATTCTTCTTGTGTTATATCAGGGCAGAGCGCAATAAATTCATCACCTGAAAGTCTAAAAAGTTCTCCTTTGAGGTGTTCTTTTAATATAATGGCTACTTGCTTTAGTATAAAGTCACCATGCTGTTCGCCGTAAAGCTCATTAATCTTTTTTAGGCCGTTCACAGTTGCATGAATAAAGCCCAGTGATTTTAGGTTACGAGGGTCTAATTGCTCTAAATATGCTACATATTTATTTCTGTTATCTAAACCAGTGAGTAAATCTGTGTAAGATAAATGTTCTAGTTGTTTGAAAAGTTTACGTTTTTTCATGTCGTCAGCTACAAAAATAGCAACAGAATGAAGAAGACTTAAATCTTTTTGCATGCGTTTAGGATTATCTACACCAATAAAAGAGGTTAGAATACCATGCTCAAATAGAGGAACTAAAAGAACTGATTGTGTGTTCGTACTTTTTAAAATTTTATAGAGAGAGGAGGTATTATCTAGCTCTGTATCCGGATCATATATAGCAATTTGACCATCATTTTTGAAGAGTTCTAGCATAAAGCTTTGAGGATCAAGGTTTAGGGTCGGTTCAATGTCCATGGTTGCAAATTCAGGTTCAATACTCCATTCATAGGTATTAGTTGAAATATTGGTAGTGTGGTCAACCTCGAAAATAAAGGCTCTGTCAGCATGATAAAACTCACCAACAATTGATAATAAATTGCCGATAGCTTCTTCAACTTCAACATCTGCAATAAGGGTTTGTATACATTTTATGAGGGTTTCTTCAAAAGAAAGTCTACGTGAAAAATCTTCAAGCATTCTTTTCTGTTTAGAAGCGTCAAAGCCGAAGCTAATTTTTAAATCTTTACCGTCGACTTTCATAAGTGAGTCGATATAAGTATAGTCTATATTATCTAGAACGCTTATAAATTCGCGTATACTTCTTTTATGTTTTAGAATTTCGTAATTGTTACAGCCTTCGCAAGGTGTAGACCTATCATGCAGAAGTTTATGGCAAGTATAATCAGTATAATTATCATTTTCAGTTAAGTTTGTTAACTTTTTTGCAGCTTTATTCATGTAAAGAATTTTACAAGTCTCTAGTTCCTTGATATAGCATATGAAATCTTGGGTATCTATTGCTAGTTTTACAAGGTCTTCTTGTTTCATAAATAAATCCTTCTTTGAAGGTAAGGGATTAGATAATTCTGATATTTACTAGGGTGAGCTAAAATAGTTACAATATCTATTATATCTAAATAACCTTTATTTATATTCTTGTCAAGAAAAGAGAAAATTTTATATAAAGTTATTAAATTCTAACAATAGATAAAATCAATAAAAGCAGAATGATATGAGGTCAATTTAAAATTATGTAATTAATAAGTTGTAATAATTTATATAAAAAATTACTTTAACGATATACTAAAGTGAGAATCAGCAAGTGTGAAAAGTATACTAATATATTTAAAGCTCTTAATTATCTTTAATATTGAGAAGCTTAATTTTTCTTTGTAATGTACGAAGATTCAAATCGAGCAATTTAGCACAGTTTCCTCTATGTCCACCACAAAGAGTAAGTGCACGAGCAATTAGTTCTTTTTCAAAGGCGTGCATTGTTTCTTGATAGGATAGATTAGTTGGAAAAGTGAAGTTAAGCCCATCATTGACACTAAGGTTGAGCCCGTCCAGAGCTACATCACCAAGTACAATTAATCTTGAAAGAAAGTTGTGTAGTTCACGCACGTTACCAGGCCACGAATACTGTTGAATTGCAAGTCTTGCTTTTATAGAAAGTGGTGCAACATAACCTTTCCTTTTAAGATATGCGTTTACTAGGAGAGGCACATCTTCCATTCTTTCGCGCAGTGGTGGAAGTTGAATTGTAAGCACATTAAGACGATAGAAAAAGTCAGAACGCATATTTTTTTCTTTTACCATTTCAGCTAAATCGCGGTTGGTAGCAGAAATCAAACGGAAATTTGAATTTTTAGATTTATTACTTCCTAATGGAGTGTAGGATTTATTTTCAAGAGTGCGTAGAAGCTTTGCTTGTAGAGCAAGTGGAAGCTCGCCAACCTCATCAAGAAAGAGCGTGCCATTATCTGCGGCGGCTATAAAACCTTGGTTGTTGCTGTAAGCGCTTGAAAATGCGCCTTTTATGTGGCCAAAAAATTCGCTTTCCAATAATTGGTCAGGAATTGCACTACAGTTTACAGGGATATAAGCACCACTTAACCCACTGAATTCATGTATAGTTTGAGCTATTAGATCCTTACCACAACCGGTTTCTCCTAAAATAATAACATTCATATCATTTTCGGCAGCTTTCATAACTAGCTCATAAACCCGAAGCATTTTTTCACTCTTACCTATGATTTTTCCAAGGCCTTCAACGTGATTTATAGATGCTTTTAATTTACGGTTTTCATCTTCCAGTTCTAGTTCTAAAAACTTTTGTTCACTGATATCCATAACGAGACCCTCAAAGTAGAGGATTTCGCCATTTTCATCGTATACGCCTGCGCCCATATCCCAAACCCATTTGCTGAGACCATTGGGTAAGTCGAGTCGATACTTTACTTCGTATTTTTTATTTTGTGAAACTTTATCATAACAACGAATATGAGAATTTTGTGCATCAAGAGGGTGCATAAGTCTTTCAAGTGAGTTCCAATCTTTTTCCAGTAACTCAGTAGGTGTTATTCCTAAAATTTCTTTAGAGCCATCACTTACATATTCTAAAACAGTCTCATAGTTGTAAGGATTTTCATCTTTTGAAGGGTAAAATTTACAGCGATAGATCATTCCGGGGATGGCGGAAAAAATAGTTGGTTCACCATTTAAAAAATGAAATTTAGATTCAGGATTCACGTAGGCACCTCTTTTAGAAATAATCGTCAGTGACAATAGCAAATTATTATAAATAAAGCAAGTGTAAATGAAAGAGGAATATTACAATAGAATGATTTTTAGTAATTAATGTTAAAAAAAGCAGAAAAAGAGATTTTTGGAATAGTTTGTGCAATAAATATTTAACCTAAAAAATCAGTTTTTATTTGATTAAAAGTAGAATAAGAAGTAAATTTACAAAAACAAGGATGGATTTATGGCGCAATACGGACTTTTACTTTTTGCAATTTGTGTTGAAATTATTGCAACAACTTGCTTAAAACTTACTGAGAGCTTTACATTAATTTTACCAACAATAGGTGTTTTGTTTGGATATGGTCTTTCATTTTACCTTGTAAGTATTGTTGTTAAAACCATTCCTGTTGGCGTTGCGTATGCTATTTGGTCAGGACTTGGAATTGTAGGAACTTCAGTTGCATCTTATTTTCTTTATTCACAAGCGTTAAGTATGGGTGCTATAGCCGGTATTACACTTATTATTGTGGGTGTTATTATTATGCAGTTTGCTAACCCTGCTTCTCATTAAAATATCTAACCATCTAAAATATAATACTTATTTTACAAAGAATAAATTATGTATTTTTGGAACTGAAATAAAGCTAAGACGACAATTATGTCGTTTTAGTTTTATGTGAAAAATAGAATTTTTGAGCGTAAAGCATGCTATAGGTGTTAATTATAAATTTTATAAGAGATATTTTTAGAAATAACAAAAAAAACAATTTTTCGTATGACATTTTTGTCGTAGTGTGTAACCAATTGAAAAATAAAAGTAAATATGGTTTTAGATAAAGCGTGGGTGTAAAATTTGTCATGATAATAATTTTTTATAGATGATTAAAATCTTATAAAGTTGAGTAACTATTTGATTTTATATGTTATTTGATTATACGGCATGGTTTGTGAATTTTTAGATGAAATTCATGATTTTAGGAGTTAGTATTATGTCACAAGAAAACATGCCGGATAGTGCAAAACTGTTGGCAGAACAGGGGAACGACTTAAGGGTCGAAAAAAGTATTGTTATACCAACAATCATAATTCTTTTAATGATTGCTTTACCGGCTATCTTTTTCACCGAAAAAACTGCAGAAGTACTAACTGCATTATTTAATCCTTTAAACAGAGCTTTCGGTAGCTCTTTTTTATGGATTATTACAATCTTTACTCTCTATTTAGTGTATATTGCGCTTAGCAAATACGGCAACATTAAATTTGGTGAAAAAGACGAAAAACCTGATTATAAACTCTTTGAATGGAGTGCAATGATCTTCACATCTGGTGTTGCTGGAGCGGTTTTATTCTGGGCTATCGTTGAACCATCATGGTATGTATTAACTCCTCCTAGACTTGTTGAACCTAAATCAGCTGCTGCTTATGAATGGAGTATTGCTTTACTTCTTCTTAACTGGGGTCCTACAGCTTGGTGTTCATATTTCGTATGTGCTCTTCCTATTGCGTACATGTTCCACATTAAACGTAAACCTTTACTTCGTGTTAGCACCGCAACTGAAATTGTTATCGGCTCACAAAAAGATAAATTAATCGGTCGCGTACTTGATTCATTATTTATTCTTGGAATTATGTTCTGTACTGCGGTTGCGATGTGTATTTCACTACCAACGGTTGAGGCTGCACTAGTAAGGGTTTTCCCATCGCTAGAGCCATCACTAGCTTTACAAGGTCAAATTCTTTTAGCAACAGCTCTTATTTCAATCACTTCTGTTTATCTTGGACTTGATAAAGGTATTAAAGTAGTATCATCATTCAACATTAAAGTTGCTATTGCTATTGTTTTATATGTGTTCTTTGTTGGACCAACAGTTACTATCTTCGATACTTTTACTTCAGGTATCGGTTTAGCAGCTAACAACTTCCTATCTACAGTGCTTTGGACTGACGTATTCACCGACGGAACAGTGCCACAAGATTGGACAATGTTCTATGCTATGTACTGGTTAGGATACGGGCCATTCATGGGTCTATTTATTGCACGTATTTCCCGTGGTCGTACTATTAAAGAAATCATTACTTACGGATTAGCATCAGCAGTTCTTGGTGGTTACTTTATCCATGGTGTTCTTGCTTCTTACACACTTTACCTTTCACACAACAATGTTATTGACGTGCTTGGTATTCTTGTTGAACAAGGCGGCGCAAACCTTATGATGGAAGTTTTCATGACTCTTCCTTTTGGTTATGTAATTCTTATAGCATACTGTTTTGTATCAACAATTTTCTTAGCAACAAGTATCAACTCAAGCTGTTATGTTATGGCTGCATCAGTAACCAAACGTATAGGCATTCACGACGATCCACACAAAATGAACCTTGTTATGTGGGTTATAGTAGTAGCTTTACTTGCAATGGGTAGCTTAAGTATTGGTGGCCTACAAATTGCTAAAATGCTTGGTAACTTCTCTGGTATGTTTATTTGTATCCCAATTCTTCTTATGGCTTATTCTTGGTTGAAAATTCTTAAACAAGATGGTAAAGAGCTCCTAGAAAAATGGGCTATAAAAGAATAGTAGAATAATTTTAGCTCATGGTATATCATTTGAATTACCATGAGCTACTAACTTTTTAAAAGGACAAAACTATGATTAAAACATTCGGACTATTATTTCTTGCTATTTGTGTTGAAATTGCAGCAACTACTTCATTGAAGTATACAGATGGTTTCAAAAAGATTGTTCCCACCATTTTTGTTCTTTTAGGCTATGCTACTGCTTTCTATTGCTTGAGTATTGTTGTTGAAACTATTCCGGTAGGTATTGCATACGCTTTATGGTGTGGACTTGGTATTATAGGAACTTCAATTGCTGCTTTCTTTCTCTATGGTCAGAGACTTAATAAAATGACTATGGTTGGTATGGCTTGTATTTTAGCAGGTACAGTCATTATGAGACTGTATAGCTAAATTAGTTATTATCATTTGAACTATAAAGGGTTTTCCTAAATGGAAAACTCTTTTTTTTGTATCAACTACTTTGAAAAATCATCTAGATTCAAGCAAAGTTCCTTTTGGATAATTGTTCTTTCTTGCTTAGCTTATAAAGTTATAGCTTTTTCTTGTAATATCTTTTATGTAAATAATCCAAAAAAGATAAAGGGAACATGCTTTATGTTTCAAGAGGATTTGTTTTAAATAAAGAAAAGCCACAACATTGAAAGTAATTATTTCAAATGCTGTGGTTTCAAATTATTTTTATAATAGTTGAAAATATAAAACTTGAATTTCTTCTAACTACGCATATAAGGAGTTAGTTTAGCTGCGTAGTTAGAAGAGAGCAGGTGATTACTTATATAAAAGGAGGTCTCTCTTTAAAGTGGAATCTCCTACTCAAATTTTGAGATATCAAGCACGTCATTCAAATTCTTACGTATAAAGAGCTCTGCATAATTATTTTCGAGAGGGGGAAACCACGTTTTTGAGTCAAAAACGGTGTTTCCCCCTCTCGAGCTCTCCCCCTTCCTTAAAAACCATTTACTGGAATATCAATAAGTTAGAAAACCACCCTAAAGTAAAAAGAAAATTATTAGCTTTTCTCAATAAAATGTTCAGTAATTATGCAGAGGTCTTGTATAAGATATATTAGAAACATACCCTAAAATAAAAATATAAGAAAAATCTATAGGGTATTGAATTAATAATAACTATTTTTTAAGGAAAGGGGAGTTTGAGGGGGAAAACCTCGTTTTTTTAGAAATGTGGTTTTCCCCCTCAAGAAATCATAAACGTGGAATCACGTTGATATCTAGAACTTTATACTAATTCGTCTTGTTCCATTGGCAAACAGTCAGGATTAACATGGTTGCAAAGTAGATAGTTACCATTTTTATTAATGATTTTGAACCAGCTCCATGTAAGTAAAATTACAGGTAGTGCCATAAGCGCACCGGAGAAGTTACCAAATATTTTTGCAACTTCAAGTCCGCCGATTGCAATAATACCAAGAGCAAGCGCACCTTGTGAAATTGCCCAGCCGGCACGGTGCCAAGGAAGAGGGTCGCTACCAGGGCTCATACGGATTGTTGCAGTTGAAGCAATAACAAAGCAGCTAGAGTCTACGCTTGTTGCAAGGAAGATTGTTGAGAATATTGCGTAAGCAATAAGAACAAGGTCGCTGTAAGGAAGGGTTTCAAGAACAGCAATCATTGCAGCAGGTCCACCAAATTCTTTAAGAATGCTAACAGCATCTAGAATATTGTTGTGTTGAAGCCATAAGGTATATGAACCAAACACGCCGTGAATTAAACAACCACCGGCAATAGTTCCAACCATACCCCATGTGATGATCTCACGAACAGTTCTACCACGAGAAATACGAGCAATAAATAATCCCATGAATGGTCCATAACCAGCCCAGAAAAGAGCATAGAAAATTGTCCAGTCAGCAGGGAAGTTACCCGGAGTCCAAGGATCAGTCCATAATGACATAATAGTATAATTGCCAACCATGCGAGAAAGACCATTTGTGAATATATTGAATAGTTCAGCAGAAGGTCCAAAAACTCCGCCATATATAACCATTGCAAGTGCAATAGTAATGTTGATATTTGAAAGAATACGAATACCGCTACCTAATCCCATGTAAACGCTCACAGCCGCAATAAGCGAACTTATGCCGAGGATGATAAGTTGTAATTCAAATGATGGGTCAAGTCCAAAAACTGAAGATAAAGCATGTGCAACAGTAGGAAGCGATAAGCACATAGTAACAGCAGTACAGAACATAAGACCTAAAATAAAGAATACATCAATACATTTTCCAAATAAACCTTTTGCATTTTTTGCTCCAATAACTATTTCAGATGCAGCACTAATACGTAATAAAGGTTGCTTTTTTATGTAGAAAATATATGCAATAGGTAATGCTGAGATAAAGTATGTGCACCAAGCATTCGGCCCCCAATGTAAAAGAAGATACGCTAACGACCAGTCATAAGCCGCTACAGACATAGGTTCAGCATATTGTGGAGGTGAAATTAAGTTCCATAATGGTTCAGTGATCGACCAAAACATAACAGCACCGGCAACCCCTGAACAGAAAATCATAGCAATCCATGAAATAAGTGAAAATTCCGGCTCTTCATCAAGTTCCCCAAACTTAACATCGCCATAACGCGAACAGGCAAAATAAGCACATACACCAATAAGAAAAATGGTAAACCATAAATAAAGTGTGCCAAAATTAGCAGCAAAAGGCTGATAAATAGCACGCATAATGTCTTCTGACGCTTTAGGGTAAAGCAAAGATGGAATTGCAATCAATAATATGACAGCAATTGATGGGAGTAAAATTCCCATATCCGGCCTTAAATCATCGTTCTGTTTTTTTTGGTCTAAATTACTTTGACTCATAAACTATCCTCCATAAATTAACCTAAAAAATTTATTCTTTCACTTACACTTAATACAAGAATTGTGCCAAAAATCACAAAGGCTTATTGGTGCTATAAGATAGAGGAAACAAGACTTTATAAATTATATAAAATACATTATAATAAGGTGTAATTAAGCGTCATATTTGTCTTTGTGCGACAAATATGACGTATTTAATAAAAATTGGCTCTCTAAGCATTAAATAATCTTGTATATAGTTATTTAGTCAGGTATAATATTCATTAAAGTGACAAAAATGACGTATTAATATATCAATAAAAAATGTAAAAAATTGATATTGTATTCTACGAGTAGTATTTTCTATTTTGGTACACTTCTTGTATAGAGTAAAACAAAGGTAAATAAATAATTTCACAAAGCGTGAAAAAATTAATAAAGGAGTAAGACTAATGAGTTCACAAAAAGCAAAGAGAGTTGCCCTAGTTGGGTTTGACTGTATGATTCCAAAACGTCTAGATGCGTTACTAGCAGAAGGCGGACTTGAAAACTTCCGTAATTTCCTAGCGGAAGGTAGTTATATCCCTGAAGGTTATAACTTACCAACAGTTACACCACCATCTTGGGCTACTATTGCTACTGGTGCATACCCACGTACACACGGTGTTGAAGATTACTACTACTACTTAGATGGTAATTCACTAGAACATAAAAAAACTTGTCAAGCTTTCGGTTCAGAAATCGTTAAAGCAGAAACCATCTGGGATCGCTGGGATAGAGCTGGTAAAAAATCATTAGTAGTTAACTACCCAATGGCATGGCCATCACAAATGGAAAATGGTATTGTTGTTATGGGTCAAGGTATTTCACCTGCTGAAACACGTTTCCCACTTCTTGGTAACGAACACAGAGAATATTTAGCTTCTGAAAGTGTTGTTTCTACTGATTTCTATCACATGGGTGTTCAATCATCATTTGATGATGCTAAAGGTTGGAAAAACCTTCCTGAGTGTGATGAAGCTTTAGAAATGGTTATCGACATGAAATTCAAAGAATGTGTAAACGATGTTGAAAACCAAGTATGGTATGGTCTCTGCTATGAAAGCGGTGACGATGGTTTCGATACTTTCGCACTTTGCCCTGAAAAAGATTTCTCTAAAGCATTTTGCGTATTGAAACTTGGTGACTGGAGTGAGCCTATCTGTACTGACTTCACAATTAAAGAAGATAAAAGACAAGAAAAAGGTACATTCCGTGTAAAACTTATGACCCTTTCTGATGATGCTGAAGATTTCAAATTATATGTATCTGGTATCGCTGGTCATAGAGGTTTCGTACATCCACCTGAAGCTGCTGCACAACTTGATCTTTCAAGACAAATCACAGCTAACGACATCGGCCTTGTAGCTTACATCCACGGTGTTATTGATACTGATACAGTTGGTGAATTAGCTGGATTCCACGCTGATTGGCTCTATCAAGTATCAGCTGACTTAATCAAAAATAACCCTGACTGGGATCTTTTCTATTTCCACTCACACCCAATTGACTGGTTCTATCATGGATGGCTTCACGAAATTGATAGCGAAGACGAAGTTATCCGTGCTAGAGCTAGAAAATTAGAACGTGATATCTATGAAAGCGAAGATAGATTGTTCGGTAAATTGTTAGCTCTCTTCGGTGATGATACTTTAGTTTGTATGTGTTCTGACCACGGTGCAACACCTCTTGGACCTATCTTCAATACTGCTGAAGCTCTTAAACAAGCAGGACTTTGCTCATACGAACCTAAAAAATCTGAAAACTACTGGGATATCTACGAAGAAACCGAAGGTTACAACTACGTTCTCGACGTTACTAAATCACAAGCAGTTCCACAACGTTATATGTTCGTATACGTAAACTCAGAAGGTAAATACCCTGGCGGTATCGTAAAAGATGAAGATTACGACACAGTTGTAAACAAAATCATCGACGCTCTTCTAGATTACAAACACCCTGAAACAGGTGAAAGACCAGTTCTTCTTGCTGTTCGCAAAGAAGATTCAAAAGTATTTGGCATGGGTTCTGACCAAGCTGGTGACGTAGTATACGTTCTAAAACCAGAATACATGGCTGAACACGGTTACGGATTCCCTACAGGTGAAGCTGGATGTGGTTCATTGAAAAATATGCTTACCTTCAAAGGTCCTGGAATCAAAAAAGGTTATGTATACGATCGTCCACGTTGGTTAGCTGACATCGTTCCTACTTTCTGTTACCTCACAGGAAACCCTGTTCCTGCTGATACAGAAGGTGCTGTAATCTACCAAATCATTGAAGAATAATCACGCTCCTTCTAGGTAAGAATTTTTCCTTGCTAAAATGAGGAAAAATTCTTACCATCTAAAAAGCCTCACAAATTTATTACAAGAATTATTAAAAGGAATATTAAAATGGCAGATAAAAAAGCAATTGTATTTTATGATGCAAATCTTGATGTACAATCAGTAGAAAAAGTTGCAAAAAAAGGTGCTTACCTTCCTAACGCTTCAACAGCTCAACTCATCGAAGGTTTAAAATCTTTCAAAGAAGCTTCAGTTCAATCTAGCTTCAGCGAAAGCGATAGCGCTGCATTAATCATTGCAGAAGGTGCTAGCCTTGAAGCTGTTTACGAAGCAGCTGACAGACGTACACTCGTTGTTATTGCTGGTAAAAATGGCGTTGGCTTCAGCGGTTTGGCTATTGATAAAGTAGGTACAGTTGATCGTGCAGTTAGCGAATTTGATATCGCTGTAACAATTGCAACTATCGTTGATTTAGAACTTTGCAAAGAATGCACAGGTGCTGTAATTTATCAAGCTATGAAAAACCCTAATCTTAAACTAGATGAAATCAAAAAACTTAAAGAAGCTTTAGCTCGTATGGAATCAGTTGTTGCTCGTGACAACCGTGAACCTTGGGATAAACACGACTGCGCATAGTAGAAGATTATAAGTTTTTTCGAGTGAAAAGAATAAAATCTTTCATATAAAATAAAAAGGGAAACACGTTTTATAAAAGCGGCTTTCCCTTTTCTTAAAATATCTTAGGAGAGTATTATGGCAGCTACATTAGAAGTGGGCTACACACGCGAAGGTACCAAACACGTTATTTCAACCGGAAATAAAGCTCTTGGCGATATCGTTATTGATACTGACGGAATTCCAGCAGAAGAAAGAAACGGAACTGCAAAACAATTGCTTTGTTCTTCAGCTCTTTTCTGCTACTGTTCAGCACTTATGAGCGCAATGGAAGCTCGTGGCGTTGAATGTAAAGGTTTGAAAGCTAACGCAGTTTTAACTGCTGGAAACAATGATAAAAACGTTTCTCGCGTTCTTAGTATCGACCTCAACGTTAATGTTGATATTGATGAAGAAGATCTTGATACATTTGAACGTATTCAAAAAGTTATGCGTAACGGTTGCCTCGTGACAAGTTCAATTCACGACGGTATTCATATGAATTACAATCTTACTGCTGAGTGCGACGAAGATTAAGAATTTTCTTCGGTATTTGCAGCTAAAATTACTTGAGTTATAAAGTCTAGTCACTCTTATTTGAGATTTTGACTAAAAAGATAAAAAAAGTCCTCTTATTATTTTTAAGAGGACTTTTTTTATTGCAACATTTGTTTAACTGCTAAGAAATATGATACTTTCTTTTTGCTAAAATATTTTCTTGTTCTTCCAAGTCTGGCAAATTATTTCTTTTCAAAAGGTTTCTGTATCTTTCTAGCACAAGGTTTAAACCCTTACTTTGTGCGGATAAAATATTTGTATAATAGAGTTGTAGTGAGCGTGAGGAAAGAGTTTGTAGTTCACAACAAAGGTAGTTTTGAAAGTTCGTAATCCCTTCAGGCGGAGTTATGTGCGGATATCTTTTTGTTGATTCTTGATACCAAGCTTTTTCGATTTCTATAATTTTATCTAAGTGCTCATTATAGTTAGTACGCTGTATGAGGTTTTCCATAAGACCATATTTTTCTGTCATTATATTACGACCTAATTTTTTAGCTTCAAGTAAATCTTGATAATAAGATTCGAGAAATTCAGTAGTTTGAATACTATGAGTCATACGACGAGCAGCACAAAACGCATTTGGATTTTCTTGACATACAGAATATCCTCGACTTTGTACAGCTAGAAAAAATTCTAATTCTTGTTTAATAATTAAATTTATAAGAGCTTCATTCATATTTTACCCTTTTCTTATTCGTTTTTCTTTATTCTGCCATTTCAGGTAGATTCCTAAGTTGAGGAATACTAATTCTACTTTGAACTTGGCTTGCATGAGCCAACAACCAAGAATCGTGAATAGTAGAATATCCTTCATTTTGTAGATAACTAGTTACTATTTTAGCATGATTTTCAATGCAATCAATAGCTTGATCAACAGTAAACCAATTTGTATCTGCAAGTGTATTGAGTGTTGAAAGTGTTTCTATAGAAAGAATCGGTAATGATTTCAATGCAGTTGGAGCCCACTTATAAAATGGCATATATTTCTTATTGCATAAAAAAGCAAAAGAAAGTGCAGCTTCAGTGAATTGCTTTATACACAAATTAGATGCAATTTTGTCATTTCGTTTTATTGTGCGTAAAAGATTATATTGTCCGGACTGTGCCATAACTGCAAGGCGAGCAGCCATTTTTTTCAGTCTTATATCTTCAGGGTAGTAAGCTAGTAAAGCATTTCTTAAGTCTGTAAATCTCATACTAGGATCATGGAATATTACACCATTCGTGGCAGTTGCTAGAAAATGTTCAGGTATTTGTCGCCACTCATTTAATGTTTGTGGTGCACGAGCGAGCCCAGTATATTTTTTATAAAAGTATTCAATACTTATAAGACCAAGTCTATCCATTCGCATAGCTTTATTCATGCGAGTAGGAAAATTGTTGTAAGTTGTAGGGAGTTGAGATAGTATTTTTTCTATATCGTTTTCCCATATGTTTTTTTCACTTTCTGGGAGCCAAATACAAAATCCAGCACCAAAATCGTGATCTTGTGAAATTTCGTCATCATATCCAAAACATTCAGAACCTTCACCTACAAGTCCTACAGCTATTTTATTTAGTAAATTAGGCGATTGAGACTTTATAAGTGGCAAAGCTTCATTTTCAAAAAAATTTTTGGAGAGAGAAAGTCCGAACATTATTTGCCTCGCAGAGTATTAAATTAAGAAAATATTAGAAGATATAATTTGAATCTCTAGAAATTTTTATAAGAACCTCTGTAACGAATTTAGCTTCGTTACAGCTTGTCCAATAATCAACAACATAGCGTTCATGTGATTCGCTATCTAGTTTATATTTATTATGTTTTGCCCACTGGAAAATTCTACTATAGGTTTCAGGCAGATTTGTGTGAGAACCAATGTGGTAACAACTAACAAATAAACTATTGCCAAAAATGAACTCATGTTCTGGGTTAGTAGATATTATACCTTGTTGCAGAATACATATATTCTGGTTTTCTTTAAAGTTGATTCTATCCTCAATTGATTTATAAGTAATAATCACAGGGCCTGTAATAGCATTACCTATTTTTTCCAGATAGTTAGTCCATTCTATGTTAATAATATCATTTTTAGAATTTGCAATAGATTCTTGCTCTTGAAATAGTAAAGTTTGAGCAGGTAAATATTTTATTGATATCTGTTGAATATCGTTATTTATAACCATTTCAGCTTCAGAGATAAGTTTATACCAATCTTGAATGGCAATATTTTTTCTACGAATTTCTTCTTGCTCTACTTCAAGTTCTTTCATTTTACTTTGAAAGCATTCCTTTGTGCGAGCATAGGCATTTGGTAAATTTTTATAAAGCAATTCTGACATTTCACTCAATGAAAAGCCCATTTGTTTATAATATTTTAGTACAGGAATTATAAGCAAAGTGTCATGCGTATAATAGCGGTAATTGTTGAAGTCTTGCCTTTGCGATGGAATGAGTCCGATAGAATCATAATATCTCAAAGTTTTTTTTGAAATATTACAAATTTCGCTCATTTCTCCAATAGAGTAACTATTTTTTATCTTCATACACCACCCACTTAAAACAAAATTAACCTCTCAAAAAAATAACACAGATTAAGAAAAAAAAGAAGTGCTTTTATTTAAGTTCAGATTTTAGTTCTTCTACTTCTTCCTGTGTTTCGAGGTTGATTAGTTGGAAATTCTTAACTCCTGCATTTTCTAAAAATCGTTTAGCCCTTTCAAAATGCGCTTCATTTTTGTTAGTGTAAGTGATTACACCTATGATTTTTTTATTGAAAAGTGGTGCAAATAAAGGAGGAAGTAAGCATGATCTTTGTTCCGCTGAAATCACCATAAGTATAATTTCTGCATCGAATGAGGCAGTTATAAGCGAATTTAAGCACCATTTTTTTTCTAAAAATTCACTTGGTGTATTAATAAAATTTCCGTAATATTCAACAGCCATAGTTTTTTTTAGTCTGATAGGTTCATCACTAAGAATTTGAATCAATTTTTCCTTTCCTGATCCATTTTCTCCTATAAACAACACTTTCTTCATTATGTCCTTGTTAGTTCTACACAGTTATAAGATAACTTTGAACTGAAATATTCTTTTATTGAAAGAAGTGCCGCTTCCACACTTGCAATATCACCAACAAACAACAACGATCCGCCGAATCTATCTAAAAAACCAATGTCAACTTGAGCCGCTTTAGTTGCAATATCAGCAGCAATAATAACTCCCTCGTAAGGTGTAATCGTCATTATGCCAATAGCCTCGCCACTTTCTTCCAGCCCAAGTTTCATATACAAGCTTTTATGAGGACTCGCAATCACATGGAGCAAAGTAATTTGTTTACCGGGAACAGATTCTTGTATAATCCTATTCAATATTTCCATAGAAATCTCTTTTTTCTTTTTTCTTTTTTTTGTCTCCGACGGCTCAAGGGAATGATTCCCTTGAGAATCCCCATTTCT
>CAYJOR010000004.1:90280-96016 GCA_964371865.1 uncultured Desulfovibrionaceae bacterium | reverse complement strand
TCTTCAAGAGTAAAGATGGCAAAACATACCGTAAGCGAAAAGCAGGTTTCGATACACTTGGCTTGTGAGGCTTTTTCTGTAAGTCTTTGTGCTTATTACTATAAAAAAGCTCTCTAAATATATTAAAAAGACAGTAATTTAAAGGCGGATAAACTCCGCCCTTTGAAACTTTAGTAATCATCGTCAAGTTCTTGATAAACATATTTTCCAAGCATTGAACCATTCAATCCACACATACCAATTGGTTCAACAGTAACTGTTATAGTTTTTCCCAAAAATATTCCCTCTAAGTTTCCATCTTCAACATCTTCACATACAAATTTACCATTATTTTCAATGCACTGCACAGAAAAACTGCAAGACCATCTATCGGCACTACGTTCTGATATTTGAAGAAAGAGGTTAGACTTGTTTGTATCAAAATACTCAAGAGAAATTCCACCAGCTATTTCTGAATCCTCAATAACAAAGGGGTGTCTATCATCTAAAACGTGCTTCTCTAAAGTTATTTTTTGAGTATTACCTTCACCTTCTGCCTTTACCGATTGAAGATAGTTGATAGTATTTTCTTTTGTTCGTAATTAATTAGTATTCTTCATAGTCCTCCTTTGTTAATATTGTTCTCATATAATAGTGTTGCGATTTAACAACAAAGGAATCAAAAAAAGAAAACCTCTCTAGCCGTGATAAAACTAGAAAGGTCATCAGTAAATGCTTTATATTACTCTCGTTAATACGACATATAAGGCATTTGAGGTATTCCCCAGACGCCTTATATGTTTGCTTATTTTCCTTACCTATAAACCAAGAACCTCCTCCCCTCTTCTCTTCTCCTTGCTATTCGCTATACACTGTGTTATTTTGACTTAGATTCTAAATAATATCATACTATTTGATGTGTAAATTCTAAATAAACAACAATAAATGCGGAGAACTACCATGCAAAGTAAAAACGCAATAGGCAATTTAAAGAATAGATATCTAGCGGTTTTGAAAAAATGTAATTTAATGAATGTTTTTGGTTCACTGGCTATGGCAGGGGCTTTACTTGTTGCAAGTGCAGGCATTGCAGAGGCTTTTAACCAAGCACGTAGTGAGTCTGCCTATGAGGTGACATCAGGTGTAGCAGAAGGCGACCCAAACTATTACACAACTTTTACAATTCAAGAAAATGGTGTAGATACCACCTATGGTGTAAAGTTCACGGGTAGCGGTGCACCAGCTAGTTTTGGCGCAACGGAAAATATTCAAACACTTGTTAAGGATTATTTAGTAAGCAAAATTAAAATAGAGCAAGGTGCAGTTCATAACTACACAATTACACTAACTGATCCTAATACCTTCAATTTAACCTTTGATGGAAAAACGGCAATAATTTCAGAAAACCCCACGACGGGTGAAGTAATTGTGAATTTGCAGGGCAACAGCACAGGCAACCGCAATACTAGCTCTCCTAATAATATATACCAAAACTTTATTGGTAACACTGGGCTTCTTAATGGCGGGGCTGTTTTTAACAATAACGCGCATGACATCGACACCATCGAAGGTGACTTCATTAAAAATTCTGTTAATTCTCTGGAAGGTAAGGGCGGAGCTATTTATAATATTGAAGGCGGAACCATTAGAACCATTACAGGTGATTTTATTTCTAATAGTGCCGTAAGCGGCGGAGCTATTTATACTGCTTTGAGCGCACTCTTACTAAACATCGACGGCGATTTTATTGCTAATGAAGCCTCATACGGCGGAGCTATTTATACTGATGGTGCAAATATAGATGATATTGTAGGAGATTTCTTAGCTAATACCGCCAAATCACATGGCGGAGCTATTTATTCTTCTAATTCAGAGATTACTAGTATTGAGGGCGACTTCATTGGCAATAGTGCGCAGCTTGGCGGAGCTATTTATAATACTGCGGACAACCAAACTAACTCAATAATAACCAACCTCATAGCTGATTTTATGAATAATATTGCATTTGAAGGTGGGGCTATTTATAATGATTCCCAAATAAAAACTCTCAGAGCTGACTTTATTGGTAATACGGCTAATGGAGACGGCGGAGCTATTTATAATGTTGGTGATATAGGTTCTATTACAGGCAATTTCTTTAACAACAGCTCTACTGACAAAGGCGGGGCTATTTATACTACTAAAAGTCTGAATTTTTCTGCTGTTGCCTCAAGTAGATTTATAAGCGGCAACTCCACAAGTAGTGCGGGGGCTAAAGATTATAATGCCATCTATGTAGATGGTGCAGATGTAAGCATTAACTTTAATCTGAATTCTGGCGGTTCCTATACCCTTGATGATAATATAAGAGGAAACGGTGTTAATAAATATACTGTAAATATAACATCTGGGGATATAGGCTCTAATACATTTTACTTAAACAACGCTTTACATGGTGTTGGTCTTGTCACTGTGAACAATATTTTGATGACTTTAGGTTCCGGCACTTTCGGAAGTGGAGTAATCGAGGACGCTAAGTTTGAGCAGACAGGCGGCCTTGTGCAAGTGAATGATGGGGGAGTGCTTAATCTTAACGGTGGATTTATTGCCGGTGAAGCTCCTTCTGGTGGAGTATTAAGTATTAATTCTGGCGGTTCACTAATCATCACCAGCGGTACATTTGATGTGGGTAGAGACAGTACTTTGATAGTAGATTCAGGTGCAACTAAGTTTGCCATAGAGGAAAAGGGTGAACTTTTATTCGGGCTTGATGGGTTTGGTAGTATTAACCAAGATGGAACATATAGAGTCAACAGCAGCATAGGGAAAAAGCTGGATAATGAAGGTAACCTTGCTTTAATAGTAGACTTTATCACCATGGATTATACTGATTATAATAATTTCTTAACTGATTTTAGAACGAATGCCATGATAGGAAGTGGTACTGTTGAACTTAAAGATGTTGGCATTACAACGACTAATACCTACTTAAAAAATATTCTGGATGGTGCAAGCATGCCAAATAATGTTGTGCTTGGTGCTGACAGTATAAACCCTGACGGCGGAACTTTTGCCGCAGGGCGCACGGCAGTTCTTGGCGGTGTGAACGGTAACGTTACTAATAATGGCACACTTACACTTACAGGTGAGGGTGATGCCGCTGGTGAGTTAGTTAACGGAAATCTCGTAAACAATAACATTATAAACCTTGGTGCGGGTAGCATAAGTGGCGAGATTTATAATGCTGGCACTGTTAACATTGCTGGAAATCTTACAGTAAACACTATGACTAGTAGCGCAGGTGCCAGCGTAGACACCATAAATGTAAAAAACAATGCAATTTTCGCTGTCGATACTTTTAATAGTGATTATAGCACAATAATCACCGTGGGCGAAGATACTGATGGCATGGGTGCTACATTACTTACTACAGGGGAAGTGCGTTTTGCTGACTCCACAGTGCATAGTTTTAATAAATGGCAAGGCACAGATGATATACGAGAAGCAAGTGCTAGCATTTATAATAAAATTTTTAATAATGCCATAACAAGTAATTTCATCGTAGCCCAAAACTCTTATGCTTTGTTTGGTGAAGGCAACCGTGCCAATGTAGAAGACATCTTTAGTGAAAGCCAGTACACTTGGGGTAGTGATGTTACAGCGGCAATCTTTTTTGCAAGTCCTCACAGATTAGGAGATGATTCCATTGGTGGCAGTATCATAGTTGATGGTTCAGCTATACATATAAATGCTGCAAATGTTAATAGTGCCGTATTTGCCGCTGACTCCTTATTTGTAGTTAATGCCACAGGCGTGGGCGAAAATGCCGCCTTAACTGCCACTAATGGCAAACTTACAGTTGACGCCGATGCAAAGTTGTATGTCACAGGAGCGGTAAGCGGTGATACTATTGCAATAGTTAAAGGATTTAATGATGCAGGAAGCTCCATTGCCGCTGGTGGTTGGGACGAAACGAATCTCACTTCTTCTTCCGCTTTGCAGATTGCAAAAGTTGCTGATTTCGATACCACTACAGGCTCGTATTCCGTAAAGATTTCTGCCAATAGTACTGAAGACCTTCTAAAAAGCTTCCCACTTATGCAATTGCCTACTGCTAATCTTATGCCAGAATTAGCAAAAGTGGCTGATGTAAATAGCCCTCAAGATTCTATCGCTCTCCTCTCTCGTGCTATGGATGATAGCTTTTTAGGCAGAACTAATTCAAAACTTGCCATTTCTACTATGGAAGGTTTATTCCAACTCGGCGCAATTTCAGGAACTGCTTCAACTGGATATCAACTAATAAATACTTTTGGAAGTACACTTCAAGCACGTGCAGATTCAGCTAATTCAAATCAAGAAATCTATAGTGAAAGTTTAAGTGATTATCAAAATAATGGTTTATCCGCAGGATCTGAACAATATTCTATCAATAATGGTTTTGCTGTGTGGGCTACGCCTCTTTACAGTCACACCCATGCAAGCGGTAGAAATTACGGAGCTTTTGAATCCGGATACTCTTCTGACTTAGCAGGAATTACACTTGGTTCGGATTATACTTTCAATAATCAATATCGTCTTGGTCTTGCTATGAATGTAGGTGCAGGCTCTTTAACTTCAAACGGTGATTTCAACAAAACTACGAATGATTTCGATTTCTTAGGTGTATCTCTCTATGGTTCTATGTTCCTAAACGATTTCACAATCACTGCGGATATGGGCTATACTGCCGTTAATAATGACGTGAAAAATGAAATCCCTACTCAATTACAAATGGCGGATATAAAGTCGGATATCGATTCACAAATCTTTACTATCGGCGTGACAGGCGAATATACTTTTGAAACTCAACATGTTGATATCACACCACATGCAGGTATACGCTACACCAATATTCATACCGACAACTATAATACAACAAGCAATGGCGGTATTATCACTCAAACAGCGAGCGACAATCAAGGAATCGTCTCAATTCCTGTAGGTGTGACTTTCTCAAAAGATATCGTGACAGAAAGCGGTTGGGCGATTACTCCTAAAGCAGATATCGGCGTAGTTGCATCTTTCGGTGATATGGAAGCGACAAGTAGAACATCAATTCCATCTGTTATAGGAACAGCAACTTACAAGACTGATAATATTGATTCTTTTGCATTCAAAGGCGGTGTTGGAGTAGAAGTAGCAAAAGAAAACTTAAGTTTTGGACTAAACTACGACTTACAAGCCTCTAAACATGAAACAAGTCATGGAGTTAATGTAGGATTTACTTATAAATTCTAGAGTCTGTTTCTAACACTGATTATCTTACACAAATGAAGGCATCTGAGGTATTTCTCAGATGCCTTATATTGATCCTGCAACAAAAAACAGTACACTAGGTTAAGCAGCATATTGATAATAGTTTTTATTTTCGTAGTTTTAAGACCTCTGCATAATTATTAATTGTATTTCTTAGTTTTTTATATTAAAATCTTCTTTATAAACAAGGAGATAGATTTATGATAAGCAGAAATAGCAAACAGTTTACAATCGCTGATAATGCTATAAATAGCAAAAAGAAAGCAAACAAGTTTTTGGATAGAGTTGACTGCTTGATTGATTGGACGAAAATTTCACAGTTTTTGAAGAAAAAGCTCAACAGAAAGTCAAATGCTGTTGACAATCCAGCATATCCTGCGCTTGCGATGTTTAAAATTCTCCTTTTACAACGTTGGTATAACCTCAGCGATCCCGCTACTGAGCAAACTTTGCTTGATAGGCTGTCATTTTTGAGATTCA
>CAYJOR010000004.1:0-90180 GCA_964371865.1 uncultured Desulfovibrionaceae bacterium | reverse complement strand
AGCGATCCCGCTACTGAGCAAACTTTGCTTGATAGGCTGTCATTTTTGAGATTCAGTGAATGCCGAACTTCACCTGATAGCGATGGCGTACAACATAAAAAAAGCAATCTTCTTGACTTCATAAGGATGAGGTGCGCCCTAATCCCTGTAATATCCCGAAAATCAGGGGAAATTACAGAGATTAGGGTTATGTAATCTAGATAGCCTAGATCGTGGTCCTGAAAAGAAAATCCGTATAAGTTCAAAAGTCGGGTATGAAAAGGAAGTTTTTCTAAGATGGCTAAAACAAAAAATCAGTTAAATATCATAAATACATTTTAGTATAACTTGCTTTATATTCTAAGTTAGTTTATGTTTTTTACAGTGAATTATAAAATTTAACATATAGAACTAGGGAAGAAAAATGCAAAGTAAAAATGCTTTATCAAATTTGAAAAATCGTTATATGGCTGTTTTGAAAAAGTGTAACCTTATAAACACTTTTGGCACGCTTGCTCTTGCAACAATGTGCGTGATGCCATTATCAGCCTTTTCGGCAACAAATCCAGCAGCCACAACAATTGCTGGTATGGATGCAACTGATGGCACAGAGCAAGCTAATTTACCTCATGTAAATTATTACAATACTAATAAACTTACAAATGAAGGCATAATTCAAGATGGAATAGAGTATGTTGAGCCTTTTAAAAACATGGGTGCTAACGCGCTTGTGGGTATGTTTGGTAATTCTAGTGAGGACTATACTTTTAGCAATACGGGCGAAATCAATATAGAAAATACGGCTATAAAGGGCTTTGTTTTTGGTATGTATGCCGAAGCTACAGCAAGCACGCTTAATAATAGTAGCAATATTACAATAAATACAACAGACAAGTACGCAAAAGCCTACGGATTGTATAGCCATGGAACTGAGATGAATACACTTAGCAATAGTGGTGTGATTGAGGTTTTTACTTTGGAAGAGGGCTCCATTGCACACGGAATGTATGCAGAGGGGGATGGAGTAAACACGATCAACAATACAAATCAAATAAAAGTAACAGCAAGTGGCAATCCCCCTTCTGACCCTTCTGCCGCTTATGGAATACTGGTCGATAGCGATGGAACAGCTACTGTTCAAAATGATGGTATAATAGATATTACAAGTCTTAACAGTGTGGCAAAAGGAGTGTATTTTACGGGGGGGTTACCCACTGGAACACATACTCTTATAAATACAAATAAGATAATAGCTACAGGTTACAACAGCACTTATGGTATACACTCCTATGCAGCTGACACAGCTAGCCTCATTAATGATGGGATAATCGAAGTTAGTAGTAGTAACGGTTCTGGGAGTATAGGAATGTATACTGAGAATACCATAACAAGTAATACCCTCATAAATAGAAATACAATAATTGTTAAAAATACAGGTGATACAAGTGACGACTATGCTTACGGCATGCGAGCAGTTGGTGGCAATGTTACGGTCGCTAACTATGGCACAATAGAAGCCACTGTTGATGGTGAAGGAAAGGCAGTAGGAATGATCACAAATACCAGATACGCAAACTCTTTAAATAACTATGGAACAATAAAAGCTACTGCTACAGGAGATGGAATGGCAGTAGGAATAGCTTCAACAAGCGGTGGAGCATATACTTTCAATAATTATGGCATCATAGAGCTAACTTCAGGAACTGGCTCTGCCTTTGAAGCTTATGCCTTTCAGGGATTCGGTAGCACAGGAAAATATTCCGTTGGCACTTGGGCAACTACCTTGCAAGATTGGACTGTAAACAATGCTGTTTTTGGTTATAGTGTTGGTGGTGCTATTGATTTATCAAGTGCGACTATTATTCTTCGTCCAAAAGAGGTGGGAGATAGCTTTGAATTTGGTGTAAACTATGATTTTGAACATTTTATTGTGTCGAACAATGCAAATGTTGATTTTCTTCTTAGCGATATAGGCACAATAACCACAGAAGTTCCATTTTTTAAAGCTGTTATAACAGGCACAAGCACAGCAAATGCTACTGTTCGTATGGAATCAAATATAAACGATGAAACAACACCTGGTTCAATAACATCTTCTGCTTTACTTAAAACTGTGCAATTGCAAGCAGGCAATGCTTCAAAAGAACTCACTCAAGCAAGCTATGAAGATATTTATGCAAAGCTTCTTGCACAAAATGGTTTGAGTGGTATGGCAGCAGGTTCAGAAGTGGCGAACACTAGTAGTAAATGGCAAATTTTCCTCAAACCATACGCATCTTCAATGGACAATAGACACTATAATTATGACGGCGATGCTAAAGGTATCATGCTTGGTGCAAGTTATAATGTGAGTGATAAATTCTCATTCGGTGGGCATTTCGATTTCAACTCTTCAAAATTTGATTCCACGCTTATGAATTTAGATAGTGAACTAAGCTCTTACGCTTTAGGCTTACACGCAACTTATAAAATTATGCCACAATGGTATATTATTGGACAAGCAACTGGTGCGCTCAGTGAAATGGAAAATGATTATGACCTTGTAAATGGAATTTTAGCAAGCACAGCTTCTTCTTATGATAGCAAAGCCCTCTACCTTGCACTAAACACTGGCTATGTGTGGGATGTTGCCTCAAATGAAAATTCAATGCACAGCCTTACACCTGAAATTGGCGTAAACTATCTCAATATTCAAAGTGATGATTATGCGCTTGATTGGGGTTCAGCATATTCAATTTATAACATGAATTACAACGACAGCAATTATTCTGCTTTCTACGCAGCTGCAAAACTTAATTGGCGTAGTGAATGGTTTATGAGTGAGAATAACACAATAGCTCTTCTTGCTGGTGTGGGCTTACGCCAAAAACTTACAGGCGATGATTTTGAAAATGATTTCCACTTATTAGGCTATGATTACACAACACAAGCAAGCGAAGATGATTCAACTTTCCTTGCAAACCTTGGCTTTGAAGTGAATAAAAATAACCACACTTTACGCTTTAACTATAATGCTGAATTTGGCTCAGAACAAGAAGTGCATAGCGGTAATGTTATGTGGACATATAAATTCTAAAAGCTTAGTTTGAAATAAAAAAATAAAGAAACCCTCACTCCTCTGCAAAAAGCAGAGGCTTGAGGTTTTTTTGTGGGTGGAAGTAGTAATCTAAAAAGAAAGTTTTTTGACGCACATTTTAGTTATAGCCATACCATATTGCATCACCCTACGCTCTTAAATATTTATTCTAATAAGGTAAAATCAAAACATATTTTGTCAAATGAAAAGCCATGTTTAAAAATCTTATTTGGCTAAAATATTGACAAAATTCAACTTTAACGGTATTATTTATGAACAATTTAATCATATCCAATTTCAAGTTAACCTAACTACTTGAGGAGATTTTATGCTTACCAAGAACGCTATTGGAAATTTAAAAAATCGCTACAAAGCCGTCTTAAAAAAATGTCACCTTTTAAACACCTTCGGTAGCCTCGCCGTGGTCGGTACACTCGTCGCTGGCTCTATCGTTGGTGGCGTAGGCGTTGCTGCTGCTGAGAATGTGGAATTTTCTGGCAGCATCACAAACATTATTGTTGGTGGTACTGATCCTACTGCTGCACCTAATGCCAACGCTGCCCTAGGCTCTAACATCGACACTGCCGATACTGCCACAGGTACTAACAACACCATTACTATTGGTGCTGAAAACATTACATTAGGCGAAGTGTTTATTGGTGGGTATTATTTTACCGACTCGTTCAAAGTTTCTACTAAAGCCGGCGATGCTGGCGTTGATACTTTTAGCAGCGATGAGTTAACGATTTTTAGTTATAATGATAATAACTCTGCAAGCACTTACGAAGTTGTTGCCGGTACAACCCATAATGTTATAGGTAACATTACTTTAGACGCCAACAATTCCGGCACCGCTGCGTTAAGCGTTCTAGGTACTGTTAATGTTCAAGGTAACATTACTTTAGACGCCAACAATTCCGGCACCGCTGTGTTAAGTGTGCTCGGTACTGTAAACGTGCATGGTGATGAATTATCCATTTCCGGCACAGCTGGCAAAGGGGAAAAGCAAACCATTATAGTTGGAGATACTGGTGCATTTTTTATTCTAGAAACCACCGAGGGAACCAAAGTTGCCCTTAGTATGACAGATGTAGCCTTTAACACAGAGAATGCCCTTACCCTTAATGCTAACATAGAAGGCCGTAATTTAAATCTAGCCGGTGCTGACGATCAATTAATCACCGTTGACGGCAATATCTCCACAATCGGCGGTGAGAATACATTTACGCATGTCGCTTTTGCTGAAGGCGCATCAGGAAATATAAGCGTAACCGGTGGTAATGCCACTGTGGATAATGTTGCTTATACCGATAACACTACATTTGAGCAAAAAATTGATGCCAATGACATTACCGTAACCGGCGGTAAAGCTTTTGATTATGATGAGGAAAACTCTAAAGACGGTGGTAATGCCACACTTACATTATCTGACGGCGGCAGTGCTAAGTCTCTTACTCTTGCAAACGGGGAGGGTATTCTTGCTGCCGGTGGAACTGCTACCCTTAATGTAGGTGATGACTTTACTGTTGGCTCTGTACAAAGTGCCGGTACGCTTAAAGATTCACGTTATTCAGTAGTTAATGTTACTGCTGGAACTTTGGATTTGAGCAATGCAAGCTTGAATGCTGATGAAAATGCAAATACGCTTTTAGGTGATTACATATTATCTACTACTTCTACCCTTAAAGTAAATGACTTGACTATCGAAGGTAGTAAACTTCGTAATACCGGTACTGGTGCTAGTGGTGAAATAATCTTTGGTGACGCTGCCGGTGCGAAACTTGATGTTGACGGCACATTGATCTTAAGTGGTGGTGTTGGTGCTGGTAGTGTCAGCGCTGCCAACGTTAAGGTAGCTACTAAAAACTTAAACATAGGCGATGGTCTTACTCTTGAAGCCGGCATCTTTACCTTTGATACTGACGGCGGTACGATTAGCGGTGCCGCTGAAAATACTGATCTTACCATCGATGGTTCCACGGTTAACGTAGGTGTTAACGAGGGTTCCGATACCGTCAACGTAACTTTCAATACCGCACTTACCCACTCTAATGGATTCCTTAACGTAAATGTCGGTGATAGCCTCACTGCTACTGACGGTGCTGCTTATTCTGACGCTACTGACGTTTTCGTTAATATAGCCGGTACTTTGGATTTAAGTAAAGCAGCCGTGAATAAAGATGGTATTGAAGACGTGCTTGCAGGTAAATACACATTAGGTGATACTGGATCTGACGATCTTTCCATGCTTGTAGTTGAAAATTTGACCATCGGCGCTTTGGCTCTTACTGCTGATCCTGCTGGTGCTGGTGAAATATCCTTCGGTGAAAATTATGCCAATGGTATGCTCGTAGTAGAAGATACATTGACCATCACCGATGACTATGACGGTAATTCTTTTGCCGGTAATATAATGACCACAACTCTTAAAAATGAAGCTGCCAATTTCACTGCAGGTACGCTTATTTTCTCTAGTAATGATACAGTTGCGGACAATATCACACAAAACTTAAGCATTTCCAACGCTGCTGCAATGACCGTAGGTGTTGCTGATACCGATCTTGCTAGCGGAACAACCACACTAGCTGCCGATAAAATCTTAAACATCACTGCTACCAATGGTCTTGAAGTGCTTAAAGGTGCTACTTTGGATGTCACCAAGGGAACTCTTACCGTTGATGATGGTAAAGAAGGAACTAGCGGTTTTAGTGACGAAAGCTTTGGTACAATTAAAATTGACCATGCAAACATTGGTTTGAATGAAACCACCCTTGTATATAATGGAGATGCCAATAGTCTTTACGAGAAATACACAGGCGAATTAATGGTTACAGGAATTGCCGAGGGTACTTTTATAACGCTAGAAGATTATAGCACACTTAAAGAAAAATATATTATCGGTAACAATGCTACTCTAAATCTTCTAAATGTAAAGTTTCTTAACGACCTTGTACTCGATAAATTAACAATAGGCACTGCTGCTGTTGATAGTGAAGTAAGCATTGGTACTGGTGAGGTATCAAATGGTGGCACCATGACTGCCGGCACTGTGCTTGGTGATGGTAAGACATCCATTGTAATTACAAATAATTCTACCTTAAATATAACCGGTGAAGCTAACGAGGGTGCTTTATTCTTCAATCACGTAACCGGAACCGTTAAAGTTGAAGAGGGAACTTTAAACCTTGGCAATGCAAATACTGCTTCCACCTTGGCAACCGGTGTAGCCTTGGGTGATAGTACTGCTAACACAATCGGTGCTTTGAATATCGTTGGTGATGTTGACATGGGTGCCAATATAATTGATTCTTTAGGTACCGGTATCAATACCGTTAGCGTTACTAGCGGTACGCTCTCCGCCGGGTTTGACTTAGACGCTAACGATAACTTGAATGTAATAGCCACGACTACTGCTGCCACTGCTACTGCAAGCGGAACCTTGGGTAATATTAATATTAAAGGCGGACATACTAATATGTCTTCCGCAACTGTCAACGTGAATACTGTCGGTGTAACAGCCCTAGGTGACGTAAACCTTACAAGCCAAGCAAGCTCAGCAATCTTGGATGTTAACGCATCCGGCACTACCGCTGCTGACTTAACTGTATTAGGCGCACTCACTTCCGATGCCTACAGTGAGATCAACGTCATAGGTGGTGATTTGGAAGGTGAAAACGCTACTTTGACCTTGAAGAAAGGCGGCGAAATAGCCGGTAAAGTGTTAGTACAAAGTGGTACCGCTGGTGACGCAGCTCTTAATCTTGCCGGCGGTAATTTTACTATTGATAGTGTTGACCTTAAAAAGGGTGAAAACGATAATGGCGCTCTCAAACTTAGTGTAACTGATGGCTCTGAAGTATCCATCGGCTCTTTATCCGCCACTTTTGGTGTTGTTAATGTTGAGAACGCTAGCGTAAAAGTAATTGATAGTTATGGAAGTAACCACGCTGAGATAACCATTGGTTCTGGCGGTACCTTAGATCTTTCAAATATTTATGTTAACCCTTCAGATATTACAGGCACGCATTTCATTGATGGCGGCACCTTGAACATAGGTAATCTTACCATTGATTCCTCGAATTTAGTTGGCACTGATGATATAGGTGATGTTATGGATGCGCAAATCGGATTTGATCATACTAACGGCGGTACATTGATTACTGATACCTTGACCTTTTCCGATGACGAAGGCATGATTGAATTTGACCAGACTAAAATGACCATACAAACCAAAACCCTTGCAGCACCTAGCCTTACCGATGCGAATTATGCTGTAGTGCTTGGCGCCGGACAAGATATGGTATTCTCCGGCGGCGGTGCAATCCAAACGAACCTCACTGCTGATGGTGGTCAAGTCGTAATCGGCCTTGATGAAGGTGAAGATGGAACAGCTACACCTGCCGTGACTACTACACTTGCAGCAGATAAAATATTGAATATTGTTACTGCTGACGGCTTGTATGTGAAAGAAGGTAATCACTTAAATGCACTCGGTACTTTGAAAGTTGCAGACGGCGGCTTTAATGTTGACGGAACCGGTCAGTTGACTGTTAAAGCAGCTGCCTTTGGTAAATTTACAGTTGATGAAGTTACCAAAGCAATAACACAAGATGACACAGACGCTACAGTACATGATAAATATTTTGGCGACCTTGTGATCAATGGTGTTGGGGATGTTGCTAATCCAACAAAAATCACCCTTGATTCTTATAATAAATTCTTGGTAGGTGGTAGCAGTGCCCTTATCGAAGGTACTAACTCTACCTTGCTTTTCGAGGGCACGACTTTAGATTTAACCGGTAAAACCCTTGACAATCTCCAAGGGGGAACCAATACCGGCGGTCAAGGTATTAACATCGGTACTGGTTTGGCTAACTCCGGAGGTAAAGTTACCACTGACCATTTGATACAAGACATGTCTGTTCCTAAGTCCTTAGTAATTTCTGACGGTACAACCGTGCAGTTGCAAGGTCAAACTGTTGGTGTTGCAGCACATGAGGGTGACGTCGTAGTTCAATCCGATTCCGGATTTGAAACAGGTGTAACCGGAGCTGGTGGCTTAGCTAAGCAAGCAGCCGTTGTTACCGGTGCCATAACATTGGCAGAAGGTTCTTCCGGCTACGTTGCGCATAGCGATTCAACCATACAAGGTGGCATCGTGGAAGCGACTGGTTCAAATAATTCCGGAGCTATTGAAGTAAAAGCCGGTGCTACCTTATCAATCGGAACTTTCTCAGCTCGTGAAAGTATTAACACGCCTCGTGCTGACTTAAAATTGGAAACCGGTTCAACGGTTTTTGCCAATAACATCACTGTTGATAAGCTTAATGTCGTAAACAGTATCATTGATGCAGAAGGTACATTCACTGCTCAAGGCGGTTCTGTGAGCGGTTCTGTGAGCGCTCAAGAATTGGCACTAAGCAACGTTACATTCTTTGGTACCGAAGAGTATAGTGCTCATGTTGATGTGGGTTCATCTACTATCGATGGATTTATAATATCTGATCCTTTGTTTGACGGAGCAGAACCTTATACTACCCTTGCTGACGCCAATGCAAGTATTCTTAACCTTGGTGAAGTAACGTTTGGCACTGGCGCAAGTGTTGGTTTAATAGCAGCTCAAAATTCCTTGATTGCTACAGGTAAAAATAGTGATTCTGCACAGACTGATTTACAGCACGCCATAGATAAAGGGATAATCACTTGGGGTTCGGGTACAAACGCTGATGGAACACGCACCGCCAATACCTCAGCAGCTCTCGGTGTTTACAGTACTCTGCAAATGGGTGATAACAGCGGTACTGGTAATACCACGCTCTTGGTTGACGGTGATTACTACACTGAAGGCGCAGGTGCCGCTCAGGTACTGAAGGATTCAAACGGTGTAACCGTACTTGATAGTACTGGAATAGTTGGTGGTGGCTTAGCTACTAACACAGCATACTTTGGAGCAAATTCCTTGCTCATTATTGATGCCAGTGAGTCCGGTATTGATATGACAGATGCTAACCATGTAGCTATTAACGGTGTAGCCGGTGCTACTAATACTGAATTGAAAGTGTATAACGACGCAACAACAGATACAGCTGACGCTAGAATCCACATTGTTGGCGGACAAGCAGGTAAGTTGAGAGTTCTTAATAATTTTAATGTCGATGGTAATACTATTACAACAGCTCTTTGGGATGCGAATGCTATCACCACTACAACTGATGCTTTGACAGTTTTCGATATCGCGTCTACTATTAACGGTGAAGTTGTAATCAGTTTGACAGCTGATGCAAAGGCAGCTTTGCCAATGCTGCGCGATGAAATTGCTGATTACTACAATACTAACATTCTTGGAGTAGATGGTTCCGGCCTTGATACAAGTCTGTCGGCAGAAGCAGGACAGTACTTCTTGAGTTCTGCAATCGAGAGAGTAAATGTTGAGGCTCTTGGTGCGAAAAGAATGGTTGCCACCATCGAAGGTGCTGCAATGATGGGCGCTTTGGGTGGTGTTGGCAAGGGTGCTATGGAATCCGCAATGGCTATGGGAGATGTCATTATAGAACATTCTTCATTGATAGGCAGTAGCACTCAAGACGGAAATACCGGCTCTGTAACCATGAATAATGATGAAATTACTACTGAGGTGGGCATAAACGGCGGTAGCATGGCTGAAAAAGCCGGTATTGGCGTATGGCTTGCTCCATTGTATGAGTGGAACACAGGTAGCGGCTTTAAGGGCGGTTCTTTAGAGCATGATTACGACATGGGACTTGGCGGTATTGCTCTTGGTGTTGACTTCACTAATACAATAGGTGCTGAATCTGCGTATCGTATAGGTCTTGCTATGAATGTTGGTGGCGGTTATTCTGATAGCACAGGCGACTTCAACGAAACCAATAATGATTTTGATTTTTGGGGAATTTCTGCTTACAGTGCTTTCCAAAAAGAAAATTTCGTGGGAACTCTTGACTTTGGATTTACCTCCACAGCCAACGAACTTACCCAAAATCTGCCTGTAACCATGGGCATGGGTAATCTTAATGCCGATGTGGACGCTTTCGCATTCAGTGCCGGCCTCAACCTTGAATATACTTTCAATACTAGCTTTATGGACATTACACCGCATGTAGGCGTGCGCTTTATGAGCGTGACCACCGAAAAGTATGACATCGACAGTAGTCTTGGACGCGTAGCAAGCGTTGACGAAGATACGCAAAATGTATGGTACTTACCGGTTGGCGTAACATTCAACACTGATATTGAAAGCAGTAATGGCTGGAAGGTCACTCCAAAACTTGACCTTGGATTCATTGTCTCAGCAGGCGACTTAGACGCCAACAGCAATGCTAAGTTTACCGGCGTTCCCGGAACCCTCGAGTCCAGCCTTGAAAACGTAGACAGCTTTGCCTTTAACGGTGGCCTTGGATTTGAACTTGTAAACGAAGAAAGTGACATAAGTATTGGGCTTAATTACAACCTCACCGCCGGTGAGAAAGATACAAGTCATAAGATTTTTGCTAGTTTCCGTTATGAGTTCTAAGCTAGTACATAGCCAATAAAAAATCATGACCGCCCCTTCAAGGGGCGGTCAATGATTTTTCCGTATAATCAATAGCGAAATTAAAATTCCAATACGACTCTAGTTCATTTTCATTTTTAAAGGTAATTTTATGTGCTCTATGCACATGTATATAGTTTGAATTTTCTAAATAACTTGTATAAAGACTTTCTAACCAATGTGGAGGATAGAAAATATCATCATCAGCAGTAACAATGACGTCATTTGGGTAAAGCTCCAAAGTAGGTATCAGTTTTTTATCTCGAAATTCTTTTATCACAGGTAAGCTGTCCTATGAAGAGAGAACAGTTCTTACTTCCAGTTGTAAGTTTTGGATTTTCAAATCTTCTATATCTTCTTTTAATGCAGATGCGTGATAAAATGTATTAAAAATAGAACCTAATAATTTTTTTACTTTATTTTTCATTTTGTCATCCAGATTGTAAAATTAGTTGTATCGAGAAGATTATTGTTAATAGCTCTAAAAAAAATATACGGCAGTAAATATACTTAGAAGGATATCTGTAAATTTAGCATTCTTCATCGAAAATCTCCTAAGAAAATTGTATCAGATTTTCTACTGAAAGGTACTACTTTTTTTAGGGAGCATTACCGCATAACCTATTATTTATATGGTCGAAGTGTTGTTCGTTTGTTATATCAATTTGATTTGTCATAATAACACCTTTTTAAGTGTGGAGTTTGGAGTGTTGAGTGTGAATTGCGGAAAAAGATAATATAGATTGGGCTAGTTGGTGTTTCGTTACACTCCTTAAGTGCTATATATAATTTTGAAATAAAGCCTTTTTTACTTTCTGATAACTACTTATAAAGGTTAACAATTCTAACAGCAAACTTCTTGTTTTTATAGCGTATTGTTTTTTCCTTTATTTTTGTGAGAATATCGTGACTATACTATATATATGTTGAGATAGTAGCTATTATTCAAAAAAGTATCACGTAATGAGTTCAAGTGCTTAATATTAATCAATTACTTCAAGACTTGAAAGATATAGACGCACATTTTTTACCAATTCAGCATGAATCTTTTCAATATCTCTTGTTCTTACGAAATGTTCAATTTTGTATGAATAACCATCATTATGGTTATGTTGCCATCGTTCTGCAAATGCGTTTACTTGCTGATAGCATAAGCTAAGAATTTCTTTATAGTTTTGAAATAATTCTTCAGATATAAATGCTGCATTTTTATGGACAATATCTTGAGCTGTAAACACTGCATCATAAGCAATTTTATAATTTTTTTCTTGTAGCTCTTTATATTCTTCATCATCGGCTGGGCGTGAATAGATTCCACTAGGATAGATTTTATTAATTCCTTGCACAGCATCAAAAAAAGCAGATGATAATTCTCTGTATATTTGAAATTCAGCATCAAAACGAACTTTACTAATATAAGTTTTATTTCCTAACTTTGCTTTTTCACTTTCAAGATCTTGCGTAAGGTTTGACTTTAAAATTTCAAGTCCTTGCATAAGCTCAGATTTTACAATTTCAAGGTCTTTACTATTTTTGAAGTCATAGTTTTTGACTAGAAACTTAATTATATTTGTAGCAAAAAACTTTATTAAAACTCCAAGAGTAACTCCAGTTCCAGTTATTGTTACTAGTAATCCTTGTGCCCATTCAGGTAAATATGGATTTAAAAATTCTATCAATTTATTTCTCCTTTTAATTTCTTAATTTCAGCTGTTTTTTCTGTTTGCATAAGAGCCTCATAATGTAATGCTTTATGCAAAAAATATCATAAGAATAAAGATTATACAATAAAAATACTTTGTAAAAAAAAGGTGTACTTAGTGTACTTAGAAGTGATACTATTTCTTGTGGAGGAAGTTTTTCACTGATAGATGTAAAACCACGTACATCTGTAAACATAATTGACAACTCTCGTTCTTCCCCCTCGAGCATAATATCACTATGCTGTACAATTCGAGAAATTACATCAGGTGAAACATAACGACCAAAAATATTACGTAACTTTCTCTTGTCCTTTTCTTCCCACCAAAACCGAAGGGTTGTAATTGATAAGGCAAGTAAGAAAAGTAATAGAACTTGCCATAATGGAGAAATAAAGTTATAAATTTATTGCATTTTGAGAAGACATAAGATGACTTGCAAATGAGAGGAGTACATTATCACTTATAGAATTATCATGCGCTGCCATATATTCATCTACTTACAGAGCATCCGGCATAAAATAATGTTGAAGCTTTTTTGATTGAGGATCTTTCCAAGCATCAGCCCATTTTTTCCAAGTTTTATATATTTCAATCTCTTTTAAAAGGTGTTTTTTTGTACAACTATTTGACTCTACTCGCATAGCGGGTAGTTTATTGTTTCGCTATGCTCAACCGGCTAAAGCCATACAAAAATCCCTCACCCTCTGCAAAATCAGCAAAGGAATGAGGGAAAGTATAATATTTTCTATAAATTACTTACTCGCTGTGACTTGATACACAGATAAAGTACCTGAGTTTTCATTCGCAGCTAAAACTAAAGCCTTACCATTCGAGCTATCGCTTGCTGAAACAAATACAATGCCTTCTGGTCCTACATCGCCTTTGATATCTTCGGAGAAATCACGAGTATTGATATAATTTACATAGCTGATATCACTTGGATTTGTTACATCATACACCATAACACCGCTGATTCTTTCAAGACCGATAAAAGCATAATCTTTGCCGTCAACATTACCGACAGCAACATATTCTGGTTCAGGACCCTTTTTGCCAGACCTGTCTTCAAGGCTTTTATCGTCATTTGAAGCATTGAAGTTGTTAGGAATGTATTTAGCTGTGATTTCTTCAAATCCGCTTTCACTATCCGCAACAAGTTCTAAACCATTTTTTGTAGCTTTGAAAATAGAGAATGAACGTGTGCCGTAAAGATAAGCTTTCGACTGATCCATTGATGAATAGCCTTGTCTTGGGTCAAACCATGTTACCTTTTCAGAAAGAGTTACATTTCCTGTCGGTGAAGTTTTTCCTTTTACTTCGTTTACATAGAAGTTTTCGCTCTCCTCTTCACCCCATTCACGACCATCGCCTTCATTTGCTAAGAAAAGATAAGTTTCACCATCTTTTTTCATCATCGAAATACCGTCGGGCATTCTCATACCATAAACATTTTGATTTTCTAACTTGATTTTTTCATCGGCAACAAGGTCAAGCTTTACTTTATTGAAATCTTGGAAGCCTAGACCTGTAACATCTGTAAATTTTTGATTTTTTATATCTAAGGTTGCGATTGCATTTGCTTCTTGAAGAACAACATAAGCGTAATCATTATCAGCGACGATATATTCAGGCTCGAAATCTTCTGCTAAGCTTGCGTTATCATAGACAATAGCTCCGTTCTTGATATATTCTGCTCTTTTAGATTCATCAAAACTGATAATTTTTGAAGTGCCTTTTTCTACATCAATAAGGCTTACGCTACCTTCTGGATTTATTACATTTTTCCCATAACCTTCTCTTGGTTCGCCTTCGTTAGCGACAAAAATGTATTTTCCATTTGGAGTAAAAGTAAGAGCATCAGGCTGAATACCTGCACGCAAAATCTTCACGTCTTTTGTATTGATTGTGCCGTCATTATTGAGTTTGAAAATTGCAACTCTACCATTTTCGGTATATTCATCAGCTTGCAATGCAACTGCAATATGCGTATTTGCATCGTTTATTGCAACACTACTCATATCGCCATAATCGAAATTTTTATCTGTAGCTGTGATTATGTCTTTCATTTTTATAGAAGTGCCACGAAGTTCTTTGGATAAATCCATCATATCAACTGTTACCAAAATACCTTTAGCACCTGCAACGGCATAAGCTTTCTTCGCTTTTTTATTATAAGCGATGATTTCTACGAGTCCGCCGTCCTCATTTGCTTCACCGATAGAATATTTCGTGATAAGATTTATATCTAAGCTACTATTTCCATTATCAAAACCACTGAGATTTATATTTTCGGAAAAACCATAGTTTGCTGATAAAAGTAAGGCTGTAGATAAAAAAGTTGAAACAAGGAATTTATTCATGTTTTTCTCCAAAATCATTTTCTTTTAGGGTGTGCTTCTAAATTCAGAAATTTTGTGGAATTTTCAATGAAAAGTGATTTTTTATGAAGTGCAGTGTATCAAAAACATACATAAACTTTATAAAAAATTTGTCTTTGAAGCAGAAAAAACGCAAAAGAATGAATTTAGAAATACAGCCGAGATTTCAAATAGATAAATGACTCGTGTTACAGCTTTATGTCAGCAATGTTACAGAATTGAGTCTTATCTTAGAATTATCTTAAACGCTCTCTCAACCATTCTAAAAATGCTTGTTTCGCATAACCGACTTTTGAACCGATACAGATTCTGTTTTGCATTTTCATTAACCAATCAGAACACCATGTGCGTATGAGTGAAAGTTATTATGCTGTTCTGTCACAGTTACAAGCTAGGATCGACTTTATGCTCACCAGAGCACTTTTCTCGTTTAAGTTTACGTTGTAAATTGTAATTGAAATTTTGTTGATGTTGACTCTTAAGTTCTACACTTCCGTTTTCAAGGTAGTGAAGCTCAAATCTAATTTGCGTTACTTTTGGTAGATAAATGCTTACAAAAAAAGACAGCGATGATATGGGTGTCGCTGTCTTGCCTATTACTTCTTCTGTGTCATTAGGTGATTATTGCTTTTAATAGTAGTGACGGAAAAAATTAGTATAGCGAGTACGTAAAGCCATCAAAATCTTACAAGAATATGATAGTATCAGGAATATCATATTCTTGTAAGATTTTGTAACAAAGTTGATTTTTAGCATTGTTTGAAGGCTTATTTACAGTTTTTTCAAATAAATTCTAGGCACTTCTGGAGTAAGCCAGACATTGTTTTTTGAAAGGTAGAATATATAATTTTCTTCTTTCATCTTTTTACAATCAACTTGATATACTAACAACTCACCGTGCCTTTTCCCTACTTTTTTTGCTGTTTCTAAGTCAGCAGATAGATGTACATGCAGTCTATTCTTAGAGATAAGTCCTATATTATCAATCGCTTGCTCATATTTCGTTGCAGTACCATGATAAAGTGTATTGGGAGGTACACATTCTTCTAGTTCAACATCAACCTGTATGCTATGCCCTTGATTTGCCCTTATAAGCGTTTTATCTTCATTGAAACTAAATCTCTGTTTGTCATTTTTACTGACGACTTCACAAAGTTCTTCAAAGGAGAGGGTCAGATTCATTTTTTTATCAATCTGTGTAAGCAAAAACTGAACATCTGCCCAACCATTTTTATCTAGATCAATACCTAGAACATACGGTTTGTGTCGCAAGGCTAAGGATAAGATTTTACTTATTTGTTTCATGTTTTTGTTATTGAGCATGATTATCCTTCACTGTTATTATACTACATTGCAAGAGCAGTAATTAGATACAAATTATTAAGTCATTTGTAGAAAATGTGAATGCAGAGTTTAGTAGATCGTCAATATCTAAAAAGAGTATCATTTCGCGTAGGACGTTAGTAGTATTTAGCTGTTTGAGCTAAGAATAAATTGCTACATTAAAGTGGTTTAACCTTAATGAAATAGCAAGTCATGTATGCTTTTAATAACCTCCTTTTATAAAAAATCACTTTCTCTTATCAAAAGAGCAAATTTTCTTATTTTAGAACCACATTTTAATATTTAAGAATTTTTATCTCTCTATCGTTTATAAACTTATTTAAAAAGTCCATTTAATATTTGCACTTACATTATGTGAGTGTTCATGCGGGGAAGCAAGGAGGTTATAGCCAAAATCAATTGCTAGATTGTCTTTTTTCAACTCTATTCCAAGACCGCCGTCAAAAGTAACCGTATCTATGTTATCCATTTTATATGTTTGTGTGCCGGAAAAACCAGTGATTTTTGATTCTGACTTCGCTTCTAAATCACCAAAAGATGCAATAATACCTACTTTTGCTGTTGGTTTAATGCTCCAATTATTATTTAGATTCATTTCTTTTTCAAGCATCACCCCAACAGGAATTTGCACAACGTTTTGTGTAGCGCTTTTTGTAGTTGATAATACGCCGTAGCTATTTTTAAGCGCATAGCTATCTGTATATAGATGCGTATAACGGAGTCCTGCATAAGGTGTGAATTTAAATGTTTGTATATCAAATGTTTTTTCTGCCATTACTCCAATTGATACGGCATAGCTATCAGCATCGGCTTTTGAATTATCTGTGTTAAATGCGCTTAAATCCTCTGTCATATCATTTTGAATAAATGTAAAACCTGCGTCTGCTGTGATTGTAATATCGTTCACGTCTTTTGAACCATAAAGAGACAAGCCATAAAAATTAAAATCGTTTTCAGAATCTGTAATACCTTTAGCTTCTGTTTGACCATAACCTGTGCTAAGTGCAACACCCAAACGATAATCATTGGCAAACAATTTATCCGCACCAAGTGCAATACCGGCTAAATTTGTTGTTGAATCAGATTTTGAAGTTGTTCCTTCAAATCCATCTGTTGTAGAATGGTTATATAAAGGTGTTACCCACATTGATACGCCATTTACAGTGCTTCCAGCAGGCATACCTGTCACGCTTGAGGTTGCAACTCCCAAATAATTTTCAATCGCATTTGTTGTTGCATAATGTGATTTTAAGGTTGATGAAGCAATGCCAAGAGATTGAGAGATATTATTAAAGTTATCCACTTTTAAATCAGCAATGATTTTACCTTCTACAAGCTCTGGGTTAACAAAATAACGGCTAAGTAATGCGTCACCTAAAACAACATCTGTATTATTTGCTGTTAGATTGTCGTGTAAAATAGCGAGTACAGTATCCTGTTTAGCAAGAGTATCTGTATTAATCTCTTTTTTTGTTGGATCTGCAAAGCTAGCATCAACATAAACTTCTGTATCATTAAGAGTAAGTGCACTACCTGTGAAAATAGTTTGTGCCACACCTTCTTCAATGAATTCACCACTTAAGAAAATGTGTAGTTGACCACCAGTCATAGTGGAATCACTGGCTAAATTAAGAGCAGCATTTGCATCGGTTGACCCCTCGTAAGAAAAAATCAAATTAGCTCCTGTTGTATTAATCTTCTTAATCTCGGCGCCCATTTGCTCTATAATTGTCAAATATCCCCCATCGCCACTGAGTGTTAAACCTGTACCTGCTTTTAATGTTTGATTTGCTCCGGTCAGTGCATTAATAATTGCATTCTCATAAGAACCAAGATAAACACCTCCAGCACCATAAACGGACAGAAGTCCGGCAATTTTACTACTGCTATGGTCATTGGTATCTGAAGCTGAGTTTACTTGTTTAACGCTTATACCTGTATCTCCAGTAATTCCAGAGCCATAAGGAGAAACTACATTTAAAGCTGAATTATTCAAAGTTAAACTATTTAAATCTAAAAAAACCTCAGAAGCGAAGGTTTGTACTTTGGCAGTAACGTTCTTAAGGTATACGGCATTTTGCGCAAAAGACTCTTGGGTATTATTGAATGATACTAAGCTCTCATCTGCACTTTTACCAAGAACAGTAAGGCTTTTGCCTTCATCACCCGTTAAATTCTGAATCGTCATTCCCCACCCGTTAGGATCTAAATCAATATCGGTAAGATCAATGGTAAAATCAGCGTCCACATAAACTTTATCAACTGTACCTAAAATATCATAAGCAACCATTTTACCTGTTGTTGCGTAATAAATCGGACTTAATACACTTAAATTTGCGCTGGGATTTGATGCAGTAACAGCAAAGTTTTCAGATGTTTTCCATAAACGGTCGGTTGAGTCTTGCATCGTTAAAGTTAAATTATTTCCATTTGTGGTAAGTAATAGGTCATTTCCCTCACGCACATGCTCGTTAATTTCAAGCTTTGAAGCCTCTGTAAAGTTAAACAAACTCCAATCAGCACCGGCTTGGTTATAAACAAAATATTCGTGAGGGATTCCACCCGAACCTGTCATCATGCTATCAATATCAGGAATATGAAGCTGAACCCCTTTTATTTCACCGCTTGTTGTTGATAAAGCACCGGCAGACAAACGACTTTCACTTGTGTTTAACTCTCCATTTATTGTAATCGAGTTTGCTGTAATATTAGTAAAGCTTGCCGAAGAACCGGATTCCAAAGTAAGTGTATCTGCAAATAAAGAACCACTTGTGATACCTAATGAATCTTTTTGAACAGTTAAACCTTTACCATCAAAGCCATTACCAATAGATAAAAGACCTATTCCTTGCATTACACCAAGAGAAGTAGAATTTGCAAGATTTAGTATTGAATTTTCCTTTAATGTAAGAGAACCTGTTGCAAAGTCTGTGCCTTTTAGTGTGCCTATATTAGCAGTACCATCAATAATTAATTTAGAGATATTCGTAATGCTTGTGAAATTAGATGTTCCGGTAATTTCAATCTCTGACCCCTCGCCAATCAGAATATCCCAATCTAGAAAATTTTGCATTGTTATGTTATTGAAGCTGTGCGTACCATCTGTGATGTTAAATCCTTGAGAAGTACCGTTACCTCCAAACCTCTTATTGTTGCCGAGGATATTTTTATCTGTTGTAACTATAATTGGATTTGTCCAGTCGATAATATTGTCCATGACGTTAATTTCTATCGTTGAGGTATCGCTTGCATAAGAGTTTAAATCACTATAATTTGCAACATCTGCAGCATTACATTTCCTGCAAGCCCTATTGAAAGCGCACTCACAAGCGCAAGTGATCCAAACACATTCAATAAACTACATTTCTTTAACACAGCCACATAACGATTCTTCAAGTTATCCATAGCATTTTTACTTTGCATAGATTCTTCCTTATTGTTTGCTGTTTTTATTCAAATTTTATTCATTGTTAAATTAGTTTATAAATTTTAGAATAAATACCTTTAGAAGTCAAGAAAGTTGATTTAATAATTTGAGCATCTTTTGCATATCAAGGGTATTATGCAAGAATTTGTTTTTCTGCTCTATAACCGCATTTGAAAGTATGAGATTTTCGTTCATTCAAAAAATACTTTTACTCCTTACAGCTTTTATTTGGTATTTCTCGAAGTTAGATTTATACTCAACTACAGACAATGAATTTCACGAATAAGGATTTACAGAATAATGAATGACATAGCAACCACCATTCCCACAATAGTTGAGCAATTCGGTTCTTTGTAAGTAGAATTTTCCAAAGCTTCATTATGAAACTAAAGAAATTGCAGATAAGAAAGTTATGGGGCATATTATCTATGAAGATGACCATACACACAATATCAAACTTGAAGTATACTTTTTAGTTATTGACTATTGTACGCTATAGAGGTAATTATATGCAGTTAGTTGCAACTTACTTTTTTATTATAGAGACTATACTTCTAACTCATTTATCTTAGTTTATAAGGATATTTCTTTGAAAATTGATCAATTGAAAAAAATATGGCTCCGCTTGGCTGATGAAGGTGTTCTTGATGAAAGTATTCGTCTTCCTATTCGTTTAGCTTGGGAAAAATCTCTTGCTTTAGGGTTAAACCCAAAGAAAAAATATCATATTAAGAATACTTTGAGCAAAAAAAATTATCAAGAACTTTTAGAAAAAAATAAATTCCTCATGGATATAGCCATTCCTCTTATGGAAAATGTTTATTCTCTCATGAATGATTTTCAATTTCTTGTAGTGCTTACAGATTGTGATGGGTATATACTAAAGGCTATAGGCGATCAAAGAATAGAAGAAGAAATTACTGAATCATACGAATACATTGAAGAGTTATGGGCAGGAAAGCAATCAATATGTAATAGTGTAAATATTGCGCTTGAGACTGATAAAGCTATACATGTGATAGGGCCCGAACACTTTCATGAAGTTCATCATAAATGGTCATGTGCAGCGGCTCCAATACACGGCATTAATGGAGAAATTATTGCTTGTATTGAAATTTCAGGGCCTGTAGAATTATGTCATCAGCATACATTTACTTTAGTTAGTATAGTCGCTTCAAGTATAGAGAATATATTTGAAAAAATGCACGAAAAACACAAGCTAGAACTTGCTATTGAAGGAAGTCATGAATCTATTATCCTTTTAAATGAAAACTTTAATATAATAGCCATTAATCATTTAGCAAAGTCCCTTATAGATATCAAAGAAGAAGAATATAATATACTTGATTTTAGAACAGTTGTTTCAGAAGTTGACTGGGATCAGGTTCAAAAAGACAGAAGCAAAAAAATGTTTTTCTTTAGAAATTCAAAAATTTATCTTGATAATTCCTTTATTGACTGCGGGCTTTACATTACAAGCTCTACACAAGGAGCTTCAAAAGTTTATATCTTAAACTTTAAAAAACATGTACAAATTAAAAAAATAGTGAATAACTATTCAGGAAATATCGCAAAATATACCTTCAATTCAATCTATACACAAAATGCAAAAATGGTCGACGTAATTAAACTTGCAAGCCAATACGCAAAACACGATGGAAATATTCTAATCACAGGTGAAAGTGGAACAGGTAAAGAAATGTTTGCCCAAGCAATTCATAATGCCAGCAAATTTCGAGAGGGCCCTTTCGTGGCTATAAATTGTGCATCCCTACCAAGAGATCTTATAGAAAGTGAACTCTTTGGCTATGAAAAAAATGCTTTTACCGGTGCTTCTAAAGATGGAAATATAGGAAAATTTGAACTTGCAAATGGTGGTACGCTATTTTTAGATGAAATTGGTGAAATGCCTCTTGAATTTCAAGCAAAACTACTCCGTGCTGTTGAAAGCCTTCGTATTCGTCGTATAGGCGGAAAAGAAGAAAGAGAACTAAACGTGCGGATTATAACAGCAACAAATAGAAATTTATATACTGAGATTCAAAAAGGAGCTTTTAGGCAAGATTTATATTTTCGCTTGAATGTTTTAAAAATCAATATTCTTCCATTATGTGAAAGAATTGAAGATATAGGGTATTGTGCTAAAAAGTTTTTAGAGAAATACAATACCTCGTCTCCTGAGAATGCAAAAACTATCTCATCTTCTTTTATAAATGCCTTAGAAAGATATAATTGGCCGGGAAATGTAAGAGAATTGCAAAATTGTATTGAAAGAGTTTTTTACACTTCTACAAATAAAAAACTAGATGAAAATGACTTTATACACATTAAAGAGCAAAATATATCAAAAGAAATCACAACTAATAAAGTCTATGAACTTACTCAAGAAAATTCCAATAAAAATGAAGAAACAGAACTCATTATAAGTAAAATTATACAATTTAAAGGTGATACAAAAGAAATTACAAAAGCTCTTGCAATAAGCCGAGCCACTTTTTATCGCTTATGTAAAAAAAATAATGTAGAACCCAAAAAAATTATTAGACAAGCTACAATACAAAAGCAAGAAACACATCTTAACTAGGCCGTGTTTCTTAATTAAGAAATTTTGTGGAATTTTCAACAAAAAATGATTTTTTATGAAGTGCAGTGTATAAAAACATACATAAACTCAATAGAAAGTCATCTTTTGAGTTGAAAAAAGCACAAAAGAATTAATTTAGAAACATACCCTACAAAAAGAAAAATATATAAAGTCTCATTTTTCTCAAAAGTCTCAAAAATCTCACTATTTTTTTACAAAAGGAAGTGTAAGTCTGCTTTTATGCTTCTTTTTGGTTTCCTAATGAACAAAATTAGAATGGTGAAATTTTATTGATTATACCAGACAATTCTCTCTTGTTTACAGAATACACTCAACTCCTAATTCTTTTTTTAAATTTTGTGGCATAATCTTTGCATCTTCTTATGACTTTGTATCGCCGCGAACGAAAGTTTACTCTTCTCTATTTACTTTCGTCCAATGCTAACTATTAATTTTAGGAGTTTATAATGAAAAAAGTTTTTGGTTTTGTAAGCTTGTTATTAGGCGTAGCCTTTAGTAGTAATATGGCTTTTGCCGAAGAAGTTAATGTTTATACTTCACGCCATTATGACGTAGATCAAGGTATTTACGATAAGTTTACCGATAAAACCGGTATTAAAGTTAATGTAATTTCAGGCAAAGCACCAGAAATTATTGCTCGATTAAAAAGTGAAGGACCGGACACGTCAGCAGATATATTTATGACGGTTGCAATGGTAAATCTTTATGAAGCTATAGCAAATAACATGGTCACACCGATTGAATCAGAAATCGTAAATTCTAATATTCCATCAACTCTGCGCGGTGAAAAGAACGATTGGGTAGCTCTAACACAAAGAGCAAGAGTAATTGGCTACGAAAAAGGTAAATTTGATTTCTCAAATATAAAAACCTATCAAGATCTGGCAAAACCTGAATTTAAAGGAAAAGTTTTAGTTCGTTCTGCGGATTCCGGCTATAATCAATCATTAGTTGCGGGTCTTATCAGTTCTAGCTCAGAAAAAGAAGCGCTTGAATTTGTTCAAGGTCTTGTAAACAATATGGCAAGAAGTCCAAAAGGAAACGACAGAGATCAAATTAAAGCTGTTATCGCAGGTGAAGGTGATGTTGCAATATTAAATACTTATTATCTTGGTAGAATGATAAATTCTGACGACCCAAAAGAAGTTGAAGTTGCTAAAAAAACTGCTTTCTTTTTCCCTGAAAATACTCATGTAGATATCAGCGGTGCTGCCTTGATAAAGTATGGTAAAAATCGCGAAAATGCTGTTAAACTACTTGAATATCTAACATCTCCTGAAGTTCAAGAAGTTTATGCAAATAAAAACTATGAAACACCGGCTAACCCTAAAGTGAAATCACATGAATATATTGAAAGTTTAGGCACATTCAAAAGAATGGATGCTAAATTTGAAGATATAGGTAAAAACTATACAAAAGCTTCAATGATTATGGGCCAAGGCGGCTGGAAATAAACTAAAAAAGGTGGGTAAAGTATAAAGCTTTATCCACCATTTAACAAAGTGGTTAAGATATCTATGAAAAGAAAAAAGTTGTCTATTTGGTTTGTTTTAACAAGCATTTTTATTCTTGCTATTCTTATGTCTTGTGCGGCGATAGTCACCCCTTTTTTAGAACCTAGCACAGAAATCTGGCAACACATTAAGACATACTTATTAAAAGATTATATTATAACTACAGTTACAATCTGCTTTTTTGTTACTTTTCTAAGTATTTTTATAGGTACAAGCACTGCGTATATTATTACAATTTTTGATTTTCCTTTACGGAATTTCTTTAAATGGGCTATGATTTTACCCTTAGCTATTCCCCCTTATATAGCTACTTATACATACGCAGGAATGCTTAGTTATACCGGTAGCATACAATATTTCATAAGAAATACACTAGGAATAGAAAATTCAAACTGGGCTATTTTCGATGTAATGTCTATTCCCGGCGCTATTTTTATTTTTACATTTTTTCTTTTTCCTTATATTTATATTATCGTTTATTCTTACCTAAAAAAGGACGTAGCAAACCTTATAGAAAGTGCAATTTTACTCGGTAAAAATAGATTTTCTATATATTTTCAGGTTATTTTACCTGCAAGCAGAGCTGCCATTGTAAGTTCAGTGACTTTAGTACTTATGGAGGTTCTAAGTGATTATGGCGCTGTAAGCTACTTTGGAGTACAAACTCTTTCTACGGCGATATTTACTTCTTGGTTCAACTTTTCAGATCAGCTTTCTGCTTTACGAATTGCTGCTACCCTACTCTTTGTTATTTTTCTACTTGTTTTGTTAGAAAAATCTCTAAGAGGAAGAAAGAAATTTTCTGTTTTCAATGCAAAAATTCGCCCCATAACTCTGAAAAAAACTTCAAGAAAAAGTTCTTGTATTCTTACGTCTTACTGTTTATTAATATTGAGTCTAGGATTTTTTATTCCTTGTGTGCAATTGCTATATTGGGCAAGCTATAGTTATGAATTTGTTTTATCGAATGACTTTCTGACTCTTTCTTACAATACAATATTTCTAGCTACTGTTTCAGCTTTATGTATTATGGCTATTGCTTTAATTATAGGAAACTATTCAAGAATTTACAAAGGAACTATTTCAACTCTTTACTCTAAAATAACTTTAGCAGGCTATGCAATCCCCGGTACTGTGCTTGCTATCACCACACTTATTTTATTTAATACGCTAGATCGAAACCTTGTTGATTTATATAGAATTTTTGATGAAAACACTAAAACACTCCTTATGAGCTCTAGCCTGCTTATGCTCATTTATGCCTATATTGTAAGGTACTTAGGTGTAGGTTTTCAAAGTATAGATAACGAATTTGAAAAAAATGGCTTGCACTTTTATGAAGCTTCACGAATGCTAGGCAAATCTATAGGCAAAACATTTTTCCTAGTAGATATACCCATGTTGAAATCTGCACTAATTGCCGGATTTTCGCTTGTTTTTGTTGATATTGTAAAGGAACTTCCTCTTGCATTATTCTTGCGTCCTTTCAATTTTGAGACTCTTGGTACTGTTGTTTATAAATATGCTCACGATGAACTTATAACAAGAGCGGCTGTCCCTTCTCTAATCATTATAGCTATTTCACTATTTGCTATTATATTTATTAATAAAACGCTCAATCAAGACGAAGGAAAGGTTTAAAAATGAATAACATATACCTTGAAGTTAAAAACTTATATTTCAAATATCCAAATGCAAATGAAGATACATTACAAGGGCTTTCATTCTCTTTACCTCATGGATCAATACTTGGAATACAAGGAGCAAGCGGGAGTGGCAAAAGCACTATTTTGCGTCTCATAGCAGGTTTAGAAGAACCAAGAAAGGGAAAAATTATTATTAATAATAAAGTAATGTGTGATGAATATACTTTTATTGAGCCTGAAAAAAGAAATATTGGTATGGTTTTTCAGGACTACGCTCTTTTTCCACACCTTACTGTAGAAAAAAATATTCTTTTTGGTGTTGACGATAAAAAGACACATAAGGAAGTTCTTGAAAGTATGTTGGAAATGGTAAAAATTACAGAATTATCAAAGCGTTATCCCTATGAATTGTCAGGCGGACAACAACAAAGAGTTGCCATAGCCAGAACTTTAGCAAGAAAACCGGCGGTATTACTTCTTGATGAACCTTTCAGTAATTTAGATGCAGATTTGCAAAACAATATACGTACTGAACTCAATGAAATGATAAAAAAACTTAAAGTTACAACAATTTTTGTTAGCCACGACACGGAAGATGTAACAAGTATTTCCGACTATATTATGCTTTTTAAGAATGATTCAATAGATTTTTTTAAAAATACTTAGAATATGTTTCATATTTCAAGACTTACCTATAAACCATCAAAAAAAAGTCTGTACCCTCCAAAGAGGATACAGACTTTCAAAAAAATTAGGATGTTAATTGGAATCTAGGGTTATTTTTTGAATTGAGGTTGCAATAAAAAACTTATTGTTTAACAAGAGCATAACTTCGTGTACCATCTTTATGAAAAAGTGTGATACGTATTCTATTTTTGCTATCTGCTATAGCACCATTATCTTGAAAAATTAAGTTAAGCTCTATAGGATTTACAACATCTAAATCAAAGGATGAATTATTCGGATTAAGAATCTTTTCACTGTTTTCTACTTTAATAACTCCCATAGCACTTGCTTTACTTCCACTTGTTTTCCATGAACCTGCTTTGCCACCAACTGTTTCTATACGTACTGCAATAAGTGGACTTGTACCCTTAACAAGAACTTTTATGAGTGAATCTTTTTTCTTATCAGGTTCAAATGAGTTTACTGTCATACTATCTTTATCATATAGACTAATAAGTGCTACACCTGGTTTTTTAGCTTCTGGAGCTACTAAACCTTTTGTAAAAGCTTGATTCGGTTCAGGTAAAGATTTTTTTGTTACTACTTCTTCTTTAGTATCTTCTTTTTCTACTACTGTTTCTTCTTTTTCAAGCGCATTTTCTTGAGAAACTTCTGTAGTTTTCTCTTCTTTAATCGGTGGATTTTCAAGTAAAGCTATAATTTCAGAATGTTTCTGTTTACGAGCTTCTTTTAAAGCGTATTCTAGGTTTTTACCATCTAAACTTTCACCTGACCCATGCTGTAAAAGTAGTTTTACCATCTCTACGTGCCCATTTGATGCGGCTCCAGTAAGAGGTGTCATACCAGCCCAAGTGGCTACTCCTACTTTAGCACCTTTTTCTAATAATAGCTTTGCTATCTCTACATTTCCATAGTCTGCTGCTTTTTTAAGAACTAGAGCTCCACTTTGATTTTCGGTATCAACTGTAGCACCCTTTTCAATAAGTAATATTGATAATTTATTATTTACACCTTCTGATATTGAATAAAGCAGAGCTTCAACATTATTTTTATTTTTTTTATTAACATCTGCTCCTTTTTCAATAAGTAGTGCCGCTATTTCATAATTTCTAACAATAGAAGCTAATTGAAGAGGACTTAAGCCAAAATTATTTTTTTGGTTCGCATCAATATCTTTAGTTTCTAGCACTAACTTAACAATTTCTGCATTGTTTTTTGTGATAGCATACATTAATGGAGTTAGGTTATCTTTTTCAATAAGATTGATTTCATGTATTTTTTTTAATTCTTCTTTTATACTTTCGTAGTCACCTGCACTGATTTTATCAAAAATTAAATATATAGATGCTTATTTTTCTTATCTATAAACCGAGAAACTCGCCTCCCCTTCTCTTCTCTTTGCTATTCGTTATACACTGTGTTATTTTGACTTAAATTCTAAATAATGTCATACTATTTGATGTGTACATTCTAAATAAACAGCAATAAATGCGGAGAACTACCATGCAAAGTAAAAACGCCATAGGCAATCTAAAAAACAGATATTTAGCGGTTCTTAAAAAATGTAATTTAATGAATGTTTTTGGGTCATTAGCGGTTGCTGGAATGCTCACTGCGGGGAGCGTTGGCATTGCTCAAGCTTCTTTTGAGCCTACTATTGATAAAACAGAAACGAAAGAGTATTTAAAAACCTTGATGAAAGATGATGGCGCAGGTGGAGAAGTCAGAGTGTATATAGACGCGGAAGTAGACGCTATGTCCTCCTCATACTTAGTTGAGCCTTTTGACTCTGAAAACGAATCCTCATACTTCACTACATTCACCACGCAAGAAGAAAATGCAAGCGGAGAATATGAAGAATTCACATACGGTATAAAACTCAAAGGGCGCGACTATAACGGTGTTGACAATACAGATACCGTTTCAACTGTCAATGAGCTTATTATAGATTATGTAACAAAACAAACATCTACAGGTACAGAACACCCTTATGATAGAATTGAAAATGTCACTTCTACCGACGCCCACACATTTAACATAACTACCAACACCTTAGACGCTGATGGAAACCCCACTATCCTCTATTTCGCAGTAAAAAATGCTAGTGGTGACCTTATTACAACTACAAATAACAGAACAGACTCCCCCTCTGGCGATATAAATGAAAACTTTATTGGAAATAGCGCAACCCAGTATGGTGGGGCGATATTTAATGATGACATAAGGAAAATAAGCTCTATTAGAGGCGATTTTATTGGAAATAGCGCAACTGAAAGCGGCGGGGCGATATATAATGAGATGGGCAATATAGAAACTATAACAGGCGATTTTATTGGAAATAGCGCGCATGGTGGCGGGGCGATATATAATCAGAGTAGCGCAGTACGCACTATAACAGGCGATTTTACTGGAAATAGCACAACCACTGATGGCGGGGCGATACATAGTGACAATAATAGCACTATAGAAACTATAACAGGCGATTTTATTGGAAATACCGCAAGTGATGATGGAGGGGCGATATTTAATGACGATAGCACAATAGGCACTATTACCGGCGATTTTATTGGGAATAGTGCAGATTATGGCGGGGCGATAGCTAATGACGATAATAGCACAATAAGCACTATCACAGGCGATTTTATTGGGAATAGCTCAATCTATCATGGCGGGGCGATATATAATGACGATTATAGCACTATAACCTCTATCACTGGAGATTTTATTGGAAATAGCGCAAGTTATGAAAGCGCTAGAGGCGGGGCGATATATAATAGCAATAACACAATAAGCACTATCACAGGCGATTTTATTGGAAATAGCGCAGATTATGGCGGGGCGATATATAATAGCAATAGCACAATAAGCACTATCACTGGCGATTTTATTGGGAACAGCTCAGAAAAATCAGGCGGGGCGATATTTAATATCGCTAGCACAATAGGCACTATCACTGGAGATTTTATTGGAAATAGCACAATAAATTATGGCGGGGCGATATATAATGACTATAATAGCACAATAAGCACTATCACTGGCGATTTTATTGGGAATAGCTCAGAAAATCGTGGTGGGGCGATATATACTACTTCCGACCTAAACTTTGCAGCAGACAGCGAAAATTATAAAATTACAGATAACTATACAAGCGATGATAACGGAGCATCAAAAGACTATAACGCTATTTTCTTTGCTGATAATAATTACTTTGACGATACTATACCAACGCAAAACCTAAACTTTAAACTCCTCAATAATGGTACATACACATTGAATGACAATGTTAGTACTGACATTGCTTATAATGTAAATATTATAGGTGATGAAAGCACAAGCGATATTTTCTATCTAAACAATGAGCTGTATGCTGTAGTAAACGTAGTTGTAGAAAATGCTACTTTGCAAATGGCTAGTTATTATGATGATACTTCCTCTGCTATCTATAGTAATAGTACGGTAAATATTACAAATTCAAATTTAATTATTAAGCATGCTGAAAATGAATCTAAGTCTATCATTCACGGTACTCTTAATATCAATAATGGTTCAAGCTTAACTGTAGATAGCGGTATCCTTGACCTTTCATATGCTTATCTTACAGTAGATAGCCAAGCTACAGATTTTTCAACAGCTGAAAACGGAAAACTTATTGCAAATGCTTATAATTTCGGCACTTTTGCTGAGGACGGAAGTTTTATTCAAAACGGAACAGTAGAGAAAACTCTTGATAATAACGGAAATCTAACCCTACTTGGAATTACTGATACAGTTCCAAAAGCAGAATCACAAGCTGTATACGAAGAATTATTGAAAAATGCTCTTACTCTCACGGGAAATACAGGAACTATCACTTTTGCTGAGCTTGATATGAGTGATACATACTCCCTCACAACTGTAATAAACGGCTATGCAAACGGTTCAGTCACAGCAGGCACTCTAAGCGGTAATAAAGTTGTAGATGTTACTCAAGTTTTAAATAATGCTGTAACTTCTTCTACTGTTGAGGCTAGTTCAACTCTTTCTATTGAAGGCGGTACGGGCTTAGATGTTCTTATTGAAGGTGACATGACGAATAATGGTACTGTAAATCTTTACAGTGGCTCAGTAAACGGCGCTTTCACAACTGGTGCAAATTCAAAAACATATGTTTACAAGAATACTATATTTAAACAAGATGTTACAACTGATGGTATATTTGTGATTGAATATGGTGCAAATGCAAACTTTAAAGAAGATTTCACAGTTTCAAATAGTGGAAAGCTTTATATTGTAGATTCAACATCTTTTGAAAAATCTCTTAATATTGCTGATAACGGTAGTTTAGATATTTTTTCAACTCTTGATGTTTCCGATATTGAGTTCTCTGTTGCAAGTACGGCTAGTGCGTTTACAACCAGAGAAAGCGGAACACTTATAGCAAGTGCAGATGACTTTGCTATTATAAATAAAGATACAGGCGCAATAGATACCTCAAAGGCAAGTGTTAAAAAAGCTCTTGAAAACTTTGGTTCGTTAGTTCTTGAAAATCTTAACTTTACCGAAATGGAATATGTTAGCTATACCAATTTCTTAGCAAGTGCAAAAGATGCAACAAGCGGTTTTGTTACAGGCGCGGGAACAATCACGCTTGATGGTGTTGATATCAATACAACAAACGCAACCGCGGACGATATTACAGACGGAACTTCTTTATCTGATAAACTCTTCCAAGGCGGAACTATAGGTAAAAACCAAAGTGAAACTATTGTAATAGGCGGAACTTCTGGCAATACCATAAACAACGCTAAAGAAACAACCCTCACAGGGCAAGGCGATGCAAATGGAGTGTTGGTTGACGGTAATCTAACAAATAACAACGGTTCTACTGTAAATCTTGGCACTCAAGGCAGTGACAGTACAATTACAAAGGATTTTAACAATGAAGGCATTGTAAATATCGTCGGAAATATTACAGTAAAAGACACCACTTCAACAAATACGAATAGTGGTAGCAGCAATGTCTTCAATGTAAAAAATGAATCAACATATCACACAGCTAGCTTCAAAGCCGACAGTAGTACAACTATAAATGTAGGTGAAGCAATTCCAACCACGGGCGGGGTTTTATACGCAAATGAATTAGTTCTCGATGGCGGAGTTTTAAAACTTACTCACAGCTTCACAGGGGCTGACATTGCAGACTCTTCAAAAGCTATCCTTAATGAACTTCCAAATGATATAAACGGGCATATTGTTGTCGGCAAAAGCTCCTATCTTGTTCTTGGCGACACAGATGTAACTTGGGCGGAAGAAAGCTTTAATGCAAGCGGACTCACTTGGGGAGCAAACGGGAATTCTATCAGTTCTGCTCTATTTGTAAGAGCTCCGCAAACTCTTTCATCAACAGGTAGTCTTCTTATTAGCGCAACTCTACCTAATGCACCCCTTACTACGAATGAAGCTATATTCGGCGCAAACTCACTTTTTGTTGTAGATGCAAACGGCGTTGGTGAAAGTGCGGCTCTTAGTGCAACAAGTGGAACTCTCTCAGTAGACGGCTCTTCACAGCTTCTTATTGTTGATGGTAAAGCAAAACAAGAAGTTGTTATCGTGGACGGTTTCACAGATAATTCGCAAGTAGACAAAAATGCTTGGGGTATTAATGATATCGAACAAAATCTACTCCTCCTTACTTCCCAAGGTTTGCTTGTAGACTCTACCGAGTTTGATGATGCTACAGGAAAATATATTGTGACTCTTAAAGCTGCATTTTTACCAAGCGAGTACAAAAAGCTTGATACTTCTGTCGGTCAAGTTATGCTAAATCTTGGCGATGGTATTGGCTTCGATACCAACAGCACAAATGAGGGAATTAAATTCTATTCTCGAGCAATTGATTCACTGTTTATTGACGTGAGCAATAAAGATCTTGTAGCGGCAACTTTAGAAGGTTCAATGCAAATCGGCGCAGCGGCAGGAACAGCGACAACCGCTTTTAATGTTGTAGGCTCTACAACTACTCCTATGCTTGGGCGTGCAGGTTTGTCATCTTACAGCAGTTCTGATTTATCTGTACAACATCTTGATAATACAGATAATAACGGATTAAACGCTGGTTCTGCTCAAGGTAATACCATGAGCAATGGTCTTGCTCTTTGGGTATCTCCTTTGTATAATCACACACATACAAGTGGATACGAAGCAGGTCATTTCAAATCTGGTTTCTCAAGTGATTACGCAGGATTAGCTATCGGTTCTGACTATACCTTCAACAATCAATATCGTTTAGGTATTGCCTTGAGTGTTGGTTCAGGTAGTTCAACATCTAATGGCGATTTCAACAAAACTACAAATGATTTCGATTCATTAGGTGTATCACTCTACGGAGCGATGACTATAAACGACTTCATTATTTCTGCGGATATGGGTTACACAGCGGTAAACAATGATGTAGAATATGAAGTGCCTTCATCAATGCAGATGTCTAATCTCAAAGCAGATGTAGATTCTCAAGTATTTACAGTCGGTTTGACAGGAGAATATACTTTTGAAACAGAATCTGTTGACATAACACCTCATGCAGGCGTGCGCTATACTAATGTATCTACCGAGAATTACTCAACAACAAGTGCAGGTGGTGTTGTAAATAACGTTAAGAGCGATAATCAAGGCGTATTCTCAATTCCTGTCGGCGTGACATTCTCAAAAGATATCGTGACAGAAAACGGCTGGGCGATTACTCCAAAAGCGGATGTTGGCGTAGTTGCGAGTTTTGGAGATACTCATGTAAATTCAACTACTTCTATCCCAACAGTAGCAGGTTTAAGTTCTCTTGAAATGAGAAATGTGGATAACTTTGCATTCAGCGGTGGCGTTGGTGTTGAAGTTGCGAAAGATAACTTGAGTTTTGGATTGAACTATAACTTGAAAGCTTCTGAGCATGAAACAAGTCATGGAGTTAATGTAGGATTTACCTATAAGTTCTAGAGTGTGCTTCTAAACTAATTCTTTTACACAAATGAAGGCATCTGGGAAATATCTCAGATGCTTTACTTATTTGATATTTGAACATTATATTCTTAATCTAAAATAATTTTTCTATTTCCATCACTACCTAGACGAAGAATTAGTGTTACACCATCTGCTTGCAGTAAAGCACTTGCATTGATAATACCAAAGCTATTCATGATATAATTACCCACACCCTCAGCATACTACATACCGAAGGCATAGGTATCACCAAAAGTCGTTGCTATTCAGTCTGAAATGAATAGCCTTATATTGAATTTAACACATAAGTAAGTGCCATGCTTGCGGTTCTGATACGCACTTCATTTCTTGTATGACTGACAATGTCTGAGAAAATATGCCTATATACTTTTACGTCATCTTTTCTAGCAAGTGCAATATATACAAGACCTACTGGTTTTTCGGCAGTGCCTCCATCAGGGCCGGCTATACCTGTTATAGCCACGGCAATATCTGCACCGGATAAATCCAACATACCTTGTGCCATCGCTACGGCGGTTTGCGACGACACAGCCCCATGTTCATCAACCGTATCTACACCAAGCAATTTACGTTTGCTCTCATTACTATACGTACATATTCCGTATTCAAACACATTGGACGAACCCGGCACATCGGTTATTCTCTTAGAGAGTAGTCCACCTGTGCAACTCTCGGCTATAGCGAGTTTAAGACCCTTTTCACGAAGCTTTTCTACAATTACATACTCAATCCCCATAGCGTCAACTCCGTATATTGCTTCTTTGGGCAGTAATCTTCTTATTTCCTGTTCCGCTGTATCGAGGAGTTTACTTGCTGATGCTTTATCCTCAGCCGATGCTGTAATTCTAACAGCAACTTCAAAGTCTGCTACATATGTTGCAATAGAGGGATTGATAGATTTTTCTGCAAAATCTTTAATATATTTAAAAAGAGAGGATTCACCATAATTATAAGTGTTTAGATTTCTGCAAACAATCACTCTTTTTGTAAGTTGTGAAAGATAGTTCTTTAGAAATCCATCTACCATCGGGATAAGCTCTCTAGGAGGTCCGGGGAGCATAATAACTTTTTTATTATTTTCACCTGTTACAATAAGACCGGGAGCGGTACCATTTTCATTCGGTATTATCGTTGCATCAATTGGCATATATGCTTGTTTTAGATCACTCGATGCTATTTCTGCACCGAGTTTCGCATAGCCATCTCTAAGAAGTTTGGATATTTCCTTGTTTTCCACAAGTTTTTTCCCTAAAACCTCACAAACCGTTTCTTTAGTTAAATCATCATAAGTTGGACCAAGCCCACCTGTGGTTATAACAATATCAGAACGCATGAGTGCTCTACTTAAATTTTCTTTAAGCCGTGAGGGATTATCGCCAACAACGCTTTGATGATATAAATCAAGTCCATATTCCATCATGACTTTTGCAATATATGCGGTGTTAGTGTTGATGGTATTGCCGGTGAGTAGTTCCGTACCTATGGAAATTATTTCGCAAATCATTTATATCACCTCATAAAAACTTTGTATTGAAATTCCGAAGAAGCACCGGTATCTGATAATCTACAGCCAAGGCTTCCTCCTCTAGAAGAACTTCTATTAATTGATAATTTGCTATTTTTGACATCATTATCACCAAGAAAAGTTATATTAGAAGGCATTAAAAATACAATATAATACACTCTACTGTCAAGAATTTTGGCGTAGCAATTAGCTAAACTTTATTTCACATGAGTGTTATTTTAATAATGAGATTAACGTTTACTCTTTCTAATTAGGCTGGGTTTCCTTATATTTATCTAATAAAGCTGAATATGCTGTATAGTTTGATAAAATAAAATCGTAAAGGATTGTGTCTACATATTCAACAAGGGCTTTGCTCTTTTCCTTCTTGCAAAAGAGAGAATCTTAAGTTATCAAATTCTTTAGAAATAAAGGCGTAAATGAGCTGAAGGGGTAGATATTAATAGTAGCTCCTCTCAACATAGGAGCAGCACCCATATATACAGTATAGTATACCCCCCTCTTCCCCTTCCATACTTGAGCAAATAAGAATATATAAAACCCTTGACCAATTCATTGTTTTATATTAATAAATAAAGTTGGATTTATCCAATATAAAAAATAGATTTTATTTGCTTGTGTAAGAGATAAATACTTTTAAAATTAGGTGATAATATGCAGAAAAACAATCGTCTTTTCCATTTATTTTTATTGACTTTTTTTACTATAGGAAGCTTTTTCATTTTCCCGCTACATGTTGAAGCAAGTGAAAAATCAAAAATTAAAGTATTGGCAACAACCTTTCCTATATATGATTGGCTGCGTGAAATAGTGGGGGATTCAAAAAATATAGAAGTTGATATTTTATTAAAATCAGGAGTCGACTTACATAGCTATCAGCCAACCATTCAAGATATTACAAAAATTGCGAAATCTGATATTTTTGTTTACAACGGTGGTGAATCCGACGCTTGGGTGAATAATGTACTTAAGCAAAATATCAATAAACAACAAACAGTTGTGAATCTTATGTCAAGCCTTGGCAGTAAGATAAAACTTGAAGAAATTGTTGAGGGCATGGAAGCACATAATCATGACTACAGAAAGCACGGACATGAGCATGAACACGACAAGCATGAACACGATAAGCATGAACACGATCATAAGCATCACAATAACGAAAATATCGACCTGCATTTTGGTTATGATGAACATATCTGGCTTTCATTAAAAAATGCTCAAATCATTGTAAAAAGTATTTCTGTACTACTTGGAGATCACGACAAAGAAAATACAAATACATATAGTGCAAATGCACAATCTTATATCAAAAAACTTCAGGCTCTCGATGATGAATATAAAAAAGCAATAGAAGCAAGCCAAATAAAAACTATCTTAGTTGCTGATAGGTTTCCATTTAGATATCTCGTAGATGACTATGGCATTGACTATTTTGCAGCTTTTGTAGGTTGTTCTGCCGATACAGAAGCCAGTTTTGAAACTGTTGTCTTTCTAGCAAAAAAAGTTGATGAACTCAATTTCAATAATATCTTTATTATAGATGGTTCAAATGACGCACTGGCAACAACCATTCTTGCAACTAGTGATAAAAAACAGTCTAATATTCTTATACTTAATTCTCTACAATCTATAAAAGCAGGTGATATAGCTAATAACATCAGCTACTTTTCAATTATGCAAAATAACCTTGAAACTCTTAAACAAGCCTTAGTAAAGTAAAAATATGGAATTCATTAAATGTGATAACCTTGCAATAGGATATGAAAATAAGATTTTATTAAAAAATATTAACTTTACCATCTCTAAAGGCGAATATTTTTGTATTATCGGAGAAAATGGCGTAGGGAAAAGTACCTTGATTAAAACAATCTTAGGATTGACACCACCACTCAAAGGTAAAGTAGAACTTTGTAATAATTTTTGCTTTAATGAAATAGGCTATATCCCACAACAAACTCAAGTACAAAAAGATTTTCCCGCATCAGTTTGGGAAGTTGTTCTCTCGGGCTGTATAAATGCTCATTCCTTCAATCCGTTTTATTCTAAAAAAGATAAAATTAAAGCAATGACTTTACTCGAAAAAATGAAAATAGAGCATTTAGCAAAAAAAAGCTTCAATAAAATTTCAGGTGGTCAACAACAAAGAACCTTAATTGCAAGAGCTCTTTGCGCAACTGATAAAATGCTACTTTTAGACGAACCTACCTCGGGTTTAGATATAGCCTCAACTAAGGAAATGTATTCCCTGGTTAAAGAATTGAATAATGAAGGAACTACTATTTGTATGGTAACGCATGACAGCGAAAATGCTTTAAATTTTTCCAGTCATGTAGTCTGTATTTCTTCCTGTGTTGACGTGCTTTCTAGAAATGAATATTTTGCAAACCAAAGGTGCGAACAATGCAAGTAATAAATGACACTTTTTCCACTTTGTTTATATATTTTTCCTATCCTTTTGTTTTATATGCTTTTATTGTAGGTATTCTCATTGCACTTTGCTCTTCTTTACTGGGGGTAACTCTTGTTCTAAAAAGATTTTCTTATATTGGCGATGGGCTTTCTCACATAGCATTTGGGGCAATAGCAATTGCAAGTGCTTTGAAACTAGCAAATGAAAGTATTCTCGTTTTTCCTGTCACTGCTGTTTGTGCCATTATTCTATTACGATTAGGAGAAAACACAAAAATTAATGGCGATGCCGCAATAGCTATGCTTTCAGTTGGGTCTTTAGGTTTTGGCTATCTACTTTTGAATCTCTACCCTACATCTTCAAATATTGCTGCGGATGTGTGCAACACTCTATTTGGCTCTACATCAATTCTTACGCTCACCAAAACAGATGTTTGGATTTCTGCAGTATTATCAATTTTCGTGTTAAGTATGTATGTTATATTCTATCATAAAATTTTCTCAATTACTTTTGATGAAACTTTTGCACGTGCAACAGGACTTAATGTTGACAGATATAATCTGCTTATTGCAATTACGATTGCTGCAGTAATTGTTGTTGCCATGAATCTTGTTGGTTCTCTACTTATTTCAGCTCTTGTAGTTTTTCCTGCCTTATCTGCCATGCGATTATTTGAAAATTTTCGCTCTGTAGTTATAACTGCAGCTATATTTTCAATTTTTTCCGCAGCTACGGGGATTATCGTTTCAATTCTGGCAAGCACACCTGTAGGTGCAACAATTGTTATAGTAAACTGTTTTGTATTTTTAATTTCAATGACAATTCAAAAACTAAAAGTAGCTTTCTAAAGTGTGTTTTTAGAATAAGAATTGTATTAATAAGGAAAAATCCTTGCTTTTATAAGAGCTTCAAGAACTGCTCCTCCTAGAGATAAACCTTTATCAGACACTGAAAAACAATGCTCAACAGCACAGCGTGGATCAATATCTCCAATTTTAAATCCTTTAGTCACATAAACTTCGCTTGATAAAAGGCCGCGCAAAATTCCTGTGATTGTAGCAGGAATAACTTCCTCGCCTTCATTAGTTTTGAGTATTCCTAATATTTCGTTCTCATTAACAAAATCACCAATTTCTTTTTTCCACGTGATAAAACCTTCATTTTTTGCTCTCAGCACTCGTTCGTTTGTGTATCCGCCAACTTCGCCGGGAACACCTGTGTTAGGTAAGGTAGAACCTTCATAGATACAACGTCCAAGATAATGGCCACGCATTGTTTCAATCACAACATCAACATCACTTGGAGATTTAAATCCAGGTCCAAGGGCTATAGTGAAATAGTCATTATTTTTATATGTACCAAGGTTTTTCTTTGCTATAATAGCATCGACAAGGGCATGAGGTTTTAGTGAGGCTATTGCTTTATCATCAATATCTACAAGAATAGGGATTATTCCTTTCTCTAAAAACCCTTTGTAATTTTGAAGAGTTGCTTTAGCCGCACGCACTTCTTCTACTTGGATTTCATTTGAATAAACCGCTTCAGCAAAAGAAACTGTGCGACGAACCATCGTGGGCTTTGAAATATCTGACATAATAACTTGATATCCAGTTCTATGAAGTCGAAGAGCAACTGCAGTTGCTAGATCGCCAGCACCTTTTATAAAAATAGGCATAATTCCTCTATTTATACATGACAAGGGAAAGAGAATAAACTCCTTCCCTTGCATATGTTTTTCTAGGGTGTGTTTGAAACTAAAAAATTTATGGAATTTCCAACAAAAAGGGATTTCTTATAAAGTGCAATATATCAGAACATACATAAACTGAATAAAAAACCACCTTTTTGGCAGAAAAAATGTAAAAGAATTAATTTAGAAATATCCCCTAGCCGTGTAGAACGGAATATAATCTTTCATTTGTCATTGGAAGTTCATTAATTGGCTTACCAATTGCATTACTTACAGCATTTGCTATTGCCGCACCAGGGCACACAAGCCCACACTCGCCCACACCTTTAGCACCATAAGGACCATGTGAATCTTCGCTTGCTACAATAATAGATTGTATATTTGCAATATCAGCAGCTGTAGGCACAAGATAATTGTGCATATTTGTGTGTTGTTGCACACCTTTGTCACTGTAGGTAATTTCTTCATTCAGTGCATAGCCTATGCCTTGAACAAGCCCACCTTCAATTTGACCTTCAACAAGTTGAGGGTTCACAGCAACACCAACATCGTGCGCACCTACCACTTTATGTATCTCAATTTGACCTGTTTCAGTATCAACAGAAACATCAGCAAATACACAATGCCATGGTGGTGAGTTTGGTGGAACAATTTGACCTAAGCCAATAAATTGAATATTGCGGATATGTGCATGATAGCAGAGCTCATCTAGTTTCATAGCTTTTGCTTTGCCAGATTCAAACTCTTTATCAGTACCGGCTTTTTCACCTTTTAGACCGATAACATGATTTTCGATTACGATGTCGTCTCTATTGAGTTTACCTACTTCAGCCGCATAATCTAAAACCTTATCACGAGCAAGTTCGCAAGCTTTTTGCACTGCAAGACCAGCGGCATAAAGCGCACGGCTTGCGTGGTTACCGATATCAAAAGGAGTAGGTTCAGTATCGCCAAATACTAAGGAAACTTGTTCGTATTCAAGCCCAAAGGTTTCAGCAGCAATCTGTGCTAAAGAAGTGGAACAACCCGTGCCTATTTCAGATACACCGGTTGACACTTGTATAGAACCATCAACTTGCACAGCGCAATAAGCATTATCATAGTCCACACAGAAAGGCCAAGCATTAGAAACGTGTGTGCCTACCGCAAGCCCAATACCACGTTTTACAGTGCCTGAGTTGTCAAATGAGTTACGTTTATCCCAGCCAATTGCAGCAGCACCTTGCTTCATGCACTCACGCAATTCTGTTGAACCACATTCGTAAGGTAAAAACCATGGTTCACCGGCTTTCATAGCATTTTTTTCACGTAAAACCATTGGATCTATATTGAGTTTTTCAGCCATCAAGTCAACTGAACGTTCAAGAGCAAAATTACCTTGTGGATTACCAAAACCACGCATTGCACCGGCGCAAGTAGTATTAGTATATACAGCATGACCTACATAGCGTGAACGAGCAACATTATAGACAGGCAAATTCATAGCACCAGCAACAGCAGGAAGTTCAACACTAAAAGTACAATACGCACCGGCGTTAAAGAAACCATGTAAATCAAGCGCATGGAAGGTGCCGTCTTTCTTAGCACCAAGGCGGATTGTCATGGTGGTTGCGTGTCTTGTATCAGAAGCGATAATATCTTCTTTACGAGTATAGCAACAGCGAACAGGTTTTTTTGTCAATAATGCAAGTGCCATAGCTATAGGCTCAGCTTTTCCTGAAAGACCGATACGTGCGCCAAATCCACCACCAACATAGTAAGGAGCAAGCACGCGTACTTTACTTGCCGGCATACCAAATGCGGCAGCTAAGATATAACGTGTTGGATGTGGGCATTGCGTTGTTGACCATACAGTTACTTTGCCATCGCTCTCTACTTTTGCAACAGCTGCATGTGTTTCCATTTGCATTTGTTTTACAACTGGTAATTCATATACTCCTTCGATAACTACATCACATTCTTTAAAGGCATCTTCTAAATCACCTTCGCCGTAATTAATTTTCGTTATTGCACCAGGGATATTATGCCCTTCAGGAGTAATATTCTTTTCACCGTGCAAAGCAATACTACCTTCAGCGGTAGCTTGTTTTGGAGTAAGAACGAAAGGTAAAATTTCGTATTCTACTTTTATAAGTTTAACAGCAGCTTCAGCAATTTCTTCCGTAGTTGCAGCAACAGCAGCCACTTCATCACCTACATAGCGCACAACATTATCAAAAACTCTTTGATCAAGAACTCTTTCTTCGTGTGGGCCTGTGGTAAACATAGGAGCGGCGCCGTTCCATAAATTTTGTGAAGTATTCCAATAATGTGCAATACCTTTCACACCTTGTAATTTTTCAGCTTCTGAAGTGTCTATACTGATAATTTTTGCGTGCGGATGAGGACTACGCAAAACTTTTGCATGGAGCATCTGCGGAAGACTAACATCAGAAGCATACATAGCTTCACCACTGAGTTTTGCAAAAGCATCTTTTCGGCTTATTGATTTACCAATTAGTCTAAATTTTTTCATATTTATCTCCTCTTAGCTTCCTTGTTTTCTAAGCTCTGCCGCGGCCTGCTCTATGGCTGCCTCTATTTTGACATAGCCTGTGCAACGGCAGATATTGCCGGAGATAGCTTCTTTAATTTCTTCTTTTGTCGGTGATGTATTTGCATCTAAAAGTGCTTTTGTTGAAAGCACCATGCCGGGAATACAATAGCCGCACTGCACGCTGCCTTGGTCGATATAGGCTTGTTGAATAAGGTCTGGTTTGCCATCTTTTGATAAACCTTCAATAGTTGTGATTTCCCTGCCTTCTACTTTTCCCATAGGAATAAGGCATGAATTCACAGCTTTTTTATCCATAATAACAGTACAAGCACCGCAATCACCAGCTTTACAACCGACTTTTGTACCTGTGAGTTGGAAAGTGTCGCGTAGGACATCAACAAGTGGCATTGTCACATCAGCAACAACGCTCACGATTTCTCCGTTTAATGTAAATTGAATCTCTTTCATTGTTTACTCTCCTACTTCACAGCTTCACATAATGCACGATAAACAAAAACCGGCATTACTTTTTCACGATATTCTTTACTGCCACGAACCGCTGAGGAACGCATGGCACAACCTTCAAGACATTGGCAAGAAACTTCTTTAAAAAGTGCTTCACTAGGGGCTTTTCCTTCCAATGCTTTTTCAACACAACTTGCACGCAAAGGAGCATTTCCCGCAGGAGCAATCACTACACGAGCTTTCTCAATAACATTATTATTGATTGTGAGTGCTGCGCCAACATTAAGCATAGGAAGCGAAAGCGCCTTACGTATGCTCATACGTTGATACGCTGATTTGCGGTTTTTATCTGCTGTGAAGCGGATACGAGTGAGTAAATGATTTGTTGCTACATGAGAAGAGCCAACACCTTTATAAAGCTCTAAAATAGGTATCCATGAAGAACTATTTGCATCTGTATATACCTCACACTCAGCATCTAAAGCTGTAAGTGTTACAGCGGAATCTGCTGCTGGTAAAGCGGTGACAATATTTCCACCTACTGTGGCAACATTACGTATCTGTTTACTGCCAACTTCTCCGCAAGCGTGTGCAAGCAAAGGAGCATACTCTTTAATGAGAGCTGACTGCGCAACTCGTGAATGTGTTACTGCTGCTCCAATAACAATGTAACCATCTTCTTCTGCAATCGTAAGCATTTCATGAATTGCTGAAATATCAATAAGATCTTTTCTCAGCTGCGGGGCATTTGCGTAAAAAATCATTAAATCTGTACCACCTGCGATAATGCGCCCTGTTCCTGCTGTTTTTTCAAAGCAAGAAAAGACTTGGCCAATCGTTCTTGGTGAGTAATATCCAATATTTTGCATTGTCACCTCCAAATGTGCATCAAAATAATTGCTAAGTACAGTGGCAAATAGCATAGTATTTTACCTATACCTATACTATATATAACAGAATATTTTAAAAAAAATTGTAGTTCCATTTACATTTTACTATAAAAATGATACTATTTTCATGAATATAGGAAAATATGCGCGAGAAGAGAAGAGGTAATAACATGAAAACAAAAAATCTGACCAATAGAACTCCATACCTTAGATGGAAGGAAATTAATAGCGTTTGGCGAGAAGCTTTATACCTAGCTAAACAGCATAAAATACCTAAAGGCCACATATGGGACAGTTCTAATGAAAAGAATTTTTATTTTTTAGATAAAGGAAGCATTCGGATTAATGCAATAAGCCCATCAGGACAAAGTACAATTATTTTACACTTAGATTCAGGGTGCTTATTTAGAGAATGGTTTGAAGTACCAACCGATGAAGCTTTTCTTATACAAGACATTGCTGTGACTGATTGTGTTGTTTATAGCTTTCCAATGTCTTACTTGGAAAACAGTGAATTCATATGTAAGCATTCAAAACTTATAAGCAATGTTCTTTATTCTTTAACAATAAAAGCAAGTTCTTTTGCTCGTTTCCTTTTAGAAAAAGGTGAATATAATCCAAAAACTATTGTATGTAATTATCTTGTAGACTTAGCTTCTCAACATAATCATGATACTTTTACTCCAAATATTTCGCAAACGGATTTAGCTTTGAGTCTGGGCTTGCACAGAGTAACAGTATGTAATGTTTTGAAAAATTTAAGAGCTGAAGGAGTTATAGGCACTTTTACTCGTAAGAATTTTGAAATATTAAATAAAGATAAATTAAAGGAGTATTGCACACTATAAATATAACACTTTGCTTATAAATAAAGATAGAATAAAAATTTTAAAAGATATGTGCTTCTTACTCGAACAGCATTAAACCCCATACTACAAGAGTAAAATATGCTTTATCTTCCTAAATATAAGAAAGTAAAACCTACTTTACTTCTCTTGTAGTGTGGGCAAATGGTAATGGGATTAAATAAATTTGTAAATATTGGAGTTTACATTTTATCTATAATTTTTTTAGTGTATGTGCTTCATGTATAAAGGCAAAGCCATCTAGCATATCAGGAATTTCTGCAAGGATTACTGCGGCATATCGGCGTGCGGCTTCTTTCCCTTTTTCTCTCATAAGGTTATGAGCTCGCCCAAGCACAACATCTCTTGCATCAAGTTCAACTATAGCCAAATCTCTATGCAGAATTGCACCGGCTTCGATTTGGCCAAGTGCGATTAATGCGTCACCTTTGATTTGTATGGCAAGTATTTGATTACCGGGATCGCTTTCTATAAGAGCATCGCAAATTTCAAGTGTGATATTCGGGTCGCCTACTAAAAGTTCGCAAATTGCATAACCGCGAGCACTTTCCTTATGACTTTTATTGGATAATTCATAACTTTTTTTGAAATATTCTAAAGCCTCAGCGTGATTTTGTTCATGCAAAAGACATTCGCCAGCCCAATAATTTCCGCCTAAAGAATCAGCATCTAACTCAACTGTTTTTTTGAAATATTCTAAAGCTTTTGCAGGCTCCCCTGATGTTGAAAGTATAAGAGCTTTTAAATAGATTGCAGCTACATAATTTTTTTCTACTTCAAGAATTTTATCGCAGTATTCGATTGCTTTTTTAAACTTTGAATAATGAAATGAAATATCCGCTATATTATACCAAGTAATAATATTTTCAGCATCATATTCAATTGCTTTTTGAAAAGAGCTATCAGCTTTTTCAAAATCATCAATATACATGAAAGCTCTTCCTAGTTCATTATATAAACGAGCCATGAAAGAACCCGCTTCACACGAAATAATTCTATCTTGGAAAGTAACTTCTTTGATAAACGAACTTGGTATATTGCCCAATTCATCTTCATTTATTTCTTCTTCTAAAAAAGCTTGAATTTTTTCTTCTGTAAATTGAACAAGCTCACCGATATAATCTAAAAAATCTTTTAAATTTTGACTTTGTTTCAACTCCACAATTTTTTGAATGCTTGACTCAATAAATTCATGGTTAAAATAAGCTCTTTCTTGTTCCACTACAAGTAACAATTCGATTTCACGAAATGAACTATTCTTCATATGTATATCTCGGGTTTAATATTTATCAGGTGTAAAGGCATCGTAGTTAATTTCTTTCTCTACGCTAGGGCTAGAAGCTTGCTCATTTACTATATTTTCATTTCCTATACTGCGAACGGCAATAATACTCTTTTCTGCTGAAGAAGAAAATAAAGAGGCATTACTTTCATAGATACTATGAATGCAAAGAATCAAAAAGGTAAAAAAAGCTACAAAGGTAAATATTTTATTCATAATTTTCTCGTGTTATTTATGAGCTAACAGCTTGTTTATTTTTCGATTTAAAAATCCAATTACGCCAAAAATAGATATAGTCAAAAAATGGAGTCATTGGACAAAGAAGCTTACACCATGGCTTTTGTAAGAAAAGCGAAAAGATAATAATGCTTGAGCTGAGCATAAATAAAGTAAGTGAACCTACAAAATTGAAGGTTTTACCAAAAGGCTCATAAGTTGCCACTGACGGCTGCGAAAAATAGAAGGCAAGACAAATTAATGCAAGAGCAAAAAATCTGCTAAACCATTTTATAACAGGATTAGAGCTAGGATTTTTACATGAAGTTATCATTGAAACGCCCTCTTGCAAAGCTCCAAATGGACAAATAAAACTACAATAGAGGTTCTTTTTTGTAAACACAAAAATAAGCACCGCCAAAATAAGGCAAATTAATGGAGCGTATGAAGCTAAACCAACTATCCATACTCCTGAGAAAAAGAGAACTACTGTTGAAATTGAAAATTGTGTACCATACATAAAACCAAGTAAAATCACAGAACTTACAAGTATCGCATATCTTGCTTTTTTCTTTGAAAAAGGGAATTTTTTTGAAGCGACAAATAAAGTAAGAGCAAAAAACATAACAACCAAAGCGATTTTTATCATTTCAGTCATACTTAAACTTATTGAGCTTTCGTTTAACAGTACATTTGCTTTAGAAAGATTATTCGGATCAATTTTTAGTTCTGGAAAAAGAGCCAATACCTCTTCATTCAGCATAATTTTTGCGCTTGCTTTAGCGATACCCTGTTTTAGTGCCACTGAAGAAAGAGTTGCACCCGAAACTGAATCAGGATTAGGGTTTACTTGTATATTCCCCCCTAAATACGCATCGGGAATTTTAGCATCTAGTACCTGTTTGATATATGGACTTGTATCAGGGCTCTCAAGTATAGCAACACTTTCGATAATACCAGTAGAATTAACAACAATCCCTGTAAGCATTTGCCCTGCATAACCTGGATGGCTAGCTAAAGCGAAGATATATTTTTCACCACTATTTGTGGTTAATTCTAGTACATCGGGTGTAATAGTGCTAAACTCTGACAATTCTGGTAGAATAGCATTTAATTGAGTACCTAAAGCATCTTGACTACGGAAATTTCCCAAAGCAAAACTTCCTATAAGAGCAAAAAGGCTCAACACTGCAAAAATTTTTTCAAGTGATTTCAATTTGATACTCCAAAAACAATCTAAACATTTATTTTAAAGTTATTACTTGCAATTTATGACCATGACTACATAATATCACAAACTGCAAGTAATTAAGTTGTATTATGCTTGTTTTTTGAAAACAAACAATTTAAGTGCAATAGCAAATACTAATATTAATGGTACACCTAGGAAACCTATAAAATACCAACCAGCCTGACTTTCGTATTCACCAGCCAAGGTGAAACCGCCGCCTATTGTAAGTAAGAACATTGCAAAAGTACCATATAAAATACCCATTTGCCACCATGCTACTTGCTTACCTTTTTCTTTTAACCATGTATATGCGCCCGCGATGATGAGAATTTGCATTACACCAAATATCATCCAAAAAAGGCTATTTAGCATATTTACGCCTGGAAACATAAATTTTCTCCTTTATTATAATTGTTTTTGGACACTTTCGTGCACAAAAACCTCACTACGTGGAAAATATCATTTCCACTTGTTCGCTAAAGAATTTGCTCATTTCTTTCGCTGAATAATTGATTTTTGGACACTTTCGTGCACAAAAATCTAATCTTAATGCATTCCTTGGTATTCCCAATCCTGTTGAATATTGCCAAAGAATTCTTCACTTCTTTCCCACCATACTGGATCGTGGTATTGTGCTTCACGTCCACCGTTCCATGGCGCTCTAAACTCTTCACCCGCTGGATATTTAAAGAAGTTTTGTTGCATTGCGAGTAGACCAGAAGCCACCATACCGGTTGGGTCACGCGGTTCTAGCTCACGAGAAATTGTATGAATCCATGTATTTTTACGTGTATACGGGCAAACGGCAATACAAACACGGCAACCATTACCATTTGATGTAGAACCAGCAACCCACATTTGGTGACATTTTTCTTCATCTAGTACCCAACGTTTAAATCCACGTACTACTTTTGTAGGCTCATCATCAAAAGTAATTGCACCTGAAGGACAAGTTTCTGCACAAATCTTACATTTTTTACAGAATTTACCCATATTAATATCTATAGGTTTATCATATTCAAATTCGATATCTGTAATAACAGCACCAGTTCTGAAGTTTGAACCTAATTCTGGCACCATTACAAGCCCTGCTCTTGAATATTCAGCTAAACCACTGAGCATTACATAAGGTGCTGCCATAACTTCAAAACCTAAACCTGGAAATTGAGCTCTTGCTGGATGGCCTAAACGTTGAATAAAAGTTTCCATCAAACCAGCTACACAACGAGTTTTGAAATAACCGTCCATAGATGTAGAATAGCCAATTGAAGCATAGATAGTATCCCAGTTCATTGGAGTACCAAATACAATTATACTCTTCCAGTGTGAAGGAACTTTATCACCCCAATCTGCACCATGATTTGGCATTCCACGCATAAAGTCTCTAAACATGAAACGTTCATCAAATTTACAAATTCCTACTACAGGCGCTCCAAAAATATGTGCCATACGCTTAATTAATTTGGTAGCATGTGCAGGAGATTTAAATTCCATTTTCTTTTTGTTTACACGACGATAATCCCACTTTTCAGGTGGTTGCGGTTCGCCAGTTTTCACAAAAACATCATGTGGTTCTTCAGGAATAGTAGAACCCGCATGACTTGCTTGAGCAACTCTATATGCTAAATTGTACGCATCGGCGATTGCAAATTGTTTATAAGCTACCGTATTAAAGTATTCAAGTCTTTGAACGTGCAATCCAATTCTTTCAACCAAACTTTCGTAACGACCTGGGTTATTTTTATAATACTCTACCAAATCTTTATTTGGAATAGCTTCCATGCCCATGCTAGGATTCCATTGTTTTTTGCCAATAAAACCCATTACCATAGACCAAGTAAAAAGAAGATTTTCTGTCCAGTGTGGGCGAGTAACCTCACCTACTGGTGTCATCATTGGAGCTACGTCTACTCTGAAAGGATCACGATTAAAGAACATATCTTCACCCTGAACAGTTCTACCTTGACCAGTATACGCATCAGCTGAACGCCCTGTTGCAAAGCCTGCAGCGCCAGAAGCAGCAACAGAAGCAACAGCTGCCACCGCGCCACCAAGTTTTAGAAAATTACGTCTTGAAACACTTTTTTTTGTTTCTTCTACTGTTTTTTTATCATTTACATCATCTTCATCAAGTTTATATGCTTGATCAACGCTAATTTTATTTGCTGGATCATTAATAATATCTAATGGATCTTTTTCGTTCTCTACCATAATTACTCCTTATATTAAAGCTTGTTATAGAAAAATACAAGTTATAATTTACACAAAATTCCCTAGCATATGATTCTCCATTTACAATTTAGTTTTTTAATTATAACATAAAAACGGAAAAATGAACGCTACAAATGTTACATTTTCAGAGGATTTTTCATGGTATTAGGAACAACATTAGATATAACCTATAACAAGCAGTTATCAAGCTTGTGGGAAAAAGCTTTTAAAGAAGCTGAAAAAATAGTAAAGCCTAAAAATTCCATACTGTTAGAATCAAACCAAAAGATAAAACACCTTTATTTTTTACAAAAGGGTGAAGTAAGTTTTAGGCATACACACTTAGACGGACGTGAAACCCTTCTTGCAAAAATTTCTGCTCCTGATTTGATTGCCACTTCTTCTTTTTTCACCGAGTCAAAATCATTCCCTCCCTCAGTTCATTTAGATAGTGACTGCATCATCTATGCTTTCACTGAGGAGTGGGTATATAAAAAACTACTGCCTGATTATCCTGATCTTGCGCTAACAATAATAAAAACTCTTGCAACAAAGCTTGATACTCTCACTGAACAAAAGATTTTACTTAGTTCAGATTCTATACATACTGTCATATGCAAAATAATGCAGAATAATCTTTTCCAAGAAAAGAACATAACATATTCCAGAACCAACCTGACTCAGCAAGAATTAGCAAATTTTCTTGGAATACATCGCATTTCAATAAGCAGAGCTTTAAATAAACTTCAACAAGATGGAATAATTGGAACATATAAAAAAAATAAAACAGAAATTCTTGATCTTGAAAAATTTAATAAAATTAGTGAACAATATTCATTTAATACTTTTTAATCTCATCACTGAATTTGAAAGTGAAGCTTGTATTAATTTTGCTTAGGGTGTGTATAAATTAAGAAATTTTGTTACAAAATCACTCTCCAAATGCTTTACTCCGTAAAGTATCCCTATCAAGTATTTCAAGCTTATTTTTTGTAAATTCACCTAATACGCCTTCTTCGCGAAGTTCTTTGATTATCCTACAGACAGTGCTTCTATGCAAGCCTAAACTCAAAGCAAATTCACTTTGTGACATATGAGGATTGAATACATCTGCATGGTTCTTTCTTGCTAATCGATTGATATATCGACAAATAATTTCTTTTGAGCTTTCACCGCTCTTATCGCCTACCAAAGTGAAAAGATAGCGTACTTTCAAAGCAAAAGATTCCATTACATTCATTATAAGATATGGATATGTTTTTATAAAATTAGCATCTGTCAAAAATGAAGAGGGAAAAGCATAAACAATACTTTCTTCATGTACGTGATAAAGAGGCACTCTATTTGAATTTTGTGTATCTACCAGCGCAGGTACTTCACCGATTAAGCATCCTGACTCCATATACATACTCACTCTTTCACGCCCGTCTGAGTTGAGGCTTCTCAGTGAAATAAGTCCCTTATCTATAAGCATTAATCCATTGTCTAGGTGCATTTCCAAAACTGTACCCTTTGTAAGAACTTTCTTTTCTCCTAAATGCAGTATGGAACGCCACATACTATTAACTTCTTTCAAAGAAAAATGCTCAACATCTTTTTTATTTTTCATATACTATAGTCCTTCAACTCACACGTCATTCTAATTTATGACTTCTTGAGGGGAAAAAGCACATCTTTTTGGAAAAATGAGGTTTTCCTCCTCAAACTCCCCCTTTCCTTAAAAAACAATTGTCAACAAATCAACATCTTAGAAAGGTACGAATATGCCAACTCTTGAAATATACTTTATACATATAAATTAAAATGAAGTGATTCAACTCAAAAATCTTTTATGTTTTTAGTATACTTTCCTATTCTTGTCGAGAATAATTTTTAAGATTTCTTATAAACTGTCTTATCTAAGACAGTACAAAAATAAAAAAATGTGCATTATAATCCTAGGCTTATAGTTTGAATCAGTTTTTACTTGATTTATTTCTGCAGTACAAAACAAGCTATATTTTTATAGGTTAAAATCATTTAGGAGTGTATTATGAAAATTACTGCTGCTGTAACACGAGGACTTAATTCACAATTTTCACTAGAAGAAGTAGAATTAGAAGCACCGAGTTTTGGCGAAGTGCTTATAAAGGTTCATTCTTGTGGTGTATGCCATACCGATGAGGCAGTTCGCCGTGGTCATATTCCAACTCCAATGCCTATTGTTTTGGGGCATGAAGCAAGTGGTATTATTGAAGCTGTTGGTCCTGGGGTTGTCGGTTTTGAAGAGGGCGATCATGTTGGCGTAAGCTATGGCTCTTGCGGACGTTGCGACAACTGCTATGAAGGGCATCCTTATGCTTGCATGCGTTTTAACGAAATCAACTTTGGCGGAACAACAAATAACGGCAAAACAATTATCTCAAAAGGCGATGAAACTATTTACACATTCTTCGCACAATCCGGCTTTGCTAACTATATTGTGGTAGATACAAAAAGCGTTTATAAAGTTGATAAAGATATTGATTTAGGCCTTATCGGACCTTTAGGGTGTGGTGTACAAACAGGTGCCGGCGCAGTTTTGAATAGACTACAGCCAAAACCGGCTTCAAGTATAGCAATTATTGGCTGCGGAACTGTTGGACTTAGCGCAATTATGGCGGCAAAGATAGCTGTTTGTACAACTATTATTGCTGTTGATATTTCACCAATGAAACTTGAAATGGCAAAAGAATTAGGCGCAACACATTGTATTAACGCAAAAGAAGTTGATGATATTGTTGCTGAAATCAAAAGTATTACAAATGGTGGTTGCCACTACTCTATCGACACAACAGGAAGTGGTGAATCTGTAAGAAAAGCAATGAATTGCACTCGCTTTAGAGGTTCAACCGTTGTTTTGGGTGCTACCGGCGACATCACTTTTCATATTCAAACTGAACTTATGGGTGATGCAAAATCACTTCTTGGAGTTGTTGAGGGAGATTCAGTTCCTCAAGTGTTCATTCCTGCCTTACTTGAATATTATAAAAAAGGGCAATTCCCAATTGATAAACTCGTGAAATATTACGAGTTCAAAGATATACAAAAAGCTTTTGACGAAGCACATTCTTGCGTGAAAGCTGTTTTGGTTATGTAAAAAAGATACAATAAAAATCAATAAAAAAATTTTGGAGAAGTAATAAAATGAAGCATTATCCTCAACAATACATTAACGGTGAATGGGTAACAGGAACAGGTTCAAGAGAAATGATAAACACTAATCCTTATACAGGTGAAGAAATTTATCGTTATCAATCTGCGTCAATAAAAGATGTTGATGCTGCTTATGAAGCTGCTGCAAATGCTCAAAAAGAATGGGCTAACACTTCGCCGGAACATAAAATCGAATATCTTGATAAACTTTATCAAGCAATTATCGACTCAAAAGAAAATATCTATGCAACTCTCACAGAAGAGGGAGGCTTTATTGCTCCTAAAAAAAACTTTGAATTTTATACAAGTCTAAAAATTGTACGTGAAGCAACACGTATTCCTTATATGATGGAAGGAAAAATTCTTCCTTCAAATATTCCTGGAAAAGAAAATTATATTATACGTGAAGCAAAGGGCGTTATAACTGTTATTGCACCTTGGAACGTACCTTTAGTTCTTGCAATGCGCTCTGTTATTCCTGCAATTGCATCAGGTAATGCCGTAGTTTTAAAACCTGCAACTGATACTCCCGCATCTGCATTCTTAATTGCAGATTTCTTTGAAAAAGCCGGCATGCCAAAAGGTTTATTAAACGTTATTGCCGGTAGTGGTGCTGAAATTGGTGATTATCTTGTAGCTCACCCAACAGCAAGCCTTATCTCGTTCACGGGGTCAACCGATGTTGGTAAGCGTATTGGAGCAGTAGCCGGTGGTATGATTAAAGACGTTTCGCTTGAACTAGGCGGAAATAATGCCATGATAGTTCTTGAAGATGCTAACATAGACGATGCAACTTCTGCGGCTGTTTTTGGTGCATTCTTCAACCAAGGGCAAGTATGTATGGCATTAAATCGTATTATTATTATTGATTCAAAATACGATGAGTTTGCTAAATCTTTCATTGAAAAAGCAAAACACCTCCCTGTTGGCGACCCTGCCGATCCTAATACTTTCCTTGGACCTATCATTAGTAGTTCACAAGTGAAAAGTGTTGAAGGTTTTATCAAGGCGATGGAAGGCACTACGGCGGTTGTTGCTTTAGAAGGAAAAACTGTAGGTAATAATATTTCACCTTGGATTTTCACAGAAGTTACCAACGATATGCCGGCGGCGGTTAATGAAGTATTTGGTCCTGTTTGCTGCCTTATCCGCGCTAAAGATGAGGAAGAAGCTATTGCACTTGCTAACGATTCTTGCTACGGACTAAGCGGAAGTGTCTTCACCTCTGATTTATACCACGGTATGCAAGTTGCCAAACAAATAAAATCAGGCATGGTACACGTAAATGATCAATCTATCAACGATGAACCGCATGTAATGTTCGGTGGCAATAAAGAGTCTGGTGTTGGTCGATTTAACGGCAAATGGGTTATGGAAAAGTTCACCGTTGAAAAGTGGATTAGCGTTCAAACAACGAAAAGATTTTAATTAGCTTTCATTCTCTGAAGATGAGGGGGAGAAACTCCCCCTTTCCTTAAAAAATAATTATCAACAATTCTATAAGCTAAACTATGTTTCTAAATTAGAACATTTTGCTCTCTCAATAATGAATAAGTCATTTTTTATGACCGGAGCACACCAAAATATACGCTATTTGAAATAAAAAATTACTATTACGATACTCAAAAGGTAAAAGAATTAATTTAGAAACTCACCTAGATAAAGCAAAAAAATAAATGGAGTATTAATGGAATCTAAAACTTCTTCATACAGATGGTTTATCTTAACTATCTGTATTTTGGCTTATACTATTGTAATCTTTCACCGTATGAGTCCGGCTGTTATGTCGAATGCAATGATGACGGATTTAGGTGTAAACGCAGCGTTTATGGGATTATTGGCATCTGCATATTTTTATCCTTATGCTTTCTTACAAATTCCAAGCGGAATTTTATCGGATAAAGTATCACCAAAAAAACTTATGACTTTCGCTCTGTTATGCACATCAATAGGTACTTTTCTTTTTGCTGTAGGCACTGGTAGTACCGTTGTGTTTATGGGAAGGCTCTGTGTTGGCGTAGGTTGCGCGCTTATTCTAATGCCGGCGTATAAAGTACTTGCAAACTGGTTTAATAAAAAAGCTTATACGATTATAATATCATCAGTTTTAGCTGTTGCTGTTGGTATTGGTTCTATGCTTGCGGGTATGCCACTTTCGTATATTGTTGAAAACTTTGGTTGGAGAGTTTCTTCTCAAGGTCTTTTTGTAGTGACGGCTGCTCTCACTGTAGTCACTTGGATTTTCTTAAAGGATTCTGATTCAAGTCAATCACAAGTAAAAGAAGTGAAACAAGTGGCAGAAAATACTGAAGAAAAGATATCAATAGCTGACTCAATAAAATTAGTAGTGAAAAAATCAAATTTCTGGATTATCGCCTTAGTTTTTTCAGCTAATGCTGCGATTTTATTTGGATTTGTAGGACTTTGGGCCGGTTTATATTACACAGAAGTTGGTGCTCTTACACGTAATGAAATGAGTTCACTATTAAGTATTGCGGCAGGAATCACTATTTTTACACCGATTATTTTTGCTACAATAGCACAAAAATCATCATCTAGAAAAATGGTGATTATTCTTGCAAATGCTGCTTTATTCTCAATCTTTGCGTATCTATACATGAGAAATGGAAGCTTTACAAAATATGAACTCTATGCTTGGGGAATTGCTTTATCAGTAGTAATTACAGCTCCGGCCGGCCTTTATATGGCAGCGGCTCGTGAACTTTACGCAAAAAACATTGCGAGCACAGCGAATGGCCTCGTATACTCAATCAGTATGGCGGGTTCAGCTATCATGCAGCCGGCAATAGGAATTATACTCGACAAAGCCGGATTTGTTGATAAATTATCCGCTGAAATGTTTCAACCAATTTGCATGCTCTTTCTTCTATGTACGGGTTTAGCCTTTGTAGGAACTTTCTTTTTAAAAGAAAAAGATGGTCAACTTATTTAAACTGATAGATACATTATAAGAATAAAACTTTCTCCTTCAAACTTCCCTTTTCTTAAAAGCAGTTAAGATCTAACTTTATGGTTAGCCCAAAAGTCAATCCTAACTGCTTTTTTCTTTAAAGTAGAATTTGACTATTAATTGAAAAGAAACTATACTAGATTAGTTTTAAAGCGTAACCATTTACTCAAGTAAATGATTGGAAGGTTAGTATGGACAAGTATAATTTAAAAATAGCTGTGCTAGGAAATAGTAAAGTCATAAACTTTATCAATCAAGTTGAAGAGATAAAAAGACTTGCAGTTTTTCCAGAGATAGCAGATGTCAAAACTACTACTTCTTATAGTAGTGCAGATGTTATTATAATTGATGAAACAATACTTGATGAAATTGACAATATTCTTTCCATAAAAGCCTCATATAGTGTAGTTGTTCTTATATGCAAGATGCAAAATATTGCTGAAATAGCACATAAAGAAAAATTCTTTGACATTTGGCTCGACGATGAAACTTCCTTATTTGAATATAGAATAAAGCAATTCCTCCTAAGAATGAGAGACGTGCTAGATGCTGAACTTTCAGCAAAACAACTAGATACTCTAATTGACAGTGTTCCCGACTTAATATGGTATAAAGATGTAATAGGTGCTCATATTAAAGTAAATAATAGTTTTTGTAAAACCGTAAATAAAACTAAAGAACAAATAAAAGATAGAGGGCATTACTATATTTGGGACTTGGATTATGAAGAATATCAAAAAGGTGAATTTGTATGTATGGAAACAGAAGAAATTGTTATAAAAGAACAAAAAACCTTTTTGTTTGACGAAAAAGTTAAGATTGGTGATGAGTTACGCCAACTCAAAACTTATAAATCCGCAATTATTGGAAGACGTGGCGAAACTCTTGGTACTGTTGGACTTGCTCGTGATGTGACAGATATTTGGAATACTCATGCAGAGTTTAAAACTCTTATAGATCACTTACCTTTTCCTATGATTATACTATCAAATGACCTTAAACTAGTTAGTTCAAATAACAATTTTGATCATATTTTTGGAATACAAAATACAGAAAGTTTTGATTTAAAAAAATTTAGCACAAATTTTTTCACTATCGATATATCTATGGAAGACACATTAGAAGGTATTATTGAATGTGAAATGAAAAAAGATGATTCTTCAAGATTTTTCTCTGTTGAAAAGAGCACTATTTACGATGTCTTCAATCAACTGCACGGCTTTTTCTATATCTTCAATGACGAAACTATGAAAAACGAATACACACGAAAGCTAAAGCAAGTTTCACGTACAGATGAACTTACAAATGTAAATAATCGTGCAGGATTAAGACATTATTTTGAAACTAATTTTCAAAATATTATCGAGACAAAAAGTCACCTTGCTTTTGTGGTATTGGATATTGACTTCTTCAAGCAATACAATGATATCTACGGGCATGTTAAAGGTGATGAAATACTTGTAATTATGGGTAAAATTCTTCGTGAATTGAGTCAAGACGATGATGTATTTGTCGCTCGTTACGGCGGTGAAGAGTTTATTCTGGCTGTGAAAAATAAAACTTTAGACGAAGCAAAACACAAAGTACAACAGCTTATTAATAAACTTGCCGAATATAAACTTGAGCATAAAGGCTCAGAAGTTTCAAATATAATCACTATTAGTATAGGTATGGCCTACTATTCACATATCACGAATGCTACAAGCATATCTGAAATTGTTAAAGAAGCCGACAACATGCTCTATGAAGCAAAGAAAAGTGGCAGAAATCAAATGATGCTCACTGTTATTGAACCTTCAAGTGATTCCAGTTTATGATTTTTAAGGGGGAAAAGCACATTGTGGGAAAAACACCCTTTTGAAAAAAATGAGTTTTTCTCCCTCACACACCCCCTTTCCTTAAAAAAGTTATCAATAAACTTACTGCTAGAGTTTGTTCCTAACAAATAAAGCCACTCCGTTTTAAACAGAGTGGCTTTTTATAATTAATTTAGGCAATTAAAATACTAAACCTTAGAACTTATATCTGAAAATAGCTGATACTGCATAACTACCTTTACGCCCTAAAGTTTGAAGCTTGAAGTTTGTAATCAAGATCGAATTGTAAATTCTCTTTAGCAATACTTAAGGCAATTCCGCCAGTAAATGTAAATTATCAACGTTTTGCATAGTGTATTCTGTAGTGGTATCAAACCCTGAACTGTAGCCAGTTTCAAAGCTTCCAGTGTCAACTCCGCTCACGCCCGACCATCTATACATAAATATAAACCGTAAATAATAATGCTATATTTTTTATAAAAAATATAGATCACAGAAAAAAACATCTATCTATTGATATTATTATTTTTTTTCACATTCTCACTAACACTTTTTATTGTTAAAAGATAAATAAACCAAAAACATATAATGTTTTTTTGTGTAATTGTTTATTTTTTATCTTGACAAATTTTTTAAAATTTATAATAATGAACCTAAGTTCAAAATAATGAACCAAAGTTCAAGATAATGAAACACTCTATAAATATAATTCTGTACTACTCGTTATAACTATTGGAACATTCAGGAGAATAAAATGTCAGAGAAAAAAAACTTAAGAAGTGCTCGTTGGTATGAACAAAAAAGTATGCGAGGTTCAGCTCACCGTCAACGTACATTACAATTAGGGTTTAGGCGCAAAGACTTTATTGGAAAACCTGTTATTGGGCTTATTAATAGCTGGGATGAATTTAGCACATGTCATGGTCATCTCAAGCAAAGAGCAGACGATGTAAGACGTGGTGTTTGGAGTGCTGGCGGTTTTCCGGCTGAAATTCCAGTTCTTGGTCTTGGCGAGGTAATGATAAAACCTACATCTATGATTTACCGTAACCTTCTTGCTATGCAAGTTGAGGAAATGATACGTGCACACCCTCTTGATGCTGTTGTGCTTATGGGTGGTTGCGATAAAACAACTGTTGGCTTAATCATGGGCGCATTAAGTGTCGATATTCCAATGATTTTTATGCCGGCTGGGCCAATGCTTAATAGTAATTGGCACAATGTTACAATAGGCGCAGGCACACATACAAGAAAGTATTGGGATGAACTAAGAGCCGGCACAATTACTGAAGAAGATTGGGAAGAACTTGAAGAGCGCATTTGCCGTTCTCATGGCACATGTAATACTATGGGAACAGCTTCAACTATGACATGTATTATAGAAGCTTTAGGTCTTACCCTTCCTCATGCGGTAACAATTCCGGCTGTTGACTCTTCGCACGCTCGCATGGCAGCAGACTGCGGTGAAAGAATTGTAGAAATGGCAGGATTAGATAAATATAAGCCATCAAATCTTATCACCAAGCAGCATTTTTATAATGCTATCACAACTTTTATGGCTCTTGGTGGTTCAACAAATGCTGCAGTGCACTTTATTGCAATGGCTGGAAGAGCCGGCATTGATTTAAGTTTAGACGATATTTCAAGCCTTTCAAAAAGTGTACCCGTTATTGTTGACTTGCTTCCTGCCGGTAGATTTTTAATGGAAGATTTACATAACGCCGGCGGTGTTCCTGCTATCATGCAAACTATAAGCAAAGAACTAAACCTTGATGTAATGACTGTGAACGGTAAAACATTAGGCGAAAATCTACAAAAAGCGCATAATTGGAACCCTGAAGTTATTCGCCCGCTTGATAATCCTATCTCACATTACAGTTCAATGACAGTTTTACATGGTAATTTGGCACCTTCTGGAGCAGTTATCAAGGCATCTGCCGCAACTGAAAGCCTCCTCAAGCATAGAGGAAAGGCTGTTGTTTTTGAAAATTATCCTGATCTTTACGCTCGTATTGATGATGTTAACCTTGATGTTGATGAAAACTCAGTTCTTGTTCTAAAATCTTCTGGTCCTAAAGGGGCACCGGGTATGCCTGAATGGGGCGGTTTACCCATTCCAAAAAAACTTTTAGAAAAAGGTGTGCGTGATATAGTACGTATTTCTGATGCTCGCATGAGTGGCACTCACTTTGGAACAGTAGTTTTACACGTTGCACCGGAATCTGCTGTAGGTGGTCCTTTAGCCTTAGTAAAAAATGGCGACTTTATTGAGCTAGATGTAGCAAATAATAGCATTCACTTAGATGTAAGCGAAGAAGAACTTAACAGAAGAAAAAAAGAGTGGGAAGAAATGCAATACGACCCTGCAAAACCTTATCCACGCGGCTACACAAGAATGTATATACAACACGTTACTCAAGCGGATAGAGGGTGTGACCTTGATTTCTTAGAAGGAAGAAGCCCTGATCAAGAACCTGATATTTATTAATCCTAGGGTATGTTTCTAAATCAATTCCTTTGTGTTTTTTCTTCCAAAAAAGATGATTTTTTATTCGATTTACCTATGCTTTTATAGAGTGTACTTCATAAAAAACACTTTTAGTTGAAAATTCCATAAAACCTCTGAATTTAGAAAAACTTCCTAATGACTTGAAATAAAAATTAAATCCAAATTGTAAGTTTATCTTACAAAAAAAATAACTAAGGAGTAAAAATGAATACTTTTAAAGAGGCTTATCAAGACGGAGTAATGCAAATCGGCACATGGCTTATGACAGGTAGCCCTGTTGTAACAGAATTACTTGCGTGCTCAGGTCTTGATTTTTTAGTCATAGATGCGGAACATGGAACTGACAATCTTTTTGATTTATTACAACTATTTCAAGCAACTTCTTGTCGTCCAAATGTAACACCTATTCTTCGCATTCCAGCTTATGATCCTGTATACATCAAACAAGTACTTGACGTTGTAGGGGCAGAAACAATTATGTGCCCTATGATAGCTTCAAAAGAAGAAGCTGAAAACTTTGTTCTTGCATGTCAATACCCTCCATACGGTATTCGTGGTTGCGCAAAAATGGTAAGAGCTGCTTCATTTGGGTTAGACACAACATATCAACAAGATGCCCACAAAAGATTATGCCTTATAGCTCAATTAGAAACCGAAGATGCAATGAATAAAGCTCTTGAAATTGGCGGAGTAAAAGGTATAGATTCAGTTTTTATTGGCCCTGGAGATCTTGCTGTTTCTATGGGAATAGCAGAAGGTATGAATAGTGAAAAAATGAAAAATATTATCAGTGAAACAGTGAAAAAGTGTAGAGCTGCAAACATTCATATTGGAACAGTTATGCCTACTGTTGAACTTGCAACATGGTTTATTGAACAAGGAGGAAGTTATGTTGCGGTAGGAGGCGACCTAGGAATGTTGATGGCCTCATCTCGCAAAGTTGTTGGTGAAATGAAAGCTTAGTAACTGTATAATTACAAACAATTTAATGTATTTTATAAGGATTTAGTTATGAAGAAAATTTTAGTTTTAGCTTTGGCGTGTGCATCTTTGTTTTTTTCACCATCTGCAAATGCAGCGTATCCTGAAAAAACAATTACCATGATTGTACCTTTTGCAGCTGGTGGAAATAGTGATATGGTTGCTCGTGCTCTTCTTATTCCTTTACAAGAAGAACTTGGACAAAAAATCATTGTTAAAAACGTTGGTGGAGCAGGTGGAACATTAGGTACAGCTGAACTTTCCGCTGCAAAAGCAGATGGTTACACTATTGGCTACCTCCCTACTGGACCTGTTGTATTGCAACCTGCTATTCGTAAACTTCCTTATGATGCACAAAGCCTAACACCTGTTGCATGCGTAAGTGATACTCCTTATGTTTTCATGGTAAAATCTGATTCAGCAATGAATAACTTAGGTGATGCAAAAAAAGAACTTCTAGCAAACTCAGGTAAAATGGCATTTGGCTCTTCAGGACCAGGAACTTTACCACACTTAACTTCAGCGGCTACAGTTATGGCTTTAGGCGGCGATGCAAAACATATTCCTGATAGAAGCTCTGCTGAAGGTATGAAAAGTTTAGCTGGTAACGTTATTCAGTTCTTTGCTGATGGCACAAGCTTCTTACCTGCATACGATGTGAAAGCTTTAGCTATTTTTAGCCCTGAAAGAAGTCTAGCTTATCCTGATATTCCAACAGCAAAAGAACAAGGTTATGATCTTAACTTCTCAATTTGGGGCGGAATTTTTGTACCAAAAGGTGTTTCACCAGAAGTTATTGCGCGTCTTGAAGCAGCAGTTGAAAAATCAATAGCTTCAGAACAATTCCAAGATATAGCTAAAAAGAACTCTATTATTCCAAGTTATATGAACAGCAAAGATTTTTCTACTTTTGTTTTAAGTGAAGCAGAAGGGAAAAAGCAAATTATTTCAGATTTAGGTCTTAAAAAGTAATTATTTTGTGCCGACAGCACTTTGTTGTCGGCACATCTAAAGGAAGTGTAAGTATGCGTATTTTTGCAATATTTTTTCACGGTTTAATTGTTCTTATTGCAGCAGGCTTGCTTAGTTATACATTTGTGGAAGCACCTGAGATGTACGAAGGGCATGAATCATTTTTATATCCACAAGTCATTTTAAGTGCCGGAATATTTTTTGGATGTATTTCATTTTATCAAAGCATTAAAACGCATTTTAAATTAGCTGATAACCAAAGTGCTGCAACTTTGATACTTTCTATTATCGCAATGTGTTTTTTATGCTTGGCTTTGGTACCTATTGGTTTTCTTCCTGTTTCCATAATATTTTTTATTTTGTATAGTTATATTTTAGGCTACAGAAAGCATCGCATAGTAATTCCTTCAGCGATTGGTGTATGCGTACTTCTTTGGCTTATATTTGAGAAATTTTTAGAAATTCCCCTACCCATGGGCCTGTTAGCTGATATATAGGGAGGTTGGTATGAATCTTGATATTTTAACGGCAGCGGTGGGACATGCTTTTTCCATAAGTTCCATTCTCTATTTAATTGTAGGAACACTTTGGGGAACACTTGTTGGTGCGCTTCCAGGCCTTGGATCGATTATTGCGATAACAATGGTTTTACCTTTCACTTATCAGCTTAGTTCAATAGGTGCACTTTCTCTTATTATGGGTGTTTATTGTGGTGCTGTGTATGGTGGCTGTATTTCTGCTATTTTGCTTAATACACCTGGAACTCCTCAATCCGCAGCAACATGTTTTGACGGTTTTCCTATGACAAAACAAGGAAAAGCAGGCGAAGCTCTTGGATGGGCAACATCAGCCTCAGTTGTAGGCGGATTATTCTCTTGTGTTCTTCTTATTATTATGGGACCAACACTTGCAACTTTTGCACAAAATTTTGGACCTATTGAAACATTTGCACTTATTGTAATGGCTTTATCTTGTATTTCAGGTGTTTCCCAAGGTGGTTTAGCAAAAGGTTTGCTTGCTGGTTGCACAGGTCTATTTCTTGGCACAATAGGAATTGACCCTATGAACGGAAACACTCGTTTCACTTTTGATATTTTTCAGCTGCATGGCGGAATCGATCTTATAGCTCTTGTTGTGGGAATTTTTGCCATTGCTGAGGTTCTATGCAGAGCTTTAGAAAGCAATGATGGCAATCAAACAGCCTTAACTTCATTCTCAGGCATGATTTTTCCTAAACTATCTCAGTGGAAATCAAGAATCGGAAACCTTGTAAAATCTTCTCTCATAGGTTCTGTTGTTGGTATACTTCCTGGAACTGGAGCTGCTACAGCAAGTTTTATTGCTTATGCTGAAGCAAAACGTACTTCTAACTTTGCAAAACATTTTGGTACTGGAGAACCAGATGGTATTGTTGCTCCTGAAGCTTCAAATAATGCCGTAACAGGTGGTGCTCTTATTCCAACTTTAGCACTTGGTATTCCCGGTGATCCTGTAACCGCTGTTATGATGGTTACTCTTGTTATTCATGGTATGACACCAGGCGTGCGCCTTATGAAGGATAACCCTGATACTGTAATGGCAGCATTTATCCTTCTTTTCTTAGCAAATCTTCTATTGGCACCGATAGGAAAACTAGTTTCTCGCCTTTTTGCCAAAATCTTAAGGTTACCTGAACCTCTACTTATGGGTGGAGTAAGTGTATTATGCGTTCTTGGAGTATATGGTAACTCGTACAACGAATTTCACTTGTTAGTCGCATTTATTGCCGGTGTAGCAGGAGTTATTATGCGTTTATTAAACATTCCTGTAGCCTCACTAGTAATAGGATTTGTTTTAAGTAACCAACTTGAAGTGAGCCTGCGCCAAGCTTTAATTATGACTGATAATAACTTACTCATGTTTTTACAACGACCAGTAGCAGTGTTTCTATTTCTCCTTACTGCCTTTGTATTATTATTTCCTGTAATACAAAAACGTTTCAAAGAAAAAAGAAAAACTGTTTCATAACAAACCTAACTATATTACTTGATTTTTAAGACCTTTGATTGAAAGGATGTTTCTAAAATAAAATATTTTGTAGAACTTTCAACTTAAAGTAATTTTTTATAATGTGCAGTGCATTAAAAACACTCATAAATGAAAAAAATAATCTTTGAGGCAGAAAAAACATAAAATAATAAATTTAGAAACCTACCCTTGTAAAGTCAAAGGTCTTAAAACGTTTTTAGCACTATACTAGAGTGCATTTCTAAATTTTTTTGATGAATCTGGTAGAGAAATTACTACTTCGTATCAAGAGTAATTCACTAGACTTCATGTAACTATCAAAAATCAAAAGAATTAATATAAAAACATAGCCTAGAATTTTTACAAGTTTTAAAAACTTTAAGACATTACTTGACAAGTAACTCAACTGGTACAATAATGAACAGGTGTATTATTATAAAATTAGTTTGAGTCTAACTTCAATTTTATTAATGAAAAGCAAATTAGGTAAAAAAGCTAACAGCAAATTTAACACAACTATAATCGTACAGAACAGTAGAAAATTGTACGATAAACTTTGAATTACTATAATGATAATGAACTTAAAAGAGAGATATGATGAAAGAAAATAAAAACTATGCTGTACCCGCAATTTTACGAGCTAACTCAGTTTTAGATCTTTTAGCTGAAAAAAAACATGTTAGTTTTAATGAAATTTGTTCAGAACTCGGAATGTCAAAATCAACAGCATATAGCGTTATTAATACTTTACTCCAACTTGGATTTGTAAGAGCTTCTAATAAAAATGGATTCTGCCTAGGAATAAAACTTTTTTCACTCGGCACAAAGGCATTAGCTGAACTTGATATACGAGCAGAAGCACAACCTATTATGCAAAAACTAGTAAATGAAGTTGATCAAACAAGCCATCTTGGTATTTTAGATTGCGGTGAAGCTGTGTATTTAGCAAAAGTTGAATGTAAACAGAACCTTATTATACGTTCATGGGTTGGAATGCGCCTTTCTTTACAAACATCAGCAATGGGAAAAGCAATCCTTGCATGGAGAGATGAAAAAGATATTCGTGAAATTCTTATTCAAAACCCTACAAAAAGATACACAAGTAGAGCTATCTTAGATATAGACCGCTTTATTGAACACCTCGAAACAGTGCGTACAAATGGTGTTTCAATTGATAATAGAGAAACTAACAAAGATAATTTATGTCTTGCAGCCCCTATTTTTTCTAGCTCTAATGAATCAATTGGTGCTATAAGTGTGTCTATACCAAATCCTCGTTTAAGTCCTGAAGTATTTTTTCTTGTTGCACAACAAGTACACCACGCATCAAATGAGCTTTCAAAACGTTTAGGATCTTCTTTCTACCCATCATTCAATATGCCAACTTACCCAGAAAACTAAAGTATATTCAAACTTGTTGAAGCTTGGTGCATCGAAGATAAAAGTGACTCAACAACAGAAAATCTAGCTCAGTGAATTAAAAGATTTTTGCTTTTTTGTAGCAAAATAGAATTATAGTACTTTGCTTTGACTGCTTTTTTGTTTAACAGAACTTTATACATAATCAACCATAAAAAAAGTAGCAGAATAGTGCAAAAAGAACTAAAAAAAACTGATGCAAAAGAAATTCAATTTCTAAACATCTCAAACTCCTCAGTAACTACTACACAAGTAACTACCCTACCTACATTAATAACAAATTTACAAAAAATTGCCTATGAAAATTCACTAGAACAACGAATTGGAAAGTTTATTGTTTCACGAAGCAAATCTACCTTAGGTCTTCTTTCTTTGCCATTCTATCTTTTAAAGTGCCTTAGAAGTTTATTTTCTCACGCTCCAAAAGAGCTTGGTGGAAAAAATTTTTCTACACTGTTAGAGACTTACGACAAAAAAGGTCTTGATGCAGCTAAATCTTTGCTTCTATGCACTATGGAAAATAAAAACCTTTCCTCTGTAGTTGTTGCTAACGCCTATGCCGCACTAGCAAGACATATAAAATTGCAAGATAGCAATATAGCTATTGAGCTACAATACTTTGCTTATGAAAATAACCCTTCAAATTATCACTTAAAATGGCTTGCATTTCATTATTTCGATGCAAAAAAATATGCTGCGGCTAAAGCCATATTAAAGCTATTACCAAAAGATGATATACAAACAAATTTTGAAAAAAAGAAAATTGCAAATATTAATAAATTCAAAATATTACCTACAAACAAGAAAAAATCGAAAGTTACTTTGGTAGTAATCTACAATCACAACTATGAAGAAAATGTTGAAAAAATTGAAAAGATACTTAAAAACAAATTTGAAAAAATTTATCATCTAATGCCTTTTGATAGAGGAAATAAAAAAAATGTTATAAAAATTTATGGCACATCCTACCTATTTCATGACTATATACGTCAAGGCTTACCTCATTTTAGAGATAAAGATTCATCGCACTATGTTTTTATAGGAGATGATCTTCTTTTGAATCCATCTATAAACGAAGATAACATTTTAGAGAAGTTAAATCTTTCTCAACATGATTTTTTTATTAGCTCTTTCTCCAGCATAACACCAGAATGTTATACCACTTGGCCATGGACATTCCCAAGTACACGAAATTTAGAATTTAACCATTCATGCAAGTGGCAGAGTTTCGTGCCATCACAAGAAGAAGCTTTTGCTCGATTTAAAAAGCATGGACTTAATCCTAAAAGGCTTAGCAGAAAAGGATTTCACCTACTTCAATCAGAAGCAAAATTAGCAAACTCAAATTATTACTGTTATAATACCAAAAATATCGTCGTACAAAATAAACTTACGAAGCTCCAGAATCCAAGTGATTGCATGTATCCACTAGCACGTGCTTATTCTGATTTTATAGTAGTGCCTGCCAGTCATATTGACGATTATTGTCATCTCTTAGGCGTTTTTGCAAGTGCCAATCTCTTTGTTGAACTCGCAATTCCAACTTCAATGTTGTTATGTGCTGAACGAATCAAAACGTTTGAAGATACCAATTTAGAAGGTAATGCTATTTGGGGGCAAGCAAGGTCTAGCTTTAATGAAAACCACGATATGAGCCTAGAATCACTTTATAAAAACTTTCACAAAACACTACTCTATATACATCCAGTTAAATTATCTCAATGGAAATAACAGAAAGATATACAATAGGAAATACCATGAAAAAATTTATTGTTATTACAAGTATTTTTGAGCCAACAGAAGCCGTAAAGAAATTTGCAAAAATAAACGATAGTACCTTGATCGTAATTGGAGATAAGAAATCACCTAAACATTATCACGCTGATAATACACTATTTTTTGCTGTTGATAAAGAATTTGGATATGCTATAGAGGAATATTTACCGTATAATCACTATAGTAGAAAAATGTTAGGCTATTTATACGCAATGCAAAACAAAGCAGATATAATAATTGATACTGATGATGATAATATCCCTCTTGAAAATTGGAAATTTCCTGAATTTTCTGGCAACTTTGATTATGTTCCTACTGAAAGTAATTTTGTTAACATCTACAAATACTTTTCTAATCAAAAAATATGGCCACGCGGACTTCCGCTTAATCTGATAAATGAACAACTTCCTCTTCTAAATAATAATAAAACCTTTAAAATCGGTTTTTGGCAAGGCCTTGCAGACGCTGACCCCGACGTTGACGCAATATATAGATTACTAGACAACACTCCATGTTTTTTTGATAAAAACAAAGCTCCAATTGTGCTCGATAACTACACTTATTGCCCTTTTAACACGCAAAATACAGCTTGTATCAAGGATATGTTTCCCCTACTTTACCTGCCGTCAACAGTTACTTTCAGATTTACAGATATTCTAAAAAGTTTGGTGGCACAACCTATTATGAATTTATATAACTTCCATTTAGGCTTTACAACTGCAACTGTTTTTCAAGAAAGAAATGAGCATGACTATATGAAAGATTTTCAATCTGAAATACCGTGCTATCTTTATTCTGGAAAAGTTATTGAAATTGTAAATGAAGTTATAAAGGCTGAAAATAATATTTACGATAATCTGTACTCATCATATCTAGCTCTATTAAAAGAAGATATTGTGAAAAGTGATGAAATGCGCATATTAGAAAGTTGGATTAGTGACTGTAAAAAACTACTTAACTAGTGTGTGTTTCTAAGTTTTTTGTATATTCATCAATGAAATCTTCTTGAGGCAAAGGACGATAGAAAAGATAACCTTGACCGTGAGGACAGCCATATTCAATAAGAATTTTACGCTGTTCTTCCGTTTCAATACCTTCTGCAATACATGTAGCAGAACCTATTTGATGTATCATTTCAATAAGATGCTTAATAACAACTCTATTTTCAGGGCTTGTAGTTATATTATCCACAAGGCTTTTATCTATTTTTATCTCACTAAAATGATTGACTAAAAGCATTACTAGGTTTGAATAACACGCACCAAAATCATCTAATGAAATACCAAAGCCTGCCTCTTGTATTGCAAGAAGTTTTTTACTAAAAAATTCTAAATCCATTTTATCAATACTTTCAGTTATTTCTATTTGCAAAAGTTCATGTGGTACATTATATTTTTTCGCAATTTCTACAACTTTTTCAACCAAATCATACTGCATAAAAGTAACTCGAGAAAAGTTAATTGAAATTTTAAGCTCTCTCCCCTCGCTAATAAGTTTTTGAAGTAATATACAAACTTGTTCAAGAATAAAGAAATCTACATGATTTATTGTTCCATCATGCTCATAAATAGGTATAAACTTATCAGGTCGAACAAGTTCGCCTCTTTCATTTCTTTTTCTGACTAAAGCTTCAGCTTCAACAATTTTACCGCTCGTAAGCTCTACTTTAGGTTGTAGGTATAGGCTAAAATATCCTTGGCGAAGTTCATAAAGCACTATATCAACAGCATTTGTACGGCGTGGTACTTCATTATTTACAATCGTTTTATAGTAATTTTGTTTTTCGGTATACATTATTTCATCTGAGTTTGTAATACCTCGTAACACGTCAATTTTTTTACCTTGCCATTCACTACCAACTGAAAAAGAATATTCTTTATTTTCAGCTCCTAATTTTCTAAGCTTTGCTACAGTAGCATTAAATTCATCTTGAATGACATCTGGGCAAAGTGCAATAAATACATCACCCGCAACTCGATAAATATTTTCAGGTAAGTGTGAACTTACTTCACTTGCAATAGATTTAAGAATATAGTCGCCGTAATGATGACCATAATATTCATTTATTTTTTTTAATCCATTAACATCTATATATACTATCCCTAAAGTTTTTGGTGGATTAGCTTCAAGTTCATCTATTTTTATATTGAATTTATTTCTATTTTCAACACCTGTAAGAGAATCCGTATAACTAAGATATTCTAATTGATCCTTTAATCGTCTTTTAACAATATCATCATGAGCAAAAATTGCTACTGAATGAAGAAGAGAAAATACTTTTTCTTTTCTGACAAGGTTATCAACTCCAATAAATCCAACAACTTTATCATTTGTATAGACTGGTACAATCATAAGAGAATGTACCTTTTGTCGCTTTAATAGCTTATAGAAACGCGAATCTTTATCAATTTCTTCTTCAACATTGCTAACGCTTATTTCACCTTGTTTTTCAAAAGCATCGAGGATAAATTGTACTTCTTCTAGTGGAAGTTTTGCATTTGTTTCGTATGGTATAGGAAAATCGGGATTAAACCAAGTGTATGTATTATATGCAGTTTTTTCTATATAATCAATTTCATAAAGAAATGCACTTTCTGAAGAGTAAAATTCGCCCACAATAGCTAAGAGACTTGTAATAGCATCCTCTAGTTCTGAACTTCCCATAAGAGTGTGTACACAACGAACCAGAGTTTCTTCTATACTAAGTTTATTAGAAAGGGCTTCTACCTTTTCATGATGTTTTGAAATATCAAAAGCCAGTTCAACCCTTATTTTTTTATCTTCATGTGTTACAAGGGTATCCACAAGTGAAAATCGTCGACCTGCAACAGGATTTTGAATTTCCCAAATAATTTTTTCACCTTCAACAAGTTTTGCATTATTACAAAACTCACAAGGTTCATTTTTATGTTGCAAAACTTTGTAACAAAGTTTACCCTTATAATCATCGTCTGAGGTAAAGCCAAAAGCATTTTTAAGGGCTTGGTTAATATAGTAGAGTTCATATGTCTCTATATCAGACATATAACAAAGAAAATCCTGACAATCCCATGCTAGCTTCGTTAACAATTCTTGCTTCACAACAAACTCCCAAGCAATACAACTAGAGATAATAAAACTCAACGTACACACAATTCAATTCAATGTCAACAAATCTACTTTTTTCAACAATAAAATTATTTAGGAGGACAGTCTAAACATTTTTTATTTTTTTCCGATACAGATTTTATAAGGTTCTTCAGTATTAGTTTTAAAATAGTTTACTATAAGCAGTATGATAGTTGTTCACACATGAATGTCTCTATATTAAAGTCAACAAATAGGAAAAATTATGAAAGTCAGAACTACATTTTTTATTTCAAATATTTTAGTTATTTTTATGATCTTTATTTCATTGTACTTTCTCTTCGCAGCAAGCAACGCATTTAATGAAATTCAGATTCTCAATGAAAATAGTGATACTCTCACTGAGCTATCGCACGAACTTAAAGACTCTTCCGAAGAACTCACTAACAATGTACGACTATACATAGCGAACGACGATGAAGCATTTAAATCTGAGTACAAGAAAATAGTTGACATAAGAGCAGGCAAACAAGCACGCCCACAAAATGCGTCAGTTGCTCCTGGCGAAAGAATAGCCCTGCTTGACTTGTTGCAAAAATACGGTGTTTCCACGCAAGAATTTGCCTTACTTGAAGAGTCAAATAAGCTTTCAAATACCTTAGTTAATATTGAAGTTGAAGCTATGAATGCTATGCAAGGAAGATTCAAAGACGCCCGAGGAAACTACACAATAACTTCTACTCCGAACCAACAAATGGCAATAGAGTTAGTATTCGGCTCAAGATATAGAAATGAAGCCGCTGAAATTATGAAGCCTATCAGTGCTTTCTCTTCTATGCTAGCTCTTAGAATAGAGAATATGACACAAGAAGTTACTGATAAATTTACAAATGCAAAACAAATTGCAATGACTTGTATGATTGCTACAATTGTTTTAGCCATCCTTTCTTATTTATTTACTCAACAAGCCGTAATTAAACCTATTGAAGAATCTACTGTTTTTGCAAAAGAACTAAGCCAAGGTAATTTATCCGCCACAATAAAATCAAATAAAAAAGATGAAATTGGTCAGCTAATAAATGCAATGCGCACAATACTTGTAACTATAAACGATATTGTTGAAGAAATTTCTCATACATCAAATAAAATCTCTTCAGGAGCACTTACCTCTGTTGCCGATGATTCAAAATTCAATGGTGGTTTCAAAGACCTTGTTATTTCTGTAAATAACCTTTCAAGTTCTTACCAAGAACTGCTTGATAATATGTCTACCAATATTTTTACAGCTACAAGTGACCATAAAATAGTTTACATGAATAAAACTGCTAAAAAAACTTTAGGGACAACTGATGTTGTTGGAAAGAACTGTGGCGGATTCTTTAACTCACCTGCGTGTGGAAATAAAAACTGCTTAGGCACTAACTCCATGACTAAAGGTAATGCTATAAATGCAATAGCTCCTTGTATAGTTAATGGTAAAAACATGCAGTTCGACGTGTTCACCAGCCCTCTTTTTGACGCAAAACGCAAGATAGTAGGATATATTGAATTCCTAAACGATATCACACAAGTTCACGAACAAAGCGAAGCAATTAAGAAAATGTCAATTCAAGCAACTGAAATTGCAACTCGTGTAGCTTCTGCAACTGAACAACTTTCAACTCAAACTGACCTTATAGTTGAAGGTTCAAACTTCCAACGTGAACACATTGAAAGAACAAGCACTGCTATGACAGAAATGAATGCTTCTGTACAAGAAGTCGCTCATAATGCGTCTAGCACTGCAGATCAAAGTAATGTCGTACTCGAAAAAGCGCAGGAAGGCATTGACACTATCGGAAAAATGTCTAACTCAATGAAAACATTAACAGGTTCAGCTGAAAACCTCGCACGTAACATGGAAAAACTAGATCACCTTTCAGATGGAATTGGAAGTATTATCAACGTGATTACCGATATCGCTGATCAAACTAACCTCCTTGCTCTAAACGCTGCTATCGAAGCTGCAAGAGCCGGTGAAGCTGGACGCGGATTTGCTGTTGTTGCCGATGAAGTAAGAAAACTTGCTGAAAAAACAATGAACGCAACTCGTGAAGTAAGTGAAAGCGTACGTTCTATTCAAATATCAAGCACCGCAAACCAAGAAGAAGTAAGACGAGTTGTTGATCAAATATCACAAACATCTGAATTTGCAAAACAATCAGAAGATTCTTTACAAGAAATTGCCTCTGTTACTAGCCTCAATACGGATATGATTCACCAAATTGCAACCGCTGCCGGTGAACAAACAACGGTTTCAGAAGAAATTTCACAATCTATGAGTGACATTAACCAAGTTGTAAATAAAAATGCGGAAGCTATTCTTCAATCAGCTGATGCAATCCGTGAACTTGCAGAGCAAGCTCAGGATCTACAAGAGACAATGAGTAAAGTATAGCATACCTTAACAAAATTTTATCAAGGTCTGTATTCTTAAAGAATGCAGGCCTTTTTATATATTCATGAGTTTTAAAAATGCTCTAAGAGCCAAATCGACCAGAGCCATGCCCCATACGATTTACATCTGCATCTTCAAAGGAATCTAACATATACAAACGGATTTTATTACTACGTGGAAATTCACGTTTTAGTAGAGTTTTTAACAGACGTTTTATTTTTTCAGCTGTCAATCCTTGCCACGCTTCTTCATAAAACCCACGCTCAACAACGCTAAAACTGTCGTCACCGGTACACGTTATCGCTACTGAACGGTTGCGCTTAAATGTTCTCATATCGAGGCATTGCCCCTTTTGTAACTTCCCTATTTTTTCTATAACTGTTGGAATAATTGATGCTTTATCATTCATTATTTTTACTCGTTTATAATTTATTCATTATAATTTACTCATTTTCTTTTATCTAACTATCAAAAGTCAAAAGAATTAATTTAGAAAAACACCCTAGATGAAAAATTTCTCGTTTGAGATTATGGTTATTATAGCCTTGTGTCAAATTAATTATCAACAAAACCTTGCTTACATCAACGTTATTCCAGTTTATGATTTCTTGAAATGCAAGTCAGAGTACATACAGAATATAAAGTGCATTTCCTCTTGTCTTTTTAAGACGTCTATGACATCATAAATTCAAGAACTTTTCTTACTTTAGATACACACTAGATAATGTATGTTTCTAAATTAATTCTCCTACTTATTAATTTAAAGAAAATCTAATGAATCAATACCCCTTTTATAATACACTATTTTTTATTTTTATGTTTTTTCAAACTATATTTATATCTACACTTGAAAATGCTTATGCTACCCCTCCTAAGAAACCAGAAAATATCAGTTTTTTTAATTATGAAGCAGAATTTGTTCCACCAACAGAAAAGCTTTCACTCTTTTTTGATACCCAACAAGAAAAATGGAAAGAGTTGAAAGAAAAATATCACCCTGATACCTATACTCCACAAACAATGCCGACAGATAAAAAAAATGCACAAAAGTGGATGGCTCTTTGCAGTTATTTGAAAAAAGCCGATAAAATTGAAACTCTACGCGGCATTAACGATTTTATGAATAAAATTCCAAGTAAAAATGATAAAGCACTCTATAATCAAGATGAATATTGGGCAACTCCCGACGAATTTTTTAAAAATTGGGGTGGAGACTGCGAAGATTATTCCTTTGCCAAATATTTTGGATTAGTATATTTAGGTTGGTCGCTTGATGATTTATGGATTTTTCTTTTTTATCATAAAGAACTAAAAGATTTTCACGCTGTATTAATAGTAACTCTAGATGGAAAAAACTATATTTTAGATAATTTGGCAGAGCCAACACATAAAATTATTCTGGAAAATGAATATAAAGATTTTGTAGTGCCATTATCAGCACTATCCTCTCAAGGTTTATGGGTATTCCCTGAAGGTGTTAAGGAGTATAAAACTCACTTTGAACAAAGTATAAACCTTGATTAGAATATGTTTCTAAATTATGCTTGCTTATTAAAGCTTGACATAAACAAAATTTTACCTTAATGATAAGTTGCTTCTTGTATAATTTATCTACAAGACTAGAAGCTAAAACTAGAAACTTGAGTGCGAAATATAGGCGCCAAGAGTGAAGCTGTAAAGATTCTTTACTTTTTTTAAGACATACACTTCATAAAGCTTAACTGAGCTTGCTTGTTAAGTGATTTTAAATTTTGTTTTAAACCTCTTTTGCTTACTACCTACCTTTTATATCAAATAGCAAAGTATCAACATATCATGCTTACACGTATGATTTCTCAAGAGATAAGGATTTTTTATGGCAGCTTTACATTTAAATACACCTGCAAATGGTGAAGAAATTGTTTTAAAAATTAATGATACCGTAACCGATTTTACTATTGACTTCCCCATTGATGCCGTTATCTTTGAAAAAGTTGATGACACTCTAAGTATTTACTTTGAAGATCAAGATGCTGTTATTGTTCTTGATAACTTCTATGCCATATACCACGAAGATTTCATGCCGGACTTTATGATTGAAGGTGATTTAATCGCAGGTGCTGACTTCTTTGCAGCTTTTGATCCTGAACTTATGCCATCTATGGGTTATGTTCAAATTTATAGCCAACGAAACAACCTCACAGATCAGACTCAAGATCTTGCTGATGGTACTGATTCTCTTGACGGGCTTTTAGGTGAATCTGCATACTCTGCTGAAGGTGAACTCACAGAAGGTGCCGCATCAGACAACGATTCAAACCCGAAAGATAATGATAAAAACTCTGATAGTAATTCCGGACAACCTGAATCTAACGGCGGTACATCCTCTCTTGATAAAGAACTAGATTCTTTCGATTCTGGCGATGTAACCCCTACCTCTCCAGTTCAACCGGAAACTCCATCTACCCCTACTCCACCTACTACATCTACCTCACCAGATGTATCTATCACTCCAGAAGATTCAAAACCTACTACTCCTACACTCGATTTTGATACTGAGATTAGTATAACTACTGAAAGTCATGATACTTATGACAATTCAAAAGATAGCAGTGACTTAGATACTGATTTAGATGATAATGCTCTCACAACAGAAGGAAGCTTTACATTCACTCCGGGTAATGGTGATACCACAATTACTATCTCAGGACCAAATAATACATCTATCACTATCACTGTAGATCAAAGTGGTTCAGCTTCAATTTCTCCTAGCACTATAGAAGGTGAATATGGTTCACTTTCAGTTACTTACGAATCCGGTACTGTTCATTACACTTACGAACAAAACGGAAACGCTTATCATGAATCTGACGATACCCTAAAAGATATTTTCGATATTAAAGTATCGGATAGTGACAGTAATACAACTGATGACGCAAGCGCAAAAATAGAGATCAACATCCATGATGATGGCCCAAGCATAAGCGAAGATAATGTTAATCTCGGAGAATTAAACTCTTCAAATACTTCAATATCTTTCGATTTAGATAATGTGGTAAACTTCGGCGCTGACGGTGAAGCAAATACTGATAGCATAGTTCTTACTGTACCGGCTGATAGCGAATACACTCTTACTGATAATGTGCTCTACTATGAAGGAAAAGTAGTTGGTAGTATTGAAATCAGTCAAGAAACTAACGAAATTATTATCAATACTGATTCAAAAGATGAATCTCTCAATGATCAAGAACTTCCTAGCCTCAACCTCAGCTATACTGTCACTGATAGCGATGGTGACACTGCCACAGGTTCTTTAAGTGCAGAATTTGACTTTGACTACGGTGACTCTACCAATGATGGTTCAGAAAATAAGCAAGATATCAAAGTTGAAATCACTACAGATAATAATGATGATGGTGACAATCCATCAACAGACGGTATAATAAATAAAGATGAACTCAATCAAGATAATGGCATAAAAGCAACAGTTACCCTTGGTCCTGACGCTCAAGAAGGTGACACCATTACCGTTACTTTAACAGATTCCGAAGGTAATGAATACCAAAAAGAATTTGAATATGAAGATGTAACATTAAATGAAGATGGTAGCTTTGAAGTTACATTTGAAACTCCTGAAGGTGGTTTCCCAGAAGGTGGCGTAAAAGTTGATGCAAGCATAACTGACATAGATGGTAATACTGCAAAAGATAACGATTCCGCAAGTATAGATACTGTATTAGAAGTAGAAAACACTTCTGTTTCAAGTTATGATGATACTCTTAATACACCTCAAGAAGTACCTCTCAATCTTGATGATGACATTAGCCTAAACTTTGAAGAGCGCATTGAAGTGACTCAAGAAGATGGTTCTCCTTTAGGCGAGTTTACAATTAGTCCTAGTGGCGAATTAATTTTTACTCAAACAGCGCCTTTTACTCATGATGCTAAGTCAAATGATGGCTCCGTGACTACAAAAATTCCTGTTGTTGATGCAAGTGGAAATACAAGTTTTGTTGAAGTTACTGTAAATGTGGGCGACAGCGCTCCTCAAGCAAAAGGTGACGAAAGCACTGTGGCAGAGGGCAAATCAGTTGAAGTTAGCGCTGAAAATGGTCTCCTCTCTAATGATACCGACAGTGCTGATAGCGCTTCTACTATAACATCAGTTGAAGCAGAAGGTTGGGAAAGTCAAAATAATGATGGAGTAATCACTCTTACTCATCCAACTTACGGAACTTTAACTGTAAACCCTGATGGTAGCTATACTTTCAAATCAAACCCTGATAGTGTATCCGCCGACACAGCTGATTTTAAATTTACTTATACGATAACTGACTCCGATGGAGATAGCTCTACTGCTGATTTAGTAATCAAGCCTACAAACGCTCATGAACTTACTACTGACGACTATACTGATTCTGTAGAAGTAGATGAAGAAGGTCTTGCCAATGGATCTGATAGCGTTGCAGACTCTGAATCAATCACTTGGACTCCGCCTAGCGGCTATACCATTGACCCTGACAGTATCACTAATGACCCAGACTCACCGTATGAAGTATCGTATGATGGTAAAGATTTAATTGTAACATTAAAGCAAACTGTATCACACGAGGGCGAAACTGGTCAAAACTCTGCCGATGATATTGTGACTGCACCTAACAGCATTACAGTAACACTTAAAGATGCGAACGGTAACTCTTCTGAAGTAACTATTGATGTTAACATAAGTGATGACAATATCAATATTTATACAAATGATGATATAACTATCGAAGATAATGGAAGTTATACTTATGAAGCGCAACTAGAAGGTGATTCTGCTGTAACAAGCGGCACTCTCGGTTTTGAAGGTGCAGATGGTGTTGCAGATTTAAATATAGATTTCGTCTATGCGCCATTTCCAGGAACAGGAAAATTCATTGATATTGAAGGCAAACCGGTAGGTATTAGTTCAGAAATAATTGGAAATGAGACCATATATACGGCGGAAATGAATGGTGAAACTTATTTCACTCTAACTGTTGATAATGAAACAGGCGAATGGCACTACGTTCAAAGTAAATCCTTTGAAGGTGAAGTTAACCTAAAAGTTACTGCTACTGATGGCGATGGTGACGTCGATACTCAATACATTAATATACAAGGTTCAAACGAAATTATAGATGTAAATATGTCAGTTTCTGACTCAAATCTACATCTTGATGAAGCAAACCTAGAGGACGGAACAAATCCTGATAGTGACGCTCTCACTCAAGAAGGGCACCTTGTAATTGAAGGTACTGCACCTGAATCCATCACAATTGGAGAGGTTACATTCTTCAAAGATGGCGATACTTGGAAATCAGAAGATGGTTCAAATTCAGTAAAAGTAGATAGTGGTACAGTAAAAATTACCTCTGTAGAAACAAATGCTGATGGTCAACATATCATAAACTATGAATATACACTTGAAGAATCAATTGATAGTGGCGATAATTCAAATATCGTTCAAGAAACGGAATCATTTGATGTTACAATTTCAGGCGAAAACGGAACTACCGTTACTACAACTGTAAATGTACATATAAATGATGATGCTCCGGAAGATATTCAAGATATAACAACCACTACCAATTCTGATACTGCTACTGTAATCGTTGATATTGATTTCGGTTCTGATAACGGTGCAGGTAAAACTCTTGAATTTGGCGATAAAACATTTGAATGCGATGCTGACGGAAACTGGTCTTCAAGCGATGGTGGTAGTGTAACTATCAATGAAGACGGTAGCGTGACCCTTGAAGGCGATGGTATGTCGCTCAATAACTCAGGTGAAAGTAACTTGTGGACTGCTACTGTTGAGAATGTACCTGAAAGCGGAACTCTTCAACAAAATGTTACTGTAAAAGATGCTGACGGAGATACTGAAAGCTTTAATATCACAGCTGAACGTGGCGAAACTCCTGAAGATGCAATTGCAGCTCTTAATGGATCAGCAAGCAGCCTTGAACCGGGTCAAGATTATAATATTGCCTTTATTCTTGACACTTCCGGCTCTATGTATGATCAACGACATGGTGATATTGCCGGAACTGTAAGTGAAAATGGTAATATTGTACAAGCTGATGATGAAGCAACACGTCTTGGGCAAACCCTTGAAGCTATATATGATTTTATTGTAACCACACTCCTTCCACATGATAATAGTGAACTTGGCGGTAATGTAAACATTTTCTTAACAACTTTTTGGGGACATACACAAGGTGGAGTGTCACAAGATAATGCCGGAAAAGGCGATGGACATTATACTGGTAAAGCAGATGGTGACGGGGTTGAAATTGTTTTAAGTTTCAGTGAAGGCTTAAAAGGTGAAGATCTAGAGGCAGAAATTCTTAGTCAGCTTACAACTCTTTATAATAGTCATGTGAAATCTGACAGTGACGGTAGTGCACTTGATGGAATAAGCGGTGCCGCAGATAACGGCTTCCACTGGGGAACTCACTACGGTAAAGGTTTTTCTTCTGCTGCAGAATGGTTTGAAAGCTTAAATGAGAATAATCCAAATAGTGATGCAATCAATGAAGTGTTCCTCTTGTCAGACGGAAATGCTAATGATAATGAAACCTTACGTGACAAAGCTTTTCTTGAATTAGAGATTGCTATGGGTCTAAAAGATGCAGAAGGAAATGATATAGAAGGTTCAGAATCCAACATCCATGGTATTGGTATAGGTGCAGGTATCTCTGGCTATAAACATATACTTGATAAATACGATTCTGACGGTAACGCAACCTTAGTTACAGATTTAAATATTAAAGATATGTTTACTCCTCAAGAAGGTAGTGAAAACTTAGATATCGCAAATACTAATATAACTATCACAAATGATGGAAGTAACATTCTTGTCGGTGGTAGCAATATTACTGCTCTAAAAGAAGTTCTTCAGGAGCAGTTAGGTAATAGTGTTGAAGTTACCGACAATATGCTTATCGAATATATGCAAAATAACCCTGAATGGGCAGAAGCAAATGTTATAAGTCTTCAAAATGACCCTGACGCTATGATTGCTGGCGAAGGAAACGATATTCTCTATGGTCAAGGTGGCGATGATATCCTTATTGGTGATGGTGACGCATCAAGCTTAGAAGACCTTGCAGAAATTGTAGGCGCGGATTTAGATAAATATTCCTCTGAAAACATTCAAACAGATGGTATCGACACAAGTAAACTTGTACAAGATTTAATTGAGCAAGTTCAAGATACTGTAGAAAACACCCTTACAACTGAGAATCTATTATCTGATGATAAAGATGTAGCCGAGAAAGTAGACGATCTTCTTGACGCTTTTGATAACTTAGATGACGATATCACCGGTAACGACATTATCTACGGTGGCGAAGGCGATGATTTAATACTCGGACTTAGCGGTGACGATGCTCTCTTCGGCGGTGATGGTAATGATATCATGATTGGCGGTAGCGGAAGCGACTTCCTCTTCGGTGGTGATGGTAATGATATCCTCTACGGCGGCGAAGATGAAATTTTTGAAGACGTTAAAGGCGATATGTTACTTGGTGAAGGCGAAGATCTACAGGGTAATATCCTTGATGGTGGTGCCGGTAACGATATTATCATAGGCGGAGTAAGAGAAGATATCCTTCTTGGCGGAACAGGTAGCGATACCTTAGAAGGTGGCGCCGGTGAAGATACTTTCACATGGAAACTTGAAGACTTTGCTCATGGCGATGTTGACGTAGCTGTTGATTTCAACGTAGACGAAGATACCCTAGACCTTTCTGAACTAAAAGCTGAGGGCTATATCTTTGAAGTAATTGAAAATAATGAAATTAATGGATTTGACATCCTCGTTTCAGATGGTACTGAAGAGGGCGCAGCTAGCCAAACAATTAGTCTTAACGATGTTGGCGATTCAATCAGTCAAGAAGAATTAGCTGCAGCTTTAAACTCTTCTGGTACATTTGGATTTGGCGCATAATCTACTAAAATTCTAGATTTATAATTTACTGAGGGGATAAACTATCTTTTTTGAAAATTTAGTTTATCTCCTCTTCTTATAAATTATTTAAGACCTCTGCATAATTACTGAACATTTTACTGAGAAAAGCTAATAATTTTCTTTTTACTTTAGGGTTACTTTCTAACTTGTTGATATTCCAGTAAATGGTTTTTAAGGAAGGGGGGAGAGAACTCGTTCTACGCTCGAGAGGGGGAAACACCGTTTTTGACTCAAAAACGTGGTTTCCCCCTCTCGAAAATAATTATGCAGACCTCTTTATTTATAAAAATTTCAATATATTTTTAATTTTTTATTCAGTCATATCGGCGTAGCTACACTCCTCACAGAAAAAAAGTTAACTTTCTTACTCTGCCTTAAAAATTTGAACTTTTCTATTACATTATCTTTTTTTTAAAAAAACACTAAAGTAATTTTATATGAAAATCATATATACTTAAATCAACATAAAAAAGTAAAATAGTAAACTATTACTAACTAGTATAACAGCTCTTCAATTTTTTATAGATTGAAAAATGGCTATTATACAGTGAAAACAGCTTAAGGAGTGTTCAAAATTTTGCTTGTCATTTATAATGAAAACATATATCCTTGATTTGAATTACCTTTTAGAGAGTATTTCTAAATTATTTCTTTTGCCTTTTAATATGTCATAAAAATAATTTTTATCTAAGTTCTGTGTGCTTTAATACAATCTTTTATAAAGAAAAATTTATTCCATACTAAAATGACAAAATGATAAATTTTCTTAATTTAGGGTGTGTTTCTAAATTAAGAGATTTTGTATTTTTGACAAGGAAAAGTGAATTTTTATGAAAGGAGTTTATCAAAACATAAATGACTTGAATAAAAATTTACTTTGACGAAGCTATTTGTTGATAAGTCTGATAGCGAAATATCGTTTTTTTATCAAAGTAATTCAGCTAACTTCATCTAACTATCAAAAATCAAAAGAATTAATTTAGAAACATACCCTAGAAACGCTCCTAGTAAAATTTGAGGAATAAAGTTTTGAAAATTCAAGATATAGAAAATTTAATTATTAATAGCGAAAACTTTTTATGCTATATTGCAGATAAAGACACTTATGAAATCATCTATGCCAGTAAAGCAATTAGAGACCTTGTAGGCTTGCACTCTGATGTAAACTATCAAGGAAAAAAGTGTTATAAAGTTTTTCAAAATCTTGATAAACCTTGTGCTCATTGTGCAAACGAAATTTTAGAACCTGGTAAAAATATTCATAGAGAGATGTTTATTCACCTCACTCAATCAAGCTATGTTCTTATCGATTCTCTAATTGAAATAGATGGAAAATATCAAAGATTAACAGTTGCATATAATAATAACTTTGAGCATGCGCAGTCAGAAAAAATTTTACAAAAACTTACGCTTGAATCTACCTTATTAAAATGTATAAACACCCTCCGGGAAGATCATACATTTGAAGAAGCTATTAATAATCTCTTACAATTAGTTGGAAAGTACTATAATGCTGACAGAGCTTTTCTTTCAGAAGTAAAAAATGAAGGCAAAGATGAAATAATTCAACAAACTTTTGAATGGGTTTCACAGAGCAGTGATTATTCTTGTGTTGTACCTAATCTCTATCTAAAAGACTTAACACCTACTATTGAATTACTTGCAAAAGATGGATCTTTAATTATTCCTGACATAGAAAGTGAGCGTGAAAACCATCCAGTCCTTTATGCGATTTTGAAAGAATATAATGTGCAATCAATTCTACTCATGCCTCTTTTTACTAATGGGAAAATAAGTGCTGTTATGGGGGTGAAAAATCCGCGTATTATACCGGAAGATCTTTCTCTTCTAAATTCTGTTTCTATCTTTGTAAATGATGATATAAACAAACGTAACTCACAGAAAAAACTTGAAAAATTCTCCTATGTTGATAATTTAACAGGCCTTAGCAATAGAAATAAATATATTGCTCGTCTAGAAGAAATTAATACTTCTAAACTCTCATCAATTGGAATTCTACATTTAAATATCAACGGCCTCAAGCAAATTAATGATCTTTATGGTGAAGATTACGGTGACCACCTACTGAAAGAAGTTGCTAATATTATTTTGAACTATGTTGAAAATGATGTATTTAGACTTTCAGGTGATGAATTTGTAGCCTTCTTTCACAATATATCGAAAAAAGATTTTGATAGTACTATAGAATCGTTGAGAAAAAAACATGATGAAAGAAAAGAACTTTCTTTTGCAGTAGGCGGGATTTGGCAAGATAAAAAGATTGATATCCGCCTTGGTGTAAATCAAGCAAACGAAATCATGCTTGCTGAAAAACAAAGCTATTATAAAGAAAATCCTCTACACGAAATTAAAACAAGAACAAGTCAATTATCTGTATTACTTGAAGAAATTGAAAAAGGACATTTCTTTATTTGCTTGCAACCTAAAGTTGAGTTAAGGTCGGAAAAAATTATAGGCGCAGAAGCTTTAGTAAGAAAACGCGATGAAAAAGGAAAGATTATTCCTCCTGATAAATTTATTCCTATTTACGAACACGAAGGCACAATAAGACACGTTGACTTCTTTGTATTTGAGGAAGTGTGTAAGCTATTAAAAAAATTAATTGAAGATAATAAAGCAATTAAAATTGCTGTAAACTTTTCGCGCGTTACTTTCATGGCTTATGATATAGTTGATGAAATGATTCGTATTTGTAAAACTTACAACGTTCCTCATAAATATTTAAAAATTGAAATCACAGAAAGTATTGATAAACTAAACTTTGAATTCTTTGAAAAGAAATTACGCGCAATAAGAGAAGTAGGTTTTGACGTTTCTTTAGATGACTTTGGTGCTAAGCATTCAAATTTACTAATGCTTTCAATGATTGATTTTACAGAAATAAAAATTGATAAAAGCCTTATCGACTACATGACTACTAAAAGTAAAAATAGAACTGTAGTAAGAAACATAATTAAAACAATCAGTGAACTAGGCTCATCTCTTTGTTTAGCAGAAGGAATTGAAACAGAAGAACAAAAAATTGCTCTTCAAGAAATAGGCTGTCATTATGGACAAGGCTATTATTTCTACAAACCTATGAACGTTGAAGAATTTGCAAATATATCAGAATTTTACAACGAAGAAAATGAGATTGTAATTCCTCAAAAAGAAGCGAGTGAACTCTATTTTTCAGGGCATTCAAAAGAAATTTCTGCAATAATTGACTCAACTCCTCTTGCCACAAGCTTATTAAATCATAAAAATCAATGTGTCCTTTGTAATCAACAGACTGTTACTATTTTTGGACTTTCTGACAGAGAAGAATACTGTTCTGAAATCCATAAATTTTCACCACTAAGGCAACCTGATGGCAGATTATCAGAAGATGCGTTCACAAGCAACGTAGAACTAGCTAGAGAAAAAGGATATCTCAAGTTCAACTGGCTTCACTGCGATATAAATGGAAATGAAATCCCCACGCAAGTTACTCTAGAGCAATTAAATATTATGGATAATGAAAGTCAGCCATACTTAGCTGCGTTTATAAAAGATTTGCGTCCGGAAATGGCGGGTACAGAAGAAGCTGAATGGGCTGATGGCTATTTCTATGACGAAATTTCCGATAAAACCCTCTTCAATAGTATAGCTGATATGTCGCAAGGTTGGTTTTTCTCTCTTGATTTGCGCTCTTTTAATATTCAATTTTTTGGAAGTGGTAAAAAAATTCTGAACTTACCTTCAACAAAACAACTCTACCCTGATTCTTTTGATATAAAAAGCTTAGTTCATAAGGACGATTTAGAGTCATTCTACGAAAACTTTGAAAAGATAAAAAAAGGTATTGATGAAGCTTGGGATATAAGATTCAATCTTCCTTCAGGCGATACAAGATACTATAGGAGTATCTCTAAAACATTTTTCAACAAAGAACAGCAACCTATATTCTGCATAGGCAGAACTTTTGACGTGCACGATGAAAAGATGCTTGAACTTCTCTCGCAAACCGATATGCTGACAAATTTCTTCAATAAAATCACAACTGAAAACCTTATCAAACAAACAATAAACACCAAACCAGATGCTCAGCACGCTATGTTTATTTTTGATATTGATAACTTTAAAAGCATTAATGATACCTTTGGCCATCAAATTGGTGATAAAGTTCTTATTGAAATTGCTAGCAACTTACAATATAACTTTAGAGATCATGATATTATTGGAAGAATAGGCGGTGATGAATTTGTTGTTTTTCTAAAGAATATTGACAATTTAGAAATCATTACATCAAAAGCTGAAGCGATTATTTCTGCCATCAAAAAAACTAATCTGGGTAGTGACATTCAGCATAACATATCGGGCAGTATAGGAATTTCTCTTTATCCTAATGACGGCTCAAGCTATGAAGAACTCTATAAAACTGCTGATAAAGCACTTTATCAGTCAAAATCTCGTGGCAAAGATTGCTTCACTTTCTTTTCTGAGAACCCTGAAAATATATCTACACAAAATAAAAAAATGCTTCAAAATACTAATAAGCTAGTAAGTTCTTATCTAGATTTTGACCTTACCTTTTTTGCTTTTGAAGTTCTTTTTACGAACAAAAATTTCACCTTAGCTATGCATGAAGTACTAAAGCTTATTAGTGAAAAATTTTCTGCTGATCGTGTTTATCTACTTGAAACTGTTCATGAAGGCGAAAAAAATAATTTCATCTATGAATACACTCCACATGGTTTAAGTTCTGTAAAAGAAGCTCTGAAAAATACAACCAGCGATATTTTAGGTGAACTTTTCCATGCAATTTATGAAAATGAAATCCTTTGCTTTAATGATATTGATATAATTGAGAATAAACCTCTTTATAATCTGCTAGTAAAACAAAATGTCAAAACAGTTCTACTTCTTGAAACAAAAGGTAAGGGTTATCCTGAAATTATTCTTGGCTTAGACGATTGTAAAAGTCATAGACTATGGACAGAAAAACAAGTTAATTCGCTAAGACATATAGTAAAATTACTTTCAATATTTATGGGAGTTGCTACAAAAGGAACAAGACAAAATCATACTTCATAAGTAAAATCCTACAATAAATATAAGTCAACCATGCTTTTTTATTGTGAAATTCTATAAAAACAAACGGTTATCAGTATGACTAAAATAAAAAATGAATATACATGCTCACTTCTACTTACAACAGATATTCTAGGTGGAAAATGGAAGTTAAGAATTTTATGGCATGTGCTACACGGCGATAATCGCTTTTCACTTTTACAAAAAGCAATACCTGATATTAGCCATAAGATGTTGATTACACAACTAAAAGAACTCGAAACAAGTGGACTTCTTATAAGAACTGACTACCATGAACTCCCTTTACGAGTTGAATATTCTCTTTCAGAGAAATATAGAAACCTTGAGGGAATAATAGAAAGTCTATGTGATTTTACAATTTGTTATGCTAAAAAAAATAATATCACACTTATAGAAAAATAACTCTATTTTGCTTTTTATGACAGGTACAAAAAAGTACCTTATTGCAAGATTTTAAAATGATGCTATCTTTTAGAAATATCACATAAGGATTATATTATGAATATTTTTAAAAAGAATACATTGAAAAGCTTAGAATTAAAAAACAAATTTTTTCGTGCGTCCACATGGGAAGCCTTAGCCACGAATGAAGGCTATATGACTGACGAACTTTTTGCAATTCATGAAGAACTTGCAAAAGGTGGAGTTGGTTCTATTCTCACAAGCTATGCCTTTGTTACAAAGGAAGAACAGCCAAATCCTGGAATGTTGGGCATTTACGATGATAGCTTTATAGATGATTATAAACCACTTACTCAAATGTGTGCTAAATACAACACTCGAATATTTCTTCAAATTGCATATGGTGGTTCAATGTCTTACCTCAATCCTCTGTCAGAAAGAATTCTTGCGCCGTCAGCGGTAAAGAGCGAAGCAACAGGGATTATACCTCTAGCTATGACAAAAGAAGATATTATTTATATCAAAAACGCATTTATACAAGCTGCTTTACGTGCTGAAAAAGCCGGTTTTGATGGCGTACAAATTCACTCCGCGCATGGATATTTATTAAGTCAATTCCTTTCACCTGACTATAACACAAGAGATGACGAATACGGCGGTTCTATAGAGAATAGAGTTAGAATTATTCGCGAAATAATTGAAGGAGTTAAGGAAATTGTTAATCCTAAATTTGTTGTCATGACAAAGATTAACTCAGAAGATTTCACAGAAAACGGACTTACTAAAGAAGATAGCCTAAAAGCTATAAAAATATTGATTAATGCAGGTTTAGATGCTGTTGAGGTAAGCGGAGCCAATCATTCATCTACACATGTGCTAAAAGAAAATCTTGGATGCAGCAGAAAGAAAGTTACATCTAAAAACATGTCATACTTTTCTGAATTTGCAAAAAATCTTGTCAGCGAGGTAGAAATTCCTGTTATTCTTACAGGAGGAAACATCGACTGTAATTCTCTAGAAAAATTACACAACGATTTCGATATCGACTATTTTGGAATAAGCCGCCCTCTAATTACAGAACCAGACTTAATAAATCAATGGGAAAAAGAACCAAGTAAAAAACCAAAGTGCATTTCTTGCGGAAATTGTTTTGGTCAAAGAGCAAAATATTGCGTACTCCACTAAACAAGATATAAAATTAAATAATCTCTGCATAATTTATTTTCAAGAGGTGGAAATCACATAAAAAATAGGGTTTCCCCCTCTCAAAATTAGAGCGATTTCTCTCCCCCTTCCTCAAAAAGTCATAAATTGGAATAAAGTGTTAGTTAGAAAATATTAATAGTGTATAAAATAATTAAATATTATCAGAAGATTTTGAAAAATAATGATATTTTAAAATTTTTACACCGTCTTTTTGCTTGATTTTTTTCTAAAAACTAGGCTAAACTTTTTTCTGTTATTTTCCGCATGTAAAAATAGACCACTGCCGTATGCGGCGACAAACTAGGATGGGTTTTATGAATATTGATTTTACGATTATACTTTCCTTTGCTGTCTACCTTTGTTTTATGATAGGTATAGGAGTATATTTTTATGGCAAAACTACCTCAACAGACGACTATTTTCTTGCAGGAAGAAAACTTGGCTCGTGGGTTACTTCTATGTCAGCTCAAGCGTCTGACATGTCTGGCTGGCTTTTGATGGGACTTCCCGGTGCGGCTTATCTTTCCGGTTTATCTGCATCTTGGATTGGTGTAGGACTTGCGATTGGTACTTATCTAAACTGGTTGTTTGTTGCAAAGCCGCTTCGTCAGTACACTAAAGTTGCAAATAATTCTATTACAATTCCTCAATATTTTTCAAATAGATTTATGGATAAATCAGGTCTTTTATCAATTATCAGTGCTTTATTTATTCTTGTATTTTTCCTTTTCTATACAGCGAGTGGATTTGTTGCTGCGGCAAAGCTTTTTTCATCAGTTTTTGGAATTTCTTATTCTATATCGCTCGCTATAGGTCTTATAGTTGTTATTTCTTATACTTTTGCCGGCGGATTTTTTGCTGTATGCTGGACAGATTTTGTTCAAGGAATTTTGATGTTTTTTGCTGTAATCACGGTTCCGGCGGTGGCTATTTCATCAATGGGTGGTTTTGGCGATTTTATTGTTAAAATTGAAAGTTTAAATCCTCATATGCTAAACTTTATGGTCGACAGTAGTGGTGCTCCACTTACTTTAATTTCAATACTTTCCTTGCTAGCATGGGGACTTGGATATTTTGGTCAACCGCATATCCTTATAAGATTTATGGGTATTACTTCACCTCAAGCAGTAAAAAAATCTCGTCGAATTGCCACAATATGGGTACTTTTCTCACTAACTGCTGCGGTTCTTATCGGTATGTCAGGGCGTGTATTTTTACCTGAAACACCAGAGCTTTTAGAAAATGCAGGTGAAACTGTTTATATCACAATGGCACTTACAATCTTCCCAACATTTATTGCCGGTATTCTCCTTTCTGCTATTCTTGCAGCTATTATGAGCACTGCAGATTCACAACTCCTTGTTACTGCATCAGCCATCACTGAAGATTTTTATCGTGTAAAAATCCGTAAAAATGCTTCTAAAGCTGAGTTACTTTGGGTTTCACGTATCACAGTTATTATTGTAGCTTTAATCGCAGGTGTGCTTGCAATCAATCCAAATAGCACCGTTCTTGGACTAGTAGAGTACGCTTGGGCTGGCTTTGGCGCAACATTTGGCCCTCTTGTTCTTTTTTCATTGTTCTGGCGCAGAACCACTCGTAATGGAGCTTTAGCCGGAATTGTCGTAGGTGGACTTACAACTATTATCTGGACTCAATTAGGTGATATGTACCCTACTTCAATTTTTTCATCTCTTTATGAAATAATTCCCGGTTTTATTTTCTCAGCTTTGGCAATTTTTGTTGTAAGTTTGATGGATAAAGAACCTTCAGAAGAAATTTATAAAGGATTTGACTCTTATAGAACATGTAATGATTAGCTTGTATTTCTAAATTAATTCTATAAAAAGGAGCTAGATACAAACTATATCTAACTCCTTTTTTTATTTTTTATCAACTTCATAACTACGCCACCTCCAAACACGTTATTCCAATTCAAAGTTGCATTTTCCTAAGATATTGATTTATTGAAAATTATTTTTCTCCTCAATAAGTTATAATTTGAAATAACATCCCAAAAAAAATTACGTGTATTTTATTCCTTTTGACAAAAATCAGAAAACATAATATTTATAGCATATACCTAAAAAAAAACAGTAGAGAATAACTGAATAAATAAATTTGAGGAGAATTATATGTGTGGAATAATAGGATATACTGGTTTTCAACCAGCTTTACATATCGCAGTAGAAGCACTACGTAAACTTGAGTATAGAGGTTACGATTCAGCCGGCATTGCTTTTATTGATAATAAGTCATTTAGATCTATAAAGGCATCAGGTAAGCTTGAAAAGCTTCAACAAAAAGTCCAACCCGAACTCCATTTACCAGTCAACTGTGCAATTGGTCATACACGCTGGGCAACTCATGGAGAGCCTACTGTAGAAAATGCCCATCCGCACATTGACAATACAGGAAGACTTGCTATTGTACACAATGGAATTATCGAAAACTATCTTGAATTAAAAGAATATCTTAAACCTTATGGCATTGAGTATAAATCAGCAACTGATACTGAAGTATTAGTAAACTTTATCGCTCATCATCTTGAAAAAGAGGGCGACCTCGAAAAAGCCTTACAAGTTGCTTTATCAAAAGTAACAGGTGCTTATGCTCTTGTTATTTCAGATTTAACAGCACCTGGTAAGTTGTGGGCAGTACGTCAAGCTGGGCCTATGCTTTTAGGTGTGGGTCAAAATGAATATTTTATTGCATCTGATGCTCCGGCATTTATTGCATGGACAAAAGACGTTGTTTTCATCAATGAAGGTGAGCTACTATCTTGTACTTCAAATGGATATACTCTAAAAAATCTTTCGGATTTACAAGAACTTACAAGAGAACCTGTAACTTTGAAATGGGATACAGTTTCAGCTCAAAAAGAAGGCTATAAGCACTTCATGCTAAAAGAAATTTTTGAGCAACCGAAAGTTATTAAGGATTGTTTACGTTCAAGAATCTATAATGGAAAAGTAGATTTGCAAGAGTTAGATAGTCTTCCTATTCCTCGTAGAATTCATATTTTAGCATGCGGAACTTCATACTACGCAGGTCTATGGGGTAAAGATATTATTGAAGAATTATCAGGCATTGCAGTAAACGTTGAGCTTGCATCAGAGTTTGCCTTTAGAAAACCGGCTTTCTTTGATGATGAATATGTACTCTGCCTTAGCCAAAGTGGTGAAACTGCTGATACTTTAGCAGCTTTACGTAAAGCAAAAGCATGTAATGTGCCTAGCGTTGCGATTTGTAACGTACTTGGTGCATCGCTTACAAGAGAATCAGACGCTACACTTTACACACATGCCGGACCAGAAATTTGTGTTGCATCAACAAAAGCAATGATAAGTCAACTCCTCCTTCTACTCTTAATGGCAATGTATTACGCGCAGAAAAAGGGTCTAAATCTTGAACAAGTCGCTGAATATATTAAAGGTGTTGAAGCATTATCTGATACTTTAGAAAAAGAATTACCAACTCTTGCAGAAAAAGCAGAAAAAATCTCTGTAAACTATTATAAAGAAAAACATTTTTTCTTCTTAGGAAGAGGCTATCAATACCCTCTTGCTCTTGAAGGCGCATTAAAGGTTAAAGAGCTCTCATATATTCACGCTGAGGGCTACTCTTCAGCAGAAATGAAGCACGGACCAATTGCACTTATCGACAGCGAATTCCCATCATTCATAATTGCAGCAAATGATAATTTATTTGAAAAAGTGCGCTCAAATACAGAAGTTGTTCAAGCTCGCAGAGGTAGAACAATCGTACTTTCTAATATAGATGCTCCAATTTCATCAGAGGATAAATGGGAATTACCGCTTTCACAAGTACAACCATTGCAAAGCTTCCTAATTCTACCTGCATTACAGCTTTTTGCTTATCACATTGCTAACCATCTTAATCTTGATGTTGACCAACCACGTAACCTCGCAAAAAGCGTTACCGTTGAATAAAGCTAAAATGCGTTTCTAGATATAACTTCTTGAACAACTGTTCTTTAGACATAAATGAAAAAGGGCTACCAAATTAATTCGGTAGCCCTTTATTATTCTAAAATGTATTTCTAAATTATGAAATTTTGTGGGATTTTCATCTATTCTAAGAGCTCTGCATAATTATTTTCGAGAGGGGGAAACCACGTTTTTGAGTCAAAA
>CAYJOR010000003.1:0-107342 GCA_964371865.1 uncultured Desulfovibrionaceae bacterium | reverse complement strand
TCATGATGACAATATACTATCTTATTATTGTGTACGCAAACTTATAGCAGGTTCAGTTTCCATAGATTTAATACCGATGTACAGCTAAACACATCTGAGTTAGCAATAGCAAAGCAAGTTTTAGAAAAGCAAGATATTATTTTTACGGATAGCATGAATAAACGCTTACTTACACGAAAAGTAAATAAGGTTTTGAGTGATGTTATTCCACCAAAAGAACGAACTTACCTCGTCTCTTTTCTTAGTGTAGGCTCAACTATTGTGGGGCAATTAGCACTTATAGGAAAAGGAATTGATTGCTTTGAAGAAAAACATAAAAATCTTTTAGCTGTTATGAGTCCATCTCTTGGAAAGGTAATGGCGCATCTCCTTAAACATTATAATGTGCAGAATTCACACTTTTCCAATGAAGAAGAAAGACTTCATCAAGGTGGCGTTAATCTTCTGAGAAAAATTCCGATTATAGGTAAAAATGCAAGATTACAGGACACTACAAAAGCAATTAAACTTCTGGCTACAAGCAACGCACCTGTTCTTATTACAGGTGAAACAGGCACAGGTAAAGAACTTATTGCCGACACAGTTCAATATCTTTCTAAACAAAAAATTGAAAATTCCACAAAATTTCTGGATTTAGAAACACACCCTAAAAAATTGGATATTAATACAGAAGTTGTAATTAATGAAAATTCTTTCGAGCAACTTCGGGCATATCCTTGGACGGGGAATATACGTGAGCTGAAAAATCTTGTTGAAAGAGCTCTTACACTCAATCCAAATGAGATTTTAGATTTATCAAAGCATCTGTCCAACTATAAAGCTCTGCCGGAAGAAAAAGTAAATGATCATATAGAAGTTTCTACGGTTCAAAAACTTATTCAAGAAGAAGTCACAAAAGCTGTGCAGGCACACTTAGAACCAATAAAAGAAGCTAATGCGAAGATTCTTTCATCATCTACTTTTCAAGATAGGCAAAATCTTGGAAGTGAGACGGAAAATGAACTAGAAGAGCAATTAACCCTTGATACAGTAACCAAAAATCACATAATAAAAATCCTTAAGTTTTGTAACTATAAAGTAGCCGGAAAAGGCGGTGCGGCAGAAATACTTGGACTAAACCCAAGTACACTCAGAAAGAAAATGCTAAAACTTAATATTAAATTAGACCGAAGTACAGAAGTAGCTTTTAAATAAAAATGGGTACAGAATTTTCTTTCTATACCCACATAGATTTTTACAAAACACTATAACTATATATCTAGGGTGTGTTTCTAAATTAAGAAACTTTGTTTTTTGACAAGGAAAAGTGATTTTTTATGAGAGGCGTGTATTAAAAACATACATAACTCGAATAAAAGATCACTTTGACGCTGTAGTTTGTTAATAAGTCTGATTGTGAAGTAGCAGTTTTTTATTACATTAATCCATCTAGCTATATCTAACCATCAAAAATCAAAAGAATTCATTTAGAAACATACCCTAATCTCTTTCTAATAGAACGGCTTACAATTACAAGCATAATAATTATTGGCAACCCCATAAACACGAGGGTTAACCATGCAGCACGTGATACTAATTCTTCAAAAGAAGCAATGAAAGTTTGTGCCATAAACATAAAACCAAGCGCGATTAATACAATTAGTATCCATTCAAAAGCTTTTACTTTAACAGCATTTTTCTTCACCCAGTAAAGAAAGCAAGCTAAACCGCCGCCCATAATAAAGCCTGTAAGAACATACCCAAAAGAGCCTGTGAAATAAAGTCTGTAAATTGAGTTTTTGAATCTCCTGTGCTACAAAAAAGCACAGGAGAATTTTATGTCTGAAAAACGAAAAACACGCAGAAGTCCGATGAGTGAAGGCAGGAAGAATATTGTCCGCCAACTCATTGAAGAGTTTGATATTAATTCAGCCAAAGATATTCAAGACGCCCTAAAAGAGTTACTTGGTGACACTCTAAAAGATATGATGGAAGCTGAGATGAGTGATCATCTTGGCTATGAAAAATCTGAGCGTTCTCAGAGCGAAGATTCAAGAAATGGATATAAATCTAAGCAAGTTATGAGCAGCTTAGGAGTTATGGAAATAGAAGTTCCACAAGATAGAAAGTCTACTTTTGAGCCTAAAGTTGTAAAAAAGCGACAAAAAGATATAAGTGACATTGACCAGAAAATCATTTCTATGTATGCAAAAGGTATGACCACAAGGCAAATATCAGATATCATAGAAGATATTTACGGTTTTGAAGTTTCTGAGGGTTTTGTTTCTGATGATGAAAAAATATGACGTTGTAAGATTGCAGCCTCTTGTTCTTTATTATTGAGCCTATCTTTAATTGAAGAAAATTGTAATGTTATTTCGCCACTTATCTCATGGTTGATTTCTGAAAGGTAGTTCATCCATTCAATATTAATAATTGCAGCTTTCATATCATTTGTAAATATTTGTTTTTTATATAGCATGCTAACAGGTGAAATCCACTTCACCGAAACATTGTCAATATTTTTTTTTCGAGCTTCTTCTGCCTCAACAATCAAATTATACCAGTCACTAGAAAATTGTTCTTGTTTTTTCAATTCTTCAATTTCGACTTTGATATGATTAATTTTATCTAAAAATATATTTTTGATTGTATCACAACCTGAATTGTCTTTATTTATTAATTTTCTGATTGATTTTAGCGTAAATCCCATCTGTTTATAATACTTGATAAGAGGTATAAGCAATAATTCTTCATTACTATAAACTCTATAGTTGTTATACTCATTTCTTTTTGATTCAAGAAGACCTAACTTATCATAATACCTTAATGTCTTCGATGGGATATTACAAATTTCCGAAGCTTCTTTTATTGAATACATTTTTTTCTCGAGCATAAAAAATCCTTGCTACACAAATCAATTATATAAATTTTTAATATAAAGTAAACTGAAATTCCAAGTAAGCCCTCTATGTAAATCATCTCACACAGAGGGCTTCAAAATATGTGTTTAGAAGCACACCCTAGAAAGTTTGGATGTCCTTTATTAGCGTTCGACTGATAATCTCATCTTGTACATCTTTACATAGTTCTGCAAAAAAAGCACTATATCCTGCTACTCGCACAATAAGACCTCGGTGCTTTTCTGGATTTTTTTGCGCATCAAGTAAAACAGCATCATCAACATAATTAAATTGCATCTGAGCAAGTCCTAACATAGATGCTGTGCGAAGTAAATACATAAAGTTATTTTGACTTTCTTGTGTATCTAGTGTTCCTTTAAGCAATTTAAAGTTATGCGTCATGCCTAAGCTCATATTTTCTACATTTAGTTTACTTGCAGATTTAATAATCGCTGTGGGTCCTTTAATGTCTGCTCCTTGTGTTGGACTCATCCCATCAGAAAGAGGTGCTCCTTCGACTCGCCCATCAGGAGAAGCTGCTGTGAGCTTTCCTAGTGGAGTATTGAACGACATCGCCAAAGTTCCATGAATCATGCGTGCATAGAGTGATTTGGTTTCATTATGAATTGTTTCAGTATAGTGTAAAATATCTTTTGCAATCTCATCTACAAAATCATCGTCATTACCAAATTTGGGTGCAGAAATACAGTCTTGACGAATCTTTTCATAGCCAATCCAATTAGCATCTATAGCTTGTTTGAGTTGATTTAGAGTGTACTTTCTTTCCTCATAAACAAGCTTCTTGATTGCAGCCATGGAGTCAACATAGGTTGCAAGGCCTCCATAAATGTGTCCTGGGCCTTCATAAAGGAAAGCTCCGCCAGAAGTAACATCTTTGCCAGATTCCATACAACCTTCAACTAGTAAAGACATGTAAGGTTTAGGAACAGTATCACGCACTAAAATTTCATTTATTATTGTTCCTCTGGCAGCTATTTGTTGAATATTATGTAATTGTTTCTTTACTGCTTCGTCAAAAAGTTCATACGTTGTAAATTGTTCAAGAGGTCCTGTATCAAGGCCTTGTTTTGTTCCATGCCATTTAACAATACCACGGTTAAAGACAAGCTCGATTGTAATTGGCCATTGAGCTAATGCACCACTTGTCCATTGATAAGTTCTGCCGGATTTTTGTGGCTCTACGCAACCCATTACGTTATAATCTCTCGCATCATCATAACTATAACCTTTACGTAGCATCATCTTGATATGGGCATCGTCAAAAAAGATTGCCGGCATACCAAATCCTGCCTTAAGTACATCCATCATTTTTTTTAGATATTTATCTGGAGAAAAATTATGAACTCTACATGTCAAAGAAGGTTGATAGACCCCAACTAACCTTACTGCATCCATAATTAGATATGTTAGATCATTTGTTGCATCGCCTCCAAGTCTTTTCTGTCCGCCAACTGTTAAATTCATAAAAGGCATATATCCTGCGTAAAATTCAGCCGTTGCAGTTGGAACAAGCCATATATATTCGGAGCATTTTATTATAAAAGAAGCCATAAGTTCAAAGGCTTCATCTTGAGTTAGTCTGCCAGATTTAATATCGGCATCATAAAGAGGAAACATATATTGATCAACACGTCCCAACGAAACACTTGCTTGATTTTCTTCTAAAGCAAATAAAGATTGTGTTGTCCATAATGCTTGTAACGCTTCATGGAAATTTTGTGGTGGATGAGCTGGTACTCTAGCGGCAATGGCAGAGATTTTTTCAAGTTCAGCTTTACGTTTTGGATTTTTCTCTTGTTGTGCCAAGGTTGCAGCATAGTTTGACAAACGATTTGAATAGGTCATAACACCTTCACACGTTTGTATTGCAGCCTTATAGAAATTAGCTTTATCCATATCTTCTTCCGATAGAAGAGATAATTTTGCTAAATTTGCTTCAGCTTCAGCTTTAATTCCTAAAAACCCTTTAGTAAAAAGAATTATATCGTAACCAGGGCTTGTATCTCCGCCTCCACTGGTGTGATGATAAGATAAATCAGCCACCATGGCTTCTGAAGAAAACTCCCAAATTCCGGCATCTCTGAATCTTTTTTCACATATTTCATCAACAGAGCGATTTTGCCAAAAAGGGAAAATTTCTCGACGCAAAGTCTCTTTATCTTCCAAAGTCATCTCATATGGATCTTGAGCACGACTTTCGATTGTATCTAGCTCTTCTGCAAGCCAGCGCCACGAAATATCAGGAGAAAATGATCCCGCTCTTGCCTTGCCATTAGGGTGACCAATAATCAATTCATCTGGTTGAATCAATAGAGGTCCATCTTCGCACGCTTTTCTAAATGCCATAGCTCTTACTAGTATAGGAGAAAGGCCTTGAAATTTTTTCGTTATCTCAGTAAAAGCTTTTGCTCTATTAATTACAAGACTTGGCTTTACATTTAAATATGCATCTTTTAAACGTTGAATGCGTTCAGGGAGCCTATCTATTTGCCATGCATCCTTTTGAATTGATTTTTTAGGTAGATGATTTGTCTCTTGTATGACAGTATCTTCATGTTTTGGAGGAGATCCATAAACAATTTCGATTTTTCTAGCAATAAGCTCATCTCTTGCTGCTGGAGTTATAGTTTTACCACTGTCAAGATATACTTTATTTGTTTTCAAACAGATGTGCGCATCAATGTTTTCAAGACAAATTAGGCTGTTACTCATGAAATTACCTCGCTATAATGTTGATACTTTTAACTCATCAGTTTATATATTATTAATTCAGAGTTATTAAGCGTGTGTGTATCAAACACATAATTATGAATAATTGTACGAGATACACTAAGGTATAATGTCAAGTAAAAAAAATAAAAAAGCTGAATTATAAACAACTAAAAAAGCATTATGTATTTGCTTTATAAAAACAGTATGTTATACTTGTGTACAAAGTTTGTCTTCTAATAAAAATCATTTAAATTTCTTTATAAGTTTAGTAAATTACTTAATTATAAGTAAAATAGCTAAGAAAACATATGACTATAAGTGTAATTCAAGGACAGGTTGTTACACGCTATCTTTACTCTTTTTGGATTTCAACATATTGTTATGATTGTTGATAGTTTAATTGTTATTGTTTTTAGGGATTCTACTCATCCCAAAGTTGCGTAAGCCATCTTTGCCATTACATTTAGTATTAGATTTCGCTAAATATGAGATTTGATTATAAACCTTTTGCATTTGTTCTTGCATTTTTTCAGGTCCATCACACCTACGTATCATAAGACCATTCCTGTTCATATCGAACTTTGTTTTTATCCATTTTACAGCCACGATATATTCTATTTTTACGGCGGATATGTGTAAATTAATGAATCCGCCGACTTCACGGTCTTGCGAGTTCGAGTCTCGCCCCTGATACCATTCAAAAATACAAAAATAAAGGGTAGTTATGAAAATAGCTACCCTCTTTTACATTCAAAAAACTATGCTTTTTTGTTCACTAATTGGGGCTCTTAACCAAAGACAGGGGCAAGTCCGTTTTTTCAAAAGCTTCAAAAAAATATTTTTCCATAGCTTAGTGCCTCTTTTTTTGTTTTTCCCGTATGGCATTACGACTATTTTTCATACCGCCTACTTCACTGAACATTCGATTGAGTTTTACTTCTTCCCTTTCTTTTGCAGAAAGTCCCTCATAAGAATTTTCATGTAATATTTTGAGATAGTTGTCAAATCTTCTTTGACTGATTATTCCGTCTTCAATCGCTTTTCTCACTGCACAATTCGGTTCTGAATTATGTGTGCAATCTTTGAATTTACAATTTTCGGCAATCTCTTCAATATCAGCAAATGAAGATGATAAATCAGCACTATCTACGCCGATTTCACGCATTCCTGCAGTGTCGACAAGCACGCCACCCGATTCAAGCAAGAAAATTTCTCGCCCTGTGGTAGTGTGTTTTCCTTTATCGTCAAAACTGATTTCTTGCGTGGCTATGGTGTCATTTCCTAAAAGTTTATTGATAAGAGTAGATTTTCCCACGCCTGACGAACCAATAAAAGCGGCAGTAATCCCCTCCTTTATAAATGGAGCGAACTTTGCCTGAATATCATCATCAAACATGGAAAGCGTAATAATATCAGTATAAAGAGCAATATTTTCAACTTGCTGAATGAGTTCCTGAAGCTTGTCGCCTGCCAAATCTGATTTTGTCAAAAGAATAATCGGTGTTGCTCCGCTATCCCAAGCTATTGAAATATATCGCTCTAATCTATTCAAGTTGAAGTTATTATTCAAAGACATGCACAAAAACACAATATCAATATTTGCTGCAACTATTTGAGATTGATTACTTACTCCAACAGCAGATCTTTGAAATACGCTTTTGCGAGGAAGAACATGATGTATAATTGCTCGTTCTGCATTATTATCGTTTTGCACCATCACATAATCGCCGACGGCAGGATAATCCGTGAGTTCACTTGCTTCAAAGCTGAATTTGCCTGAAATTTCTGCAAGCGTTTCGCCACGTTCGCAAGCGATTCGATATATTCCCTTATATTGAGCAACAACTCTTGCTAATTCTAAACTTGGAAATTGCTTTGCAAAAGCAAGGAATTTCTCACTTATTCCATATTTTTCTAAGTAATGCATAAAAAACCTTTAGTAAAATTTAAACGTGTGATACAATGTTTGTAACCTTATTGCAAGAAAATTTTAGTGTAAGAAAATATATTTTTTGATGTTTCGTTAAAAAACTATTTTGCAAAATAATCATTGGAATCTTGTGGAGCATTTTCTCTTTCTGTATCTGCATATTCTCTGATAACTTGCACCACAGATATTTTATAGCTTTCAAAAAGCTTGTTTTTCCCTTCAAATTGACTCATTCTATGCTCAGTCATATTGCGCCAATTTTCCATAGCTTCTTCGCTTTCCCACACATTTAAGGATAAAATCTTGTTTTCATCAGCCAAGCTTTGAAAACGCTCAGCATGAATAAAGCCTTCAACGCTTGGTAAGATTTCTTTCAAGCTTGCGGCAAGCTCTAGGTATTTAGTTTTACCTTCTTTTGTTGGTGTTACTTCAAATAATACTATATATTTCATTTGTTTTTCCCTTTTCTATATGCCGCAGGTGACATATTTGTTCTTTCTGTAAAAAATCTGTAAAATGTAGATAAACTCCCAAAACCAACAGCAAAAGCAATATCTATAATTTCAACATTGCTTTCTTCAAGTAGTCTTTTTGCTTCTTTGAGGCGTAGATCATTGACATAAGAACTTGGAGTTATTCCATATTCTTCTTTAAATAGCTCAACCATTCTTTTGTTCGATAAAGGAATCTTCTCCATTTCACTATGAAGCTCATTGATTTCATAATACATTGAATCAATAAGGTTTTTCAATTTCACTGCTATATCTTTCATTGGTTTATAATCTAGTAAGTCGCTACGGCATCTTTTACATGGACGATACCCTGCTAAAAGCGCGTCTTCAGCACTTTTGAAAAATTCCGTATTTTCAACTTTTGGAGCTTTAGATTTACAAGAAGGGCGACAATAAATTCCTGTAGATTTAACTGCATAAAAAAATACACTATCATAACTTTCATTATTTTGAAGAACAGCCTCATACATTTCTTTAGAAGTAAGGGGATGTTGCGTATTTTGTTTAGGAAAGTTTTCTTTCACAACAAGTACCTATTTTCTTTTCATTGATTTAATGATTTCTTTTGTATCTTTATCTACCCTTAAAGATTCTCGTATTTTTTGAAGAGCTTTATTATAGGTATCATTGTCAAGATTATTATTTTGTAGATATAGCATAGTTTCATTAGGAAATTTCACAAAACATATTGAAATACACCAAGCAACTGCCATTTTTACATAATAATCTTCATGCCTTATTATGTCGCAAACACATAAAATATCATCAAGGTACTGTTCTTCGATATAATGAAATAGAAGTATGACGACTGCAAATCGAATTTCATAACATTCGTCTGATTGATAGTAGTGCTTTAAAAAGTTCCACACTCTTTCTTTATGCTTTCTTACAATTTTAAGTTCACTGCAAAATGAATCACAAAGTGACCAATTTGTAATTTTTGGAATAAATAGGGATACTTGCCCAAGAACAATATCAATATCATCATTTAAATTGGCTACAACTAGTCCCTTTAGCATTGTTTCTTCAAAGGAGGAATCTTCAAAGTTATCAAGGAAATCAATGGGATTATCTTTCACGATTCGCTTTGCAATCTTTCTTATTTGCGGGATGCGAACACCTATAAGATTATCACAACCTGGAATAAGCGCAGAAATAAATTTTCTATATTTTTCATCGCTAAGTGAAAAGAGTTCTTTTCTTATATCTAAACTTCGCTTATCCATTTTTTCCTCTGGGTAAATTATTTTTTTGAATTATAATCGGAGATGTCTTCAAAGTTAACATCTTGCATTGATAAGATATCTTGTACTATTTCTTCATTAAAATAGCCAGCATATTCTTTCAACGCGCTAAGAAGAATTTTATTGCCTTGTTCACCATAAATAAGTTTAAGCTCTTTAAGAAAAAACGCATACAGATGCCCCATATGGTAGATAAATGGCTTTGTTGCAGATTTCTTTATTCTCTCATTTCGTGCCAGTAGAGTGGCTTTGTCTTTTTCTGAAAAACAAGAATCTTCAAAAACAAATTTACAGGGAAAATTGTCAATTGTGATTGTAGTAGGAACTTTCATTTTTACTGTAGAATGAAAACCATCTGCCAAAGCTTCATCAAAAACCTCACAAAAGATTTTCCCATATTCTAAATGGTCTATTTCATTCCACGCCTCATACCAAGGACATTTAGTAGTAATTTGTACAGCGTTTTTTCCGTCTAAATTTGTAGTGCGTTCTATAAGTTCTTTCGGTACATCTAACTCGCCGTAAGAAAGGTATGAAAGAGCATTAAGCTCAACTCCGTCATATATCGCTCTTTTTGCCATTCTCGCAGACCGTGATCTAGCATAAGATTTTGTGAGTTCTTTTACTTTTTCGTGAGAACTATCTCCTGTTATTTCTAAAATGTTTTTTATAATTGTACTATATAGAATTGCGTGATGTTTTGGTAAGTATATTTTCATTTTCATTTCTCGTAAAAAAGTAAGGCGTCCACCCAGTTTTACAAGGCAGACGCCAAAAGTTTATTTTCCAAAAAACTCATTAGAGTCATTTGGTGCATCTGAGCGTTCTTTATGTGTGTATTCACGCACTACAGATGTAACTGTAATTTTATAATTGTCAAATAGATTATCATGACCGTCTTTTTGCACTTCTCTATGCTCTAAAGTATTTCTCCAATTTGCAGCAGCTTCATCACTTTCAAACACGCAAAGAAAACAATATTTTCCCTCATTTGCAAGGCTTGTGAAAGGTTCTACTGAAATAAAACCGGGGGCTTTTACTACATGAGGCACTGCTTTTTCCACATTTTTAAACATTCCGTCAACACCGTCTTTTTTGGGTGTAACTTCAAAGATTGTAATTGATTTTGCCATAAGGTAAGTCCTTTTATAAAAATTTATGGCTTAGTATTATCATAATACAAAATATATTTCTTCCTAAAATTACACATGCAATTCTAAGAATTGAATTTTACGATAGAAAAATGCAAGCTCGAAACCTTATGCTTTCAAAGTAATCGCTCAAAGCAATTGTTGCGTGCATGGTCGGGAGTGGGAGAAATACAATACCCTTTTTACTTCTTCTTTTTTATTAGGGAGATACCCTAGTTTTTACACAACTTACTTAACAAATAAAAAAATATGGCTTTGTGCTGGCACGCCCCTATATCAAAATTTCTAAAGTTTTGAGTCATTCGAGTATTAGTAAGCTATCTTCTAAAAAATTTCAAGAGTATTTAGACCGCCTATACACATAATATCTGTTATATTTTCGTCTGTTGCTTGTAATTTCAAATATATAGCCATCGTATAGCCACCAAGTGCGAAGTATAACCCATGCCCTAAACTCGAAACTCCTGTATGACCTCAAAAATATATCGATAAGGAAAGTCCTCTCAGATATAAAGAACTCAGCACAAATGTGCCTTTTGCCACATTGACACTTCTTATTCTTAAGATATAATTTCAATGCTGCTAAAAAATTATAACATGGGGATACCTGTATGAAAAAAATTAATTTTCCTTTTTATAGCATTTTTAGAGTGCGTTTCTAAACGACGCTCTAAAATTTTTTGCTACACAACTTTACACGCAAGAATAGTTGTTTTTCTAAAACACTCTTCAATTTAATTAGGGTGTGTTTCTAAATTCAAAAATTTTGTGGAATTTTCAAAGAAAAATGATTTTTTATGAAGTGCGGTGTATCAAAACAGACATAAACTTAATAAAAAATTATCTTTGTTGGAGATTATATGTTATTTATGAAAAAGAATATATTATTTCATTTTGTTTTAGTATTTTTCGTTACAATATCAGTAAGTCAAGTAAATGCAGAAAAAGTTGATTATGGTTTATACACATCTTTGCTTATGGATTATAATACCACCTATGGTACGGCAGATTTTAAAGACTATAATGTAGACAAAGAAAATCCTTATTCTGAAAATTTTGGTGTGCTTTACACTCGTTTATTTGACCTTAATGATGATGGCACGCCTGAGCTTTTTATTGTGCGTGTTGATAAAGACAAGATGGATTTTACAAATGCCATGCAAGTTTATGGCTTTGATATTGACGGAAAACTTATACATCTAGCAGAATTTACACCATTTCTCACAATGTATGAAGATGAAATTTATAATGTAGCACTTACTGAATATCATGGTGATACATATATTGTTACAGGTTATAATGGAGAAGTAAGTGATGAAACAATATGGAAGCTTACGTACTCCGGCTTTGTGCGTGAAGCAGATTTCAAAAAAGAATTTTTATATGGTAATAAAAGCTTTTTTGTAAATGGTAATGAAGTAAACGAAGAAGAATTTAATAAAAAAAGATATGAATACCTAGAACATATAAACTATGAACAAATTTCAAATGTGTCTGGTGAAGGCTTTATGAAGCTTATGGAAAAAAATATGGCTTCTATAACGAATGCTAATCTTTCTGTTCCTACAAATGGAAGAACTCCTACAGCAGTCTTTAATGATTCACAATTTGTTATTTATGAAGATGTCGCTGAAAGTAACAATGAACAGCTTGTGCAAAAATATTTTAACGCAAAAGTTACAAACAACCTTACAACTCTCTCTCACCTACTTTATAACTTCTCATTTGAAGATGAAAAAAATCGTATTGAAACTAAGTCCTATATCCCTGGTTTTGTAATTGAAGATATAACAACTTTAACTGACCCTCCCTCATACTATAGTTTAAATTTGCACAACAGAATAGCTAATGAACCTATAGTTACGGATTTTTATGAAGAACATCCTTCTTTTCTCACAGCTGAAGCTTTAGATTATCAAATAATTCAGTGCACTGTAACAGAAGCAAGAGATACTTCGCACACAAATTATACCCCTCAGGTGGGATACGGAAAATATAACTACTGGTTTTTCCTTGTACAAGAAGCAAAAACCAAAGTATGGAAGATTTATTCTATAATAACTGATCATCTTTTTGATATGGCAGGTGCTGATAATGCTTTTAAAATTAAATTCATAGGTTACAAACAAGTAGGTGATGTAGAATTGTTTTCAAGAGCTTATTCTTATCTGAAGTCTGATGATGAAGTAAAGCTTACAAGGCTTAATCTTGAAGGCGATGAAACCTATCTTATCTCTCCGGCATGGGAAACAGCTCAAATGCAAGTGTTTGAATTTCCAAAAGGTGGCGCAGGTAGTAGTCGTGTTATTTATCAGACAGAGCAAGGCGAAAGCCTTTTAATTTCATTGAATTATGACACATCAGACCCTAGGCATCTTCTTCAAATTACAGACCCACGCTCAAAAGAAATGTATACTCAAGTACCTTATTTAATTTTTACCGGTAAAAATATTCGCAGTGCCGATCTTACTCTTGGTTATGAAAAAGAACAAATTGCCGAGCTTTATCCTTTTGCAGAAGAATATACTGAAACTTTTGTTTGGGAACATCCTTTACCAACACAAACCGTGGCATGTGGAAAGAATGAAGGTTTGGTATTTAAAAATGGAATACATCTTAGTTTAGAAAATACAGGTTTGTTTTTCTTTGATAAATTAGAAGATAAAGCTATGATTGAGAGTAAAAAAGATGATAGAATTTGCATTGAATATCAAACAACATCTATCCTATTTCCTGATATCGGTGAACGTGATGTAAATAAGTATAAAAAAATTCTAACCAGAAAAGAGTTACTCAAGTAAAAGACACTCCTGTGAACTTATAAACCATTTTATGTACATTCAAGAGAAAGTATTATGAAAAGTAGTATAATCTATGGTATTTTTTTGTTTGGATTAATGAGCTTATGTATATTGTTTAGCTCAAAAGCATATGCTTATACCCCTCCTGTACCCGAAAAATATACGTGGCATAACAAGTGGACTTTATATCCTGCTGATGCAGATTTACGGTTTGCACGAGATATGTATATAAACAGAAAAAGTGAACCAAATACTCTTTCTTCTTGGGAAAACGGTGCCGTTGTCATGTTTCCTATTCATATTAGTGAAGCTGGCAATTTTGAAATAAGCATAGAATATAATCGACACGCTACAATGAAACAAGATCTAAGCCTTGCAATAATCATAACAGAAAACCCTACCCTCTATAGCATTTCAGAAAATACAGGAATAATTTCAACGACTATTGAAACCACAGAGGGTTTAGAGAATTTTACCTATAAAAAAATAGGTACTCTTTCACTACCCAAAGGATCTATGTTTCTTATGGTTACAAATAAAGAAAGTTCACCACATGAATACATCATGAATTTATCTAAGATTTACTTAGAAAGGAAGTGAGATTACTTCTTTTCTTAACGCAATACTGACAAAGGAAACGTTCTTTATCATCTTAATAATAGCACCTGGCATTTGTAAATAAAGCCATAAGGAGAACACCATGAAATTACTTAAGAAAAAAATTTTACTATCTTTTATCCTTTTTATATCTTCCTTTGCTCTGCCTTTTACTTCTTACGCATTGGTTGAACCCACACCAGAATTTTATGTGAATGATTATGCCAATATTCTTGCAAACGAAACCGAAGAATATATCATTTCACAATCTGCATCTCTAGCGAGCGTAGATGGCAGTCAAATCGTGGTGGTTACAGTTCAGAATCTAGAAGGTCGCGCTCTTGAAGAATATGCAACTGAGCTTTTTAGAAAATTTGGGATCGGCGGTAAAGAAAAGAACAATGGACTTCTTTTACTTCTTGCTCATGATGAAAGAAAATTTAGAGTTGAAGTCGGGTATGGCTTGGAAGGTATTTTACCAGATGGTAAAACTGGCGAAATTCAGGATACTTACCTTATTCCTTATCTAAAAGAAAACAAATGGAATCAAGGAATTATAAATGCTTATGATGCTTTTTATAATTTAATTGTAAATGAACAGAAACTTAACTTAGAACTTGCTTCTCCAAAAACAGGGGGTGCAATTCTTGAAGATATTGAAAAACAAAATGCCGCTAACTCACAAGAACTTGAACACTTACTGTACGGTGTAGCTTTTATTGTTTTTATATATGTCTGCACAACTTTTATATTTCAGAATTTGTATAAGATTAGAGACGAGAAACTTACACCAATGAAAAAAAACTTTCTAAAAGTTGGCACCGCTATTCTTATTTCATTGGTAACAGCAATGATTGCTTATCAGGTATTTACCATGTGGGGAACAGCAATTCTTTCCCTTGGTGCTATTTTTACCGGATATAAAATAGGGTATGCCCCTCCTCTGAAAGTCAAAGATAGAGAACTTAGAAGAGATTACTCAATAAATTCTAATGATGATGACTATACCGGCGGTTATTCAGGCGGTGGCGGTTCATCTGGTGGCGGTGGTTCGTCAAGAGATTTTTAGAAATAATAGATTAAAATAAAAGCCACTACACGAGCTAAGATTTCTTTGGTTGAGTTCTTATTTTTTCATATTTTTGCATCTGCGTTGCTGATAAAGCGAAGCCCCTTAAAACTAAGGGGCTTATCAATTTAAAGGATTATTTCATTTCTAAAGTTGCGCCTGCATCTATAAATTTTTGATAAATTTCTTTAGCTTCTTTGTTTGGCACATCTTTCTTTACTGCGAACGGGAGTGTCTCTACATTCTTCTTAGCATCCTTTAGAAGCATTCCGTTTGCTTCACGTACCAATTTTATGATTTGTATTTTAGCACTATCTTTATATGCAGTAAGGACGATTTCATAATTTTCTTTTTCTGGGAATGGATAAGGGGACGCTTTTTCTTCAACAGCTTTTTCAACGACAGGTTGAGTTTCTGTTGGAGTTGTTTGTTTTTCCTCAGAGTTACAAGCTGTTATAGAAAAAACTAGAGCTAAAACTCCCAACAAGGTGATAATTCTATTAAATTTTTGCATAGTTCCTCCAAATATTTTTTAACGCTATTATAACAAAAAAATCTATTTTGTGAATGTGCCAATTTACACATTTTCATCAATTGTCACCTATAATATTGATTAAATTAGCTTGAAGCACTGACACATTTGCACAGCTTGCAACAACATTATGAATTTTAAATCATAACTATATAAAATACTCTCTAACAACAAAAACAAAGCAAAAAAACAGGTGACAACTTTACAAATGTGCCATTTGTCACATTGACACTTCTTATTCTTAAGATATACTTCTAAAAGTATTAAAGTTATTACACAAGAGGAATGGCATAAAAAACTACTTTAAAATTGAAATAAACTCCCTCAACTAAAGGATATAGCTATGGAAGAAAAGAAAATTTACACCAAGGAAGAGGTTAAGGCTCTATTCAAACTATTAAGGCGTATGGGATGGGTCTACAGACCACTTTATATTGTCTTCTTATTTACTATAGGCTTATTTATTATAGGTAGTATAATACACTATGTAACATTATGGTATTCAGAAGAACATGCTCTAATTGTTTTTGGTTTTCTTTCCTTTATAGTTGTTTTTGTAATTCCCATAAAATTTTTTGAAATCCCCTGCTATAAGGCAAAAATTAAGCTGAAAAGTATTATAGAAATGCAAATTCTTCCTATTACACTGGCAGAAGTTTTTACAGATATCACGTATAATAGGACGAACAATGACTTTGTAAAATATCATCTAAAACAAAGTAAAATACCTATTACTTGTGATACTTACACCTGTAACGATCATGTAAAAGCAAAATATAGAAATGTTGACTTAGAATTTGCAGATGTAAGTCTTTATAATGAGCATATCCAAAAAGATAAAGACGGCTTTGAGCAAAAAGTAAGTTTATTAGTTTTTCGTGGGCAATGGCTTGTGTTGGATTTTCATAAACAGCTTTCCACTGAACTTTTAATTACAGAAAAAGCATGGCATACTCGAATTTCCTCTAAGGTAAAGTCAGATATACAAACTGAGAGTACAGCTTTTAATGATAAATTTTACATAAAAACTGATGTTCCGCATGAAGCATTTTATATTCTTACACCGCATTTTATGGAATATCTTCTTGAGATGGACAAAAAAGCAAAAGCTGACGTACAACTATCTTTCTTGCAGGAAGGTAAGGTGTATTTACTACTTGAAAGAAATCATGATTTATTTGAACTTACACAAAATGCTTTTAAACTTACATCTAATAAAATGGGCTTTGAAACACTCACAGAACAAATTCAAAATGAAACAAAATACGTTACTGAGATTTTAGATGAGCTACTTTCTTCTAAAACCTTGTTTAGAGCAGATATTGAAAAAGAAGATGTAACAATAGATTTATAATTTTTACCAGGTATAAATAATTTCCCCATACCTTTATTGCTATTTTTCGCAATAGTAATATCAAAAGAAAAAGGATAAGTCACAATGAAAACTCGACTATTTTTCAATCTTTTTATAATGTTATTTGTAGCCTTTTCGCCCGTCTCTTATGCAGAAGAGTTAAGTCTTTATCAACTTGTAGAAAAAAACGACGTTCAAGAAATAGAAAATGCTATAGCAAAAGGATTAGATTTAAATGAATATCTCAGTATGGGAGAAACCGCTTTTTCAAATGTTAGCTCTAACCTTAATTTGGATTTGATGAAATTACTGCTCGATAATGGCGCAAACCCTAACCTTTCCTTTGGTATGTTCTCTGTTCTTGACTCAGAGGTAAAAAATAATAATTTAGAAACTGTTAAACTTTTACTGAATTATGGTGCAGATGTAAGTAACTCGTATTATCAAAAAGAATATGAGACAGATCCTTACACCACCCCCCTACATGAGGCAATAAAACAAAATAATCACGAAATGATAATGCTTCTTCTCGCACATGGTGCTGATATAAACGCAAAAGATAATGACGATTTATCAGCATTAGACTATGCTATAAAATACAATTTAACAAGTGTTGTACAACTTCTTCAAAATGATAAAGCTAAAAGTTCTAACTGATTATAACTTTACGTACACATAGCGTCGTGAAGTTGAAAATCAGATGAAGTTGTAGCCTCAAAATATAAAAAAATGATAAAAATAGCAACGGTATTCATTCGAGTACCGTTTTTTTATAGCTATTGCAAAAAATATTTAATTAGACTATAATTTTTGTATGTTAACTATTAAATGCGCGGCGTGTCGCCGAAAATTATGGAAATACCAAAAACTGGGGCAAGGTGAAGTTGTACGCTGTCATAAAGAGCGAATCAGCAAACTTTACGATGTAGAAGAACATGACGGTAAAATTTGGTGCCCTTGTGGAAGACCTATTGGTATTGATAAAGGAACATTTTACAGCATGGTAAAAAATGCCTTTACCTATGCAGGTACTAAAGTTAATAAAATGTAACTTTATATAAATGATCCAATCTTTTTTGGAAAAGTAGTATTTACTTTTCTATCTTCGATTTTGCAATTTTTAAACATCTAACATATTGATATAATCATGCTATTACAAACAATAAATAGAGTTTTTCCTTTTTTTGAAAAAGATGAAAACTCAAATGATGGTAGCTCCTTTTCTATAATAGAGTTTCAAAAAATAAGTTTTGTATTTATACTTTTTCTTGCTCTTTCGTTTATAGGGGCTGGGATAGTTTTTTTCTTTGCTTATAATTGGCAAGCAAAACCTGTTATAGTAAAATTTACTTTAGTCCAATCTTTATTTTGTCTTGGAGTTTTCGGAGCTTATAAATTTGGACTACAATCAAAAGTAGGTAAACTTTCTCTCACATTTGCATCATTGCTTGTGGGTGTTTTTATGGCTGTTTTTGGACAAATTTATCAAACAGGTGCGGATAGTTATCAACTTTTTGCTACTTGGTCGGTGGCGATTTTACCCTTTGTGCTTCTATCAAATTTTTCTATTTTATGGATTTTATATCTTTTATTGCTCAATTTGACTTGTTTTCTCTCGTGGGATACTTTTTTTGGGTATCTTAATAATGATTATCTTTATATGGCAGCCACATTTTTAAATCTATTTTTTCTTGCAACTAGAGAATGGTTTATTAATAAATACAGTTGGTTGAATAATAACCTTACAAGATTAGTTCCCTATAGCATTGCTCAATTTTACATATTTAGTCAGCTTGTATACCAGATAGACGAAGGAAGTAATGGTATTTTTACTCTGCTTTCTATTGCGCTTACAGTTCTTCTATTTTTGATTTACCGATATAGACTAAAAGATCTTGTAATGATTGTAATAAATCTTACTTCTATTGTTTGTATACTGACTTACTTAATAGTTCAAAATATCCAAATTAATATAGTATTTTTTTCCTTCCTTACAATTTTTGTAATTTCTTGCTTTCTCGGAATAACTAAATATATTGGAATGTTATATAGAGAATTTAAAAGGATTGACCAAAATACAATTGATACAAAAGAAGAATCGATTGAGCATGCTACAGTAGCTATAGAAAAAGAAAAAGTTAAACAAAATATGACTATTGATGAAAAGAAAATTGTTATTACTCCAAGAAAAGGAAGTGAAAAAAATCTAATAAATCCAAGTAATATTAGAGATAGCTTATGTTTTATCTCGGCAATGATAAGCGATGCTGTATTAATTAGCTTTTTTCTATTTTTCTTTGAAACACTTGGTACAATAGAATCTTCTTATTTTTTTCTTATTAATGGTGTAGTAGCTCTAACCTTCTCAATTTATTTATTTAGATGGTACAATACAGAAGTTAAAACGCGGGGAAAAAATATTTTTGTATCCCTTTATACTTCTTTGACAGCGCTTGGAATTGGTTATTTTCTTATTACCATACACCTTACCCTTACAGAGTTTGAAATTTTTGAATATGCCTGTGTTTTTACCGTTCTGACAGCTATTATATATCCTTTTACACATAGCAATATAGCACGCGCATTTATAATTCTTTTTACAATCATTCTAATATCTTGGGGATTTTTTGAAATGCCTTTCTGGTTTATGCTTTGGACAATTTTAGAGTTAACCGTTATGACTTTGGCATATCTTTTAGAAAATAAATATAATTCTTTGAGTTTAATTTCTAAGATTTTCTTTGTGAATTTTACACTGAAAATTTTCCTTATGCTTTCGGAAATTGGAGAATATCTTTTTTACACTAACTATTATAAAGATTTCAGTCTAGTCATGGCTTTTTGGATAGGAATTATTTATCTTTTTTATACAAGGAAAATAGAAAATTTTTGGAAAAACCTTAACCTAACAAAAACAGTTGTTCATTTGCTTGCTTTGGCATGTATAGCTCTTTTTGCTTACTATAATGCTTACGCTGTTTTATATCTTATTGGAATGATTATACTTAGCCTTTGCATTAAAAAACTTTCACTTTTGAGGAGTTGTATTTATATATCTTTCCCACTTCTTTCATTCTACTATTATTATCTCGATATCACATTACTTTATAAGTCATATACTCTACTTGCAAGCGGAGCAGTTCTATTGCTTTTTACTGCGTACAACAAAGAGGTTCTAATCGATGAAAAATAAAATATTATTATTTATCACAGTGCTTTTATTGACATTTTTTAATTATAGTATATTCAAGCAAGAAGAACATATCAAAACTGCCACTACCGTTTATTTTGAACTTGCACCCCTTGATCCACGTTCTTTTATGCAGGGTGATTATATGGATTTAAGCTATCAAATTGAAAATGATATTAGTGAGTTATATAAAGAAAAAGAATATGATCAAAAGATGATAGAAAGAGAAAGTATCATAGTTGAATTCGACGATAAAAAAGTAGGAAAATTTATATCTCTCTATAAAGATGGCGATAAGTTATCTAAAAATCAAATATTATTACCTTTTAGATATAAAACGATACGGTCGATTGATATATCGCTTTCAGACAGCTACTTATTTCAAGAAGGCACAGGCGAACTATTTGTAAATGCAAAATATGGTGTTTTCAAATATGCAGATAATAAATTTATCCTCATTGCGCTTGCAGATGAGAATATGAAAATTATTGATGCTACAGAAACTTCAAAGTAAAAAATTGATATAAAAAGTGAGTAACACATGATAATTATTGATAAACCATATATTTCAAAAGAGTTAAAAAGCTATCTTGCAGAATCGAAAATACCTGTTCTAAAAACCAAACTTTCAATAGAAGAGAGTAAAAATTACTCTTTTAATCTAATTGAAAGTGAAGAGTTTGCAAAATTATATACTTCAAATTCAAGGCTTTATACTCTATCGGAGAACTCAATTGAGTGGATTAAAAATAATATTAGTGATGATTCTTTGATAGATTGCATAAACCTTATGAAAGACAAGTTTTTATTTCGAGAAAAAACTCGTTCTCTCTATCCAAACTTTTTTTATAAGAAAGTAGCTCTTGCTGACTTAGAAGATTTTGAAATTGATGAAAATATTTTTCCTCTTGTATTAAAGCCTGTTGTTGGCTTCTTCAGTGCGGGTGTATATGTTTTGAACAATAAAAAAGAATATAAGCACGCTGTAAAAGACATAAAAAATACATTTTCGCAGTGGAATAAACTTTATCCTAGTTCTGTTATTGGAGAAGAGGAATTTATCCTTGAAAAATATATTCAAGGCAATGAATATGCAATTGATGCCTACTTTGATGAGAACGGAAAGGCAGTTATACTCAATATACTGAAACATGACTTTACAAACCAAGCAGATGTAAGCGATAGATTATATTATACAAGTAAGAATATTATAGAAGAAAAGCTAAATCTTTTTGAGAACTACCTAAATGAGATAAACAAAGTTTTAGATATAAAAAACTTCCCTTTTCATGTAGAAGTAAGGGTAAACGAAAAAGATAATATTTTACCTATAGAATTCAACCCTCTACGTTTTGCTGGCTGGTGTACAACTGATGTCACATATTTTGCTTTTGGTTTTCACACGTATGACTATTATCTAAAAAATCTACGTCCAGACTGGGAAGTTTTGCTAAAAGACAAAGAAGATAAGGTATATAGCATAATAATTCTTACAAAGCCGAATTCTTACACAAATACCATGAAATTTGATTTTGAAAAATTAAAATCTGACTTCACGAAAGTTCTTAATCTACGAGAACTAGAATATGTAAAAGAAGAAAATCCTTTTGGTTTCTTATTTACAGAAACACCTCATAATATGCTGAAAGAGCTAGATACAATATCAAACTCCAACCTTGTTGAATATTTGAAGTGCTAAAAAGTTTATTAAAACATGAATGACTAAAAAAGCATTTGAAATCTAACACAAAAAGAGATGAAAAAGTGATTTTGACGGCACTATCTAGTCAAAACTATATTTTTAACCGTCAAAGTAAATACAAAAGCAATAAGTGCTGTTGCAATAAACAAAATTATATAGCCAACGAAAAGCACAGTAGTATTTTCTATAGTTCTTCCCATTATCATTGTCGCCATTGAGAAAGCAACTACAGGGAATGTAAAAGCCCAGTAACTCATATTAAAAGGAAGAATAAATTGTTTTATTTGCGTCAACAATAAGCACGCAAAAAGAGTCGCAATACCATAAAGGATATTGCCTGTCATGCCTAAAAATTCTATACTTTCTCCTGTTAGGTTGATGTAGTCATTAAAGATAATTGATGGCGGAGCAAGCAGAATAAACAAAGTTGGTGTTAGAGGAACAGGCAATAAAGAGACAAACATCAACCTATAGAGGACGAAAACAAGTAAAATACTCCAAAGAGCAAGACCTATTCCCCAAAAAAACCAACTAATTTCAGTAAAACCATGCTCTGCTCCGTAAACAGGGATAACTGCTAAACCTACAATAGGAATAAAGCATGCAGGTGTAAGATTTTCTATATCTAATTTTCTATGGAATACCCACTGGCCTAATGTGTAAAGAACAAGAATTACATGCAAACTTGCTCCTAAAATCCATAATAGCAAGGAAAGAAAACTCCACAAACTGCTCACAATTGATGCCAAAAACATAATAGAAACAGGTATTGTACCAAAGAAACTCATCATTATAGGATTGGTGAATTCTAGTTTAACATTTTGTCTAAACTGTAGAAATTTTGTAAAATAAGTGCACGAAACTATAATAAAAACAGCAATCGCAAGAAGTGCAAACATATTGCTAAAAATTAGAGAAATTCCACTCAATCTCCATGCCAAAGCAAGACCGCATAAGGCCATTGTCATCGCAAAAAATCCAATTGGAATGTCTTTAATCTGTATAATTTTCATAAAAATTTACTCCCACGATTAAAATACTGTTCAAATCAACTTTTTTTGATGTAACATATGTTGATATAAAGATTCAATTTTTTTATTATATTAAAATATTGAATCATAGTTGCTAAGTTTGAAATCGATATAACATATAAAAATAAATAAGCACAAATGTGCCTTTTAGCGTATTGACACCTTTTACTCTTAGTATATAATTTCAAGACTATTAAATCTGTAAGAAAAAGATAAGTGTTATGTTTTAAGCGAAGTAGTTACGAGTAGAAAGGTGCTGACTTATCAAAACAGTATGACGAAAAATAATTATTATTCTCTCACTTAATTAAGGAATTAGTTTACTGCACAGTGTATTTTTCTAAAAAATCTAAATAAAATTATTTTTACCAATATAGTGCCTTCAAAACGTAACTTTCTGAATTATTAAATTATAGTATGCGAGGTTACTATGAAAAAAGTTTTACTATCTTTCGTCCTTTTTATATCTTCATTAGCCATAGCCTATACTTCTTACGCATTGCTTGAGCCTACACCTGAATTTTATGTGAACGATTATGCTGATATTCTTTCTGAAGATACTAAAAAATTTATCTCTGATACAGGAAAAAGCCTTAATGCAATTGATGGCTCACAAGTTGTGGTTGTTACAGTGCCAAACATGGAAGGTCAAGCCCTTGAAGAATACGCAACAGAACTTTTTAGAAAGTTTGCCATTGGCGATAATGAAAAAAATAATGGTCTCTTACTTCTCCTTGCTCTTGAAGAAAGAAAATTCAGAGTTGAAGTAGGCTATGGGTTTGAGGGTATTCTCCCCGACGGTAAAACAGGCGCAATTCAAGATGAATTTATTATTCCCTACCTAAAAGTAAATGATTGGGATAGCGGATTAAGAAAAGGTTTTATCGCCTTTGTGAATGAAATTTCTGAAAAAAATAGTTTAGGTCTTATGGTTGAAGAGCCTGAAATATTTAAACAAAAAGCTAAAGATGAAATACCTTCTTCACATGTAGATGTGGAATTTACTCCTCCTGAAATCGTAAAAACAGTGATTGGACTTGTCGGCTTAGTTTTCATTTTTTGGAAAGGTTTTGCAATCCTTAAAATACCTGCTCATATGGCTGTAATTGCTAAAAACTATGGCTTATTAAGAAAGAATCTAAAAACAAAAGAAGAAGTAAAGAAAGAGATTGAACAGCATGTGCGTGCACTCAAGTGGCTTTCACCCTTTGTAATTATACTGTTTCCTCTTACTATTCTGGGTCTTTTTATAAGTTTGCTTATGTACTTTTCACCTGAAAACGGTAAAGGTAATTATTCAAAACGTGACGATGATTCTTTGGGTTCGTCTTCCTCTGACGATAGCAATTATGGCGGTGGTGGTTCGTCTGGTGGTGGTGGCTCTTCAAGAGATTTCTAAAAATAAATGCTTGAATTGTTACTAAAATGTCTTTCTAATTTCAGAAATTTTGTCATTTAAGCAAGAAATAAATCCTTTTTTATGAAAGACGTGTATCAAAACATACATAACTTGAATAAAAAGGGATTTTTACTTCGATTATCTCATTCTTACAGTCCAATTTTTATGGCTCTGTTACAAAGAATTGAGTACTCCCCTTTTGATCGAAGGTTGGTTTTTTTGTAAAGATATGTATTCTCAAGAGGTTATGAGGGAGGCCTCATTGCTTTCTTTCGCTTTTTATTAAATAATATTTAATAGTTGAGTTAGCAACAATAACACATAGCGTAATATATTGATTTTTATGTATTTTTTTTAAATTCCAAAATTTCAAGGTAACTTTTTTTCTTGCCCGAAAAACTCGTGAAAATCACTTTTTTTTCATTGTCAAAGTTGACATCCAAAAAAAATTTGATAGATTTCAGCATGATATTTAATTTAATGCTAACTTTGTTTTTGTAGTTAGTCTATGCAAAGCCTAGTATTGGTTTCAAGATTTAACTTTTATGAAAAAGGAGAGGATGAGGATGAAACCGATTTTGATTACTGGTGCTGGTTCAGGGCTTGGTAAAGCTTTAACAATTAGATACGCTGATGCTGGTTATCGCGTATTTGCTGTTGAATTAAACCAAGAGAGATTAAATACTTTGAATCACCAAAACATTATTCCTGTGCAAATGGATATTTCAGATGCAAAAATGTGGGAAGAAGTAGCGGTTGCTGCCATTGAAAAAAATGGAGGCAAACTTGATTGTGCTATTGCATGTGCAGCTTTATTGAAAGTTGGCAGTGTAGAAGAATGCTCTGTTGAAGATTGGAACTTACAAAATAATATCAATCTTACAGGGCAATTTTTAACTGCAAAAACCGTTTTGAAATATCTGAAAGAATCCAAAGGGAATATAATCTTTATTGGCTCTCCTTCTGCAAAACTGGCTGTTAGAAATGAAGTTTGTTATATAACTTTCAAACATGCCATCTTAGGTCTTAGCAAGTCCATTGCATTTGACTATAGCGCTCTTGGTGTGCGTTCAAACGTTGTGCACCCAGGTTGGATACGCACAGCTATGTCAGATAAAGAAATGGAAGAAATTATGGAAAGAGATAGTGTTTCTTTAGAAGAAGCATATAATACAGCAACACGTTTTGTACCTATGCAAAGACCTGCAGCTCTAGATGAAGTTATTAATGCAATTATGTATCTTACATCGGAGCAAGCTTCTTATATTACAGGTACAGAACTTACGGTTGATGGTGGGTTATCAATTGTTGACTCGGGAATGATTGGATTTTTATAAACACGAAAAGGTAAAAAATGGCGAATGTAAAAGACGACAAAATTGTGTATCCTTATATCCCAAACTCTGCTCCAAAGCCACAAAGAGAAATGATGGATTTTGTAGGTGTTAAAGATTTATGGGATTTATATGAAGAAATTCCAGAATTTCTCAAGTATAGAGAAGCATTAGATATTCCACCTGCTATCTTAGATGAACATGGCATCAGAAAACACATTAATAAAGTTTTATCACAAAATACAACTTCAAATGAATTCATAAGCTTCCTTGGTGCCGGTTGTGCAAACCACTATGTACCGGCTGTTGTAGATGAAATTACAACACGAGGCGAAATTCTTACTTGTTACGGTGCTGAAAGCTGGGCAGATCACGGTAAATACCAAATTTTTATCGAATATAATAGCCAATTAGCTGAGCTCTTAGATACTGATGTTATGAGTGTACCACAATACGATGGCGGACAAGCATTATCAACAGCTATTTGTATTGCAAATCGTATCAATGCCCGTCAAAAAGTGTTGCGTCCTGAAAGCATGAATCCACAACTTCGTCGTATTGTTTTGAACTATATTGACTCAAATCAAGCAGAACAAGTTATTGAGCCGGTTTTTATAAAATACATTCCTGAAAGTGGCCAACTTGATATGGCTGACTTGAAAGCGAAACTTGACGATAGCGTAACCGCAATAGTTGTTGAAAGCGTAAACTTCTTTGGTGTAATGGAAGAAGCTGAGAAGAAATTGGCGAACTTTGCAAAAAATTTGGAGCCGAATACATCACTTATGTTGACCCAATTTCACTTGGTGTTTTAGAAGCACCAACTGTGTACGGTGCAACTATTGTTTGTGGTGATCTTCACAGTCTTGGTCTTCATCTAAGTTGTGGTAACGGGCACGCCGGCTTTATTTCAATGAAGCAAGAAGAGATGTATATTGTAAACTTCAAGGACTTTATCTATAGCTTTGTTGATCCGGAAGTAGAAGGCGAATATGTTTTTGGTAATGTGCTTGTAGAACGTACTCACTATGCACGTCGTGCAAAGGGTAACGAGTTCACAGGAACAGGTTCTGCTCTTCACATGGTTTCAGCAGCTGTTTACATGACACTTATGGGACCAAAAGGTTTCCAAGAAGTAGGCGAAACTATTCTTTATAATCATAACTATGCAAAACTTCGATTGGCTGAAATTCCTGGTGTAAAAATCCTATTCAGCGGCGCAACTTTTCAAGAGTTTGTTGTTAATTTTGATGAATCTGGTATGACAGTTGAAGAAATTAACAAAAAATTGCTTGCAAAAGAAATTTTTGGTGGTTTAGACCTTTCAAAAGAATTCTCTCAACTTGGCCAAAGCGCACTTTATGCTGTAACAGGAGTATTAACAAAAGAAAATATTGATTGCTTAGTGATAAGTCTAAAGGAAATTTTATCCGCTAACGCATAACTATACACATAAATCTAATTTGTAATTTATAAAGATAATTTACTTATCTTACCTCAACACATTGCAAATGTAGAGAAAAATTCTTTTTTTTGACATCAAAGGAAGTATTTTTTTGCGAACTACTCATTTCTTTCCGACAAAATCGTGGAGAAATGGAGATTTTCAAGGGAATCATTCTCTTGAGCCGTCGGAGACAAATTAGACTTATGCACATAACCATAAGTGAAAAGGAGATTTTTACATGGGAAGAGATCCAAAAACATTATTACGTAATTTTCACGAAGCAAGATGGGATGAACCTATTATTTATGAAATGTCAACTGAAGGCGAACGTGGAGTTTTAGTTCCACTTGCCTCAGAAGAAATAAAAAAAGCTGTAGGCAGTGATTTTGGCATTCCAAAAGCACTAAAAAGAAAAAAAGCGCCAGATCTTCCTGAAGTTGGGCAAATGCGTGTAAACAGACACTATATGAGACTTACACAAGAAGTTTTAGGTAACGATGTTTCTGTTGATATTGGTCAAGGTACTTGCACCATGAAGTATAGCCCAAAAGTTCAAGAACATACAGCAAACGGACATCCAAAAATTGCTGATATTCATCCAATGCAAGACGAAAGCACAATGCAAGGTATTTTGCATATTTATTATGAAACTGAACGCTATATGAAAAGCATTTCCGGTATGGATGCCTTTTCTTTCCAACCGGGTGGTGGTGCGCATGCTATTTTTGCAAACGCATCTATTGTACGAGCCTATTGGCGTGATAAAGGCGAAGAACATAAACGTGATGAAATTGTAACAACTATCTTCTCACATCCTGCCGACGCCGGTTGTCCTGCAACAGCAGGCTATAAAGTTGTTGACTTAATGCAAGATCCTGAACTTGGCTACCCTACTCTCGAAGCTTTTAAAGCTGCATTGAGCGATCGTACAATTGAGCGATCGTACAGCTGCTATCTTTATCACAAATCCTGAAGATACAGGTATTTTCAATCCACGTATCAAAGAATATGTTGATGCTGCACGTGAAGTGGGCGCACTTTGCGTTTACGATCAAGCAAATGTAAACGGCATTATGGGTATTACAAGAGCAAGAGAAGCCGGTTTTGATCTTATCCACTATAACTTGCACAAAACTTTCTCATCTCCGCACGGTGGCATGGGTCCTGGTGTTGGTGCTATGGGTGTAAGAGATTTCTTGAAAGACTATTTACCAGTTCCACGTGTTGTAAAAAATAACGATTATTATAGCATAGATTGGAATGGAAGCGAAAAAAGCATTGGTCAAGTAAGACAATTCTTAGGCAACTCCGGCGTAATGCTTAGAGTGTATATGTGGATTCGTTCTTTAGATCCGGAAGGTGTGCGTGAAGCAGCAATGTGTGCTGTTCTCAACAACCAATACATGGTAAAGAAAATGGAACAAATCAAAGGCATTACCATGTATTATGCCAAAGGTTTACGCCGTATTGAACAATGCCGTTACAGCTGGGAACAGCTTTTCAAAGATACAGGCTTTGGCACAGAAGATATATCAAGACGTATGGTGGATTATAGCCTTGAGCACTATTGGCAAAGCCATCACCCGCACATTGTGCCTGAACCATGTACACTTGAACCAACTGACTCGTATAGCAAAGAAGACATTGATGAGTTTGTTGCAATTATGGCAAAAGTTGCAGATGAATGCTATAATAACCCTGAAATAATAAGAACCGCACCGCATAATGCGCCATGTCACGGCATTAAAAACTATTGGGAACACGATCCTAGTAAGATTATGACAACATGGAGAATGTATAAAAAAGTTCATAATATTAAATAGCTTACTTGTGTTTGGCAAAAGAAAATAAACAAATGCCCAACACCGGTTCAGTGTGGAGTTCATGGGAATGTTTTTCTAAATTGTATATACAAACAAAAATGGTTTAGAAAAGCATTCTTTTTTTATTTGAAAACTCTTGTCACTTCATTATAGGTTTATAGCTTACAATTAATTATTCTAAATCTGCTCTAGAAGGAAATGCGCTATGAAAAAAAAGGTAGGATTTATTGTAAACCCGGTGGCTGGTATTGGCGGAAGTGTTGGCCTAAAGGGAAGTGACGGAATTGATATTCAAAACGAAGCTTGGAAGCGTGGCGCAGTAAAAAAATCGGGCTTCAAGGCTATCGAAGCTTTGAAAATACTCCTTGAATATGAAGAAGAAGTTACAATTTATACAGCTCCGGGTGAAATGGGCGAATCCCTTGCTTTAGAATTAGGGCTGACACCTGAAGTTGTAGGAAATGTAGAATTTCCAAGTAAAGCATCTGATACCGAAGCTATTGCAGCACAAATAGCAAAGCTCGGTATTGATGTTTTATTATTTGCCGGTGGCGATGGAACAGCAAGAAATATTTGTTCTGCTATTGATGAAAGCATTCCTGTTATAGGCATTCCGGCGGGTGTAAAAATTCATTCAGCCGTTTATGCCACAAGCCCAAGTGTGCAGCAGGTAAGGCACTTCTTTCTTGCTTACATGGGCAAGTTTCAACACGCTCAGCAGAAGTTATGGATATTGACGAAAATGAATACAGAAGTGGGCGCTTACAAGCAAAACTTTATGGTTATTTATCAGTTCCTATTTTGCGTGGCGTAATGCAAAACCCTAAAGCAACCTCGCATAATAATATTGATGATGTGGGTGGAATTTCTGAAGAAATACAAGATAGAATCAAGAAAGAAAATCCAAATCAATGTTTTTTATTTGGTGCCGGCAGCACAGTTACTTCCATTGAAAAAGCAATGGGTTTGCCGTGCTCGTTACTTGGAATTGATGCGTTCTTAAATAATGAAGTAATCGGAAATGATTTAAGAGAAGAAGATTTATTAAAAATCACAAAAGAACATCCTTGTAAACTTATTATTACAGTAATTGGTGGACAAGGGCATATTTTTGGAAGAGGAAATCAACAATTAAGCCCGGAGGTGATAAAACAAATAGGTATAGAAAATATATGGGTGGTCGCAACAGCTTCAAAAATTTATTCCTTGCCAGATCAAAGCCTTTATGTTGATACAAGCGATAATGAACTTGATAATGAACTTCGAGGGTATCGCAGAGTTATTGTGGGTTGGCAAGAATATTTAGTTTGTAAAGTAAGTTGATGATTTTTTACGCTTTTTAAAACAAGGAGAGTAGAATGGAAAGAAGTAGATTTAGTGAAAACAAAGTTATATTCATATTCGCGTTGGTTTTTGGTTTTACGTTTATGAATAGACTGTCAATCAACTATGTTTTACCAGTTATAGAAAAAGATTTAGCTATAAGTGGCTCTGACATTGGACTTATTGTATTTATTTCAACTATAGTGATGGCAATTTCAGCCATTATTGTCGGTATTATTTCTGATAAGCAAGGAAAAAGAAGAAAATTCTTGGCTGGCTCAGTTATCACCGTTGGTGTTGGCTCAATGCTTTCTATAATTGCTGATAGTTTTACAACATTTTTATTAGCCCGTATGTTGGTAGGCATTGGTTTTGGCCCTGTCTTAGCTATGGTTTTCTCTATCACTGAAAAAGTTTCAAGCGAAAATAAATTCGGAACCAATACTGGATTTATTTTGGCTGGTGGTGAGTGCTTAGCAACTATTCTTGCACCTATTGTTATCACACAACTCGCAGTTATGAGTGATTGGCAAATGTCACTTTGTCTTGTTGGTATTCCTACTGTTCTTGTTGGGCTTGCAATAGTCAAATTTATACCGGACGTAACAGTTCAAGTTGATGAAAACTTAGAAAAAGTAGATGTAAAGCCTATGGATATTTTTAAATATGCTAACATCTTCACATGTATTTTATTAGCTATACTTACCTTAGGTGCATTTTTTGCCATGATTATTTATGCACCACTTTATTTTGAAGAAACTTTAAAAGTAGATTTAGAAACAATAGGCATAATTGCTTCATCTATGGGGCTTGTTTCTATTTGCTACACTTTCATTGTGCCACGTTCCACTGATAAATTTGGCAGAAAACCTGTGCTTATCATTGCATGTTTAGCTTGCGCTATAGGGCCTTTATTTATGTATTTATTTACAAGCTCTTATTTAGGACTGGGCGGCTTTATTTTACTTGGTGGACTTGCTGGCTCAATCCACATTTTTTTCAATACAATTATTCCTATTGAAGGTTTACCAAATCACCTAAAAGCTTCTGGTAGCGCAATTCTTATGGCCGTAGGCGAAATTTTAGGTTCTGGCGGAATCGTTTATCTTGCAGGTATATTAGCCGATAATTATGGATATCCGGCTGTTATGTTGTTTTCATCAGCATTATTCTTTTTATCATTTGTGATTGCTTTTGCTTTAAAAGAATCAAATAAAGCTTTCAATCAATAAGAAGAACTTGCAGACTCATACAATGAGTCAACTACCTTAAAAAAATTGGAATGTGTTTCTAAATTAAGAAATTTTGTGAAATTTTCATTAAAACGCAAAAAAAATTAATTTAGAAGCACATTCTACTTTTTGAAAACTTCTTCACCCAAATCTAGGATTGTTACTACAATAATTTGACTATAACTCTCTTACAAGTTCTTTTGCTTGCTTTTTTGCTTCTATAAGAACTTGTTCACCTTTTTTTGTAATAGAATAATATTTTCTTATTTTACCCTCTACATTTTTATTTTCAACGGTTAAAAGTTCTGCTTTTTCAAGGCTATGAAAAATAGGATAGAGCGTTCCCGGGCTAATATCATAACCATGAGATTTCAATTCATCTATCATAAAAGCACCAAATATTGGCTCTTCTTTTGCGTGGTGAAGTATATGTACATGTATAAAACCTAAAAATAATTTTCGTAAAATTGGGTCTTGCATTTTAAATTTCCTTGTGCTAGACATATTGATATCGAACTACGATATTGAAAACTGATATTGAAATTCGATATCTTATTTCGTCTAAGAGATATTTATATCTTAGACTAGGTAAAAACACAAGGAAAACATTATGTATATAACTAAGAACCTCATTTATAAAGATTTTATCAAGTATAAAGATGTTTCGATATTAGCTGATAAAGTAAATTTTATTATAGGTGAAAGTGGTTGCGGTAAAAGCACCTTTCTAAAGCTTTTAAACAAAACAGATAATTTTTCATCAGGAGAAATTTTATATAAGAACAAATCTATTTCTGAATATGAAAGCATAGCTTTACGAAAAGAAGTAAAGCTGATTTCGCAGTGCCCTTTCCTGTTTTCAGGAAGCATAAAGAATAACTTTCAGATGTTTTATGATTATTGTGAAGAAAAAGTTATATCAGAAGAAAGAATAAAGTATTTCCTTAGTCTGCTTGAAGCTAACTTTTGCTTAGAAACTGAATGTGATAATATGTCAGGCGGAGAAAAACAAAGAGTCTACATTGCAATTTGCCTTTCAATGGAAGCTAGTACAATTATGCTTGATGAAGCGACCTCTGCTTTAGATAGTAAACTCAGTCATAAAGTCCTCGAAAATATTACTAATTATGCAAAAGAGAATAAAAAAACATTGCTTATTATTAGTCATGACAATTCTTTAGTTGAAAAATTTGCTGAACATGTTATAGATTTGAACGGAGCAAAAATAAATGGATAATGCAGTACATATAAACATCTTTAATTTTTCACTTATTTACCTACTTCTTTTATTAGTTGGCTTTATAATGAAGCTGAGCAAAATATCTCAAGCAAAATTACTTTTCATTGCAAGTGTTAGAATGACAGCTCAACTCGTATTAGCGGGTTATGTACTGATGTATCTTCTTGAAGAAGCGCATCCAATTCTCATTATTTTATATGTAACTATGATGACAGCTTTTGCAATTCAACGAGTTTTATCGGTAAATAAAGGAATCAGTAGAAAATTTCAATGTATTATAGGTGCTTCGATAAGCTCATCAGCTATTTTGATAATACTCTTTTTTATAACAATTGTTATAGGTGAAGGAATTTTAAATCCTCAATACCTTATTCCTATAAGCGGAATGATACTTGGAAACGCAATGACAGGTGTAGCACTTGGAGTAAAAACCTTTACTGCAAAAGTTAAAGAATCAAGATTACAAATTGAAGTATTACTAAATCAAGGTGCAAGCCCAAAAAAAATTCTCTTACCTATGGTAAACTCTGCTCTTGAAACAGCCCTACTGCCTACAATAAATACCATGATTGGGATGGGAATTGTCTCGCTACCCGGTATGATGACAGGGCAAATTCTTTCCGGAGAATCCCCTATGTCTGCAATTTTATATCAAATTTCAATCACGATATGTATATCAACTGTTGTTTGTTTGGCGGTGTTCCTAGCCTTAAACTTTGGTTATAGAACACTTTATAATAAAGAAAATCAATTTATACTTTAGGAGTTTTTATGAAAGCTAATCCAAATTGTCCATGCAAAAACATGAACTGTAAAATCCACGGTCAATGTGCTGAGTGCGTGATAAAACACAATAGTGCCGGCCAATTACCAGAATGTATATTTCCTAATCATGATGGAGACAGAACCCAGAAAAACTTTTATCTAAAGCTAAAAGAAAAATTTGAGCAATAAATAATATACTGAGTTTATATTGATGCCGATGCTAACTATAATTACACCGTAGAATATGATTCTATACAGTATCTTGATAAAAAAGAAACTGCTTATGAATAGTTCCCTATTTACGTAAAAGATGAAAAATGATATTGATAGTTTAATAAGTAACATTCAGAATTATTTTAGAAACACACATTAAAAATCACGGTATTTGCTCATTTGCGAATGCCGTGATTTTTCTTTAAAGTTTTGTGAATCATTATTGAAGAGCTCTGCATAATTATTTTCGAGAGGGGGAAACCACGTTTTTGAGTCAAAAACGGTGTTTCCCCCTCTCGAGCTCTCCCCCTTCCTTAAAAACCATTTAGTGGAATATCAATAAGTTAGAAACATACCCTAAAGTAAAAAGAAAATTATTAGCTTTTCTCAATAAGGTGTTCAGTAATTATGCAGAGGTCTTTATTGTTTTATAAAATTCTAAGAAGAGAGTAAAAACAAAGAAAGGGAAACCTCGCTTCTATCAAAAAGCGTGAATTCCCCCTCGAAAAAATACTATTCTAAGTATAGTTAATATAAATAATTACTGTTGTAATTTTTTAAGTAACACTTGAAGCTCTAATGCCATTTCTGATAGTTCATGTACGGCTTGAGAAGCTTCTTGCATTCCTACTGCAGTTGTTCCGGCTATATGGTTAATCTCATCAATAGAAACATTAATTTCTTTAGAACTTGAAGATTGCTCTTCTGCTGCTGTTGCAATGCCTGAAATAAGAGCTGTATTCACATTTACAAGTGATACTATCTCTGATAACGAATTTCCTGAATTAGTAGCCAGTTCTGTTGCGGTTGCCGCACAACGTGCACTTTCACCAACGTGATTAATATTTATTGTGGTAGTTTCTTGAATACCTCTTATGCTATTACCAACTTCTGTGGTAGCTGTCATAGTTTTTTCAGCAAGTTTTCTTACTTCATCGGCTACAACGGCGAACCCGCGCCCTGCCTCACCTGCTCTTGCTGCTTCAATTGCTGCGTTCAATGCAAGTAGATTTGTTTGGTCGGCAATATCAGAAATAACGTCCATAACACTACCAATACTCTCAGCTTGTTTACCAAGTTGTTCCATATTTGCTTCAAGTTCAATTGAAACATTATTAACGCTATTAATTGCATCTACTACTTGATTTACTATATGCTCTCCATCGGTAGCTTTGTTATGCACGTTATTTGATTGCATATTCGCATCACTTGCATTACGTGCAACTTCTAAAACAGCAGTATTCATCTCTTCCATAGCTGTTGCGGTTGAGGTTACTCTATCTCTTTGAACTTGTGCACCATGTGTTACTTGTTCAACTTGAACTGATAACTCTCTTGAAGCGGTTGCCATACGTTCTGAAATATTTTGCGCCTCATTCGCTACTTCTACAATTCTTCTTTGAGTATTTGTTATTTCCGTTAAGTCTGTGATTAGCTGTAGAACACATGCAAGTTTACCTTTTTCATCAGTAAATGGAATTGCAGTGTAAGAAATATCAAGAACCTTACCGGCAGGACGTGCAATAGTTGTTGATGTTGCAGGACGTAGAGTTGAAACTGCTTTATTTAGCGCATCGTTAAGCGTATCAGAGTCATCTCTATTCATAACTTCTTTACAGGTTCTTTGCATATAGTTTGAACCTGCAACTTCTTTACCTTTATTATTTAGATAAACAATTCGTAAATCTTTATTAAGCACAACTACTGGAGATGTTAGAACATCAATGATATTTTGATATTGATTTAGAGTTGTATTTGTGCCTGATATAAGTTCTGCAAAAGCACCTTTGAAGCCATTCGTATCACCTTTAACTTGAATGTTACCGCCTTGTAGTTCTTTTTTAATTCGATTATATTCAACAATAATTTCAGATAGTGATTTAGGAATTGAACGAAGTGCATCTGCAAGTTGACCAATTTCATCTTTTCTATTTACGTCAAGTTTGACATCAAGTTCACCATTTGCGACTGCAATAGCAAAATCTGAACCTTTTGAGACTGCATTTACTACAGGACGAACAATAAAGTATACAACTAAACAACTTAAAATAACTGCAATAATTGTCGCTGTCATAGCTAAATTACTGAGAGTTGTAAGGTCTGAAAAAATATCACGTTCTTCTGCTCTTGCTATAACAGTGATATCACTACCTTTCATTTTTGTGTGGAAAGCAACAACAGGATAACCGGCAAGATTTACATAATTTGTTACTCCATCACCTTTATTTGCAATTTCTCTCATTGTAGGAGTGACTGGTAAATTATCTTTCCAAAGATTATCGCGGTTAGGATCTAAAACTATACGTCCATCTCCGTCAATTGCAAAAGCATAGCCACTACTTCCTACGGTTACACCTTTAAATATTGTATCATAAATTTTAGCAAAAGAAATATCACCACATAAGGCTGCAACCACCTTTCCACTATTATCTTTTATTGGATAAACTACAGCCATTAAAACTTCATCGCTAATAGAAGAAAAGCGTGGCTCTGCTTTAGGCACGCTTCCATTTAATGCAGTTTTTACATAACCTCTAAAGTTTAAATCGCTTCCTACTGCGGAAGAGTTTGAAGATGCTACGACAATACCTTTACTATTTATCAGATTAAAACCATTTATCATTGGCATTTCACGCGTTCTTTCCGCTAGCCACTTATTTAATGAGGCAACATCACTCGCAGTTACATTTTCTTTCACGCTAAAATCTACAACGTGGTATTCGTCTGCAGTTGTTTTAATAAATACATCAGTTGATTTTAAAGCATAGTCTAAAGTACGTTGTAAAGTAATAGTTGTTACTTCCATCGTATTTATAGATGAATCAGTAATGAGGTTTGAGGTTTGATTATAAGTTAAATAGCTTAAAATACTCATCGAAAGAATTAAAACTAATGAAAGAGGCAGTAAAATTCTTTGTAACAACTTCATTGTAGAGCTCCTAATTAAAGTTTCGTTGTATAATCTTACTTTTCGGCTTATTTATGAATATTAATATATCAAATTAGTAGAAAACATCTATTCTTTGGGAATTTATAAAAATAGGGCATGTTCTAAAACATGCCCTACACTATTATATTAGTATTTTTTTGCGCTTTCGGCAGCTTCTTCAATACGAGATTGAATATAGATTTTCATGTTTGCGTCATCCTCATCAAGGTTTAGACAAAGTGCATCTTCCCCCATAAGACCAGTAGGAACAAAGTCACCAATTTCATCAGGATCTTGTACCATATCGTTGTAAAAACAAACTGACAACCAACGCTCTTCAGCATCATCATCTACAACATCTACAAGCACAAAAAGAGGTCTTTTTTCTTGTGAACTTAGTTTAGCACGTAAAGAATAACTTATGCCAGGACGCTCATTAAATTCAAGCTCTACACCTTGTTCTTTCAACCAACTATAATAACCATTAAAAGCAATTTTAGCATTTAAAGGATCAACACTCCAATTTCCTAACCATGCGTCCACTTGTGCGCAAGCTTGTTCTGTTGACATAAATATTCTCCTTACGATAAAAATAATGTTTTATATGAGTCTATATCCATAATAATTTTCTTGCAAGAGTTTTTTTCTCTTTATTATTGAGAAGACAGAACGTTCTAATTTGGAATTTTGGGGGAGGGAAAACCACAACTTTTGAAAAAGTTGAGGTTTTCCCTCCCCCAAGCCCCCACCCTTTCCTTACAAAACTTTTAATTTCACCGCATTAGTTTTATGGCTACGCAAAACTTGTGCATGCGGTGAGATTTTAATTATAGCATAAAATTTTTTTTGGGGAATTAAATGCGAATTAGAATAGCGTGCTTGTGAGGGTACGTCATTCCAATTTATGCGTATAAAACATATTTCAAGAGCAACTAAAATAAAAGTATTAGAAATTCTATAATTTCTTGAATTAATAATAATTATTTTTTAAGGAAAGGGGGATTTTGAGGGGGAAAAACTCGTTTTTTAAGAAAAAACGCGGTTTTCCCCCTCAAGAAATCATAAATTGGAATAACGTGGGGTATTAGCTTATTCTTGACAGTCTATCATAAGTGCTATAAATTGCGTGTTACACAAATTTATGCGAGGTTTTATGTTACGAATTATAGGAAATATCCTTTGGCACATACCATTCTGTGGTTTTCTATCTGCTTTAGGTGCTTTTTTAATTGGTCTTTTACTTACAGTTCTTGTTGTTACTGCTCCTATTGGATTAGGATTAATTCAGTACTCTAAGTTTTTACTTCTTCCTTTCACTTATTCTATGGTATCTATTTCTGATACGAATTTAAATCAAAATGCACTTTGGAAAACATATTCGTTCATTATTAGAATTATCTATTTCCCAATAGGATTGATTCTTGCTATATGTACTGCACTTCAAGCAATTGCGTTATGTCTTACTGTTGTAGGGATTCCGGTTGGTCTTGTTGTTTTCAAAAGCGTTGGTGTTCACCTTAATCCTGTTGGAAAAATTTGTGTGCATCACAGCGTTGAAAACGCTATCAACTCCAAAAAACACGAGGATCAAGTTAAAAAATATGTTGGTTAGTGTGTAATTTCTAAATTTATTTTAGAAACATACCCTAGACACTTTTGTCAATTCAGGAAAACAGAGACTTCGAGTAAGGCTCTGTTTTCTTTTTTATTAATATAGATTTACTATCTATATTTTTTATGAGAAAGATTACAATTTAAATAAAATAATTAATTTTTTTATCATGTATTATTTTACATGTATATAAGCCAAATAAAGAAACTTCTCTTCTTTTTTCGTTAATAATGAGAATTTTCCCAAGCAATAACTTTTTTGAAGATTTTTAAAAAAATAACATATCATATCAACTAGATAAAAAGCATCATTTAAGGTTGTATAAAAATAATTGCATAGGTTGACAAATTTATCAATGCTTGTTAAAGCATAATAAACTTTTTATTGTTCATATAATTCAAGATATTTACTAAGGTGTGTTTCTGAATTATGAGACTTTGTGGAATTTTCAACTTAAAGTATTTTCTTATGACGTACAGTGTATTATAAAGATATATAAGCGGAATAAATAATCACCTTTAAGGAAGAAAAAATGCAAAAGAATGAATTTAGAAACATACCTTAGCTGTTCTAATTTTGAGGGTAATATAAAATTAGAATAGAAGTAAACTTTTGTTTTATATTTTAACTGCTTAATATTTTTTAAAACATGATTATTTTAGGAGCGTTCATGAGTATTAGAAGAGCTATTCTCAACATTAACGGTGTAGAGCGTGAAGTTCTGTGCAACAACGATGATTTATTGGTTGATGTTTTACGTAAAATGGGTTTAACTGGAACTAAAGTTGCTTGTAGAGCAGGTCACTGTGGTGCATGTAGCCTTATTCTTGATAATAAAGTAACCCGTGCATGTCTTCGTAAAATGAAAGCCATCAAAGATTACTCTGTTATTGAAACAATCGAAGGTGTAGGAACTGCGGCGCACCTTCATCCACTACAACAAGCTTTTTTAACCTATGCAGCTGTTCAGTGTGGTTTTTGTTCACCTGGATTTATTTTATCTGCTAAAGCTTTATTGACTGCAAATCCAAAACCAACACGTCAAGAAGTGCGTGAATGGTTTACTAAAAATAATAACGTTTGTCGTTGCACAGGTTACAAACCTATTATCGACGCTGTTATGGCTGCTGCTGAAGTTATGCGTGGCGAAAAAACTATGGAAGAGCTTTATCCTAAAAATCCTGAAGGTGGAAAACTTTATGGCTCTGATATGGTTAAACCTAAAGGTGTTTCTCGTGTAACAGGAACATGTAACTACGGTGGAGATATTTCTCTTGCTATGCCGGAAGGTACATATCATCTTGCGCCAGTCATTGCTAAAACTCACAGAGCAAAAGTGAATAGTATTGATACTTCAAAAGCTATGGAAGTAGAAGGCGTAAAAGCTGTTATCACTGCTAAAGACGTTAAAGGTACTAACAGATTCGTTGCACCTCAAGGTGTTGTACACAGTCTTTGCCATGGTAAAGAGCGCCCTGTTTTAGTGGAAGATGAAGTTTACAGATATGGTGATGTTATAGCTGTTGTTGCTGCAAGCACACGTGAAAAAGCAAGAAAAGCTGCTGCCTTAGTTGAAGTAAACTTCACTCAACAAACTCCAATGTTAAACTTCATGGATGCTGCAAAAGCTGGTGCAGAAGAAGTTCATCCAGGCATTCCAAATATCTATATGGAACAGCCACTTTATAAAGGTGAAGACACTCGCGAAATATTTAAACGTGATGATGTTATCGTTGCAGAAGGCTCATTCAGCACAACAAGACAACCACACCTTCCTATTGAACCAGAAATCGTTCATGCGTATCCACATGCTGATGGCGTTGCTATCCAGTGTAAAACTCAGTTCCTCTATGGTATTATTCCACAAATGGCTGATGCTATTGGTCTTGCTCCTAAAGATATCCGTATCATAGGTAATGAGGCGGGCGGTAGCTTTGGTTATAGTATGTCACCTGGCAACTATGCTTTAACTGCTGTTTGTGCTCTTGCATTAAACGCTCCTGTTGCTATGGATTTGAGCTATGAAGAACATCAACATACAACCGGTAAACGTTCACCTGTATTCTCAAACGCGCGTTTAGCATGTGATAAAAACGGTAAACTCATTGCTATGGATAGCTTACAAGGTATCGATCACGGTGCTTATAGCGAAATGGCAGGCAACTTATCAACTAAAGTTATTCGTTTCATCGGCAACTACTACGATATTCCAAATATACGTGCTCTTAACCGTACAGCATTCAGTAACTCAAACTACGGTACAGCATATCGCGCTTTTGGTTCACCGCAAACTTATATGATGGGCGAACAAATCATTGAAATGTTAGCTGAAAAAATGGGAATTGACCCTTATGATTTCCGCTACAACAACCTTGCACACGAAGGAACACTATCATCAACTTCAGTTCCTTATCGTGAATATGTAATGCCACAATTAATGGAAAAAGCTAAACCATATTACGAAGCCGGTAAAAAGAAAGCAAAAGAACTTTCTAATGACAAAGTAAAATATGGTGTTGGTCTTGCTCTTGGTGGTTATCACGTTTCTAAAGTGCCGGATCACTCACATGTTGACCTTGAATTACGTAAAGATGGTGGTGTAAACGTGTACGCAACTTGGGCTGACGTAGGTCAAGGTGCTGACTTTGGTCTTACAGTTCATGCCCACGAATCACTTAGAGCACTTAACATTACACAGGAACAAATTCACCTTGTTATGAACGATACCGCAACTTGCCCAGATACTGGCCCAGCATCAGGTAGCCGTTCACACCACGTTGCCGGTTTAGCAATTCTTGATGCAGCAGGAAAAATGCTTGCTGCTATGGCTAAAGCTGACGGTAGCTACCGCACTTGGGAAGAAATGGAAGCAGAAGGCTTACCAACTCGTTTCCATGGAGATTACGAAGATTTATCATCTGATATCAATAAAGATACAGGTCATGGCTATGGTAACGTAGCTCAAAACTATGTTGTAAACGTGGTTGAAGTATCTGTTGATGTTGAAACAGGTAAAGTAACTGTGGAAAATGCAAATATTATCACTGATATTGGCGTTGTAGGTAGTACTCACGCTGTTCTTGGTCAAGCATGGGGCGGATTCGCTCACAGTGTTGGCTTTGCACTTAGTGAAAACTACGATGATATGCAAAAACACGAAACCCTTCGTGGTGCTGGTGTAGCGCGCTGTATCGACGTACCTGACGATATCAACGTTGTATTCCAAGTTACAGAACGTAAAAACGGACCTCACGGATCTACAGGATGTGCTGAAGGCTTCCAAAGCAGTGGTCACGTTGCAATCATGAACGCTATCAATAATGCTACAGGCGTACGTATCACTACCCTTCCAGCTTCACCTGACAAAGTAAAAGCAGGCATTGATGCTCTTGCTAGAGGCGAAGAATTCAAACAAGCTCCTTTTGATTTAGGTTGTGAACTCTACGAACGTATGGATTATCTACAAAAAACTCGTGTAGATAATAAATAACTAGTTTTTTCAAGAGGGGGAGAGCACGTTTTTTTATAAAAATAAGCTTTTCCCCTCTCTAGCATTGAATGAATTCTCTCCCACTTCCTTAAAACACAATTACGTTAATTTTTTAACCAAGCTTTTTTCAGATTATACTTACATAAAATAATATTTTCTACCTCATAACTATTTACAAATTTTTACTTATTTAGTATTCTATTCTTTAGAATACATACTTTTTTTGAAAACACATATTACTTTTGTAAGCTTGCAAATAAAAAAAATGGGTTTCAAAGAAAACTTTCTTCACGGGGATTATCTCCTAACCGTTAGAGATAAAAAATAGACTAAGGATACACATATGAAGGCGATATCAGTTAGAGAAGCGGTTGGCATGAAACTTTGCCATGACATTACAGAGATTCTACCGGGCAAACATAAAAAGGTAGCTTTTTCACGCGGTCATCTTATTCAGGAAGAAGATGTTGAACATTTTCTCAGAATCGGTAAAGAAAATATTTATATCTGGGAAGACGATGGTTTAGTCCATGAAGATGACGCCGCTTATAGGATTGCAAAAGCAATTTCAGGTGAAAATATTACTTATGGCAAACCGGAAGAAGGTAAAATAAGCTTTAAGAGTACAGTTCAAGGACTTTTAAAAATAAACATTCCACTTCTTAACAAGCTCAATAGTATTCCTGATGTCACGATAGCAACCTTACATTCAATGCAAGAAATTGATGTAAATCGTGTAGTTGCCGGCACGCGAGTAATTCCGCTCGCAGTAAGTGAAGCATCTATTAAAGCGGTAGAAGAAAGCTGTGCAAATGCAGAATCTTTATTGACTGTGACACCATTTAAAAGTTTGAAAGTTGGTTTAGTTGTAACAGGCAGTGAAGTGTATAAAGGTCGCATTGAAGATGCTTTTACTCCAATCCTTAAGAAAAAATTCGATAACTGGAATAGCTCACTTCATTCCTGCGAAATAACACCTGACGAAACAGAAACTACCATAAATGCAATTGAAGCTGCCCTTGCAAATGGCGCAGATTTCATCGCTGTTACCGGTGGAATGAGCGTAGATCCTGACGATAAAACCCCTGCAGCAATCAAACAAGTAGCTGATGAAGTTGTTACTTATGGCGCACCAATTTTTCCGGGTGCAATGTTTATGCTCGCCTATAAAGGAACTATTCCAATCGTAGGTTTACCCGGCTGTGTCATGTATCACAAAGCAAGCATTTTCGATATCGTTATGCCGAAAATACTTGCCGGAATTCGTGTAACAAAGCATGATATCATTCAACTCGCCCACGGTGGACTCTGTGAAAATTGCAAAGTTTGTCACTATCCTGCGTGTTCTTTCGGTAAAGGAATTTAATTTTTTATCTCTGACAGGTAAATAAATTTTCCTAACAATTTGAATTTAATAAAAATAATTTATGAAAACTAGTGTATTCCTCCTTTAAGATATCTTTCCTAGGGCTCTTACTGGAGGTTTACTTATTTATCTTCAAAATACAGCTGCATTAATTTTTTATAAAGTAAAGCTAACCCCTTAAAAAAATAAAGCCTCACAATGGTTTATATACATTATGAGACTCTAATATTTTTTTATGTGGCGGAAAGGAAGAGATTCGAACTCTTGGATGGGGATAAGCCATCACACGATTTCCAATCGTGCTCCTTCGGCCAACTCGGACACCTTTCCAGCGAAGAAAACTTATACAGGATATCAAAAAAGATTGCAAGCTTTTTTTTGTACTTCTGAAAATTTTCTTATTTTATACCTAGATAGTGTCGTCAAAATATAAATTTCGCATTTTATCAAGGAATCGGTAAACCTAATAAGTTTTTACTTTGTACTGATATATTTCGCTAGCTCGCTTCTTTGCTCCGTAGAAAGTGGGCTTAGTAAATCCTGCATTTTTTTTCCAGAACCTGCACTAAAGCTTCCTTCAGCAAAGCCATTTATCTTGTTTAATAGATATGTTTCATCTTTACCAAAAAGCTTCTTATTTGCCTCTGTATGACAATTTGAACACGGTTGATAAAGCTTTTGGCCTGCGCTTTCATTCGCAATTGCAAAACTCCCTATCAAAAACGAAACTATCAATAATGTAAATACTAAGAATACTGTAAACAAAGGAGAAATGCTTTTCATAAAACCCCCTTAATGCAATTTGTGATTACTCAAACTCTAAAACTCTGACACAATCATCAAATATATTTCTTAGATACCAAGAACCTTTATTCTATACTAGACTGTATGATACGTCAAGTCATAAGCTTACATCAACTACTTTCATCAACCTTATTCTAATTTATGACTCCCCCCCTTCAAGATTCTTCTTTCCATAAAAAAACATTTTCAATAAATCAATATGTTAGAAGACATAGCAATATCTATTTCTCAAACCTACTTTATACGCATAAATTGAAATAACGTGACTCTCATCATTTGTGAAAAAATACTTTTCCACTTCACCTATATGCTTGACGAATTATAAAAAAAAAGATATACATAAATGGCGCAATAATATTTTTGCGATTACTCAATACCGAGTAACAAAAAAAAATACATCTAAAGAATATTTATATGTATTTTTTAAAAAACTTTTTTGTTCATAAGTCAACAAAAAAGCATATCGCTTCTAAACTATAACTAAAATAGATAAAGGAAAACATGAAAAAAGATATTATATCCACAGATAAAGCGCCTAAAGCAATCGGCCCTTATTCGCAAGCTGTAAAAGTTGGAAATATGCTTTTCACCTCCGGATCTATACCGCTTGACCCTGAAACAGGTTCAATCGTTGGTGAAACTGCTGCGGAACAGGCTGAACAGTCTTTGAAAAATCTTTTTGCAGTATTGAATGAAGCAAATGCTAAAGCCGAAAACGTTGTAAAAACAACTGTCTTCCTTAGCGATATGGACGATTTTGCACAAATAAATGAAGTTTATTCTTCTTACTTTACAGAGAATTTTCCTGCTCGTTCTTGCGTTGCGGTTAAAACCCTACCGAAAAATGTGAAAATTGAAATTGAAGCTATTGCTGTTATAGATTAATTTTTCTTACTATAGAAATAAATTAAGAAAAACTTAATATCTGTTAAAAAATAGTGAATAGACATTTTTATTTACTTATTGTTATAATAACAATATCTTGCTAAACAATTTATTTAAACTAAAATGATATTCTAAAAACTTTTCTGTAACAATAAAACTAATCTTTATATGCCGTGAAACGTTTACTCTATTTTATAACTTAAACTAGCAAGCTCTTCACGCCGTATATAAAGTAAGTATTACCACTGACCATATAAAATATAACCACTAAATCAATAAATATATAATTGAAATAAAGAGGGAATCATGTCAAACATTTATGATGTTGTTATTGTTGGTGCCGGCCCTGCCGGTATGACTGCGGCTATCTATGCAATTCGTGCAAACATGAAGGTTTTACTTCTTGATAAATTAGCTCCAGGCGGGCAAATTATCAATACAAATGAAATTGAAAACTACCCTGCTCTTGGGCAATTAGGCGGTGCTGAACTTGCAATTAAAATGTTTGAGCACACTCAAGAATTAGGTGTAGAATTTGACTATAAAACAGTTGTAAGCATCAAAGATAAAGGCACAATCAAAGAAATTGCTTGTGAAGAAGATAACTGTATCTATGAAGCACATTCAGTTATCATAGCATCAGGAACTCGCCCACGCAAATTGAATATACCTGGTGAAGAACAGTTCACAGGTAATGGTATAAGCTGGTGTGCTATCTGTGATGGTGCACAATACCGTGGTAAAGATGTTGTTGTTATAGGCGGTGGAAACTCTGCAGTAGAAGAGTCTATTTATCTTGCCGGCATAGTAAATAAACTCACTGTTGTAACTATGTTTGACCTCACCGCTGACCCTAAAGCTTGCGATAAGTTGCGCGATATGGAAAATGTTGATATTTATCCTTATCAAGATATTCTTGAGTTTACTGGTTCATCATCACTTGAGGGTATCCGCTTCAAGTCTACCAAAGAAGATGCTACCGAGCGTCATGTAACTTGTAATGGAGTGTTTGAATATATTGGACTTGAGCCGGTATCTTCTTTCTGTGCTGATCTAGGCATCCTTGATAAATTTGGTTGCATTGAGGCTGATAGCAAAATGCAAACTAAAGTTGAAGGTGTTTTCGCAGCAGGCGATATTACAGTAAAACAACTTCGCCAAGTAATTACAGCATGTTCAGACGGCGCTATTGCAGCAAATACCGCTTCAAAATATGTTGAAGGACTAAAATAATAAACCAATAACCTTTAAAAAAATACTCTAATATAAAGGAATAAAAAAATGATTAAAGAAGTAAACACAGCTGAATTTGATGCTCTCGACAAAACAGGCGGCCTCCTTTTAGAATTCTACTCTAAAACTTGTGGACCTTGCAAAATGCTATCTTTCGTTCTTAAAGATATCGATAAAAACAATCCTGAATTTCCAATCTATACTGTTGACTTTGATGAAAACCAAGACCTTAAAGAACGCTTTGAGGTAAAAGGTTTCCCAACAATGTTATTTATAAAAGACGGTAATGAAGTTTCACGCCTTGAAGGTCTAAAACAAAAACCTGCTATTATTGCAGAAATTGAAGCTGTTAAATAGTTTCAAAAGAATATAGCTTATTTTTAGGGAAAACTTTATTTACTATAAAAAGTAAAGTTTTCCCTAAAATTTTATTTGTACCTTTCTCTTTTTCTTATATATATGTTATAGAATATTGAATACTTTAAAAAATAGAACACCCTAGCTATAAAGTTTTGCAAGAAATGTTCGATATTAAGTATAAGAATAGTTTTTTATAGTTTTTTGTATTCTCAGTAACTTTAGAGTCAATAATCTTTTTATAAAAAGGTGACGCTTATGAATATGATGCTAGCAAATATGTCAACTTTACAAGGTGCAAATAGTTTTACCCTTAAACTTTACGGTACATCTCAAGCTCTTCAAACAGAAATGCTTAATCAGTTAAGTATAAATATTAATGAAATTGAAAGTAGATCAAATGCTCTACAAGCGATGGGAAAAGGCAATAATATTAATATCACTGTATAAGAAGCTAAATTTTTTCTTATTGATTTTATTATATTTTTTCCTATTACAAAGACTAAAGTCTTATGTTTTTATCAGCTTATTCAAGTTAGACTTACAAAATTCTATAACATCTCTAAATCTGGAGTTAGAGTTTTCTAACTCCTTTTTCGTTTAAAAAGCTATTGACACATAATTTATCAAGGTTTATAGTGCTATAAATATAAGTTGATAGATTATTAAAATTTTCTTCAAAATAAATACAAATTCAATTAGGAACTTTCAATGCCAAATACAAAAAACACTACCGTACCTCAAGAAGATAAAAAACTATCAAGTGTCTTAGAAAACTACATTGAAATCATATATACTGAAGAAATGCAGCAAGGTGCCGCTCGTGCAAGCACCATTGCAGAGCAAGCTAAAGTTTCTCGTTCAACAGTAACAAGCGCGCTAAAGAGCCTTAAAAATCTCGGTTATATTGACTACAGCCCTTATAGTCTTATCCATCTCACAGAAGAAGGAAAGAAAATAGGTAAAGATTTAAGTCATCGCCATGAAATATTCAAAGAATTTTTCCATAACGTTCTACAGCTAACTGATGCTGACGCTGATGATGTTGCTTGCGAACTTGAACACGTTGTACCACTTCATGCAACAAGAAGGCTTGGTCAATTCCTAGTTTACCTAAGAAACAAAGACGATGATATGTCTAACTGGCAAGAAGATTATAAAGTATTGCGTAAGCAAGCTATTAAAGAAGCTGAAAAGAACGAACTACAAAGACAAAAAGAAGAAAGCAAAAAAAATAAAGAAGAAACTATAGATACTATTTCTAAATATTTATAGCATAATATATTTATTATTTATTAAAGAAAAGCACGTTTTTTATAAAGAACGTGCTTTCTTTTTTCTTTTATGCTTATCTCGTCAAAAAAAATATTGAAAAAAAAATAAAAAAAAGCCTAAAGTAATATAAAAAATATCCGTTAAGTTACGTATAAGACTTAAAGTATGTCTTAAAAATAAACACTATTTACCTCGGGAGGCAAATATGTCAACAGTTAGCTCAAGTACAATGGCATCAGAACTTTTATTAAATAAAATTATGAACGGCCAAGTAAAAACAGACAAAACAGTTACTGCAGGTTTACGCTCAAATTCTGCATCACTTTCAAGAGAAGCTCTTACACCTGCATTAGAAAGTGCAGAAGTAAAAGAAAGTGAAGCTTATGCAGTTCAGTTCCAAAGCACATTAACAGAAGCTGTGAACTATCTTAATAACTTACACAAATCACTTGCAGGTGCTGATGCAACAACAGCACTAAAAATGATGGAAGATGCTGAAGCTTTCATAACAACCATTCAAGATACTGCTATCAATGGAGCAACTCCTTTTGATAGCACAACAGCTACCACACTTAATATAGGTAATGATGCCACTATTGCACTTTCAACAACACCTAGTGCAACTCTAGCTAGTTTCATTACAGCAGCAGGTACAGCAACTGACGCAAAAACTGCTCAAGGTGCTATTACTACAGCTCTTGATGCTCTAAACCCTGAATTAGCACGTACTGGTTTGCAAGTTCAAACAATTCAAGGACGTAGCGCATTACTTGATGATATTGCTGCAACTTTTAGTGATGCTTCAAGCCAACAATACGCAGTAAACACTTCAGATGTTACTAACTTACTTAATAATGTAATTTCATAAGCTAATTATAATTAAAAATCATTATTTATAAGCATTACATTTTTATATTTTTGTTAATGAACTTATATCATTACTTTAATCAATTTGACTTTTATAAAGTTCAAATTCTTGAGCCTTATGCTATAACCTAATTGATAAAAATATAAAAATGTATGTAAAATCATAGCTTTTTAAATTATTAAATGTAATTTAAAGCTTTGGTTGAGTATTGCTTTTTTCTTTATAAAAATGGAGTTCATTATGTGGGATATGACATCGCTACTTTCAGCCGTATATGAAAGTAAACTTGCTACATCTATGTATAATAAGATGGAATCCACTGTTTATACAAATCGCTCGGTGAAAGATTCTACGCGAAGAGCGTTCGACTCTGCTATGCGCGCAGATGCAGCAATGTATAATCAAGCATCAAGAAATATGTCTGATGCTATGGCAATGGTTGAAGTTGCACAATCAGGCACAACAGCTGCTAAACAATATCTCAATGATATGTATAAGGTAGCGACTGAAGCTGCAACTTTGTCCGGTATGTCTAGCGATCAATATGCTTCTTACTCTGCTTCATTGAATGAACTTGCTGGACTTATTGTAGGCCTTGCAGAAAACACATCGTTCAATGGAATGGATTTGCTAAATGGCACTGCCGGAATGAATAGCGACGGAACAGTTGTTCTTCAAGGTGGCAATAGCCAAATAGATCAAGCATTCAATAATCTTATTGATTCCGACCTAACTGAAGTTATGGGCGCAAATGGTAATATGAACTTTAATCTTCTCAAAGATGAAGCAACAATTACCGATCAATCAAGTGCAGCAGCTTTTGCAGCAAATCTTGAAAAGTATATTGAAAGACTTGAAATGGTTGAAGCAAACTATAGCTACGATATAAAAGGCTTAGAAAACCTCTCTCTTCTCTATGAGGATAGAGCAAGCATTTTAGAAAATACCATTCAATATAAAACACTTGAAGAAGAAGAGAGTTCCACTCCTTCAACTTCATCGTTTTACTTGAATGACATTCTTAATGCTTCTAATGGGTCAGGGACGATATTTAATCAATCAAGTTAGACTACGTTTCTAAATTAATTTCTTAGTTTAGAAGCAAAAATCTAGTTTTCCTTTTCATTCAAGCCAGATTGAGCATATCTGAAATTGAAGTAGTTGAAAATTATCTGAGCGAAAAGGTCAAGAATATGGATATAATCTATAGACAAAAAGAGAACCATTCATCAAATGGATTCATGAGTAATGGGGAAAGCTCTCCTCACTCAGAGAGCTTTCCAAATGATGTAAAACAACCTCAATCTAAGGTAGATGAGGCACATCTTGCTTTTAAACTAAGCTCCCAGAATAGAAAAACCCTCGAAACTACCGGTTCCTTGACTTCTTTAGCCGCGCTCGCACTTCATGAAAGTAATAAAATTACTAATAGTATAGGATTCAATAAGTATAATAAACAATTGGTGAATACTAGAATTATCAACTATCATCAACATAGTATGAGAAAACTCAACAGCAAAGAAGTTGTTGAAGAAAAAAGACGCTCTGTTGTTCGGCGTGTAGCAAGAGAATTATGGACAAACTTCTGTGTGTTAGGTCAAAAAACTCCTATGCTTGACTATCTGCATAAAAAACTAAAGGATAAATATGGTGCTGATTTAGAATTCTATTACTATCCTGATAGCCTAGAAGTTGTAATCTGTAGAATAGTAGATGGTGAAACTATACCTATCGACAAGCTCGAGAGAATTAATATAGTAAACAATTCATGGCAACTAGCCCAAGAACTTGTTGATAGTTATACAATGTCAGCATAACTATTTTCATAGTAAGTTTAAAAAAAGCTACTCTCGTTAGAAGGTAGCTTTTTTTATTTAATTATCTTTATTTAAAAATGCTCTAAGAGAATTTCAAATTTATTTTATGATAAAACTAGCCTGTATCGCTAAATAAAAATAAAGCTTGTATCAATCTAAAAAATCATGTATTATGGTTTTTAATCATTATAAAAGGAGTTTTTATGCAAAAGTTGCCTTTAGCCTTAATCACGTGCTTTATTTTCGCATTTACTGTGAACACTGCTCTTTCAGCTTGCGTTACAAGCGGTGGACAGCTCTATAAATCTTGCGTTTCATGTCACAATGCAGATGCAAGCAAGCATGGTTTAAATAAGCTTAGTGAAGAAGATTTTGTGAAGAATCTTATAAGAATTCGTGATGATACAAGTCAAAAATATCAACCTATGAAAAAAATATTCAAAACCTATTCGGAAGATGATATCGCAAATATTGCCGCTTATGTACAAACATTAAAAAGTCACATGTAGTAAATATCTACGATTTTATTTCTAAAAAAAAATCCCCATTACTTGAACTTGAATAATGGGGATTTCACTTTAACTTAACCTTTTTTTTGCTTATCTCATCGTCAGATTTCATGTGTTTTTTCGGTCGAGTACTATAAGAATACACTCCCTCAATACCCAATCATCTTCCTTGATATAAGCCAAAATTCATCTCGGGTTGACACTCTCTAGAAACAGTCCCTAATTGTTTTTTAAGGAAAGGGGGAGTTTGAGGGGGGAAACATCATTTTTTTCAAAAAAATGTGGTTTTCCCCCTCAAAAAATCATAAATCGAAATAAGGTGTTAATGTCTTATTTATCTAAATCAGCCCATAGATCATAGTCGTTAGGCATTCTCTCCCAAGGGATTTCAGGTGAATTTTTACGGCGTTTTCTAAGAAGCACATAAAGCGCACCGGCTCCACCATCTTCATGCTTTGCAGTACAAAAAGCAAGAACTAGATGCTTGAAAGGTGAATCTACTAACCAATCACAAACTTTTGAACGCAGTAATGGTCGCCCATCAAATGAGTTTGCACCTTTTCCGGTAACAATAAGAATACAGCGCATATCACGATAATAAGCATTTTTGAAAAAACCTATTAATGTGTGAAAAGCTTGGTAGGCATTAAGATTATGCAAATCAATATGTGCTTCCGGATTATAATGACGCTGTTGTAACTTCCCTAGAGTGAGAATATCTAATCCTAAGATATTGCACTGCACATGATCAGCATTTGAAGCGAAAGAAAATTCCAACTTACCTTCTTCAAAATCGTGCATCATTGGAGTTTGATCATTTTGAATAACGACTTCTTCTGGAGGTGGAGGAGGAGTAAGCACTTTGTTTGCAAGCGGCTTAACTTCTTTCATTGCGTTATAAAAGTCATGTTCATCAGTTAGAGCTTTTTGTTTCTCATCTTTTTTTCTATTTGATGGAACATTTTCTGCAATCTGATTTAATTTTTCAGTTTGTAAAGCTTTTTTCTGTGCTTTTTTAGACTGCTGTGTTTTTTCAGGAAATAAAGCTGCAAGAGAATTTAATGCTTCTTCATCGCTTTTCATTTTTGTTTTAGCAAGAGCATCTTCTTTTTGAGCATATTTATCAGTATTTTTAATATTTCTTACATTACCCATTGTATAGAGAAATAATTCTTCATCATCTTCAATATTCTGCGCAATAGGTTTTGACTCTGCTTGAGGCTTTTTTATTTGTTTTGAATTGGATTTTTTATCTTCACGAAATTGTTTTTTATCTATTTGTTTAAAAGGATTGTCAAAAATATCATTACTCATTTGTATATTAACCTTATTAGTTGAGGATTAGTTGTTCGTTAGGATTCTGTAGTTGATGAACGCGCCCAATTTGCCAAAATGGCACTTGTAGAGCTGTTAATCTTTCTTTTGCTTCTTGAAGTTTTTCTTTTGGAATAGCAAGAAGAAGTCCACCTGAAGTTTGAGCATCAAATACAAGAGTTGAAAGAAGTAAATCTCTTTCATTTGTTGTATCAAAATACTGTAATGTTTTGCATTCGCAGTGTTTTCTATTTCTATAAGTGCCAGCTGGAATAAGCCCAAACTCAGCAAAATCAATCACATCTTCCATAAAAGGAATAGAGTGAATATCAAGCTCAACTGCACAGCGAGACGCTTTTGCCATTTCAAGAATATGTCCACCAAGGCCAAAACCTGTAATATCGGTTGCTGCTTTAAGTTTCATATCTCTAATGACTTGCGCCGCTTTTCTATTGAGGGTAGTTGCCCAAGAATAAAGTGTATCCTCAGCTTTTTGCATACGCTCTTCACTTTCCCAATTTGCTTTGATTGCAGTTGCAAGAACGCCTGTACCAATTGGTTTTGTAAGAAGAAGAATATCCCCGACTCTCAATCCATTATTACTTGCAATATTTGTAGGGTCTATATACCCGGTTACGCTAAGACCATATTTTATTTCATCTTCTTCAAGAGTATGACCGCCTGCAAGCACAGCTTCAGCTTCTTTAATTTTTTCAATTCCGCCCTCAAGTATTTGAGTGAGAACAGAAAGTTCCATATCATCAGAGGGAAAAGAAAGCACATTCATGCACGACCAAGCTTCACCACCAACCGCATAAATATCTGACAAAGCATTTGCCGCAGCAACTTGCCCGAACAATCTAGGATTATTTCCAATAGGTGTAAGTATATCAATCGTTTGCACAAGAGCTTTACCTTGTGGTGGCGAAGAAAGAATAACGGCATCTTCGTTATGCTCAAACCCGTGAATAATTCTATTGGTAGGATCCGGTACAGACGAAAGATTTTGTAATAATTGCTCCAGTAACTCCGGAGGTGTCTTCGCTGCTCAACCTGGAGCCTTTGATTTTTCCATCAGTTTGAATTGTGCCATGTTAGACTCGTGCATTTAGATTTAAGATTTTTACTTCAAATAAAAAATCTTATTGAGCTTATGCTAATGAAATTTCATTTAAAATGCAAGTTTTAAGAATTATAATTTTGCAATAATTTGGATATTTTTCTATGTTCAATATGCTTGTGGAATTTATAACAAAAATGAATTTAGAGAGATACATTAAAATTTTGTATTATCAAGTACTGATTAATTTAAAATTCGCAATTTTATCCTTACCGTATTGACAAAATCATGAGATTACCTTAACGTAAGTTTATTATTTTTCAACATTTCTTCGCCTTATTATTTCTATAAGCTTTAATTTTGTGTTTATATATTTGGTTGGGGACATGCTTTATTTATGTGCGCTTCACTCTTGAATAGTCTATAAATAAAACATCGCCAAGTAAGAACATTTTAACGTTGGGAGAGCTTTATGAAGAATGGAATTAAACTTTTAATTTTTGCTGTTATTGTAGGCGCTGTCATTTATGCGGCACGTACTTACAATATTGAAGAAGCAATCGGCGGCATAAAGACATGGGTTGAGGCTCAAGGTGCTATAGCTCCTATTATCTACATAGGAATCTATGCCTTAGCTACAATTTTTGCTATTCCTGCATCAGCGCTCACACTTATGGCAGCACCTATTTTTGGTGTGCTTATGGGTGTTATTTATGTTGCAGTCGGTGCAAATTTAGGCGCTGCAGCTTGTTTCTTAATCGCAAAATATCTTGCAAGAGATACCGTAAAAGGTATACTTGATAAAAATGAAAAATTTCAAAAACTCGAAGACCTTACAGAAAAAAATGGCTACATCATTGTTGCAATAACAAGACTTGTACCTATTTTTCCTTTCAACCTACTCAACTACGGTTTCGGTCTTACAAGCGTACCATTCAAAGTATACGTTCTATGGACAGCACTTTGTATTTTACCTGGGATTATTCTTTATGTATCCGGTTCAGGCGCAATTGCGTACGCACTTGAACACGGCGAAATTCCATGGTCATTAGTAGCTGTTGTTGCACTTATTCTTGGAATTATTACTTTTGTTGTAAAACAAGCAAAATCAAAATTAAAAGAATAGTTTAGAGTTGGCATAAAAAAAGCTTGCGATTAAAATCACATTGTGCTATTTCTCTGAAGTAGGAGAATATACGTATTATGTAATTTTAGTGTCTTTCTTTATGCCAAAACAAGAAAGAGATTTATAACCCTAAAATTACTGGAGAAGAAGGTGGTTCTATGAGTGTGCATTTCAGTGAAAAGATTATAGAAAAAGCCAAAACAATAGCATCTGAGTGTCAGGGGCATAACAAAGCATTTTGTATAAGCCGTTGTCCAATGCATACAGATGTTCTCGGATACATTGATCTAATACGTGAAGATAAACTCGATGACGCTATAAAACTCATCAGAGAAAAACTCTTTTTACCGGGATCACTTGGAAGAATTTGTGCGCATCCTTGTGAAAAAGAATGTAGAAGCAACAAAGAATTTAGCGAACCTTTATCAATTGCATCTCTCAAAAGGTATGCTGCTGATAATGCAGATAATGAAAAAGATTGGGATATTTCTAAAAAACCAGCAAGCGGAAAAAAAGTTGCTGTTATAGGTGCCGGCCCTGCAGGAGCTCAAGCAGCTATTGATTTAGCAAAAGAAGGACATGAAGTAACTGTCTACGAAACTCTCCCCCACTATGGCGGCATGATGAGAGTTGGTATCCCTGCTTACAGACTACCTAGAAATATTATTGACTTTGAATATAGCTATTTAGAAAAACTTGGCGTTAAATTTGTTATGAACACTAAAGTAGGAAAAGATATTTCTTATGATGCAGTACGTTCAGCAAATGATGCCGTTGTTGTTGCTATCGGCGCACATAAAGGTAGCGCAATTCCAAGTCAAGGTGACGATTGTGAAAATATCACAAATGCAGTTGACTTCCTTAAAAAAGCATCACTAGAACAAAAAACTGATGTTCCTTGCAAAAAAGTTATCGTGATAGGCGGTGGTGACGTTGCTATGGACTGCGCCAGAACTGCATTAAGACTTGGCGCGGAAAAAGTAAGTCTCCTATCTTTAGAAACTCTCGATATTCTACCTGCAAGTAAGCATGAACAGCAAGGTGCTTTAGAAGAAGGTATTGAATTTTTATGTGGTTACGGTAGCGTGGTATTTTCATCAAAAGAAGAAAATGGTAAAAAACTTCTTTCCAACGCAACATTTAAGCAATGCTTATCTGTTTTTGATGATGGCGGAGCTTTTAATCCACAATACGGTGATAATACTATCTCAATTGACTGCGATACCGTTATATTTGCAACAGGTCAGCTTACAGAAAAACTAGAAGGTTTTGATGTGGAACAAGCAAGAAATGGCCGTTTCAAGAAAGATGCACTTACTAATAGTACAGACGCTGAAGGCGTTTTTGTAGCAGGTGATTGTGCCGGTACTGTTATAGTTGTTGAAGCTATGGCTTCTGGTAGAAAAGCTGCTTATTCGGTAAATCGCTACCTTAAAGGTGAAGCTCTAGATTCAAATAGAGACTTCTCTGACGAAGTGGGTAATATTTCAAAATTAGAAATTCCACTCCCTAAGAATTTTGAAGTTCGCACAAGAAGCCATACAAGAATGATGGTTCCACATGAGAGAGTTAAAACTTTTGATGAATGTGATTTTGGTTTCGATAAAGAAACCGCAATTGCTGAATCTTCAAGATGTCTCAAATGTGAATGCAAAAAATGTATGATTGAATGTATTATGCTTAATGACTTCACCGGTTATCCGGGTGAATTATTTGCTAAATTTATAGAAGAAAAGGATATGGATCCAAGCATTGCTTACTCATGCAATATGTGTGATCAATGTACTTTAGTATGTCCTGAAGAGTATAAATTCTCAGAATTATTCGGTCTTATGCGTAAAGATTATGTAAAAGCAAACAATGGCAATTCACCGATGAAAGGTCACAAAGCGATTAATATCCATCAATTCTTAGGATTTTCATCATTCTTCACAACAAAACGTAAGGGCGCATAAGGGGGGATAATACTATGGGAAGAAAAACATTTATATCCGGTTGCGCATTATCCTCGTATAATCCTGACCTTGTTCTTAGTACAATAAATCATCTGAAAAACATATATCCTGACTTATCAGTAATACAAAAATGCTGTGGTAAACCAACAAAAGCTCTTGGTCAAGAAGATGCTTTTTATGAACGTTTTCACGGTCTTCAAGAAGATTTAAAAGCTTGTAACTCTGATGAAGTTATTGTAGGCTGCCAAAGTTGCTATAAAGTAATTGAAGCAGATAAAAACTTAAAAGTTACATCATTATGGGCTTTATTTCCTGAAATTGGTCTTCCAAAAGAATTAGTAGGCAAAGCAAAAAATTCTGATGTTGTTTTCAGCATTCACGATTCTTGTTCAATTCGTCCGTATAGTCAAATCCACGAAGGAATTAGATGGATTATGAACGAACTTGGCTACAAAACTGTTGAACCGGAAAAAACTCGTGAAACTACAAGATGTTGTGGCTTTGGTGGTATGATTGTTCCTGCAAACCCAGAACTTGCAAAACGTGTTATGCAAAGACGTGTTGGCGATTTTGCAACTGAAGAGGTTGTAACCTATTGTGCGGCGTGTAGGCAGTCTATGCTTATGGGTGGCGCAAAAGCGTGGCATATTTTAGATTTAATTTTTGGCGATGTTGTTCATAAAGGTGCAACACCTCCAGAAGATACTCTTTCTAAACCTGTTGCCGCATGGGCTAATAGATTCAAGACGAAAAGACGAATTCAACAACTCTCTTAATCGTCAAAAAATTATATCTTAGGAGATTTTATGAAAAAGGTTTTAATTTCAATAAGTGCATTAATTGCGCTCGCCTCATACGCATTTATGGGAGAAACTCCTGCTTTTGCTGATCACCACGGAAAAATGGGTGATTTTATCTCAGTTCAAGAACTAAAATCAATGATTGATTCAAAAGACCCTAACCTTATTCTCATAGGTGTTCTGCACAACAAAAAAAGATATATTCCATTTAACAATGCTGGCTATCCAATTGAAGGTTCATACACAGTATGGCGTCCAGATTACAGCGGAAAAAAATCTAAAGAAGTTGTTTCTGAAAATGTGGATGGCGTAAGAATATCTAAAGAAGAAATGGAAAAACTTCTTGGTAAAGCCGGCGCAAAACCTGAATCAACAATAGTTGTTTATAGCGCAGATGCTATGCACGATGCGGCTCGCGTTTACTGGCAAATCAAACTTCTTGGTCAAGAAAATGTTAAACTCCTCGATGGTGGTGTGAACGCTTGGCAAGCTGCCGGTTATAGCGATGGAGACTCAGAAGACCTTGTAGATGCTGATAAAAAAACAGACTACAAAGCAGCAACCTACACTCCTGAAACTTCAAATGTAACTATCGAACAAGTAATAGCTGCTCTTGATAATCCAGAAGAATGGGTTGTCATCGACACCCGCTCAGTTGGTGAACAAAAAGGTGAAAAAACAGGTTCATCGGCTGGTGCTTATGGTACAGGTGGCCTAAAAGGTTCACTTGATATTGAATGGAAACAAGCTCTTAATAAAGATCATACCTTAAAATCTAAAGCAGAACTTGAAGAAATCTACAAAGATATTAACGGTAGAAAAGTTATTACTTTCTGTCAATCAGGAGTTCGTTCAGCTCACACACAAGCAGTTCTTAAAGAAGTTCTAGGACTTGAAGAAGTTTATAACTACGATGGTTCTTGGATTGAATTTTCATATGCAGCTTCAGATGCAGGTAAAGATGTTGATCCAAAACTTAAAGAAACTGTAAAAGCTCACATTAGCAACTGGAAAGATTATAACGATCCTATCTAGAGATTAATTCATTATACCCAACCAAAGGAGATAATCTTCGCAGGAAAAATTCCTTTGGACACCTTGTTTCTTTCCCAACTCCTTCCCCGTCAGAAAAGAAACTAAACATTCAAAAGATAAATCTTCCTTTAAGCATGATTTTTCAAACTTAAAGGAAGATTTTTTATTGCTATTTAAAGAACTAATTTAGAAACATATCCTAGTAATCTTTTGACCACTTTATTCCTGCTTGTGATGAGTCAGTTCCTACTCTACCTTCTACTGTAACATTTGGATAAAGTTCAACTTCTACTTTCACTGCAGTGTCTTCAAGTCCACGCTCTACTCCAAAATAGATAGAGTCCGTCAAGTATCCACCAGCTTCTATTGTTGCATTTTCTAAAAGCTGTTCATCATCGCCTTTTTTTGAGCTGCTGTTACTGTTTAATCTTAGAACTTCAAGCCCTAATACATCTTTCGTTGCGCTTAGAAGATCAAGTTTATTTAATCCCGGAGATAAAAGCGTTGCCGCTGTTGTTCCCACTTGAATAGCTTGAAATTCGCTCAATTCCGCTAGTGGTTTACCAAAGAGCATACGAGCTATAATTTCATCAGTCGGATAAGGTGGTACGCTTGATAAATCGAGTGAAACGTTTGAACCAACCCCAGTCACTCTTATGATGCTCTCAATAGCCTCATTTGAATTTTCAACACTAATATCATAGATTGGAAGAGCCATATTACCAGTAAATGTAATTATTGACCTACCAAATTCAAATTGATTACTTAGAAAGTCAAAAGTTCCGTTTTTAGGCTGTAAACTACCAACTAGTAATGGAGTATAAATCGAACCGAATAATGTCATCGAGCCACCCCAGTTACTCTTTAATCCCATGCCAGAAACATTAAAAGAGTCCGGAATATTTACTGATACGATAAGAAAAGGATTAAACGCAGTTTGTGCAACTTCGCTTTCTACAACTATTTCATTCATACTCTTAACAAATTCAACATTTTCAAGGTTAGTAACGCTTGTGCCACCGCCTGTTGAAATTTTATAAAAACCATTATTTACTTGAATGTTTCCAATTATTTGTGGCGTCAATAAAGCCCCATGAGCATTTAAAGTACCACTAAGATTTACATCAACATCTTCACGCACTAATGGTTCAAAACTATTAATCGCAGATTTAAAATCTACCATATAGGTATCATTTTCTAAATAAATTCTACCATTTGCAAAAAGCGCATTTTTATTCTGACTAGATTTACTTCGATTTGTACCGTCGCGCGCATAAAGGTTAAGAGTAGATTCTTCAAGTCCAAGATTAGCTTCAAGATCAATATCAGAAATAAGTATGCCTAGGATATCATCTTCAAAAATTGCTTTTGAAATATAAGCATGTCCATTAACTATTGGTTCTTTTAAAGTTCCGCTTGCCTCTACTTCAATTTTGCCATTTCCTTTGAGGCTTCTACCGGCTAAAGGTACAAATTGCCATAAAGTTGAGATATTGCCAACCCAATCAAGTTTTGCATTAAATGGCTTATTAAAATCAACAAAAAAGTACGGACTATAAACAAGTGGAAGATTGCCATTAATTTCAATTTCAACCTGTTCATCATTTCCTAAAAATGCTGACCAAGCAAGATTTTTATTTTCAACCGCACCACTTACAAATATTCCTAATTCTTCATTTCTTGTAATATTTATACCTGTTAGAGTAAGTCCGAAGTTACCTTTAGGGTTTGAGTTGCTACCACTCACTGCAAGTTCAAGCTCTGCAAGAGCTTGCGGAATCCTACTTTCAGTATAAGGAGACAGCAGTGCGAGCGGAAAATTAATATTTGCTACAACATCAGTTGACATTTCAGTATGTTTTGTTGAGAAAAAGACCTCAGCCTTTTCTTTTTCACCTTGCAATTCAAGCTTTAGAGAATCTACTTGTAATCCATTAGAAAAAGATAGTGTTGTCGGCTGTAATAATTCTAATTTTTGTTTTGAAAATCCTAAATCAATAGAGAACTGTTCCAAACTAGCTCTGAGAGAAAATGGCTCTATTGCAGCAACGGACGCAAGAGCAATTTCACCATAAGTTTCAGCAGAAATCATAAGAGAATTATTATTGACAGCAAAATTAATCACAGAACTTTCAAATAAAGTTTGTGGTATATTTGGCGCGAGGGGACCTTTTGTAGTTAATGCTGAAGTGTAAAAATCTCCCTCAATATGTGGTAAGTTCGATTCTAATATTCTATTTAAATTAGATATTTTCCCTGCTGCATGAACGGTATTAACCATGAAATCAGCAACGTTTAACTCAAAAATATCCGTATTAAAAAGAATTTCTTGATTATTTTCTTTAGAGAAAATTATATCACCACGCAAATCGCCGGATTTAAAAACATCTTTACCTAATACATCCATACTCGCAAGATAGAAATCAATTGCTCCATCTAACTTTGGCATTGAAGCCTTATCTTCTGGAAGGATAAGTGCAAATTCACTACTTTCTAGCGTGATTTCAGGAACTTCTAAACTAAAATTCTTAAGAGCAAATGTAGATAAATCAAATGCAAATTCAGTTGAAAAGTCAGCAGGTGTTGCTCCTTCTCTTTTATACAGCTTAAGAGCCTCACTTGAGAGATTCAGCATACCTAACAAATCAAATTTTCCATCTTCTAAAATTATTTCAAGCTTAGCATTTGTATTAATAGCCGGAGAATTTACAAAGCTACTCTCACCACTCATTACATCAAAATTTGTCAAAGAGATATGAGTATCTGCAAGCATATTAAAAACTTCACCAGAGAAATTTAAATCTCCTTTTGCACTACCTTTGAGCATAGGATAAAACAATCCGATATCAGCAACACTAAAGTCAGCTTTAAGCGGTTCATATTTGAAATCTTTAACATTTAATCCAAAATTTGGAATAGATATTGAAATTTTACTATCTTCTAATTTTGTATTTTTTAGAACTATATTCTCGCTATCAAAAGAAAAGGAAGTTTGAATTTTAGGATTCAACTCTGCATACAGCCACGCGCAATCTTTAATATTTGCACTCGCATCAACATCTACAATTAAAGGAGCATCTTTACTAAGCGGAAATTCTTTCGCGCGAACATAAGTTTTTAATTCTAACTCTACGGAATTTATAAGAGAAAATGTTTTCCCCCATATTGAATCCACTGCATTTAAATCAGCATAAATCTGACCGGGAGTGTACTCTACAATACCTGTTACTGTAGTTTCTTTTTCTTGTATGTCTATATTTAATGTTGCTTTATCGCGTTCAAGTGAAGCATTTGCTTTTATATCTGCATGTAAATCTAAGCCAAAACCATCGAGAGCCATAATTTTCTCAGAAATAAAAGCTCTATTGATTTCAATATTTTCTACAATTATTTCTCCAAGTGGAAGAGGTAGAACTACATTTGGAATTTCAAAAACTGAAGATTCTTGAACTTCTTCACTTTCTCTGAGTTCGGGAAGGCGGTAAAAGTTTACATCATCAATAACAATATCTTTAATTGTAGTTTTGCTAAACAATTGAATTAGTTGAGATGGAGCAAAATCTATGTATGCACTTCCTACTTCAAGCCAAATACCTTTATCATCTTTCAGCTCGAAATTTTTTACTTTAATTCCATCAACAAGAGAAAATTCTTCAACTTCAAGTTGAAGCCCTGAAGTCATCATTTTATTTACTGATGTTAGAGCGGTTTGAGTTGTTTTTGTTAGAAGTAAAGTTCCGTATTCAGTATTTAGAAAAAGCGTGAAGCTAACAATAAAAATAACTAGAAATACTGTAAGGAATTCAATACATAAAAACAAAAAAGCAAACAAATATGTAAAGAAAGTTCTTACTTTAACAGGTAAAAATGAAAATATCTTTTTGAAGAAAAAAACTTGAGTATTATATATTTTAGAAAAAAAATTCATCGTCTACCTTTATAAAAATTAGAAACTCTGCCCTATACTAATATACATTTGAAATCCACCAAAATCAACTTTTTTATCTTCAAATGGAAAAGCAACATCAAAACGAACCGGACCTATTGGAGTAAAATACCTAAGACCAATTCCTGTACCAAACTCTAAATCAAGTGGAGTTGTTGGATAAGATTCAGCGTACACATTACCCATATCAAAAAATGGTACAATTGCAATATCTTGAGTAATTTTATAACGTAATTCTAACGATGCTTCAAAAAGTGATGCTCCACCAATTGGATCACCATGAATATCTTTCGGGCCTATTTTTTGATAGCCATAACCTCGCACGGAATTACCGCCTCCGGAATAAAAGCGTAATGAACTTGGAACATTTTCAGAAGTTTCTGGATATGAAGTACCTAATTTAATACGTGTTGCTAAGATTAATTTTTTATTTTTCATCAATTCAAAGTACTTAGCAAAACTTAATTCTGCACGCAATAAAGTGAAATCTTCATAATAACTCCCTATGTAAGGTGCTACTTTTAATGAAAGAGTATATCCACTTGAAGGATCAAAAAAATCATCTGTATTTATTTGATTAATTTGCAAAGGCATACCAAAATAATAATATTCTTGTTTACCTCGATCGCTTGAATCTTCCTCTATTCCTACTTCGCCTTGAAGATAATAAGAAATTCTAAAATCTTTGAAATTCCATAGTTTATATGGTTGCTCAAAACCAACATCTAATCTTCCGGCTGTTGTATCGTAAGCATCTGTAATTTCACTTTTGAACGTAAAAACTGTATTGAAATCTTGATGTTTAGTAAACAAGTCCGGTTTTGTGAAGCTTGCCGTAACTTCTTGATAATCTAACCAGTATTCGCCTGAAAACTTAAGTTGTTCAGCTTCTCCAAATAAATTTCTATGTTCCCAAAAAAGATCAAAACCAAAACCACGTGTAGTATCATAGTTTATACCTCCACCCCAAGTACGAGGCGGTCCATCAGTCAAGGTCAAGGTTAAGTCTTGGATATTGCCTTCTTGTTCTCCATCACTTGCTGTGAGATTGACGAAAGAAAAAGCTCCAATATTTAAAATTTCTTCTTTTAATTCATCAACTTTTGAAACATTCCAAGCCTCACCGTACTCCCAAGATTTAATTTTATCAACATAGTCAAGGGTAAGGTTTTCACTTCCTTTAATAGAAATATTTCCAAAACGTGTATAATCTTTAGGATTTACATATACTTCTGCTTGTAGCTCCTTTTCACTTTCAACAGCAAAGTATTTTGCATTTTCAACTACTGCTTGTGGATACCCTCTATCTCGAAACCAAGGAACTATTGAATCTACAGCACTTTGAATATCATCAGCTTTTGCAATTGCGCCTTGAGTTAGACCAAAGTCAAAGAGAGTTATAGGAGCATCTTTAGGAAGAAAAGCTTCATTCTCAAATGTAGAATTAACAAAAAGTTCAGGGTAATAAATGGATGCTTTATTTATTGAGTAAGGTTCATTCGGTTCAACTTTAATTCTAATGATAATAGGAAAAGTATCATAATTAACAGTACTTTTTATTGTAGGTGCATAGTTGCCAAACGAATACATTATTTTTTTTGCTTCTGCCTCATCCTCCAACACTCTATTTTCTAATGAAAAAACATCAGAAGGAATCTTCGTTTGAAGTGCAAGCAGAACACTTTTTTCTTGTAAAATCTTTACTATTTCCTCATTTTCTTCACATTCAAAAAGCACTACATAAGGAAGAAGATCAATCGCGAATAAAGGCTTGAAGTCTTCTCCTTGAATTCCTTCTGGTATATTTGGAAGTTTAAAGGAGGAAGTATCAATTTCTAAATCTTTTTGCGTTTCACCTTCAGGGGCGATTAGGGAGGTAGTATTTTTTTCTTCAGCAACAGAGGACTTAAAATTAAAAAAGGCACACCCATTCAGAAGTAATGTAAAAATAAGCACCAAACAAATATAAGGTATATTTTTCATAATAAATCTAAAGATATGCCCTAATAATTTTTAAACATTAAAGAGGAAGTGCATTACATCGCCATCTTTAACGACATAATCTTTTCCTTCAGTTCTTAAAGTTCCGGTTGCTCTACAAGCTGATTCTGAACCATGCTTCATATAGTCATCAAAGGCAATAACTTCAGCACGAATAAAGCCACGTTCAAAGTCAGTATGAATGATACCGGCACATTGTGGAGCTTTTTGACCTTGCTCAAATGTCCATGCTCTTACTTCTTTTTCACCTGCTGTGAAATACGATGCTAGCCCAAGAGTTTTATAGCCTGTGTGAATAACTGCAAGAAGTCCACTATCGCTAATACCGTAAGATGCCAACATTTCTGCTTGATCTTCTTCATCTAAAGTTTGAAGTTCTTCTTCAACTCTAGCACAGATTTTTACGATTTCAGCATTTCTTTCTTTTGCTAATCCTTCTAAAGCTTTATAGTATTCACTGTCTTCTGAAAGACCTTCTTCATCAACGTTTGCACAATAAATGAAAGGTTTTGCAGTAAGAAGAGCCATTTCATGCCATTGAGTCATAAAATAGTCATTATCCGGCAAATCAAACTGTCCTGCAAGTTTTCCTTCATTCAAGAGATCTATAAGTTTACCACAGATTTCAGCTGACTTTTGAGCTTCTTTATCAGTGCGTAAACGTTGAAGTTTTTCTTGTCTTTTTGTTGCAGTTTGAATATCAGCAAGAATAAGTTCTGTTTCGATTGTTTCAACATCGCGAACAGGGTCAACCTTACCATCAACGTGCACAATATTTTCATCATCAAAACAGCGAACAACTTCTAATATTGTTGATGTTTCACGGATGTTTGCAAGGAATTGGTTTCCTAAACCTTCACCTTTACTTGCACCGCGTACAAGGCCTGCAATATCAATAAAGTCAACTGTAGCGTTGATTATTTTTTGTGGTGTGATAATTTTTACGAGTTCATCTAAGCGTTTATCCGGCACGGGCACTGTTGCCTTATTTGGCTCGATTGTACAGAAAGGATAGTTTGCTGCCTGTGCGTTTTGTGCTTTAGTCAACGCATTAAAAAGTGTCGATTTACCAACGTTTGGCAGACCCACGATTCCGATACTTAATGCCATTTTTTCACCTCAATTTAAAACTTTCGGCAATTTTACTGCAATTTCTTAAAAGGTCAAGCGAAATATGCTCTCAAAAAAAAATATAATAATTCAAAAAAACAAGTTGAAAAATTGTTACAGTTTTGTTACAAGTTTGTTACGATTTTAAGTCGTTATTCACGTATGATTCTAATTGACATTTTTTGGAGCTTTCATGTCACTACAAACCTTTATGCAACTATTTGGTGGGATTGGTATTTTTCTTTTTGCCATCAAACTTATTAGCGAATCTTTGCAATCGCTGGCGGGTAATAAACTTCGTTCTTTGATTGCAGCACTGACTAAAACGCCTCTTCTTGGTGTTATTGTTGGAACTTTTGTAACCGTTTTACTTCAATCCAGTTCAGCGACTACTGTTATGACCGTTAGCTTTGTTGATGCCGGGCTTATGACGCTAAAACAAGCAGTTGGCGTTATTATGGGTGCCAATATTGGAACCACTGTAACCGGTCAAATCATTGCCTTTAAAGTAAAAGATTTCGCCTATTTATTTGTTGCTGTAGGCGTTTTGCTTAATCTTCTTAGCACATCACAAAACAAAAAATATCTTGGAACCGGTATTTTAGCTTTTGGTTTGCTATTTATTGGTATGCAGACAATGGAAAGCGCAATGGCATTCCTTCGTGACAGAAAAGATATCTTCCTTATGTTTGCTCACAATCCGCTATTAGGTGTACTTGCCGGAACCGGTTTGACACTTCTTGTTCAGTCAAGTTCGGCGACTGTTGGACTTACAATTGCACTCGGAGCACAAGGTCTTTTACCTCTTGAAGCAGCTATTCCAATTATTTTAGGTGACAACCTCGGTACAACAATCACAGCTATGCTTGCAGCGATTGGAACTACGCGTTCAGCAAAACAAGCAAGTGCGGCTCACGTACTTTTCAATCTCTTTGGTGTATTCGTATTTTTACCATTCCTACCTGTATACCTACCTTTTATCGCGCAAACAGCTGACAGTATAACACACCAAATTGCAAATGCTCATACCCTCTTCAACGTTTGTAATACTCTAGTTTTCTTGCCATTTGTAGGAATTTATACAAAAATCATCAAAAAAATCATACCTGATGAAGTTGTTAAGAAAAAAACTGGCGCACTTTATCTTGATCCACTGCTTATTAAAGCCTCACCTATTGTTGCTGTGTCTGCACTGAAGAACGAATGTCATCACATGGCTGAAATTGCTGGTAAACAGTTGAATGATTTAGAACAAGTTTTCTTTAATAATGATGTAAAGAAAATTGATTCTGTATTAGCTGCAGAAGAACAACTCGACACTCTTTACAGAGATATACGTGAATATGGATCACTCATTACGCAAACATCACTTCCAGAAGATGTTTTACAAAAAATTTACAAATACACAGGTATTGCTAATAACATTGAACGTATTGGCGATCAAGCTGCAAACCTTCTCGAATTCTATAACTTCCGTACTTCTTCAAATCAAGATTACTCTCAACACCTTATTGATGAATTATATTCAATGTATGCCTCAGCTAAAAAAGCATACGAACTTAGCTCATCACTCCTTGTAAAACAAGATGAGGAACACAAAGTTGACTCTGTATCAGAAATAAAAAGTGAAGTTACTGAAATTGCTAAAGGCTTGAGAGTGCAAGAAGTCACTTTCAGTACAACTGCAATGCTTGAAGTTTCTAAAGGTTCTCATGATACTCAATCAGAACGTGTTTTTATAGACTCAATCAGAGCTATTGAACGTATTGCATATCGTTCATCTCGTCTAATTACTGACTAGGATATATTTCAATTTAGTTAAAAATAAATTTATAACAGAGCGGATTTTCTCAAACTTATGAGGAAATCCGCTCTTTTTATTAAAAAATTATAATCATTAATAGAGTTTTTATTGACTTAACGGTAATAATTACTATTTATTAGTAAGATTCATATTAATAAAAAGAAGGTACTTTTTATGAAAACTATTTTTAGATTATTATTTGTGTTACTTATAGGCGTTGGAACTTTTGCTATATACACATTCTCAGAAGAATCGAACTTCGCACTTAGCAAAGAAACAAATCAAACTATTAATTTTGAAGGCAGAAATATGAAATTTAATGAATTAACTTCAAATGAAGAAAGAATTCTCTTACATAAAGGCACGGAAGCTCCCTACACAGGGGAACTTCTAGCGAATAAAGAAAAAGGAACCTATATTTGCCGTAGATGCGACGCTCCTCTTTATCACTCTGTAGACAAATTTGAATCCGGTACCGGTTGGCCAAGCTTTGATGATTCCGTTCCAGGTGCAGTTCTACGTTTACCCGACGCGGATGGTAGACGAGTTGAAATCGTATGTGCAAATTGTGGCGGTCATCTAGGACATGTTTTTGAAGGTGAAGGATTTACAGATAAAAATACACGCCATTGTGTAAATTCAATCTCTATGAAGTTTGTAAAAGAAAACAACCTACCAGAAACAGCATTCTTTGGCGGCGGTTGTTTCTGGGGTGTAGAAGATGGTTTTTCAAAACTCGACGGCGTGCTTGATGTTACTTCAGGATACATGGGTGGAACGACTAACTTCCCAACCTACAAAGAAGTTGTAAAAGGTGATACAGGACATGCAGAAGTTGTTCGTATTCTATACGATCCTAAAAAAATCGACTACGAAACACTTACAAAATTCTTTTTTGAAATTCATAATCCAACAGAACTAAATCGACAAGGGCCTGACGTTGGAACTCAGTACAGAAGCGTTATTTTTTATACCGATGGCGAACAAGAAAAAATTGCAAAAGAACTTAAACAAATCCTTATTGATAAAAAATATAACGTAGTTACTGAAATTTCACCGGCACCTGCTTTCTTCGCAGCAGAAGATTATCATCAAGATTTCACAGCCCGTACAGGTCGAGGCGCTTGCCACCTACCGGTTAAACGTTTTTAAGAGAATTCTAACATTCTAACTTACAAGGGAAATATCTTAGTGATACTTCCCTTTTTTCGTAGATTATAAATCAATGTTTTTTTTATTGACACAGGAGAAAATTTCCTCTATAAGTTCATACTTATAAAGATTTGTTTTCACAAATAAATAATACTATCTTTCACATATAACAACCTAATATTACATGGAAAAAATAATCGATTCTTTTATAGACAAAGGCGCAACAAAACTTCCAATTCTAAAAACACTCAAAGAAATAATGAGCTCGCCTGAAAAACTGACTGATACTCAACTAAGAACAATAAATACTTATATACTTGCACTTACTTCAATTATACTCTTACCCTTTGCTTTTCTTATAAATATTGAAAATTTCTACTCTCCAATAACCTCTGGGATTTTACTTCTGCTTAGCGTTAAGATTTTTTTATTAGTATCATTACACTACAAGCTATTATCCGTTAATGTTGTCCAGCCTTTAAGTGTTCTAAGCCTTGCTTTATTTGGATACTTTATATTGTTGTCTGACAACTTCGATCCAAGCGGTAGCCTTGTTTGGTTTATTATTTTTCCACCTATGATCATGTTTACTATGAATCTAAAAGCTGGAACTATTTCATTTTTTGTTTATTATCTTTCTCTTTGCTTGCTGGTTTTTTCTCCCCTTAGTATATACTTAAACAAGAATCTCACTCAGCCACAGCTTCTACGATTTTTAATCGCCGTTTTAGGTGCATTTGTATTTTCTTGGTTCATCGAATTTATACGCTTTAAAACAAAATCTGCACTACTTACTGCATACAAAAAAAATGAAGAATACGCTTTTACTGATGTACTTACAAACCTTAAAAACAGACGAAGTTTTAACAAAATAATGCCTGAAGTAATCAAAAAAACAAAAATAGATGATTCTCACTTTACATTGATGCTTATTGACATAGATTATTTCAAAAAAATAAATGATACTTACGGTCATGATATGGGTGATTTAGCACTTCAACATGTTTCAAAAATTTTAGAAACTCAAAAAAACCCAACTGACTATGCTTTTAGATGGGGCGGTGAAGAATTTGTTCTACTTATGCCAACCCTTAGCGTTAGCCACGCTGAAGATGCCGCTAACCGTATAAGATTAAAAGTTGAAAAAACTCCATACATCCTTGATGATACCGTATTAAATATAACTGTAAGCATAGGTTATTATGTAGGAAATTCAAAATCTACACAACACGAAGCTATTACTTTAGCTGATGAAAATGTATACACTGCAAAATCAAACGGTAGAAACTGTGTAATTGGTTGCGCACGAATATAGATAAATCTCCCCTCAAAATCCGCTTTCCTTAAAACACAATTATAACAAATCAATATGTTAGAAAAATACAGGCGTATCTATTTTTCAAACATACTTTATACACATAAAATAGAATAACGTACCTTTGTAAAAAAAGAAGGCTAAAAATCCTTGCTAATTGTTGGGATAACTGATAGTTTCATCTAGCTAATTAATATCAAAAGGAAAGTTTATGCTTGTATATCTTATCGGCGCCGGCCCTGGTGACGTTGAATTATTAACTCTTAAAGGCAAAAGAGCTTTGGAAGAAGCTGATGTTGTTGTTTATGACGCTCTTGCTTCCGAATCACTTCTATCCTTTGCAAAAAAAGATGCAGAAAAAATCTATGTTGGGAAGATTTCGGGTAATCATGCGCTCCCGCAAGATAAAATAAACGAACTTCTTATACAAAAAGCTAAAGAAAACAATGGGCAGACAGTAGCTCGTTTAAAGGGTGGAGATCCTTATATTTTTGGTAGAGGCGGTGAAGAAGGCGAAGCTTTGCATAAAGCTAATGTTCCTTTTGAAGAAATTCCTGGAATTTCAAGTACAATTGCGGGGCCTGCATATGCTGGTATCCCAGTAACGCACCGTTCTTATTCATCTTCTCTTACAATTATCACAGGCCATGAGGATCCTACAAAACCGGATTCAGTTCATAACTGGGACGCACTTGCTAAGTCCGCATCAACACTAGTTTTTGTTATGGGAATGGCAAATCTTCCAAAAATTGCACAAAATCTAATAAACGCCGGCATGGATGAAAATACTCCATCCGCACTTGTTTATAGAGCAACAACTCCATACCATCGCTCAATTACAGGAAATTTGAAAGATTTACCACAACTAGCGAAAGATTATAACTTTACAAATCCATGTCTTATCGTTGTTGGTAACGTTGTGAAAATGAAAGATAAACTGGATTGGTTTGAACAAAAACCTTTGCTTGGAAAAAATATTGTAGTTACACGAGCACGTGAACAAGCTAGTTCTATTGCTCAAATGCTTTCAAGTTTGGGAGCAAATGTTGTGCAGTTCCCAACAATCGAGATTCAGTCAATTTCAGATTTTACAGAAGTAGATAAAGAAGTAGATAACATGTCAAGCTATGATTGGGTAATTTTTACTTCAATTAATGGTGTAGAACATTTTTATAATAGACTCTCAACTATAAAAAAAGATTCACGTATTTTTGCTACTTCTAAAATATCAGCAATTGGACCGGCAACAGCACAAGGCCTTAAAGAACGTGGTATTGAACCTGACTTCATTCCAACTGCATACATGGCGGAAGGAATTGTTGAAGGGCTTAATCAATTTGGTGTAAACGGAAAAAATATTTTGATAATCCGTGCTAAAGAAGCTCGTGAACTTCTTCCTGTTGAGCTTGAAAAAGCCGGTGCAAATGTTAAGATTCTTACTATTTACGAGACAATTGCTTCTGAAAATAACAAAGAAGAACTTACTAAAATGATTGAAAATGATACAATTGACTGCGTTTCTTTTGGTTCATCTTCAACAGTTAAAAACTTCTTTGCTCAAATTCCTGTTGACCTTGTAAAAAAATCAAACAAACTTAAATTTGCAAGTATTGGTGATATAACAACTAATACATTATCAGAATTTGGCTTTAATGCTGATATCCAACCTCAAAACTTTACAATTCCTGAATTAGTTCAAGCGATTAGGGAGTATTATAAATGCGATTAAAGTTAGCAATTCTTGCCTCTGGTAGTGGCTCGAACGCTCAAGCAATTATGGAAGCAGCACAAAGCGGACTCCTTAATGCTGAAATAAAACTCGTATTTACTAATAAGCCGGAAGCCGGAGTTATTGAAAAAGCGAAAAAATTGAATGTACCATGCGAATGCCTTCATCACAAAGATTTTGCAAATCGTAACGAGTTCGACGCGGCAGTTATTGAACTTTTAAAAAAATACGATGTTGATACAATCGCAATGGCCGGTTATATGCGCCTTGTAACTCCTGAATTTATTCAAGCATATAAAGGACGTATAATCAATGTACATCCTGCAATTTTACCAGCGTTCATTGGCGCACACGCCATAGACGATGCGAAAAATTGGGGAGCAAAAATCTTTGGTTGTACTGTTCACTTTGTTGATGAAATCATGGATAATGGCGCAATAATAATTCAAGCTGCAATACCTGCTACATTTGATGAGTATGAGAAAACAGTTGAAAAACTTCATACTTTTGAACATAAAATCTATGTTCAAGCACTTCGGTGGTTGTCGGAGGATAGAATTCAAATAGAAGGTAGAACGACGCGTATACTTCAAAAAGATAATATAAACTATCAAAATTCTTATACTGACTGCATAGTTTATCCTCCTTTAGAAGCCTAATGATATTAGGGTGTATTTCAATTTTATTTTGAATATACCCTATTTTTTTATAAGAATTATCTTTTATAGCTCATTTTTTCTATGCACCTACACTCATCATAGAACTCCACTTAATACGCATAATTTCTTTTTTGACAAATACCTTTTCGTACTATATACTGATTAAGCAAAGATGTAAATTTCTTCTAAAACTATATTAGCAAACTGCAAAACTACTTAGTACTTATGACATTTACCCAAATTTACACCACTAAACTAAGGATAAGTCAAATGAAGTTAGAATCAATATTAAGGATAATCGAAAAACTTTCGATAAAACAGATGTTTTTCAGTATATTAATAGTTCTATCTTTTACTTTATTACCGCAAATAAATTTTCTTGAATCCTACATTTTACCCTTAGAAAATAATAAACAATGGCTCAATTTAGTTTTTTGCACTCTAATTGTATTTTTTATACTAGAATCACTATTTTTTCTCCTAAGAGAAGTGAAATATTTACATGTGTTACGTAGAGCAGAAAATAGAAAAAAAGAATATTTAATTGCCAATATTAATACTTTGTCAAAACATGGTGAAATGATTCTTAAACGTATGATTCAAGAAGATAATCCCCAAGTTAAATATAAGTTTGGTACCAACGTATCAAACCTCGACAAAGTTATTGACGAAATGATGGCATATGGTTGGGTATTAAAGTCAACAAATCATCAAGTTTGGAACAATTATTCAGAAGCTAGAAATTACGTTATTATTTTTAAAATTGAATTTTATAAAGAAGCTAAAAAGCTCTATGGTGAAAGCTTAATTTTGCAAAATGCAAGTGATGAAGTTATCGAGTAGAGCATAAAATAAGGAATCTCATGTCATTACTCGTAAATTACAAAAACATTGCATCATTATTTAAAACAGCACAAGAAGATAATAGGGATGCTCTATTTGAATATGAAGTATACGAATTACTTTCTCTTTCAGGTTCAGAAACTCCTCCTAAGTCAAATTTTATACCCAAGAACGTGAAGATAAATCCTGACGAAATAATGGCTTTATCTGGTGAAAAAACAGTTTTAAAAATTGTATCTCCTACAATTACGCACAAAACAGAAGTTGGCGGAGTAAGAATTATTGATAAAAAGCCTGAAAAAGTTCTTTCTGCAATTCGTCGTATGTACAGTGAAGTACCTGAAAAATATTCAGAAATTCTTGAAAAAAATAACGATCATATGCCTAAAAAATATAAAGGGCTGAGCGGAGAAGAACTTACTTCGGAAATTTATAAAGACATAAGAGGTATTTTACAAGTTCAATTTATGCCACCTGATTCATCAGCATTCGGTAACGAGTTGATTGTTGGTTTACGACGCACCTCTGAGTTTGGAATGGTTATTTCAGCTGGCCTTGGCGGGACTGACACAGAACTTTATGCTGAACGCTTCAGAAAAGGACAAGCTATTGTTGTTGCACCAACTGAAACAACGTCAGGCGAAGAATTTTTTAAACTTTACAAAAATACAATATCTTATAAAAAGCTAGCTGGTCTTACTCGCGGTCAAAAAAGAATTGTAACAGATGATCAATTAATTGAATGCTTTGAATCATTTATTAGCATGGGAAATTATTTTTCTCCTTTAAATAAAGAGTCAGAATATATTATTGAAGAACTTGAAATAAATCCATTTGCATTTACCGATTTTCTTATGGTTCCTCTTGATGGTCTTTGTAAATTTTCACCTCAAGTAATTGATATTCCTAAGCGTCCTTTAGCACCGATTGAAAACCTCCTCCACCCTAAACTTTTAGGAATTATTGGTGTTTCTTCTACACGCAGAAACTTTGGTAGAGTTATTTTTGAAAACGTTTTAGATTCCGGATATCCTAAAGATAATATTAGACTTATTAAACAAGGTAAAGATGAAAGTGGTGTTATTTGTGTACCACATATTAAAGACTTAGAAACACCTCTTGATTTACTAGTTGTTGCAATAGATGCAAGCTATGTACCTGTACTTGTTGATGATATTATTAAGTACAAGAAAGCAAAAAGTGTTATGCTTATCCCTGGAGGGTTAGGCGAAACAGAAGAAAGTAAAGTAATAGCGCAGGAAATGATTAAAAAAATACAAAAAGCGCATACTACACCAGATTCTCCTGTTTTTCTTGGCGCAAATTGTATGGGCGTGATCTCAAGACATGGCAATTATGATACTTGGTTTATACCAAAAGAAAAATTGGCTTCAATTGAACCATTTAGAACCTGTAAGCCACGTTCACTCGCTCTAATCAGTCAAAGTGGAGCGTTCTTACTTAATAGATTCAGTCAAGTACCTGAAATAAATCCATCTTATTTAATTTCAATGGGCAATCAAACCGACCTAACTCTTGGCGACATGATGCAGTACTTTGAAGAATCTGATAAAGTTAATACAATAGCAGTCTATGCTGAAGGCTTTAAGGATTTAGATGGTCTTGTTTTTGCCCAATCAGTAAAACGTGCCGTAGCAAAGGGCAAACAAGTTATTTTCTATAAAGCGGGCAGAACTCCGGAAGGTAAAGACGCAACAAGCGGTCATACTGCGTCATTGGCAGGAGACTACATGGTCTGCGAATCTTCAATCAAGCAAGCCGGTGGAATTGTAGCAAGATCATTTACTGAATTTCAAGATTTAGTTCAACTAGCTGAATCTCTTGCAGATAAAAAAATTAATGGAAAGCGCATAGCTGCCATTAGTGGTGCCGGATTTGAAGCAGTTGGCATGGCAGATTCAATCCAGTCGGATGAATATAGTATTACTTTGGGTGAATTTACACCTGAAACAAAAGCAAAAATGCAACAAGTTATAAACGATAAAAATCTCTCTAAACTTGTACATGTTAACAATCCTTTTGATATTAATCCTTCCTCAAACGACGAAGTTCATGCTATTATGGCTGAGTTAGCTATCAAAGATCCTAATATTGATGCGGTTGTTATAAGCCTTGATCCTCACTCACCTGCTACTCATACTCTAGACTCTCCGCATTTACCTCAGTTCGATTTAAATGATGAAAAGTCTGTTTATCATCTTTTTACAAAACTAAACAAAGAGGTTGATAAACCAATTATCGTTGTAGTTGATGGAGGAAGGCAATTTGAACCACTCAGAAATGCACTCAGAGACGCAAAAATTCCAGTTTTTAGCCTCTGTGACAGGGCTATTTCCGTACTTTCTCTTTATCTAGAGGAAATTGTTAAGTAAAGTTGATTTTGACCTAATTAGCATAATTATTATAATTTTAGATTATCTTTCTACTAATCAAAAAAACGCCTATCTTTCTTGATAGGCGTTTTTTAGTTATGAATTTTTATTTAGATATAATACCCTAGTTTGATGCTTTTAAACTTCCCGTAAGCTTAGCTAATTCACCAGCTTGACTACTAAGTTCATGAACTGATTGAGTCGCTTCTTGCATACTACTTGCGGTTGCAAGAGCAATGATATTTACTCTATCCATGCTTTCTTTAATTTGTCTTGTCGTTGCGGATTGTTCTTCTGCGGCTGTAGCGATTGAATGAACTTGTTCAGCAGAATCTTTTGTCATATCAGCAATTTCCGTTAATGTTTCACCAGATTGCTTTACACGTTCAGTGGCTTTTTCAATTGCTGTGAATGCAGCTCCTGCTTGTGTTAGACTTTGACTTGCACTTTGTTGAATTTCAGTAATAATTTTAGCAACTTCACTTGTTGATTCCATAGTTTTTTCCGCTAGTTTACGAACTTCATCAGCAACAACGGCAAATCCTCTTCCGGCTTCACCAGCTCTGGCTGCTTCAATCGCAGCATTCAAGGCAAGGAGGTTTGTTTGATCTGCAATTTCTGAAATAACTCCCATAACTTGGTCAATTGATTTCGCGCTTACATCTAGGCTTTGCATATCTTCCATAAGTCTGGTTGTTAAACTTTCTACTTCTTGCATGCTTGTAATTGCTTCATTTGCAATATTGCCTCCAAGATGAGCTTTTGTTCCTGTTTCTGATGAAACTTTTGACGCTAAGCTTGCATTTTGAGCAACGTTAGTTACGGTCAGATTCATTTCATCCATAGCCACTGAAGTTGATGAAATTTGATCAGCCTGTTCTGATGCACCACGTTCACATTCGCTAACTGTTTGACTAAGTTGCTGTGATGCGTGAGTAAATCTAGTGACAACTTCCTCAAGTTGATCAGCTACTGATAACATATGTTCAGTTTTTGCATTTGCACTTTTTTCAGCAAGAGCAGCAGAATCTAAAGCTTCTTGAATTTTTGCAGCATTTCTTTTGCTTTCTTCAATTGCATTTTCGGCGTCCATAATTTTTTCTTTTAATGAATGCACCATTTGACTAATCGCATTTGCCATAATGATGACTTCATCTTTTGTTTTATCGCTACTGGTGTTTTGAGAAACTTCAGTTACACGCTTGCCGGCATCTAAGTTTCCTTCGCCAACTTCAGCAGAGATCTTTGTAAGAACACCAATCGGTTTTGTTATTGAGTTGATAATTTTTACTGACGCAAAAACAATAGCTATCATTACAACCACAATTAATGCAATTAGATAGAGCTCAACCTGAGTAGCTTGCTCTTGCATACTATCGCGAAGTTCACCTTGTAAAATAGCAACGTTTTCAGTATAAACCCCTGTTCCAAACCAATAAGAAGTACCTGTAATATTAGCAGCATAAGCTGTTTTTTGATCAATTTCTCCATCTGGTTTTGGATAAACATAAGTTACAAAATCGCCACCTCTTTCAGCAGCTCTATAGAGTTCCAAAACATACTTTACCCCTTCCGAATCTGAAACATCTTTCAAGTCTTTTCCTTGGAGAGGTCTATTAACAGGATGCACAACTGGAACTGTTTTTTCATAAACGAAGAAATATCCGGAATCATTCACATCAAAGCGTGATTCTGATACAAAATCATCAATAATTTCAAGTTGTTCTTCTGGAGTTTTACCTTGAATTTGAACTTCAATTCCTTTAATCGCTGCAAGAGTAATATCTTTTATACGATCTTTTTGAAGTTCATACATTTGTCGGCCAGCAAGCTTACTACTTTCATCAGATATGTGGTTAATTGCAAAATAAAATATTACAACAATACCAAACATAAACGCTAACGTTGAAAATAGAGTTGCATAAAATTTAAATCCAATTGATTTATTTTTAAACATATTTTTCACCTAATGGTTTAAAGATTTATTTAATTACTTTACAAGCTTCTAATTTTTTAAAACGTCATTTTTTTCATAAACTATAGGTTTGTAGAAGAAAAATTTAAATTAATATACATTATTTAATAAAAGTATTAAAATCCAATAATAAAATTAGAAAGATAAGTCTGAAAAAATCCTTAATAGTATAATGCAGCGTGCGTCCGATATAACAAGAGATTTCAATTTAGAAGTTAGAAAAATTTAAAAATACGCAAATAATTCAAATCAAAAAACATAAAATTATTTACAGAATACTATACAACTTCAAGAACTGATTAAGTGTTACAAGTTTTTTCGATTAAGTCAAGTATAGATTAAGAGAGATAAGAATAACTATACTTTCCCTCTTAATCTAAATAAAAAATTACTCTTTTATTTCAGGAGCTTCATTCCAAAGTGATTCAAGATCATAAAGTCTGCGAGACTCATCTTGGAAGATATGTATTACTAGATCATTCATATCAACCAAAATCCACTGTGCACTTTCGTAGCCTTCAGTGTGCAAAAATTCATAATTTTCTTTTTTTGCAGTTTCAGCTAATTTGTCAGCTAAAGCCTTAGCATGACGAAGACTACCTGCTGTTACAATAAGAACGATATCAGTAAGTTGAGAATGTGCATGAACATCAAGAGCTACAATATTTTCTGCTTTTTGTTCTTGTAGGAGAGATTTAATAACTTTCATCTTCTCTATAGTAGGAAGAGTTGAAAAGATAATTTTTTTTGCTTGCATGTATTTTTCCTTTAAACTTCACTTTTAGGTATATTTCTAATCACGAAAAACACACCTTAGACAAAAAGTTTTTTATTATATACATCGAACTTGCCTATTCGTCAAGCTCGGTATAACTATTTATATTAATAGTATTTTTATAGAGTTGCACAATCCGCAGTGCTACCATGTAATTTTTCGAGAGAATGAGGAAGTGCCGGAAGAATAGTTTCTAAGTTTTCGCGCACAGCTTTTGGGCTGCCCTGAAGCGCAACAATAAAACTTTTATCCATAGTACCAACAAATGCGCGAGAAATGAGAGCGTTTGGAGTTTTAGCAAAACTTGCAGTCATCATCGCTTGTTCAAAACCGTGAAATCGTCTTGATAGTAAAGGGATTAGAGCTTCCGGAGTAAGATCTGTAGGAGCAATTCCTGTTCCGCCTGTTGAAATAATTATATCATACTTTCTTTCATACGCAAGATTAGTTACAAGTGCCTTTAGTCTTAAAGGATTATCTGGTAAAATATAATGCGATATATGAGAAAGAGGCAAAGCATTTTGCATAATATTATGAATTATCATTCCACTTGTATCTTCTCTATCGCCTTGATATCCTTTATCAGATAGAGTTACAACTGCAAGTGAATAACCTTCATGTGATGGTGAAAAAGTAAGTTTTCCACTTTCAATTTTTCTAAGTGCTTTAAGTTGAGGTAAAGAAAAAATATGCTGAGACAATGGAAATTCTTGATACCCAACCACCTGAAAATATTTAATATTATCATTAATTAAATAAGTTCCTATTGGAAGTTGTACATTACCGCCTGTTAATATATGCGAATTCACTTCAATTTTTTTGGAAGAAAGAGGTAAAATAGCATTTATTTCAGAGTCTTGCATTGTAATTTCAAGCATAAAAAATCCTTATTTCTTACTTGTCGTTTTTGAGCTAACCACTGCAAAAGCATTGTGTGGATGAATTGATTCCTCACTCTCTGCTTCAATAGAATAAGATATAATATCAGTTAGTTGGTTAAGTTTATGAGCGAGTGAACGCACTACATCTTCAACAAAGTGTGGGTTATCGTAAGCATTTTCCGTCAACTCTTTTTCATCTTGTCTTTTCACTAGAGTATAGATTTGAGCAGAACCGCTTTCATTTGCAAGTTCAATAAAGTCTTCAATCCAGTTGAATTTATTCATCTCAACTTTTAGATTTATTACAGTACGTTGCCCATGAGCTCCGCCTTTACTAATTGCTTTAGAACACGGGCAAACAGTCGTTACTGGCACTTTAACTTCAAGTATAAAGTGTGTTTGACCGTCTGCGCTTTTTTCTCCAACAAATGCACAATTGTAAAAAACAGGAGCTTTTGCCTTCGATATTGGAGCTGTTCTTATACAAGCATAAGGAAAAGAAAAACGCACATATGATGAATATGCTTGAAGTTTTTCTCTAATATCTTCAAGTAATGCTTTAAGACTTGAATAGTCTAACCCTTCTGGATTTATAATACGCCATTTTTCGAGTGATTCAATAAATCTACTCATATGCGTACCTTTAAATTCAGCAGGCAAGTCCACAGCCATATCAACCTCAGCAATAGTATGTTGAACACCAGCAATTTTATCTCTAACTATTAGAGGTATTTGAACTTTTTTAACACCAACTCTATCAATAGGAATTGGGATTTCAGACTTATTACTTTGAATATCTAAGAGCTCTTTAGAGTTATTCGACATGTATACCAACTTTTATTTATTTCAATCGCTTGAAACAATTATTTTGAAACAATAACTTTTGCAGGACGTAAAAGTCTGTCTTTTAACATATATCCTTTTTGTAAAAGTTTGACAATTGAATTTGAAGGTAGTTCGCTTTCTTCTTGTCCAACTGCTTCATGGATTTCTGGATTAAACTCACCGTTTTCATCAGAAATTTGTACTAATCCGTGATTTTTTAGGCTATCAAGTAAAAGTTTGCGAGTCATTTGCACGCCGATAAGGATATCTTGGCATGCTTCATTACTTGTATATTGGAGTGCTAAATCAAGGTTATCAATAGCAGGAATTATGTCTTGTAGAATATTTTCACCTGCAAATTTCGCTTGCTCTTCTTTTTCTCTTTGGAGACGTTTTTTGAAGTTATCCATTTCAGCTAGAGCGCGTAATTTAAACTCTTCTGCTTCTTTAAGGGCTGCGGTGCATTTTGGACAAAGTTCTGCTTCAACTTCATTTATTATTTGATCTTCCACAGGAATTTCAGCTTCACTTGCGTATTGTTCAAAAAGAGTTTGAGCTTCTGCTGAAAGATTCATATCGCCTTCCATGCTATGAACTTTACCTTTTTTGTTGTATGTATTTGACATAGTTACCTCAATTATTTTTCTTACTCACATAGTTTAACCATAACTTTTTACTTGTCAAGCCTTAGTTTATAGAAACTATAATAAACAGTTTTTAATGATTTTTAACCATTACTTTTGAATTTGGTTCAACATCGTTAGTCACCCATGTGTTTCCGCCTATTATGCAATTATTTCCTATAGTTATACGACCTAAAATTGTTGCACCGGCGTATACAGTTACATAATCTTCTAAAACTGGGTGACGAGCATTGCCCTTTAGTAAAACACCATCTTCACCTTTTGGGAAAGACAAAGCTCCAAGAGTTACACCTTGATAAATCCTACAACCCTTTCCAATTATACAAGTTTCTCCAATTACAACACCGGTTCCGTGATCAATAAAGAAATATTCATCAATCTGTGCACCTGGGTGAATATCTATACCTGTTTTAGAATGTGCCATTTCAGCAATTATTCTTGGGATTAAAGGTACTTTCAACTTGTAAAGTTCGTGGGCAATTCTATGATGTGTCATTGCAAGCATGGATGGATAGCAAAAAATTGCTTCACCCGGTGATGTTGCTGCTGGATCACCTTCATACGCAGCTTTCGCGTCAGATGCTAATAAGTTACGTATTTTAGGTAGAGTTGCCAAAAAGTCCATAGTCATTTGATGAGAAACCTTTTCACAACCATAACAATCTTGAGCATACTCAGCACAAGCAAAGCAACCGCCACGTATAATTTGATCTTTTAACATTCTATAAATAGAATCTAAGCTTGCTGAAACATGATAACGTATTGATTCAGGATACACTTTTGAAGTTCCAAAAAAGCCCGGAAAAAGTATAGCTTTAAGTCTTTCCATAATTTCAGATAATGCCTCTGTAGAAGGCATTGATGTATTACAAAGATTTGCGTGAAGCACTTCTTCTAACTGTTCAGAATCGCAAAGCAATTCTGTAATTTCATCGATATTACTAATACGTTTTGGTGCAATTTTCATACTTTATCCTTTTTAGTACTTCTAAGCAGTCAAGTTAAGTAAGCTAAATTTATTCCGCGCACAAAGCTGTTGAAAGATACTTATCTAAAGCATCAGGGATTATAGTCAATATTGTTGAATCAGGATTAGCTTTAGCATATTTTTTAGCGCAAAATAGATTCGCACCTGAAGATATACCACACGAAATACCTTCCATATTCATAAGTTCTTTTGCTGAAGTAATAGCTTCATCAGTTGATACTTTATAAATAGAATCAACTACTTCCCTATCAAAGTTTTCGGGCACAAAACCTGCTCCAATACCTTGTATTCCGTGTGTACCCACTGGTTTACCAGAAAGTACAGCTGAAGTAGATGGCTCTATCGCAATTATTTGAATTGTTTTACCATTTTCTTTAAAGTATCTTCCAACGCCGCTTATTGTGCCACCCGTGCCAACTCCAGCAAGGAAAGCATCAAAATTTAATGAATTATTTTGCATAAATATATCAATTTCAGGCGCAGTTGTAAGAACGTGCGCTTGAATACATTGAGGATTGGAAAATTGGTTTGGCATAAAGGAATTTTCAGTAGTTGCTTGTAATTCTATAGCTTTTTCAACTGCCCCTCCCATTCCTTTTGTTGCTGGAGTTAGAACAAGTTCTGCGCCGTAAGCCGCTAAGAGTTTACGTCTTTCAAGTGACATTGTTTCTGGCATTACAAGTATTGTTTTCAACTTGAAAAATCTAGCGACAAGCGCAAGGCCTATCCCAGTATTTCCGCTTGTAGGCTCAATAATTGTTCCACCTTCTGAAATCTGTCCTGTATCAACTGCATGTTTTAGCATTTGATAAGCAACTCTATCTTTTATAGACCCTCCAGGGTTTCTCCCTTCAAGCTTCACAAAAATTTTTGCATTGTATTTTTCTGAAATTTTAGGAAGAAACACAATTGGAGTATTACCAATTTCATTTAGCAAATTATTCATAATTTCAAATCCTTACATAGATGAAAACAAGCGAGCCATTAGTTCCATTCCATTAGATTTCATAATTTTTACTTGAACATTTGGTTGTTCAATATCAGCATTCTTTTCAATAGCTTTTTGAACAAGTTCAGGTATAACACAGCACGGAACTTCCATGCGCAGAACGTTAATTTGTTTTGTTTCTGCATTTCTGAAAATTTCAGCCATTTTATCAACCATTTGCGCTTTATCTTCAAGTCTTGGGCAACCTACAAGCATTACATTATCTTTTGTGTATCTTTTATGGAAATTTGAACAGGCAAAAGCTGAACAATCTGCTGCTATACTAAGAGTTGCATTTTTTAGAAATCCAACTTTTGAAGATACTAATGATAGTTTCACCGGCCAGTTTTGCAGTGCTGTTGCTTGTGTAGATTCTGTTTTTACTGCTTCAAATGTTTGTGGTTTTAATGAATTACAACGCTCAAATTCTGCAACGGCTTCATGATCAAATTCATCTGCTTCACGTTCAATGATTTTTAACGCATCTTTTGGACAAGCATTTAGGCATGCACCTAAACCGTCACAAAGTTTATCTTCACGAATTTTTAATTCATTATCTTCTATAAAAAGCGCATGTTCCGCACATGAGGGAATGCACTCACCGCAAGCATTACATTTTGCTTTATCTATTTCTATTATTTTACGAATTGCCATATTATATTCTTTTTATTATTTTTTTTGAAGTTTGGGTTCATACTGACAAAGTGGTTCTTCTGCTAAATGATTTTCATACATAGAATATGCTCTTGCACGACATCCACCACAGACTTTATGATATTCACATACACCACATTTGCCTTCATACGTATCTTGATTACGGAATTGATTAAACACTTTTGAATTTTTCCAAATTTCAGGAAATCTTTCTTCTTTGATATTACCACAATCAAGTTCAAGATAACCACATGGTTGCACTTGCCCAACGTGAGAAACAAAGCAAAAGCCTATTCCGCCAAGACAGCCTCTTGTGTGCGCGTCCATACCGAAGTTTTCACGAGTTACAGGAATTTTATCTTCGCTTGCTCTTTGACGCATAATACGATAATAGTGCGGCGCGCAAGTAGCTTTTAAGTGCATTGAAGTTGTTTGTCTAAAGTCATAGAACCAATGGAGAACTTTTTCATATTCCGCCGCTGTTATAACTTCATCTTGAATATCGCTTGCTCTTCCCATTGGTACAAGCAAGAATATATGCCACGCAACTGCACCTAATTTTTCGCATAGTTCAAAAATTTCATGAAATGTATGAAGATTTGACTTTGTAACTGTTGTATTAATTTGAAACTCAACACCAGCTTCTTTCAAATATTCAATACCTTGCAAAGATTTTTCAAAAGCACCGGGCACACCTCTAAAATTATCATGAGATTCCGCATCCTTACCATCAATTGATATTGAGCATCTACCAAAACCAGCATCTTTAATAAGTTTTGCGGTTTCAGGAGTAATGAGAGTCCCATTAGGAGATAGCACTGGATGCAAGCCTATTGACTTAGCATATGCGCCTAACTCATAGACATCTTTACGCATCATAGGATCACCGCCGGTGAAAATGATGATAGGGTTTCCTACTTCTGTAAATGTATCAAGTAAAGCTTTTGCATCTTTAGTATCAAGTTCACCTTCATACGGATCTTCGTGAGCTTCTGCTCGGCAATGTTTACATGCAAGGTTGCAGGATCTTGTAACTTCCCACGCAATTAAACGACAATTTGGAGCGTCTATTGGATGGCTTGATTGCGGCTGACCATGACCAAGTGCATGAGGATGAGAACTAGCAGAATTATTCATTTAAATTAATCCTTTAGAAAGTAAATCTTCAGTAAAATAAGAAATTATGATTTGTGCACCAGCACGTTTAAGTCCGTAAAGAGATTCTAGAACAACAGCAGTTTCGTCAATCCAATCATTTTGACCAGCAGCTTTAATCATAGAATATTCGCCACTTACTTGATATGCAGCAATTGGTGTATCAAAATTAGTCGCCAAGTTATAAATTACATCTTGATATGCGCCTGCCGGTTTAACAATAATAATATCAGCACCTTCTTCAATATCAGCATTTGCTTCTCTTGTTGCTTCTTTGATATTTCTGTAGTCCATTTGGTAGGATTTTCTATCACCAAACTGCGGAGTTGATTCGGCTGCATCTCTAAATGGTCCGTAGTATGCTGAAGCATATTTTACTGCGTATGACATAATAGGAATGTTCTCAAATCCTTTATCTGCTTCATCTAAAACAGAACGCATCACAACAATACGACCATCCATCATATCTGATGGAGCAAGAATATCAGCTCCTGCTTCTGCGTGTGATAAAGCAATGCGTGCAAGATATTCTAAAGTTGCATCATTATCAACAGTATACTGACCTTTTCCTTTTTCTTGGCGCAAAATTCCGCAATGGCCATGATCGGTATACTCACAAAGGCAAACGTCTGTCACAACAACAATATGTGGCCAGCGTTTCTTAATCATTCTACATGCTTGCTGAACAATTCCGTTTGTATGATAACCTTCAGATCCAGTAGAATTTTTCTTCTTAGGTACACCGAAAAGAATTACAGAGTGTAAGCCCTTATCAACAACTTTCTCAAGGTGCTTTTCTAAAGCTTTTAAAGAAAATTGATACTGCCCCGGCATTGATGGGATTGGATTTTTATAGTTAGGATCTGGAGTATCTACAACAAAATACGGCATAATTAAATTTTCTTTTCTGAGTGTGACTTCACTCATGAGCGAACGTATTTGAGGAGTTTGACGCAATCTTCTTCCACGAAAAAATGAAATTTCCATTTGTATATCCTTTTTCTCATGTAGTTATAGTATGTTAAAGCTAACAAGCTTGTAAGTTTTACCTTGTTTTACAAGCAAGTAGAAATCTTTAGTACTACCTTAACTACTGGTATTTAGTTCTTAGTTTTAAAGTATATATACTTTTTATAAAATTTGGCAAGTATGACCCATATCACATTTTTATATAACTAGTTATTTTATTGAAGATAATTAATAATTATTCTTTTGATTTTCTTCAAAAAAAACTTTAACTTCTTCAATATATTTATTAGGTGTTGAGGCTCCGGCGGTTAAACCTATAGTAGAACTTTCTTTGAATTCTTCTAGTTGTAACTCACTTGCAGTTTCTATATAGAAGGTTGGTATTTTATAAGATGCTGCAATTTCAGCTAATCTTCTAGTATTTCCGCTTGTGCGACCACCAATTATTACAAAAGAATCTACATTTGGTGCGAGCTTTCTTACAGCTTCTTGCCTTTTTTGAGTTGCATCACAGATGGTATCAAGAATTTCAACTTTTCCCTTTGAAAGTTCGACAAGATTTTTTGAAAAATTGTCATAAATTTCTTTATCTTGAGTTGTTTGTGACACAAGAATAAAGTTATTTGCTAACTCTTGAATTTTACTTAATATTTCCTTTGGTTTATCAAATATCAAATATGGAACTTCAGAGTAAGAAACTAAGCCTCTCACTTCTGGATGTTCTTCTTCTCCGTAGAGTAAAAGCACTGTATTATCAAGTGCTTGACTTGTAGATTTTTTGACTGCAAGCTGTGCTTTTTTCACTTTTGGACATGTTGCATCAAAAATTTTTGCACCTGTGTTTCTCAGTTTTTCCTCATCGTCTTTAGGAATTCCGTGAGCACGAATCAGAACATGCATACTTTTCTCAACTTTATCTATATTTTCAAGTATTTGCACATTCTTTTTTTCATACTCTTTAAGAACTTGTGGATTATGAATTATTGGCCCAATTGTCACCACAAGGTTATTTTCAGCATTGCTTATGGTCTCATCTAACTTTTTTAGAGCTAAATCTACTCCCATACAAGTACCTGCATATTCAGCTATTTTAAGCTTCATTGTTTTTTCCTTTTTTTATAAATCTATCTAATTTCCGCATAAAGGGTGCAAGAAGAATATCGAAATCATTTTTTTGTAATTTATGCAGTAAAAACAACCACATAACTAGAAATACAAATCCACTTACCCCTATTTCAACAAATTGCCTAAAAAGTAAATTATACTCTTCAAATATAATATGTGATTTCATACCTATATACCACGCAAAGAAAGTTGACGGCAGAATAATCAATATCGAACGTGCAACGGTTTTGATTGTCTCGATAAAAACACGTGACTTATTACGTCTATACCATACACCCATAAGTATAAGTGTATAGAAAATCACTGATACGCTTGTCATCAAAGCAACTACTTCAACACCGTAAATCGGAACAAAGTATATATAAAGCGGAACTACTGCAAAAGTTGCTATAGAGCCAATAATTGCCGGTGTGATTGTATCTTGCTTTGCATAAAATGCTCGGCCAATAATCTGTTGAATTGCCCAAAAAGGTACTGAAAAAAGCATAAGTTGCAATAAAGGAGTTGCAAGCTTAGTTTCAGTCTGTGTAAAAATTCCGCCCTCAAAAATAAAACCTATTATATTTCCGCTTTGCAGAATCATATATGCTGTGATTGGTATTATCAATATTAACGAGGACTTAAGTGATCTCAAAAGAGTATTATCAAACTCAGCATATTCCTGTTTTGCATAAAGCGAACTAAGATAAGGAAATGATGCCAACGCCGCAGCTTGAGCAACAACTCCAACTGGTACAAGCATTATTCTTCGTGAATAATTCAACAGACTTACCGCTCCATCTCCGGCTAAAGAACCAAAAATACGGACGAATTGTTCATCTAAAACTACAACCGACTGCCCTAACATAAGCGGTAATGCAACTATAAGAAACTTTTTGAAATCTTTATGTTTTAGCGAAAATTTAAAGTGCAATTCCTTTCTTCGTACTGCATACCATGGCAAAAGAAATGCTCCAACAAAAGAACCAAAAAGCACACCATAGCAAAAGCCCTCCATACCATTTCCAAAGCCTAGATAAGGATATAACACACCGAATAGCAGTATAAAACCATTATAAATCAATGGCATGAGAGCAGGAACTAAAAATTCTTTTCTTACATATAATATAGAAGAAAAACACGCTCCTAAAATAAAAAATACCTGTCCAAACAATATAATACGTAAAAATTCAGCTAATCTATCAAGATGTTCAGCGCTAAATCCGGGAGCTACCCATCTTGCAATTGAAGGCGCAAAAATAAAGGCAATAAGAGTTAATGATGTGATTGCAAGCCCTGCCCATGAAAAAACAGTACTAAAAAATCTCCAACTATCTAAAGTGTTTATTTTTTTTCCATCAAAAGGTACTTCTTTTTCAGCTTCAAATTTTTTAGCGAGAAATGGGATAAGCGTAATAGATAGATATCCACCGGCAAGAAGATAATTTATAAAATCCGGTATGACAAAGGCTGTAAAATAAATGTCAGCATCAGCACCTGTTCCAAATTGCCATGAAATAACTTTATCACGAAACAAGCCCATAAACCGTGATAATAACACACTTACAGCCATTAATAAAGCTGCCACACCCATACTTACTTTCATTCTATTCTCTTAATAAAATTTCAGCCTCATAGCACTTTAAATCCTATGAAGCCGAAATTATTTAATCTTTTTATATCAGTATTATACTTTTAACATCGGGAAAGTTCCAAAGTGCTTAACGTATCTTTGAGAAAATTCAGATGATGTAAAATTATGTTCTTGAGTACCACTGTGTTCAACACAGAAAGATGCTGTTACAGACGCAAGTTGCGCAGATGTAATAATATCTAAGCCATTATGCAGCCCTTTAAGCAAACCGGCTCTATACGCATCACCGCAACCAGTCGGATCAACAACACGTTCAGCAGTTGCAGGATCAATCATATACATTTTTTCAAAGTCAGTGCAGTCAACTGAAGAACCTTTTTCGCCGTAAGTAGTTATAAGATAACCAACTTTTTTCTTCAATTCATCACGAGACAGTTCAAGAATTTTACAGATTCTAGAAATTTCATAATCGTTACCTATAAGAATTTCTGCATTATCAACCATCTCACGTAAATGCTCATGCGGGAATACGATAATTTGTTGACCAGGATCAGCTATTGTCTTACAATCATTAGCTTTATAGTGACGAGAAAGAGCAATCATATCATCTAAATTTCCAGGAGAAATAATTGCCCAATCTGTAGACTGTTCAACTTTTGGGAAAAATGCGGGATTTAAAGCGTTCGACATAGCCGCAGGTGAAAAAGCTGTGATTTGATTCGCAACTAAATCAGTCGTAATATAACAAGATGCGGTAAATGTAGTTTCATCAACAAAAATTCCATCAAGAGGTAAGCCTAAAGATTCAAATGCCTTAGCATAGAATGTAAAGTCTTTACCAACTGAAGAATAAGTCATAGGTTTTTCGCTTAACAGTGCAAGATTATAAGCAATATTACCGGCTGTTCCGCCACGAAATTCTACAACTCTATCCACCATGAAAGAAACATTTAAAATATGAAGTTTTTCCGGTAAGATATGTTCTTCAAACTTTCCTGGGAAAGTCATAATTCTATCGTATGCGATTGAACCTGAAATATGTATCATGATAAAAATCCTTTATTATTTTGTCAAAAAGATATATAATATTCTTCATTACACATCTTTCCTTCAAAAGAGTAAACAATTCTTTTGAATAAATCAACGTTTTTATTTAAGGTAAACATATGCCAAAAAGATATAAAAAAGAAATAAAAGCACGTGCCGCTCATGTTATAGAGCTTTTAAATATTCGTTACCCAAAACCTGAAAAGCTTTTACATTCCTCTAATCCTTGGGAGTTACTGGTCGCAACTGTTTTAGCCGCTCAATGTACTGATGCAAGAGTAAATATCGTAACTCCTGCCCTTTTCACTAAATTTCCAACAGTTTACGATTATGCAAAAGCTGACTTAGAAGAAATGAAAGAATATGTCAAATCTACAGGATTTTATCATAATAAGGCAAAAAATATTATCGCTGCTGCAAATATAGTCGTTTCAAGTCATAATGGAGAAGTCCCTCAAACAATGCAAGAACTTGTAAAACTTCCTGGACTTGGGCGTAAAACTGCAAACTGCGTACTTTGCGGTGCCTTTGGCATTAATATTGGAATTGCTGTAGATACCCATGTAAAGCGCATATGTTACAGATTAGGGCTAACCGATGAAACTGATCCTGATAAAGTAGAAAAGGACTTACTCGCAGTTTTTCCCGAATCCGAATGGGGCAATGTAAACCACAAAATGGTTTGGTTTGGTAGGCATGTTTGTACAGCTCGCTCTCCTAAATGTTCTGAGTGTGAAATGAATGATTTTTGTCCAAAACTAGATCCTAAATAACTAAAATATCTTTCTAAATTAGTAAATTTTATCGAACTTTCAACACTTTATATTTAATACAATAGAGAGAAAAAATTTTATAAATTCCTTCTCTCTATTGTATTATTTGACTTTATACATCATCATTCGTATTTTCTAAAGCAGTTTTTTTCATATCTTTAACATAATTTATTAGATATTCTTTTGAATTTTCTCCATATTTTTCAATTAATTTTACGATTGCACTTCCAACAATAACTCCGTCAGCATATTCAAAAATTTCTTTAGCTTGTTCAGGAGTTGAAATTCCAAAACCAACGCAAACAGGCACATCTGTTACACTCTTGATTATTTGCGTCATAGCTTTTAGGTCTGTTTTGATTTCAGATCGTACGCCAGTTACTCCCATTGAGGAAACTAAATATATAAATCCGGTAGCTTGTTTCGCAATTACACTAATTCTTTCTTCTGACGTTGGTGCAATTAAAGATATTACATCTACGTCATTTTTTTTAGCATAAGGCGAAATTTCTGCATGCTCTAGATTTTCATCAAAAGGTAAATCTGGAATAATTATCCCATTTATTCCGCATTCTTTACATTTTTTGAAAAATTCATCATAACCATAATTAAATACTGGATTAATATATGTGAGAAATACAAGAGGTGTATCTATTTTTTCTCGTACTCTTTTTACCATATCAAATATTTTATTAGGAGTTGTACCAGCTGATAAAGCTCTCATATTAGCGGATTCTATCACTTTTCCTTCTGCTATAGGATCAGAAAAAGGAATGCCTATTTCAATTAGGTCTGCTCCGCTTTCTGCCATCGCGAGAATAAACTCTTCTGTGCAATCAAGATTAGGATCGCCGGCAGTTACAAAACCTATAAATGATTTCTTATTTTTTAATATTTCTGTAATTTTACTCATATAAGTCAATTTCCTTTATTTATAAAGATTTACTCACTTCGCCCAAAATAATAATTACTCGTGTAAATCAGCACCCTTATAGCGAGCAATAGCCGCTACGTCTTTATCTCCTCTACCTGATAAACAAACGATTATTATTTCATCTTTTTGCATACTTGGTGCAATTTTCTTTACATGTGCAAGTGCATGAGCTGATTCAATTGCCGGAATAATTCCCTCAATTTTTGATAAATATTCAAAAGAATCAACAGCTTCACTATCAGTCACCGGAACATATTGAGCCCTTTTTATATCATTAAGATACGCATGTTCAGGTCCAATTCCAGGGTAATCAAGTCCTGCTGAAATCGAGTGTACAGGCGCAATTTGACCGCATTCATCTTGACAAAAATACGATTTCATACCATGAAAAATCCCGAGTCTGCCTTTTGCAATCGTTGCAGCATGTTTTTCAGTATCAATTCCAAGTCCAGCCGCTTCGCAACCTATAAGCTGAACACTTTCATCTTTAATAAAATGATAAAACATTCCAATTGCGTTGCTACCACCGCCAACGCATGCAACTACAGCAGATGGAAGTTTATTTTCAACTTGAAGAATTTGCTCTCTTGCCTCAAAAGATATAACTGATTGAAAATCCCTCACTATTTGTGGAAATGGATGAGGTCCCATAACTGAACCTAATACGTAATGCGTATCATGCACTCGTGATGTCCATTCACGCATAGTTTCGTTTACAGCATCTTTAAGTGTTTGAGTTCCACTAGTTACAGCATGAACTTTTGAACCGAGAAGTTCCATTCTATATACGTTTAAAGCTTGACGTTCAGTATCTTCTTTTCCCATAAAAATTTCACATTCTAACCCAAGTAAAGCCGCGGCTGTAGCCGTTGCCACGCCATGTTGACCAGCTCCTGTTTCCGCTATTATACGAGTTTTTCCCATTTTCTTTGCAAGCAATACCTGACCAAGAACATTATTAATCTTATGTGAACCTGTATGATTTAAGTCTTCACGTTTGAGATAAATTTTAGCTCCGCCAAGATCTTTTGTCATTTTTTCTGCATAGTAAAGACGTGATGGTCTTCCTGCATAATTATTAAGTAGTTCACTTAGTTCTGCATTAAATTTCGGATCATTTTTATAAAATTCATATTCTTTTTCAAGGCGAAGAATTTCATTCATCAATGTCTCAGGAATGTATTGACCGCCGTGAATTCCATATCTTCCCTTTGTATTATTGTTCATTGTGAACTCTCCTTACAAGTTGTTCAATTAAATTTTTATCCTTTATTCCATCCACTTCTGCTCCGCTTGAAACATCAATACAATAAGGATTTAGGGCTATTGCGTCATTTATATTATCGGAGTTAATTCCACCAGCTAAAAAATATTTTCCATCACTCGGAAGCAGTGACCAGTCAAATGTTTTTCCGCTACCGGCAATTGGAGCATCATAAAGAATAAAATCAGCATTAGAAGTTATATTTTCATCAATCTGCAATGCTTTAATGATCTTTATATCTGGAATTAGTTTCTTACATTCAGTTATGTAAAAACTATCTTCATTGCCGTGAAGTTGTATAATATCAATGACTTTTTCAGATACTATTTCCTTGATAGTTGAAATTTCTTCATTTACAAAAACTCCAACAGCTAAAATTTCTTTATTAAGTTTACTTTTCAGCTGTTTAGCTTGCTCTAATGTGACTTGTCGCCTACTTTTTGCAAATACAAAACCTATATAATCTGGCTTGCTTAGATTTACATAGTCAATATCACACTCTCTAAAGAGACCGCAAATTTTTATTTTCATGCTAAACCTCTTAGAATTTTTAACGCTTTAATCTTATCAGCACTACGCATAAGGCTTTCACCAATAAGCACTGCATCTATTTCATTTTCTTCGAGTATTTTGATATCTTCTCTCGTCGAAATTCCACTTTCTGCAACAAAAACAATATCAGACGGAACATGCTTTCTCAACTTAACAGAAGTCTTTATATCTACCTCAAAAGTATCAAGATTTCTATTATTCACACCCACAATTTTCGCTCCGCAATCCAGAGATTTTTTAAGCATATCATAACTATGACTTTCTACGAGTGCACTCATACCAAGTTCTTCAGTAAGTAGTATGTATTCTTGAAGTTTTTTTTCGTCTAAAATTTCAGCTATTAATAATAATGCAGAAGCACCCCAAGTTTTAGCCTCATAAATTTGATAAGGTGAAATTATAAAATCTTTTCTAAGAGTCGGAATTTTTACATGAGATGAAATTTCCTTAAGATATTGACCACTTCCTAAGAAAAATTCAGGCTCTGTCAAAACAGAAATCGCCGCTGCACCTGCTTTTTCATACTCCTTTGCAATTTCAAGATAAGGAAAGTCCGGAGCAATCAAACCTTTAGATGGTGATGCTTTTTTAGCTTCACATATATACGATATTCCTTTTTTCTTCAATGCGTTATGAAAGGGAAAATCAAAACCTTTTTGTATTTCTGAAAGCCTTTTTTTTGTAGAAAGTACTATTTTATCTAGAAACATTTTATACCTCGTTTGACATTTTTATGAACTTTTCAAGCTGTTGCATTGCCTTACCACTAGAAATAGTTGTCTTAACTTCCTCTATTGCTCCAATAAATGATATATCTTTAGCGACATATAAAGATGCTGCTGAATTTAAAATTACAGCATTTGTTTTAGCTCCTTGTTGCCCTGATAAAATATCCCTAATAATTTGAGCGTTTTCTTCTACACTTCCACCTACTAGTTCAGACTTGTCACAGCGACTAAATCCAAAATCCTCAGGTTTTAGCACATAAGACCTTGTCCAACCGTTTTTTACCTCACAGACAAAAGTATCTGCTGAGAGCGAAATTTCATCAAGTCCGTCACGCCCATACACAACCATTGCCTTATCAACACCAAGGTTACACAAAACTTTTGCTATAGGTTCAACAAGTTCTTCCTCGTAAACTCCAAGCAACTGCATTGTAGCGCCAGCTGGATTTGTTAAAGGTCCTAATATATTGAAAACAGTACGAATACTTAATTCTCTACGAATAGGTGCAACATATTTCATTGCTAAATGATAATTTTGTGCAAACATAAAGCAAATACCTATTTTTTCAAGCAAATTTGCGCTTTTTTCTGGAGAAATTGCAATATTCACTCCCAGCGCTTCAAGAACATCAGCTGAACCACATCTACTTGACGCAGAACGATTACCATGCTTTGCAACAGGAACTCCTGCTGCTGATACAACAAGTGCAGAAGTTGTTGATATATTAAAAGAATTAGAATGATCGCCCCCTGTACCTACAATTTCAAGAGCTTCACGATCGTGCAAAAGCTTAACACAATGTTTACGCATTCCAGCGGCTGAGGCTGTAATTTCATCAATAGTTTCACCCTTTAATGCAAGAGCTACCAAGTACGCTGAAATTTGAACATCACTCGCGTTTCCACTCATAATTTGATCCATAACAGTTAGAGCTTCATCAAAACTAAGATCGTTATTTTTAGATAATTTGATTATTGCTTCACGTATCATATTAATATTCCTTTTATATTCTTATAAAATTTTTTAGAATTGTAATACCATTTGGAGTTAAAATTGATTCAGGATGAAATTGTACTCCGTATATTTTGTGTTCTTTATGCTCTATTGCCATGATTTCATTATCATTTGTTCTTGCGATTACTTTAATTTCATTTGGTAAAGTTTCTTCAAGACCTGCAAGAGAATGATAACGAGCTACCATAAGCTTATCAGGTAAATCTTTCATTAATTCACTAGGTTCAGTTGTGAATATCTCAGATTGCTTTCCGTGCATGAGTTTCTTTGCGTATGACACAGTTCCGCCAAATGCCTCAAAAATTGCTTGATGTCCTAAACAAACTCCAAGTATCGGAATTTCCTTATAAAGTTTTTGTATTAGTTCAATACAAATTCCGGCATCTTTCGGTTTTCCCGGTCCTGGAGAAATAACTATATGTGAAGGATTCAAGGCACTGACTTCTTCAACTGTCATTTCATTATTTCTAATAACTTTAATATCTGTGGAGATTGTACCTATCATCTGATAAAGATTATAAGAAAAACTATCGTAATTATCTATTAATACTAGCATTGTGAAAACCCTTCTTCTGATTGTTTTAATGCTTCCATAACAGCTTTTGCTTTATTAATACATTCTTGGTATTCGCTTTCAGGCACACTATCTGCCACAATTCCAGCTCCTGAACGGACATACACTTTATTATTTTTTTTGAAACAAAGTCTGATTGCTATGCAAGTATCCATATTTCCTTTGAAATCAAGATATCCTATTGCTCCACCGTAGATGCCACGTTTGTTTTTTTCAAGATTATTAATAATTTCACACGCTTTGATTTTAGGTGCTCCCGATAATGTACCCGCGGGCAAAACAGCTTCAATAGCATCAATTCCGTCACAATCATCACGAATTTCTCCGCGCACTGTAGAGCCTATATGAATAACATGTGAGTATTTATGTATTTGTTTGTAATCAATTACTTCTACCGTTCCGAATTTACTTATCTTTCCTATGTCGTTACGCCCTAAATCGACTAGCATATTGTGTTCTGCAAGTTCTTTTTCATCTGCAAGTAATTCATTTTCTAGTAAGGCATCCTCATTTTCATCTTTCCCTCTTGGGCGTGTACCTGCGAGTGGGAATGTGTAGAGTGATGAGTTTTCGAGTTTTACTAAAGTTTCTGGGCTTGCTCCTGCTATCTCGTTATTATCACTTGAAAAATAAAACATATAAGGAGATGGATTTGTCATACGTAGTTTTCTGTAGGTATTGAGCAAACTTCCATCAAAGTCAGCCTCTAACCTATTTGAAAGTACAACTTGGAAAATATCACCTTCATAAATATGTTTTTGAGCAGTTTTAACCATCTGGCAATATTCATCTTTATCGAACAAAGCTTTAAACTCTGAGGTAATTTTTCCTTCATACTGTGTGCATGAATTGAAATTTACTATAATATGCTTTATTCTTTCTATTTCTTCAAGAGCAGCCGTGTATTCCTCTTCAAAGTTATTAGACTCTGCATTTACAATTAAATAAATTTTTTGCTTATAATTATCGAACACAATAACTTTTTTAAAGAGCATGAGATCAATATCATAAAAATTCTCAACATCGCTCATTTCATTTTTTTGAAGATTTAGAGTTGATTCGCTATATTTTATAAAGTCGTATGCAAAATACCCTACTAGACCACCTGTAAAACTTGGTAAATCTTTTAAATTTGGACTTGTATATTTTTCAAGAAGACCTTTAAGATATATTTTAGGATCAGTATTTAGAAATTTTTCACCATCTTCGTCTTTAATACAGAGTTTACCGTCAAGGCAATTTATTTCAAGATTTGGTTCATAGCCTAAAAATGAATATCTGCTCCAATTTTTAGTTGCTTCAACACTTTCTAATAAAAAACAGTGTTTTGAAATAGATTTTAATGCTTTCAAAACGTTAATTGGTGTTGTTGAGTCAGACGGCATTTCATAGACAATTGGAACTACTTGAAATTTTTGCGCAAGCTCTTTAGCGTCCCTATAGGATGGCTTAAACATTTTTATTTCCCCTTTAATTTATTTACACGTATTTAAATACAAAAATCCCCCTCAGCTCACTTTTGAACTGAGGGGGATTAGCAATATTTCTTATTATAAAAAATAACTTCCTAAAACCTCGCACGACAAAGCGAACTCATCTACCTAGTAGAGAGCCACCAACGCCATGAAGAAAGATTTAAAGAAATTATGTTCATTTTTATGTTCCTTATTTATAAAACACCATATTAACTTCAAAATGTCAAGCGCTTTTATTTACAAGCAAATTTATAATCATCTTATTCCAATTTATGCTTTCTTGACTTTTTAAAAAGAAATTTTTATTATATATTAACACATAATAAAAAAATAATGAGGGAAAAATGCCCAAAATTTCTAACGATTGGAGTAATGCTTTAGGTGATGAATTTGAAAAGCCATACTATAAGGATTTAAGAAATTTTTTATTTCAAGAATATCAGCAAAATACAATATATCCCCCTGCCGATGATATATTTAATGCTTTTCACTTCACTCCTTTAGAAAAAGTTAAAGTTCTTCTGCTTGGTCAAGATCCATATCACAATGAAAATCAAGCTCATGGCCTCTCTTTTTCTGTGCAGCTAAGCCAAAAAAAACTTCCTCCTTCTCTGATTAATATTTACAAGGAACTACAATCAGATTTAGGTTGTTATCTACCTGACAATGGCTATCTTAAATCATGGGCAGATCAGGGCGTTCTCATGTTAAATACAGTACTTACCGTAAAAGCACATCAAGCAAATTCTCATCAAAAAAAAGGTTGGGAATCTTTTACTGATAGGGTTATCTATGAAGTAAATAGGCTAGACAGACCTATTGTTTATTTTCTTTGGGGAAAACCCGCTCAAAATAAAAAATCTATGCTAACAAACAGTAAACATTTAGTTTTAGAGTCTCCTCATCCAAGCCCATTGTCAGCACACCGTGGATTTTTTGGTTGTAAACACTTCAGTAAAGCAAACGAATTTTTGCATGCTCATGGAGTTGAGAAAATTGACTGGCAAATTAAAAATTCTACTCTCTAAACACGTATAAAGGTAAAAATATGAATAATGATATGCAATTATATTACGACTATGCTGTCTCACCTCTTGGTAAGCTATTTTATAAAACAATTTGGAGTCAACTAGAAGAATTTAAAAACAAAAAAATATTAGACTTTGGTAGCGGTTTCGGTTTCACTTCAAATTTCTTAGCAAAATCAAATGATGTAACAGCACTAGAACAAGATAAGAGTATGATAGATGCTGCCGAAAATACAAATACATATTTCCAAATTCATGGCGATTTACAAGATGTTAAAGCTATGGATGATGAATGCTTTGATATTATTACTTGTCATTTAGTATTTGAATTTGTTGAAAATCCTGCTCATATTTTGAAAGAGCTTACTAGAGTTTTAAAAAAAGGCGGAGTTTTATCAATTGTACGCCACAATAAAAATGGACGAATCATTCAAGCAGTTGTGCAAGATTACGATTTAGATGATGCTAACTCTCTGCTAGATGGCGGATTTTCATATTCAAGCGCTTTTGGAAATATTAAATATTACACAAATGATGATCTCTTTAATTGGATTGAAATTGATATGCAAGTTCTAAAAATCTCAGGAGCACGAGTCCTTGCAAGCTTGCATACTCCAGAAGTACAAAACAAAGACAATTGGATTGATAAAATGTTTGCAATAGAATCTAAATTTTTACAACATACTGATTTTATAAATATTTCATATTTCAATCATATACTTTTGCAAAAAAGATAACTTTTAATTAGATATATTTTTATAGATGTACAACAAAATTTGATTTTTTTGTTGACATGTGAACCTAATTATTATATTATTCCCTCTAACTGGTGAAAATGATAAATTTTATTATCATTTTTTATCAAAAAAAAGTTAACTATTTTTCTATTTTTTTTGAACACCGAGTGAAAAAAAGCACAATTATTTTGTACATAAAAACCTTTAAGGAGTATTAGAATGAGTAACTTTGTCACCTATCATTATGAAGAACACATGATTAACAGACAAAATGCCGCTGAAGCAAAATTTATGGCGGAATTTGAAGCAGCTAAGCCAAAACTTGAAAATGCTACTGTTATTGTAAATCCTTATATTATCAACCCGTTAGCAGCTCTTATTCTCTTTAAAACCGATGCTAAAGTTTCTGTAACTTTAACAGTTCACGGCAAACGCCACAGCCGCGAAGATATCGTTCATAACTTTGAGGCGTGCGATAGTCATGTTATTCCTGTAGTTGGTCTTTATGCTGATTGCGAAACAAAAGTTAGCGTTGCTCTTTCAAATGGCGAATGCAAAACTTTTATGATTAAAGCTGATGCCCTCCCTACAACTGGAGTTTCTTCTTGCCAAAATATCATGACCAGCATGGATTATTTCGGTACAGATTTCATGATTCTTACACCTGCCGGCAAACAATATCCTGTTGGATTTGACTATAAAGGCGACCTTCGTTGGATGTTAAATGTAAACACTATGTTTGATATCAAACGTTTGAAAAATGGTAACCTTCTTACCGAATCATATCGTTATAGCCGTATGCCATATTGTTCAACCGGCTTAGTTGAACTTAGCATGAGCGGAAAATTAATCAAAGAATATCGCATGCCTGGTAATGCTCACCATGATCAATGGGAAATGAGAGATGGCAATATTCTTGCTCTTACTCAAGACTATTCTGAAGGTAAAAATACTGTTGAAGATATGGTTGCTCTTCTTGATAGAGAAACCGGTTTGGTTCTACGCACTTGGGATTTCAAAGACTTTTTACCACAAGATTGTGGTGGATCTGGCTCACAAGATGCTCACGATTGGTTCCACAATAACGCACTTTGGGTAGATGAAGACAAAAAAGAAATGATTCTTTCTGGTCGTCACCAAGATATCGTTGCTTGCTTTAACTATGAAGGAAATGGCGGAAAAGGCGAACTTCTTTGGTTAATCGGTGACCCTGAAGGTTGGCCGCAAGATATGCAAAAATACTTCTTCAAACCTGTTGGCGATATTGCTAATTTTGATTGGCAATACGAACAGCACGCTTGTATTATCCTCCCTGATGGCGACATTATGGCATTTGATAACGGTCAATGGCGTGCTAAGTCAAAAGATAAATACATCAGAAACCGTGACAACTTCTCACGCGGTGTACGCTATCGTATAGATACAGAAAAAATGGAAATTGAACAAGTATGGCAATTCGGTAAAGAATGGGGTCAAGACTTCTTCTCACCATATATCTGTAACGTTGAATACTATGCAGATGGTCACTATATGACTCACTCAGGCGGTATTTCCTATTTAGACGGTTACGCTTCTGATAAATTATCACCATATACCGAAATCGATAGCGCCGGTAAAGACGTTCACTTCTATTCTTGCTCTAAAACAGTAGAAGAAAAAGATGGCGTTCTTATGTACTACTTAGAAGTAAACGGTAACTTCTACCGTGCTGAGCGTATTACACCTTATCATAATGGTGACAACCAACCTCTTGGTGAAGGTAAAATCATCGGTGAATTAGATATCACTCCTGAATTTGGTACAATTCCTGAAGTTGACGACGTAAATGATGCTATTCCACTCGAACACCTTATCAATATCCAACAAGAAGTTGATAAACTTGTTCTTACAGGCTTGTTCCCTCGTGGTTCGCTTGCAATGTGGGTTCTTGAAGGTAAAAATGGCGATGACCACGGTTACTACATCAATACATCAGCAAATAAAAATGCTGCTATGTGTTCTGCTGCTTACCTTGAAGCTGATGCTGAAGTTACCAAATTCAGTTTAAGCAAACGTGGCTTATCAGGAAAATATGAAATCAAAGTTATCATCAATGATAAAAAATATTCAACAGGTATAATCTTTGCTTGTTAGTTTTATCGATGTAAACTAAAATCTTTTGAAGGGAAGTAGTGCCATAAGGGTTCTACTTCCTTTTTTTTGTATTCGCTTTCATAGAAAAAAATGGAATATATCTTGCATGTAACCTACTGATATAAATTTTTTATAGAGGTGGAGCTATGCAAATAAATAATAAAATAGCTGAAAATATTAGTATTTTAGGTGTAAATCCTGTTTTACCTTCAACTAAGATAGAGGAAAATAATTCCTTTAAAAATAGTATATTTGAAGAGCTAACAAAAGACGATTTAACAATTTCTGAAACTTTTTTGCCTACTGATGAAACATCACAAGTAAGTAAAGATAAAACAGATTTTGATTTATCTGAAGCTCTTATTGAAAATCGCGTACAAGGTGAAGAAGAATTAGAAAATAAATTTATTGAATTATTGCAAGAAAATAAAAATATAGAAATAAATCATACTACAAATTTAACAGAGCAAAAAGCAGACATAAAAAAAGGAAACGTAAATCCTGTTCATGATGGAGTTGTTACTCTAAAACCGCATGATAGCAATATATCAAATAGAGAAACTGCGGAAAAAATATCTAGATATACAAAGCCATACAATGATGGCTCAAACTACGCGGACGCCTTAGATCTCTATTTATAGAAATAGAGATTAGTCATCACAACAGCCACGATACCATTTTTCATAGAATTCCATATCAGCATGCGGTAGATGTTCGCCTTCTAAGTCAAAACTTGATTTTTCAGAATTTTTTATATCTTTAGCGTTATCTTGCTTTTCAGACTTTTTTATATCTTTAGCGTTATCTTGCTTTTCAGACTTTTTTTCTATTACTTCTTGTGATTTTGGCATACAATCCTCCTAATGAGGTTTTTCAATTTCTCACAGTATAAAAAGTGAGGGGAGAGAAAATCTCCCCTTTTTATTATAAATCTATATTTAAATTTTATGAAACATATCTTAATATATCAATAGGTTTTTCAACTTTACATTCAGATTCTAAATCCCCAATACCATAATGCACAGGAAGGAAAGGTACTTCACATTTTGCAGCACCATCTTTATCAACGTGCGTATCGCCAATCATAAGCGCAGTAGATTTATCAGTAACTTCAAGATCTTTTAAGCAAAGTGCTATAAGATCAGCTTTTGTAAGAGTCCCTTTGAAATCTGCACCCCATATTGCTGTAAAATATTTTGCAATTCCAAAATGTTCACAGATTTCTTTAGCAAAATCCCCTCTTTTATTTGTGGCAACAGCTTGTTTATATCCGCGCTTATGAAATTCCTCAAGCACTGCCACAACGCCATCATATAGAGAAGCATTAAATATCTGTTTTTCTTTATAATGCACTCTGAAAACATCTGTTGCCTCTTGCGCTTGTTCGTCAGAAAGATTAAAGCTATATTTAAATGCTTCTTGTGGCATTATTCCGATAAATGAAGTGTAATCTACTTCATTATCAGATTTAAGTCCTAAAGTTTTTACTGCATATTTATAGCAAGCTATGATTCCTGCTTCTGATTCTAATAGTGTTCCGTCAACATCCCAAATAATTGATTTCATAGATATTCCTTTATATATTTATACTTTATACATATATAAATTAACATCATAGCATTTATTAGTCAACTTTTACTCCCAAAGTGAAAAATAGTTACCGTATGTGAACTAATTCTCAAAATAATTCTTGCTAATTATCCTTGACTATGCTACTTATCGAACGATTAATCATACGATACTTAGTTCATATTTGATGATTTTTCTGAATATGTTTCTAAATTAATCCTTTTGTGTTCTACACATCAGCAAAGTGATTTTGCATGAAAATAATGCCGTTTTTATACTTAGTATCATAAAAACTTGACTTAATACTTGCAAAAACAACAAAAACTCTTAATTTAGGAACGCACCCTAGTAAATATTCTACCAGCTTGAGGCACAAATGAAAATATATAATACCTTATATGATAATTTTGAATCATTCGCATCATGGATAAAGCAAAATAAATTAAATAGTAAGTGTCAATGTCTTATTTCTATATACTCAAGCTCATTAAAAGACGTAGAATGTTTTGAACTAGCTAAAAAAATAAAAGAAATTTTACCTTACGCAGTCATTAATGGTAGTTCATCTTCCGGAGTTATCTACAATGGTGAAATATTTGAACATGAAACTCTCATTTCTATAAGAGAATTTGAACATGGAAAAATCTATTCTCAAATAAGAACTACAAAAGATTTAAACGCAAAAGAAGTCGCTGAATCTATTGCTGATGCTTCAAAAACTTTCCCTACTGAGTTTGCAATATTACACCTAGATATAACTAGACGTGATATAATAGAGATTTCAAATGTTCTTACTAGTCTTCTACCTGAAGTCCGCTTTGTGGGCGGTGTTTGCGGAAATATGCAACCCGATGGAACTGTTGACTCTTTCCTTTTTGACGAACACGGATTCTATAGAAGTGCATATCTCGTAACTTACATTAGCAGTGACTTTGTGCTAGCACATTCTAATATCATAAATGGGCACCCTGCAATAAGCGAAACTTATACTATTACAAAAACACAAGATGAATATATTGAAGAAGTTGACAACATCCCCGCTCTTCAATGGTTTTCTGATAAACTTGGATTAACTAAATTTACAGAAAATGACGACTGGACAACTGCCGTAAATACCGATATTTTACTACATTTCCCTTTGGTTTTAGATGGTTATAGTTCATCTATCTGCTATATTCGATACGAAAAGGAAACGAATAAAATAAGATCTTACTACTCACATTTAGATTCAGGACAAAAAATACGTATAGGATATATAAGTCCTATAAGCAGCGTAGAAGAACTACAAGAGACTTGCCACCACCTTCAAATGATATCAGCTGAAATGATTTTCTGCTATTCGTGTATATTTAGAAAATCACTATCCTCGAATATAGCAAAGTGGGAACTGCAAGCATTCAAAAATAATAATATTTGTGGAGCATTTACGCTTGGAGAAATTGGAACTGAAAATGACAAAGTTCAGCTACTCAATGGTTCATCCGTATTCTTTACACTTGCTGAAAAAGCAATACACATTGAACCAAATTTAGCTGTCTTCGATTCAATAGATTTTCTTCTTAAAGCAAATGATGACTTCATACAACACCTAAGAAATAACATTCAATCAGAAGGTATTGAAAAAGCAGATATTTTTTCATCCTTAATCCGTTATGAAGAAGAAGTAAAAGATAGATTTAAAAAAATTACTGATGAAAATTTTAAAACAATTCCTGAATTCCTCAAAAAACAAGCAGAAATAAAAAAGCATAAAATATGTCTTATATCTATTGAAGATTATGAAAGACATCTTTATCTTTTAGGTGAAGAAGAATTTGAAAAATTCGCACACGAAAACAGAAAAAATGTTTTCAACTTTATAAAAAAACAATATCCGCAATACAACTTTAATTTTTATAGGTACGATTCTGCTCGATTCTTTTTCGTAGTTGAAGAAAAACTATCTGAAACGGCCTTCATTAACATAGTAAAATCTATCCAAACAAATTGCGGAAGCGAAAATCTTTTAGATGGTAAAGCACACTGCTTCAATAACTTTACTTTTACTTTACAAGGTCTTACAATTCAGCAACTTCTTGATGCTTCAAGCTTAAAAAACTTGAAAATAGAAGAAAAAAGATTCTATCAGTGCGATAAAGAAGATTCAGAAGTAGATACTCTACATGCAGAATTTCAAATGGTTGCCGCACTCAATCAAATCATAAAAACAAATGCAATAATCCCTTACTTTCAAGGTATTTACGACAATAAAACAAATTGTTTCCGCATGTATGAAGCCCTTATGAGACTTCAGCATCCAGACGGCAGAATGCTTTTTCCTAATGATTTTATGGACATAGCAAAAAAATATGATCTTTATCTTTCATTAAGTCTGGGTATGGTGACTAAGGTTTTTGAACTTTTCAAAAATAGACGCGAAACAATTACTTTAAATATTTCTGCTTATGACATTTTATCAGAAAAATTTAGAACAGTTGTATTCGGATTGCTTGAAGAAATGCCGCACCCTGAATATTTTGTTTTTGAGCTTTTAGAAACAGAAGCATTCACTGATTTAGATTTGTTAAGAAACTTCATCCTTAAATTGAAACAATTTGGCTGTAAAATAGCTGTAGATGACTTTGGTGCCGGCTATTCAAACTTTATAGAATTTGGAAACTTAGAAGTAGATTTTCTCAAAATAAATGGATCACTTACAAAACTTTTAGGAACTGACTTTAACTATAGTCACATACTAAATAGTATTGCTTTCATGGGCGAAAAAATGAAGGTTGAGCTCATTGCTGAATTTGTAGAAACAGCTTCAACTCAAAAGTTACTCATTCAAAGTGGTGTCCACTTCTCGCAAGGTTATTTCTTCTCTAAACCAATGCCATTCTCTGAACTTATTGTTATATCAGATGAAAATCTTTCTAAATGTCAGAAAAATTTTGAAAAAGAAAATGGTTATGAAGAAGAACTTTTCAATAAAAATAGCGTTAATCAGGATAATTTACTCCTGTATTTATGTGGTTTTCTTGTTGTTTTATTAACTCTTGTTTCAGTGGTTTACTACGTAAATTATAATCAGAATGAATTTAAACGAATAAACGATAGCTTTTTAATTGAAATTGCAACTGGTATATCCGATAAAGTTTCTCTCTTTTCAGATGAGTCAAAAATTTCACTTAAAATTATAGCAGCAGCGATTTCAAATCATAACACCCACTTAGACAGTGAGGCATCTGCCATGAAAGAACTTTTAGCATTAAATGAAGCATCAAAGTTTAATGCTACGTATGTTTCCTATAATGGCTCACCTGCTATTGATGGGAGAGGCAATTTGCTCAATGTTCCTATAGAAGAAATTTATGCTAAAACTTCAGGGAATGAAGTAGAAATGCTTCCTATAGTTAAAAACTCTAATGGGGAGAAACTTCTAATTTTTAGCTCTAGCCTCTATTTAGATGACAAAAAAATCGGTGAAGTTTATGGAACTTATAAAGTTGAAGATATTTCAAAACTTCTTGCTCTTAAGAGTTTTGGTGGTGAAGCTTTTTATCATATAAGTCAAGTAGATGGAGTTCCTATTCATCTCAGTGGGCGAAGTGAAAATGCCTTTACAAGCGGTGATATGTATGATTTTATAGGCTCACTCGAAATCTTCAATGGTCATACAACAGAATCGATTAAGCAAGACATGTATAATGGTAAAACTGTTTTATTAAACTACATGCTTGCGGGTAAAGAACGTTCTGCCGTTATGGTTAGAATTCCAAATACTGATTGGTGTATTGTAAGCATTGTATTAGCAGAAATAAACTCACAAATGCTAAAAACGAATAATAGAAGCACTTTTATGCTTATTGCTTTTATTACAGTTCTTTATGGTATATACTTTGCGTCTTTAACTAATATTTTCAATAAACATAAAAAAGTATTAATAGATACTTTAGAGGCAAGTCAATCACTCAGTAACAGCTTACAGCTTAGCATAGAAAAAGATTCATTAACAGGCACTTACAGTCGTGCTACTGCAATTGAAAAAGTCAGCAACATAATCTCTACACAAAATCAAAAAGGTACTATTCACGCTCTTGCAATTATTGATATTGATAACTTTAAATATATAAATGATACTTATGGACATAATACCGGCGATATATATCTGCAATCTTTTGTGTCAGCCTTAAAGCTTTCAATAAAACCGGGTAGTATTCTTGGGCGTCTTGGCGGAGATGAATTTGTTCTTTTCCTAAGCAGTGTTGGTGGTAAAGTTGAGGTTGAGCAAACATTTGACAAGTTATTTGCAAACATTAAAAATATTGTCCTTGGTGGTGTGGATCTCACTATCGTAAGTGCAAGTGCCGGAATTGTTATGATAACTGAAAACGAAAGATCATACGAAGAACTTATGATTGAAGCGGATAATACTCTTTATGACGCTAAACGTGAAGGAAAGAATAAGTATTTATTTTCAAAAGAAATTATAAGTTAGGATGTATTACCATAGCCTAGAAAATTTTGAATATAATGTATAATTAGTTACAAAAAAACTTCCATCAGATCTTAAGGATTTGATGGAAGTTTTTTATTCAGTCATATTTATCTACTTGATAAAATGCTTTAATTTTGAAGTGTAGCTTAGATTCTAATACTTTCTTTAATATCTTCAATTCTATTTCTAGCAAATAAAAGATAAGAAATAATTAGTTCCGGTGAGTTGAATGTATTTGTTACTACAAGCGGATTGTAAGTACAAATTTTATCAAGATAGCTCATAGCGCTTTCATAGTTTTGAGCATTATTTTTTCCTGTAATTTCAGGATATAAAATATAGAGAGCCTCAAAGAAATCTCTAATTACAAGAGCCATCCCTTGAACTTCATAAATATTATTATCTACGCTTGAGAAAGAATCTACGCTTGATGATTGAAGTGACCCAATCGCATAACCGAGCAGTCTATCACCTAATATTAATTCAAAAGCATTATAAATATCATCCGGTCTTAGATTATAGATTGCGTTTCCAGCTAGAACATCATTTTTATATTTTTCAATAAGGTTTAAGCCGTTTCGATAAGAAGATTCAGCCGATGGAATAAAGAGTATTCCCCAGCGTGATGGGCTTAATGCCATGTGATTCATGCGTGAAGAGTATAAATCTTCATTTTCACGGTCGCTGCTGCCAAGTTTAGCAATATCAGTTGAATAGAAATCGAGGATTGTTTTCGTTGCATTATACACACCGAATTGACGATAAGCTCTATTATCTAAAACATACTTATTGAATATAATATCATTTGCTGACCAACCAAAAACTGAGTCAAGTTCATATTTTAATTGATTTGTGATTGCATTTATAAGTTCAACACCTTTTTCTTGTTCAGTTGATTCACTTGTAGCTGTAACCGCATAAGGTTTTTCAAAAACAGCTTGATCAGCCATTGTATAGAGTTTTTGGCTTCCCCAAATTACGAACACTACAAGGAATAACAAAATAGCTTGGCTTGCTACTATTGAGAGAAAGTTTCTGAAATAGTGGCATTCACAATCTTGATCTGCCATTGGGAGTTGATTTGGATCTTTCTTTTTAAATCCGTTAAAAAAGTCTTTTACCATAAGTACCACCTTTTGTTTATTATCAAAATTCCGATTCAAGTTGAGATAGGATTCTAAAATATGCTTTTAAGAAAGCACATACTAAACCATAATAAGTCAAATTCAATTAAAGTCAACTAGGGTGTGTTTCACCCTTTTTAAAGCAATTTATGACTTTTTAAGGTTTTCTCTCTCCAAGTCCCTTTTCATTAAAACCAATTATCAATAAATCAATGTCTTAGTATTATGCAAGAATGTCTACTTTAAAAACATCTTTATATGCGTATGAATTGGAATAATATATTTTTAACTATCTCTTAGTATATTTCCAAGTTCAAGAACTTTTAGCAGATTCTACTTTATATCAAATTTTTCTCTTTTCTCAAAATTTTTAGATAGTAAAAAACCACACTTAGTGTAAGAAATTCTGCTACCGGCACTGCAAACCATAATCCCTCTGCCTCCCATAAATATGAAAATCCAAAGATAC
>CAYJOR010000002.1:0-138482 GCA_964371865.1 uncultured Desulfovibrionaceae bacterium | reverse complement strand
AGTCACCAACGTTATCACCAACGTTATCAGCGATAACAGCAGGGTTTCTTGGATCATCTTCAGGAATACCAGCTTCAACTTTACCAACAAGGTCAGCACCAACGTCAGCACCTTTTGTGAAGATACCGCCGCCAAGACGTGCAAAGATTGAAATTAATGATGCACCAAAAGAAAGAGCAACTAAAGCTTCAATCAAAATTGTTTGTTCAACTGCAAACATGGTTAGAATTGCATAGTAACCTGCTACGCCTAAAAGACCAAGACCAACAACTAGAAGACCAGTAATCGCGCCTGATTTGAAAGCGATATCAAGAGCAGGTGCAAGACCGCTACGAGCTGCTTCAGCAGTACGTACGTTTGCACGAACAGAAACGTTCATACCAACAAAGCCAGCTACACCTGAAAGAAGTGCGCCGAGAACGAATCCGAATGCTACAAAAAAGTTCAAGAAAATCAATAATAAAACAGTAATACCTGCACCAACTATAGCAATTGTTGTATATTGACGTTCAAGGTAAGCTTCAGCACCTTCTTGAATAGCGCCAGCAATACGTTGCATTTCTTCATTTCCTGCAGGAGCAGAAAACACAACTTTTGAAGCAGAAAACGCATAGTATATAGCAATTGCTGCACAAGCGAATACCACGAGTAAGGAAAACATAATACCCCACTGATACCAATTTTTTAAAGTTACACCGCAAACAGCGGAAAAAAATAAGGCACATCACCACAATGTGCTTCATGTTCAACAGAGAATAACTACTCTATTTTTTCTACTTTTGCAAGTAATTTAAATGTAGCAAAAATTATAAGAATTTAGCTTGATATTTTGATGAATACTTTTCAGTTGATAAAATAAATTATTTCTTTTTTGGCGCATAATCTTTCATAGTTGGGATAGCACCACCGGCAATTGCCCATAAATAAAGACTTGCTACAGACGCGTAAGGGCTATATCTTTTCGCATATTTATCAAAAAGTTTTTTATCTATTTTTTTATGGTGATAGAGCATTCTCATACCTCTAATAATAGCTAAATCTCCATAACTTATTATATTTTGTCTTTGTAGGCAAAAAGTCATAAGCATTTCTGCCGTCCAAACTCCTATACCTTTTAATGATGAAAGTTTTTTTATAACTTCATCGTCAGGTAAATCTCTAAGATGTTCGATATCAAATTCTTTTGTATGAACTAAGTGAGCAAAATCTTTAATATATTCTGCTTTTTTGAAAGTCATGCCAAATTTTTGTAAATCTTCAAGAGGGATAGCACAAAGTTTTTCAGCATCAACCACTGTGAGAGCTTCTTTTATTCTGCTCCAAATTGTTTTTTGTGCGACGGTTGAAATCTGTTGTCCTATTATATGATGGATTACTGAAGAAAATAAATCAGGATCAACTTCTCTTTCTATATGTCCTATAATATCTATAGCTTCCGCAAGTTTTTTGTCTTTCTTTTTTAGATAATTAATGGCAGTGTCATTGTATTCAAAGTACACAGTCTATCCTTTGTTTTTTCTTTCCATTTCTAAGAGAAATTCTTTTAAATCAAGCCCGCCCGCATAGCCTACAAGTTTACCGTTTGCGCCAATTACTCTATGGCATGGAATCGCAAAAGCTATAGGATTTTTATTATTTGCAAGGCCAATTGCTCTGCAGGCTTTTTCATTGCCGACTGCAATCGCCATATCTTTATAAGTGCGAGTCTCACCATATGGAATAGTACAAAGTGCATTCCACGCCTTTATTTGGAATTCTGTACCTATTAATCTATAAGGAAAGTCAAACTCTTTGAGATTACCATCAAAAAAATCAACAAGCTGAGCATAAACTTTATCTGTGAGGGGAGTTTTTACTCCATAGTTTTCTATGGGAAGATTTAAAACCTTATTAATTGATAGAATATCATCTCCATCGTAACCAATTTCTATAAAGCCAATTTTTGTTTCGTAGATTGCAAAAGTTTCAACTATAAATCTTTTCATAATTTCCTCATAATATTAAACATCAAAACGTTTTCTATAGAATTTGTAGTAGAATATGAAAATATTAAATACTTGTCAATAAAACTAGCTGGTTTTTTAGGATATAAAATGTAATGCCTTGAAATAATGAATGAATATATCACTTGAAAGAAAAAAACTTTTATGCTAAACATTTCAGTCTTTAAATGAAAAAGGAAACTTTAATGAATATACTAGAAAACGAAATCATGAATCGCTATTCAGTGATTGAAGAAAAAAATAAAAGAGAAATTGTGCTTCTTCGTGGCAATGGTTGCACATGGAGAAAATGCAGATTTTGCGACTACCATCTCGATTACTCAAAAGATCAAGAAGAAAATGATAGACTAAATTTTGTAGAACTCTCGAAAGTAACAGGAATTTATAGTAAGCTTGAAATCATTAATTCAGGTAGCTATTTTGAACTTTCTGAAAATACGCATAATGTGATAGAAAAAATTTGTATTGAGAAAAATATCAAAGAGCTCCATTTTGAGTGTCATTACTCACATCGAAATGAAAATCATGTAATTAGAGATAGATATAAAAATCATGATATAGATATTATAATAAAAATCGGTGTTGAAACCTTTGATTCTTTATTTAGAGAAAGCTACCTTGTAAAAGGGATTGATACTGATAATCCTGCAGAAATTGCAAAGTATTTTGACGAGTGTTGCCTTCTTCAAGGTATTCCAGGTCAGACAAAAGAAAGTATGATTGAAGATATAGAAACTGGTTTAAAACATTTTCAGCGAGTATGCGTAAATATTATGCAGACGAACGCTAAACCAATCAAGCCAAGTCCTAAAGTTATTGATATATTTGTAAAAGATGTTTATCCTCTTTACGTGAATAATAATAGAGTAGATATATTACTTGAAAATACGGCTTTTGGAGTTGGAGGAGTTACAACAAATGGCTAATGAAATTATATTAATATTATCGTTAATTTTAATATATGCTACAGTTTTATTATCTTATAAAGTTCTTGGAAAGGCAGGACTTTATGTTTGGACTGCTATCGCAACTATAATAGCAAATATAGAAGTTATTATTCTTATTAATGCTTTTGGACTGGAACAAACTCTAGGAAATATTCTTTTTGCTTCAACATTTCTCGTGACAGACATTTTATCAGAAAATGAAGGCAAAGAAGAAGCTAAAAAGGCTGTTATTTCCGGTATACTTGCCAATATTATTTTTGTTTTGATAAGTCAATCGTGGTTTCTTTATACTCCAAGTGCTTCCGATTGGGCAACTCCAGCAATAAGAGAAGTTTTTGCAAATGTTCCACGATTCATGATTGTTGGAATCGCCGTATACGCACTTAGTCAAGTTTTAGATGTTTGGCTTTATGATAAAATTTGGCAAGTAACAACGAAGGCATTAAAAAGCTCTACAAAAGGTTTGTGGATAAGAAATAATGGTTCAACTTTAATTTCTCAAGCTTTAAACACATTTCTTTTTACTTTTGGTGCATTTTACGGAATTGAAGGTTATGATATTACAACACTTTGGGGATTAACTTTTTCATCATATGTGATATATCTTGTCACAAGTCTTTGTGATACTCCGGCGGTTTACTTAGCGCGAAGAATAAAAACAAATTCTAACAAGTAAAGATAGTTAAATGATAAGGGCTCTTAAGAGCCCTTTTGAATATGCAATGGTTTTGGTTAGTACGCTTCTAAATTTTTATTAAGGCTAAACCACCATAACTATTGTCGAACATCGCATCAGATTCACTGTTGGTTTTAGTAGAATTTCTATTGAAGAATGAGGTAAGTGATAATTTTTCTGCGCTTTTATGGAGTTTTTGAGAAAGCTTACTTTTACCGGAAAAAATCTCATAATGTCTATTGCTTGCAGTTGATAGTTCAGCTAGTTTTTCATTATATGAATTTTCTGAACTACTGAAAGTATTAAGAGATGAAAAAAATTCTTTTTCTTCCGGATTAAGAATAATAGAGTCGTTATAGTCTTCTGTCTGTTCTTTTGAACTACTTTGCTCTCGTTTATTTTTTGAAACAACTTCAGCATCTTCGATTGATTTATAAACTCCGGCAGCAGGCATAAGTTGAGGGTCTAAAGCAAGAAAAAAATCTTTGCCGGATACAATTTCACCATTTTCAAAAATAAAACTTGGGCATGTTTTAGTTGTATAAACATTATAAAAATTAGCTAGATAAATACTTGCACCTTGCTCAATAAATGAAACAAGTAAACCATCAATAATTTTTTCAAAGAAAGCTGAGCCTACTTCAAAAGTAAGATAGATAGATTCAACTTCATCAGATACGTTTAAAGTATTATGAGTATTGTAATAAGGTGAAACCAAGTTTAAAGTAGCCATAAAACACCCCTTTATTATAGTCAAACCAAAAACACAATAAAAAACTCATTGCATGCGTATTAAATCAAAATTTAGAATTGACTCATATTATCGTATATGTTGTTATTCGTCAAGCGGTTTTCTTGCATTTAATTGTAATTTAATGTTTTATTATATTATTTCAATAGGTAGTGTCGTGAAAAAAATCATAAAATAAAATGTTAAATTTTCAAAATTTATTTTAATAAAAATCTATTTCTAAGGCTTTGTAATAAAATATGATTTATAAAGTTAAAGACCTATAATTTTACTTATAGGTCTTTATTAAAAATTAGAAAAGGTTATATTTATTTAAGTATTTCAGGATGTTCAGATACGTATTTAATTGATTCAGAAATAATATGCGTGACTTTTTCAGCATTTTTCTTAAATACCTCAAGCACCATTTCCCAAGTTACAACTTCTTCACCTTCGCGCCAAGAGTCGTAGTCAGTAGTCATAGCAATTGCTGCATAAGGTATATTTAATTCATTGGCGAGCACTGCTTCGGTAGCTACAGACATATTAATGATATCTGCGCCCCAAGTTCTGAACATATGAGATTCAGCCTTAGTTGAAAAGCGCGGTCCTTCAATTGTAACTACTGTACCAGCTAAATGGCATGAATATGAGTTCTTTTTAGTAGCGTAGGCAAGAACTTCTCTAAGAGATTCATTAAATGGGTGTCCCATAGCGGTGTGAACAACTCCGTTAGAAAAATCGTCGTAAAAAGTCATTTTTCTTTGTTTTGTAAAGTCGATAAACTGGTCAACAATGACAAAGTCACCAGGTTTAATTTCTTCTCTAAGCGAGCCAACAGCTGTAGTTGTGAAAATATGCGTGCATCCAAGTTCACGCAAAGCCCAAATATTTGCTCTATAATTTACATTTGTAGGAGAATGTTGGTGATTTCTTCCATGTCGGGCAAGTAGCACAACAGGTATCCCATACATTTCACCACTGATTAAAGAATCGGAGTGCTCGCCATAAGGAGTTTCGATGGAAATATTTTTTGAGTTTTCAAAAAATTCAGCTTTCTCTAAACCGCTACCACTGATTATGCCTATTTTTATATTATTCATGTTATATCCGATAATTCATTAGTATGTTGTAAGCATCAAATAAGTCAACGCCCCAAGCATAAAGCCCATCTTCATGACCAAGCGTAGCTATAATTCCATTTGAATTATTTTTTCCACAATTATTCAATGCCTTTGCTAAATCGACAGTACCATAAAGTACATCTTTTGGCAAACAATTAAGATTATTGATTTTAAAATTGTCAAACATATCTTTTTTATGAATATGAATAACAGCATTAATCTCAGAATTACCAATATAAAGAGCTGCATGAGTGAGACTTTCGGAACTGGCAGGAGCTTCTCCTATAGATATAATTTTATTTTCGTTCAGAGAAAAATTTTCTACTTCAGCGTAGTCTGATAGTGTAAGATTTCGTTTTCCACCTGTGCCTGATCCAGAAATTAAAAATCTATTCTTTTGGAGTCTTACAGATATATTACCAAATCCAATTCCATTTAGAAGTTCGCCTATCATATTTTGTTCAAATAATTTTTTTCTAGTACTGTTAAGCGTTTCAAATACATCATTAGGTATATTTGATAACTTTTCATTTCTATGCTCTAAATTAAATTTTATAACCCCTTCCGACATAAAACCTCCAAAAAAAATCATATCATTACAATAAATTAGAACGTGGACATAAATAAAGTGACAAAAATCTATTTTATTGATATATAAAGAAAAATTAACTTATACAAAGTAAAGATATGATAAACAATATTAATGATATTTACAAGCATTTAGATAACCTTGGACTTTTTCATATGAAGCCGGGGCAAGATAGAATGAGTGTGGCTCTTGAAAAGTTAGAACTTCTTCCGCTTCCTTATAAATCTGTTCAAATTGTCGGAACTAACGGAAAAGGTTCAACTTCTTCTTTTCTTACAAGTCTTGCGATAGAGCATGATTTAAAGGTTGGGCTCTACACTTCGCCTCACTTTATTTCGCCAAAAGAGCGCATACTTTTCCAAAATAATTATGTTTCTGATGATATATGGTTAAAGTGTGCAAAAGAGGTGTATGCAGCAAATCCTGATCTTACTTATTTTGAATTTTTAACTGTTTTATCTGCGCTTATTTATAAAGAATTACAAGTTGATATAGTTTTTTTTGAAGCTGGACTCGGCGGTAAATTTGATGCAACTACAGCTCTACTTTCTCCTGTAACAGTATTTACTCCTATTGATATTGATCATAGCTCTGTTTTGGGTTCAACAATAAAAGAAATTGCTCAAGATAAGGCAAATGCTTTGAATAGTTGGTCTAAATTCGCAATTTCCGCAAAACAAAATGATGAAGCAAAGAAAGAAATAGAAAAAGTCACTGAAAAGTATAAACTCGATTGTGTTTTTTTAGAAAATCTGCAAACTAATTACAATCTTATGCTTAATGGCGATTATCAACAAGAAAATGCGCATCTTGCACTTACTGCATGGAGAAAAATAGCAAAAGATTTACTTAATATGGATTTTGAAGTTGAAAAAGAAAAAAATGCTCTTAAAAAAGCTTTTATTCCTGGAAGGTTACAAGTTATTTGCAAAAAAAATTCTCCTCTAGATAATTCTACAATCATACTCGATGGAGGACATAATCCGCACGGACTTAGAAAACTTCTTCCTTCGCTTACAAAAATGCAACTACTACCAAATGTTATAGTCTTTACCTGTATGGATGACAAGGAAGTATCTGAAATTCTACCTTTAATAGTTGATATTGCAAAGCAAAATGAAGAGTGTGAGATATGTATTCCAGCTATAAAAAATAATTTTAGAGTATATCAAAATGATGATTTGAAACGTCAATTTAGCCAGTATTATAATAATGTTTCATTACATTTAAATCTTGCAGAATCTTTAGAATATATAAAAAAACTTTCAGATAAAAAAGAAAAAACAGTTCTTATTTGTGGCTCACTTTATTTACTTGCAGAATTTTATAATATCTATCCGCAATTCCTTAAATCTCCTAACATAACAAAATAATAGGTGTAAATATGAGTAATCTTTATAGAGCTATTCCCTCAGTGAGTAAAATTTTAGATGATATTTATGCGCAACTTTCAGATTCATCAATTATTCACACATACCCACAAGGCCTTGTTACTGAAATAATTAATAATCAGCTGAATATTGTACGTGAAAAAATTAAAAATAGTACTATAACTTCAGTTGAAGATGTAATAAATACTCTTGATGTTTCGTTTCTTATTGATATTATAGAGAAAAAATTTAGGCCTAAGTTACATGATGTCATTAATGGAACGGGTGTTGTCATACATACAAACTTGGGTCGTTCACCTCTTTCTCAATCGTCGCTTGATGCAATAAGTATAAATGCAACTTCTTACTCAACTCTAGAATTTGATACTTCTACAGGAGAACGCGGTTCACGTCATAGTATTGTACGTGATCTTTTGACTCAGATTACAAAAGCGGAAGATGCTCTTGTAGTCAATAATAATGCGGCAGCCGTCATGCTTGTGCTATCCTCTTTGGCACAAGGTGGTGAAACTGTTATTTCGCGTGGTGAACTTGTTGAGGTTGGAGGGTCTTTTCGTATTCCTGATGTTATGGAATGTAGCGGGTCAACTCTGAAAGATGTTGGAACTACTAACAAAACTCATGCAAAGGACTATATAGAAGCGATTAATGAAAATACAAAAGCTTTTATGCGAGTTCATACTTCAAATTTTCGTCTTATTGGATTTACAAGTAATGTCTCTACAGCAGAACTATCTGAAATTGCACATGATAATAATATTCCAATGATTGAAGATTTAGGGAGTGGATCATTTATTGATTTTTCATTTTACGGGCTTCCTAAAGAGCCAACAGTGCAAGAAGTAGTGAGTCAAGGAGTTGATATTGTAACATTTTCGGGCGATAAACTTCTAGGTGGACCACAAGCAGGAATTATTGTTGGAAAGAAAAAATATATTGAACAGATAAAAAAGAATCAACTTCTGCGTGCATTAAGACCGTGTAAACTGACTTTTGCTGCCTTAGAATCAACTTTAAAAGAATATCTTAATATGGAACAGGCTTTGAAGAATATTCCTACATTGAATATGCTTACTCAATCATCAGACGAAATTGAAAATAAGGCTAAAAAGCTTTCTAGAGTTCTTAAATTAAGGCTTTCTAAAGATAAAGTAAATATATTTTTAACTGCGGACTCTTCTCGTGTTGGCGGGGGTGCTTTTCCGGAAGCTCCACTTCCTACAACCTTAGTAAATATTGAACCTAAAATAATAACTCCGCAAAGATTAAAAAATGAACTGCTAAAAACCTCACCTCCAATAATAGGTAGGTTGAGTGAAACAGCATTTTCTCTTGATTCACGAACCCTAAAAACTGAACAATTCAAGTTGATTGCGGATGTTTTAGAAAAAATTCTATAGTTCTAAAAAAGAAATTGGACTTTAGTAAGAGGTAAATTTTGAATTATTTATAATTTAGAGTTGCCTCCTTTTTTATTTTCTTTGTAAGCTGTTTGTGAAATATTATGTATAATCAAAAGGATAGTATGTTTTATACGCTTTTTAATATTCAACAAGATTGACAAAAAGATAGTTATGATTTATTATTGTTCGAGGTACCGATATATATCCTGGAAGTGTCGCTAAAATATTTCTTAAATTGCTCTGGCATTCCTAATTTCGCAATAAAAAGGCTCGATGATGCTAAATTTTTCAAGTTTAGATAACGCTCAAGTAAATGAAATTTTACATCAGACCAAAAGTGGTGTCTGGACGATTGAGATAGAAAATAACAAAGAACCTAGAATGTTTGTAAATACTTCTATGGCTGAACTATTGTGTATTACTGAAGAACTTACTCCAGAAGAAACTTACAAAGCTTGGTATCGTGGAGTGAGAGAAGAGTATGCAGGACTTATTAATAATACAATCTCACGAGTTGTAAATGGAAAGCAATCAGAAGCGATTTATAGGTGGTTAACTCCTTCTGGTGATGAGTATTCAGCGCGTTGTGGAGCTATAAATAAAACTGATAGTGAAAACTGTATAATACTTTGGGGTTATCATCAAGATATTACTTCTACATTTTTAGCTTTTCAAGAACAACTTGACTTTGCTGATGTTCCAACACTTTTAGCTTCTGATTATTACTCTATCTACTCTTTAAATTTTAGAACGAAAGAAATAGCTCTTCACCAGTCAACCGATTCCATTTTACAAGGCTATCAACCGAAAAATTCAACTTCTTTTGATGTATGGTTTGATGATTTAATCAATCTGGTTGAGAAAAAAGATAAAAAGCTCTTTAAAATTTTTAATGATTTAGAAAAATTAAGAAAAGAATTAAATAAAAATCATAAAAAAACTATTATATTTTCAAAAAGTTGTAACAATACTTTTCGCCATACAGAAATAAAACTCATACCTATTGAGTACGATGGGAATGAAGTGGTTCGTTGTTTTCTTGTGGAAAAAGATGTTGATGACGTTATAAGTAAAGAACGTGAAAATTTAGCACTTTTACAAGATGCACTAAATAGGGTTGAGCGTACACAAAATGCTCTATCTACTTTTATTTATGACAGATTAACGGGTCTTTATTCTAAAGAATATTTTTATGATAAAGCAAAAGAATTGCTACAAAAAAATCTTGAAAAAGAATATATATTTTTAGCGTTAGACATAGAAGATTTTAAAGCCTTCAATTCAATCGCCGGAATCAAAGAAGGTGATAGACTTATTAAATATGTAGCATCTATTCTCGATACTTTACTTAAAAATTCACCAATCTTATATGGTAGAAGTAATGCTGATGCTTTTATTGTTATGATGGAAAATAATCCTCATAAAGTCAGTTACTTTGAAGAAAACGTGCTTCAGACTATTGAAGAGTATGAGTTTGATATTCCGATTAAATTGATTTTTGGTGAATATGTTATCAAAAATAAAGATGAAGAAATAGCACTTATCCATGATAAAGCAGTTTTGGCTTCAAAAACCTGTAAAGGTAAGTTTGGCAAAAATATAGCTCGCTATACTAAAGAGATGGAAGAGAGCGTAAACCTGCAAAGAACACTTTCACAAGATATGGAATATGCTATAACTGCGGGTGAATTTGAAGTTTATTTTCAGCCTAAATATGATGTTCAAACTCTTAAAATATGCGGAGCTGAGGCTTTAGTACGTTGGAATCATAGAAAAGAGAAACTTATTAGTCCTGCTTTGTTTATTCCTCTTTTTGAGCAAAATGGCTTTATACGTAATCTTGACTATTATGTTTGGGAACACTGTTGTAAATTTATAAAAAGCAATAATATAGAAATTCCACTTTCTATAAATGTTTCTCGCGCTAATATGTTTAGTAGTGACTTACAAGAACGAATTCTTCATTTGCTTGAAAAATATAATATGGTACCAAAACAACTTTATTTAGAGTTTACAGAAAGTCTATACTATAATGACACCGGTAATATGCAAAAAATACTTACTCAAATGCAAGAGCAAGGTTTAATTCTTTCGATGGACGATTTTGGAACAGGTTATTCGTCTTTAAGTATGCTCAAAAATGTTACAGTGCACGAACTTAAGATTGATGCTTCTTTCGTAGACTTCAATCAAGATGATGAAAAAGCTTTATTAATCCTCGAAACTATTGTTACCATGAGCAAGAAATTACAACTTCAAGTGACAGTTGAGGGTGTTGAAACAAAAGAACAATTAGAGATAATAAAAAATCTTGGCTGTGATACCGTTCAAGGTTACTACCTAGCGCGGCCAATGCCTGAACAAAACTTTTTAGAATTATTAGAAAAAGAAAAAAATACATAAATTATAAAGGAATAGTGAAATGTCTTCCTCCCCAGAAGTTACTGCAGTAAAAGAACAAAAGTTAGAAACCCCGCCAATTCTAGAAGTTTTAGATTTAGGAAAAATAGGATATAATGAAGCCTTAAAATTTCAAAAGAGTAGAGTTCAATCTCGTGTAGATGAAGTCCTTGGTGATACACTACTCCTTGCAGAACACCCACCAGTTATTACTCTTGGGTTGAGAGCTAAAAATGATGAAATTCATATAAGCGAAGAAGAGTTGAAAGCTAGAGGCGTTGAAGTTGCAAAAGTTGGTCGTGGTGGAATGGCAACTTTCCACGGGCCGGGGCAATTAGTAGCCTATCCAATTATGAAACTAAAGAGAATGAGCGTTCCTATTTTTGTGGATAAAATTCTCTCTGCTATTGAATATACATTATCAACTTTTGGAATAAAATCTGAAAGAAATGTAAATGGTTATGGTGTTTGGGTTAATGGAGCAAAAATAGCGAGTGTTGGTCTTGCTCTTCAAAAATGGGTAACATATCATGGTGTTGCACTGAACGTAAATACAGATTTAAACTACTTTAATATGATTTCACCATGCGGAAACCCTACAGAACGCATAACCTCAATGCAACAAGAATTAGGGCATGAGTTAGACTATAAAGCAGTTTCTCAATGTTTTGTTGAAGCATTTGCAAGAGAATTTGAACGTTCGCTTCGTACTGAACCTGTAGTTCGTCGTCCAAGTTGGTTTCATCTACACTCGCTCAATACTAAACAGACTAAACCTATGGAGCGCATGATTACTGACAATAAGCTTCATACTGTTTGCCAAGAAGCAATGTGCCCGAATAAAGCTGAATGCTTTGCTAGTGGAACATCTACCTTTATTATTATGGGTGATATTTGTACGAGAAATTGTAGATATTGTGCCGTAACAAAAGGAAAGCCTCTTGCCTTAGATCAAAGTGAACCGGAAAACGTGGCAAATGCAGTAGAAATTTTGAATCTCAAATACGCTGTTATAACTTCAGTGACTCGTGATGATCTTGAAGATGGTGGTGCAGGGCATTTTGTACAAGTTATTGAGGCAATTCGTAAACGTATGCCAAGCACAAGTGTAGAAGTTCTTGTGCCTGACTTCAACGGTGATACAAAAGCTATTGATACAGTTTGTGATGCAAAACCGGATATGTTTAATCATAATATTGAAACAGTGCGTAGTCTATTTACAAAAGTACGCCCAATTGCAGATTATCAAACTTCTCTGGAAGTGCTTGAATATGCTTCAAAGAAAGGTTTGAAAATTAAGTCTGGAGTCATGCTTGGACTTGGCGAGTCGTGGGACGATATTCGTGGAACTTTGAACGATTTATATAGTCATGGTTGCCGTTATCTTACACTAGGTCAATACCTTGCTCCTTCACGTAAACATGCTCCTATAGCACGTTTTGTTGCTCCTGACGAATTTAATCACTGGAAAGAAGTAGCTCTTGAAATGGGTTTTGAAGGTGTTGCATCTGCACCTCTCGTAAGAAGTTCTTACAGAGCTGAAGCTATGGCAAATAAGTGTAATTAATATAGAAAGTTATCCTAAGCTGATATAGTCTGATAGGGTTATAACATATAATAAAGTTGCAAAAAGCAAAGTAGATTAATCTAAATAATGAAAAAAATAAAAGAAGTATATATCTGTTCAGAGTGCGGTAAACAGTTTTCTCAATGGCAGGGGCAGTGCTCTAATTGTCAATCATGGAACACGCTTGAAGCTGTTGTGCAGAGTACACAAAAAAAGACTGCAACAAAGTCATATGAAAATTCAAGAAAACCGCAAATTTTGGGAGATGTATCTACCGAACATTCAGAACCTTTTTCTTCTGGAATAGAAGCTCTTGATGCTATTTTAGGAAAAGGATTAATGCCCGGTGCTGCTATTTTACTTGGTGGTGAACCAGGAATTGGTAAATCTACCTTACTTTTACAACTTGCCGGTTCTGTTGCAAATGCCGGAAAAAATGTTCTTTATGTAAGCGGTGAAGAAACGCTTGTTCAAATTAAAGGAAGAGCTGAAAGATTGAATGTGCTTCATCAAAATCTTTTGGCTTTATCTACAAATTCAACTGCAGATGTACTTCCGCTACTTTCGGCTAATACTGCGCCCGATTTACTTATTGTAGATTCTGTCCAAACTCTTTTGAGTGAGGAAGCAGTAGGACTTGCCGGTAATGTTTCTCAAGTCAAAGCGGTTGCAACAGAGTTGATTGAAGCTTGTAAACAAAATAATGTAGTTCTTGTGTTAGTTGGGCATGTTACGAAAGAAAACACTCTTGCAGGTCCCCGACTTCTTGAACATAGTGTTGATACTGTAATTTCTCTTGAGGGCGATAGAAGGCAAGGGCTCAGATTATTTAGAGTTCTTAAAAATAGATTTGGACCGAATCATGAATTACTTGTTTTTCGTATGGAGGAAGAGGGATTGAGTGTTGTTGACGACCCATCGACTCTATTTTTAGAAGCTCGTAATCCGTCACTTTCAGGTACTGCAGTAGTAATGGCTTTAGAGTCTCATCGCCCTATAGCTGTGGAAGTTCAAGCACTTGTATCCCATTCATTCCTTTCAATTCCACGTAGAACTGCGCTTGGATTTGACTTGAATAGACTGCATCTTTTGCTTGCTGTTCTTGAAAAAAGACTTAAATTAAATTTTTCTCAGGTTGATATTTATGCAAAACTTGGCGGTGGTATAAAGCTACAAGATCCAGGTATAGACTTGGCTTTAGTAGCTGCAATCTTGTCATCTTTCTACGATAAACCACTTCCTGAAAAAGCTGTTTTTTGGGGTGAAATAGATTTAAACGGTCAAATTAGACCGACTCAGGCGCAAGATATCAGAAAAAATCAAGCAGAAAAACTTGGTTATAAGCCGATAGTTTACCCTAATACCAGTAAAAATAAAAATACAACTCTTGTTGATTTTCAGCAGTATTTATTTAAGGATTAGGCTTTTTTTCTAAAACTCTTAATTTAGAAAATCGACTTAAGTTTATCTATTATTTTTTGTCTGCAACTTTCTGTAATAGTAAAGGAACAGCAATGCCGACTATCGTGCAAATCAGAGCGTAGAAGAGTGAGATATCAAACTCCAATGGTGGAAGAGACGCAATAATTCGTCTAAGTGAACCGAACATAATTCCGGTCAATAAGGCAATAGTAAAGCTGTAAAAATTATTGAGAGCATAGGTGAGGATTCTTACAAAAGAGAGGATTCCGCATATTGCACCAGCTCCGAATAATCCAAGAGATACGAAGTCGAGGTTTGATATTGCACCAAGCACAAACTGGTATTTTCCTAAAACAACAAGTAAGAAAGATCCTGAAATTCCGGGTAAGATCATAGCACAAATAGCAATTGCGCCAGATAAAAATATTAAAAATGGTGTGTTTGGAGTCTCCATTGGGGTAAGAACTGAAATATTCCAAGCAAATATGCTACCAATTAAAAATATAATAAAGTTTTTTATGTTCTTTTCAGGGAGCTCTTTATAGAGAATTAATACAGAGGCTAAAATCAGACCTAAGAAAAATGTCCAAATAAATAAAGGGTGTGTAGCAAGAAGATAAAGAATAAACTTTGCAAGAGAGAAAATAGCAGTTCCAATTCCTAAAAGTAAAGGAATAAGAAAAGACCAAGGTATTTTTGAAAATGCTTCTTTAAACTTTCCTGAAAAAAATAATTTTAAAAATTTAACATCTATACTTTCTATTGCATTAAGTAAATTATTGTAAATGCCTGTTATAAAAGCAATTGTTCCTCCTGATACGCCAGGAACAACATCAGCTGCACCCATAGCCAAACCGCATAAGTAGTATTTAAACATCTTTATTTTATTTGAATTTTCCATTATACTCTCTTTAAGGTGAAATTTCATTGAGTATTATCGCTGTCAAAAAAAAAGTCAATCAACTTTTTTTACATATAGCTTTAAATTGTAATATTATTGTAACATATGAAAATTATATATCTTCTTTAGATTTGGAGGTTCATTATGAATAAAAATGCTGCTGAAACAGAAACCGAATTAGAAATCGCAACTGAAGTTACCCCCAACTGCAAGGAAGATTTGACTTGTCCATCGTTTTATATAAATAGAGATGTAAACTGGCTAGACTTCAATTTAAAAGTTTTAAATGAAGCTTTGGATAGTAATACTCCACTTTTGGAACAACTCAAATTTCTTTCAATTTATCATAATAATCTTGATGAGTTTTTTATGGTGCGTGTTGCTAACGTTTTTTTACAATATATTAATAATGTAGAAACTGTAGGTCCGGATAAAACCACTCCTGCACGCCAACTTGCGCTTATCCGTAAAGCAACACTAGAGCAACTCCATAAAGGATATGTGCACTGGAGCAAAAATTTATCTAAACAGTTGCAAGAGAAAGGGGTGTCTATAAAAAAATACGGAAGCTTGAATGATAATCAAAAGAAATTTGTTGATGATTATTATCATGATGAAATATATCCAGTACTTACACCGCAAGCTATCGATCCAACACATCCAATGCCGATAATATCAAATTTAAGCTTAAACTTTATAGTCAAACTTAAAAGTGATAAAAATACAGATCATTATGCAAGATTAAAATGTCCTAATAACGTTCCGCGTTTTATAATTGTACCGCGTCAAAAAAATTATGATGAAGTTGAAGATTTAGCAAAACCTTCAATGCTTCGTCAGTGCGATATCATTTTGCTTGAAGATATTATTCGTGCAAATATTGCAAGTTTGTTTACAGGATATCATGTTGAAACTGTAGGACTTTTTAGAATAACACGTAATACTGATATCAAAATAGAGGAAGATGAAGCGCACGATCTTCTCAAGACAGTGCAACATATGGTTGATCAACGAAGATTTGGTAATGTTATTCGTCTCGAAATAAATAATAGCATGCCAAGCGAGCTTGTACAATTTCTTACAAAAAAATTGGATTTACGTTCATTCCAAGTGTATAAAATTAAAGGAATTTTGGCATTTTCAGAAATGATAGGTCTTTCAGGGCTTGATAAGCCAAATTTGAAATATCCACCATATAAACGACGTATGCACGAATTTTTCACCGAAGGAAACATAGAAACTATGTTTGAAGCCTTAAATGAAAAAGACGTCTTTCTTCATATGCCATATGATAACTTCTTTTCAATTCAAGAATTTATAAGAAAATCTTGTGAAGATCCAAATGTAATTGCTATAAAACAAACGCTTTATAGAACGGGCAAGGATTCTCCAATCGTTAAAGCTCTTATGGATGCACGTAGACTTGGTAAGCAAGTAACCGCAGTTGTTGAACTTAAAGCAAGGTTTGATGAAGAACAAAATATCACTTGGGCGGAAGAACTTGAAAAAGCCGGTGTCCATGTTGTATATGGAATTCCTAATATGAAGATCCATGCTAAGCTTTGCCTTGTTGTGAGAAAAGAAGGAAATAAAGTTAATAGATACGTACATATAGGAACAGGAAACTATAATCCATCTACCTCTAAAATCTATACAGATATGGGAATTATAACATCTGAGCAACAGATTTGTTCCGATGTAAGTGATTTATTCAATGTTATGACAGGATACGCTAAAAAAGAAGATTATAGACGTATTTTAGTTTCTCCAACATCTACTCGTAAAGGATTAATCCATGCGATTGAGGAAGAAATTCAGTCACATAAGAAACATGAAAACGGTGAAATTCATATAAAATGCAATCAACTTGTTGATGAACATTTTATACGTAAGTTGTATAAAGCATCTCAAGCCGGCGTAAAAGTACGTTTACAAGTTCGCGGAGTGTGCAGCCTCCGCCCAAATATTAAAGGTGTAAGTGAAAATATTGAAGTAACTAGTATTGTTGGAAGATTTTTAGAACACTCACGCGTGTTCTGCTTCCATAATAACGGTAACAGAAAAATATATATTGGTAGTGCTGATCTTATGATGCGTAACCTTGATAGACGTATTGAAGTTATTGCTCCTATACTTGATCAAGAAATCAGTAAATATATTTATAATTCAATACTTTGTCCTTATTTTCGTGAAGATAGCAATGCGTACTATTTACATGAAGATGGCACTTACAGCAGAAAAAATGAGAATCAAAAAGGTCTTGTAGATATACAAGAATATTTGATTAAGCACTCAAAAAAGAAGGGGAAGTAAAATGTCACCTAAGAAAGTGATTAAGGGAAATAAATCTACAGAAAAAGCTAAACCTATTGAAAGTCAAGAACTTCTTGAAATTCCACAAGATGAAGCTATTCAAGTAGTAGAGAAGAAAGAAGTCATTGCAAAAGCAATAACTAGTGAACCGAAAAGTAATAACGTTGAAGAAGAAACACCAAGAAAAGCAATAAAAATCATTAAGCCTGAACCTGAAGATAGATTTAGTAAATCTTCATTGTTACTTAGTAAAATTATTGTTCATTCTAGACGTGTTGAAAATTTCTGTGATGCTCTTTTCAAAGCTCTTCTTCCGGTGCATGAACTTTCGGCTGAATATAATAAAATATTATGTTTAGCAGCACAATTGCATGATCTTGGTTGGATTTATGGACAGGGTAGTCATCATAAAGCATCGGCTGATATTATCTATAATTTTGTAAAAAAGGGTAAATTTATACCGGCTGATGATAGTATAGATAGCTATCTTCAAGATGAAATCAATGCTCTTCTCAGAAAAAAATTAGATGGAATTGATAAAAAAACTGCACGATTAATTGCTTGTGTGGCTCGTTATCATAGAAAGAGTGAACCCTCTTCAAGACACACAATTTATAAAAAGTTATCAAAAAGTGAACAGAAGATAGTTACAAAGCTTGCTTCTATCATTCGTATTGCTGATGCGCTTGATTTTTCACACATGGCTTTAGTAAAAAGTGTGAAAGTAAAAATTGAAGAAAAAACAGTCCTCCTTACTTTAGATTGCGATAGTTCATGCGCCGCAGAAAAAGAAAGAGTTGGAGTGAAAAAACAATTATTTCAAGACACTTTTAAGAGAGTTTTGGAATGTAAAGTAGATAATACAACAAGGAAATAATAGTGACCTTCTCAAGTCAACTCACTGATATTGAAGAATTTGTTGGGATAATTGATCTTGGTTCTAACTCTGCTCGCCTTATGATTGCGCACTTAGAGCCCGGAAAAACTCCTGCTGTTGTTTTGCAAGTAAAATTTATGGTACGCTTAGGGGAAAATTCCTTCGAGTCAAAACAATTACAAGAACCTGCAATTCTAAGAACCATAGATGTTTTAAAGTCTTTTGCTGAAACCTGTAAACAATATAATGTTACATCAATTCAAGCCATTGCAACCGCAGCCGTGCGCCGAGCAGATAATGGTAAAGATTTTGTACAAAGAGTTTTGAAAGAAACAGGTATTCAACTGAATGTTGTATCCGGACATGAAGAAGCAAGACTGATTTATCTTGGTGTAAGCAGCGGTTTGCCACACACTTTTGGGCTTAGAATTTTTATTGATATAGGTGGAGGAAGCACAGAACTTATTGTGGGGCATTCATTAGAATATCTCTTTTTAGATTCGCTTTCACTTGGCTGTGTTATGCTTACAAATCGCTTTATGAGCGAAAATAAAGGCAAAGTAAGACCGCAAGAATTTGAAAAGATGAAAGAATATGTTCGTCAAACTTCCGCTCATGCCTTCCAATCACTTGTTGAATATAATCTTGTAGAGGTTGTGGCGAGTTCAGGTACTGCGATTGCCTTACTAGAACTATCACAAAAGCTTGATTTACCAGTAAAACCGTCGAGTGATCCTAATGTATTATCATTGGAAAGTTTACGTGAAGTTTCTAGATATGTATGCACTCTAACGTCGGAAGAGAGAGAAAATCTTCCTGGGCTTAGCAATAGAAGAGCAGAGGTGCTTGTTGCAGGTTCTGCTATACTGCTTACTCTTTTAGAGCAGCTTGGACTAAAAAAAATCACGATAAGTCATCAAAACTTACAACATGGTGCATTAGCTGATTATATAAAAAATAAGCAACTTCCTATCCATAAATCCAGAAAGAATACAAGAAAACAGAGTGTAGAATTTCTTGCTCAAGCTTTTCATTATGAAAAAAAACATTCTGAACATGTAAAAGCTCTTGCGCTAATGCTTCACGATTCTGCTGTGGATAGCGGGCTTATTTCTTATAATGAACGCTGGAGAGAATATCTTAATTATGCTGCAATTTTGCACGACATTGGGATATCAATTTCCTATACAAAACATTACGCACATTCTTACTATATTATATCTCACAGCGAGCTACTTGGTTTTACGGAAGAAGAAAAGGAATATATAGCCTTACTTACATTTTTCCAAAATAAGAAACCATCACGTAAGTATGATATTTTCAACGTTTTGAGTGAAGAAATAAAAGAGCAGATTACGCTCTATTCAAGTTTTCTTGCAATCGCTGAAAGTATGGAAAAGTTGCATAGGCAACATATCTATGAAGCTGCTTTTCATGATGAGGGCAAGGAGCTTATTCTTTATGCTCAACAATTCTCTCCAAGTTTAATTGAAGAAAATGCTGTTAGAGCAATGCAAAAGACAGTTGAAAAAGTCTTTAATAGAAAACTATCTATATTGTTCTCTACATAATGATTTTAGATATCTTTCTAAATTAATAAAAAAAAGGGAAAATCTAGCAAGAAGTTAGATTTTCCCTTTTTAGTGATTTATATTTACGAGATTACTTTGTTTTACGCAGTTGAGCTATAAGATCGTTGAGTTTTGAAGCTTGCTCGGCGAGGTCGTTCACTGCTTGAGCAGCCTCATTCATTGTAATCGACATCGTGTTTGCACTTGATGTTACGGTATCAAGGTTTTGACTAATTTCTTCTGATGTAGCTGACTGTTCTTCTGCCGCAGTTGCTATTGAACGAACTTGATCGGCTGAGTTATCAACTAAGTGAAGAATTTCTTCAAGACTTGTTCCGGCAAGGCGAGCTTGTTCTGTAGCTCGTGCAATATTATTTACTGAGTTATCAACGTTTTGCATATTGGTGACAACACTACTTTGTACTCTTTTAATTGCATTTCCAACTTCAACAGTAGCATTCATTGTTTTTTCAGCAAGTTTACGAACTTCATCCGCAACAACAGCAAAACCTCTTCCGGCTTCACCAGCTCGAGCAGCTTCGATAGCAGCGTTAAGAGCAAGTAAGTTAGTTTGGTCTGCAATATCTGAAATAACGTTCATAATAGTATTGATTGATTCCGCATCATGACCGAGTTGTTGCATATCTTGTTTTAGTTGATTTGCTTGCTGGTCAACACCTGCAATGCTTGATACAACAGCTTCAACAATATTTGCACCATTATCAGCTTTTGTACGTGCTTCGTTAGCTACACCAGAAGCATTACCAGCGCTACGTGCAACTTCAAGAACAGTGCTTGTCATTTCATTCATAGCCACAGAGGTTGATTCTACCTGACCGAGTGATGCCATAGCTGCTTGTTCAGCTTGCCTTATTTGTGCACTTAATTCAGTTGAGGTTGAAGCAACTCTTTGAGCAATTTCAGATGCTTCTTGTGCTACTGTAAGAATAGTTTCTTGAAGTTTCTTTTCATCGGTAACATCAAGGATAAGCTGCATGATAGATAATAAGTTACCTTTTTCGTCAAGCATAGGAACCGCGAAGTATTTAATATGAATTGTTCCTATTTGTGGATGAGCAATTGTTTCTCCATTCGCTGGTCTACGTGATCTTACAGCAATTGCAAGGGCATCACTAGGAGTTCCGCTATCTTCACGATTCATAATTTGTTTACAAGTTTTATCAACAAAAACATTACCACAAGCCTTTCTTCCGGCAGCGTTTAGATATTGTACTTTTTCTTGAGCGTTAAGCATTACTACTGCAGAAGGAACATTTTCAATAATTGTTAGGTAGCTATCAGTAATTTTATTTGTACCTTCCATGAGTGTTTTAAAGTCACCGTTAAACTTACTTATATTGCCTTTAGCTGAGATATCACCGGTAGCAATTTTTTTACTGAGTTCGCTATATTCATGAACAATATTATTTAGATTTTGAGGAATTACTCGTAGAGCGTCAGCAAGTTGACCAAATTCATCACGTTGATTGAGGTTCATTTTGAAAGATAAATTACCTTTTGCTATTTCTTTCGCAAAATTCATGCAGAGTTCAATCGGAACTGTGATTTGTCTTGTGAGTAATATGCTTATGATAAATGTAAGAATGACTATTGCTAATAAAATGTATTGAAAAAATTCAATACTATTTTCAAGGTCATTTATATTGGTGACAGCAGTTGAATCCGCAGCATTTGTTAATTTGATAGCATTCTCTTTAACTTGTGCTAGTAATGCTTGATACGAGTTTGCACGAGCAGAGCTTACAGAGCTTTCTTTTTCCCAAGCTGAAGTTACAAGTTTAATAGAAGCAATATAATCACTCATACTTGCATTCATAACTTTAGCAAGGTCTGTAATATTTGAGTAAGGAATTGTGGACTGTAAATCTAATGATACGGAAAAACGTTTTTCAAAATCAGTCAAATACTTATTACCTTCCGCTGCACTTTTTTTATAGTAAGCATCTGCAAACAGCATTCTAAATTGACCAATATAGCTCACTAAATCCATTGTATCAATATCAAGAGCCGTAAGCGCATCTGCACTCTCTGTTTGACCGTATTCTGTAGCAGTTCCTATTCCAGTCATAACAGCTTCAAGGTAAATATTTAAATCCTCAACTGCTTTTTCAGCTTTTTTAGCAGCCTCGTCCCATGTTGTTAGTGATAATTGTCTTGCTTGATAGGTAGAGCCAATAAGAGTTTCGTATTCAGATAAATTTGGAGAAAAATTTCTTAGAAATATTGCAATTTCATTTATTCTTGGGTCATCATTGTCTAAATTAGAAAGAGCTTTAAGGTCTTTTTCAGCATTATGCACTAAGGTCATGGTATCTTTTGCAGTCTGATAAACACTGTCACTAGATGTTCCAAGATATAGCACAATATTATAGCCAATATTAGAAACACTGGTAGAAAGTCTATTATAAATAGAAAGTTCTTCTATGTACACAGATTCTAAAGTGTCTGCATCTTTCGCAGCTATCTTCATAGCATTATGACCGACATAGCCTAAAGCAACCAATAAAGATGTGATAACACCAAATCCAAGCATTAGTTTTATGGAAACTCGCAAGTTTTTCATATTTGCCTCTTTTAAAAAGTCTTTTCTATAGCAGAAATGTTTCTATTTATCTTACCCTATAAAGTTGGGAAAATTAAATTTACGCTCGTTTAATTTAAAACGTATAAAAGACAGAAAACTTTAGAGATAAATAAAGTTTTAAATAAATTTTATTATGTTTAAAATCACTTTACACTAAGCTAATTCTTTAAGAGCATCATTTTTTTCAGCAATAAGCCTGTTTTGAACAGAACTACGTACACTTGAGCTTGAAGAAGAGAATTGATTTGCTCTTAACTCGTAAACTTCTGTGATGAAAGATTTTTCATCTAAGGTGTCAATATTTTTAAGAGCTTGGTCAAAAATCCTTTTTGCGCCGGTAGCACCATGCTGAACAGCAGTTGACCACACTACTTGCTTAATAATTTCAGAATCAGTATCAATTCCAGTATCTTTTATACTGTTATAAGCAGGATTGTAGTGAGTTTTCTTTATAAATTCTTCTTGAAGTTCACCAAATCTTTTAGGGTCACTTGCAGCAACTTCTTTCCATGCTTCAGGAACAGCACCTGATCGAGAACCAGTATTGGCAGTACCAGCATTAGTAAGCTGTTCTGCTATATCAGGGGCTTCAGTTTCTAAGAAATTAATAAAGTCATTGAATGTGCCTACTTTTGACGCAATTTGATATTTACCGTAAGAAGTTCCACCTACTCTGTCATAGCCAATAGCAGAAATGCCCTGTGTACCAGATTCATACTTAGCCGACAACTTACCAAGTGGATTGTTAGAGACATAGTAGTCCGCTGCCGTAGTAGTTTTTTGTGAAAGCTTTGCTGATTCTATGAAATCTTCTTGAGTGGTAAGCCTTAATCCTGAAGATTTTCTTTCAGTCAATCGAGTAAGAATTTGTAGTGATTGACTATCGAGCATCATAGCCGTTGGGGTGATTCCTATTGGGCGTTTTGTTAGAATTTCAATTCCACTACTATGAAGGGGAATGCCTATAGGTTTTTCAGTTACTGAGTTTTCAACTTCTGGTGTTGTTTTTTTTGTTTCAACTAAAGATGTAGCTTGAGAGTGGCTCTCATTTTCTTGTGATGAAGAGCTTAACATTTGAGCGAAAGTGTCAGAATTTTGATTATCGAGAGTTTGCCTTTGTTTTCTTATAAGACTCTCATAATCAGGTAAAGACACACTATCTCTAATAAAAAGTGGTTTTGAGGGAATCATATTGCCTCCTCGAAAGTATTTGCTATTTATTATACTGCAAATTATATACCAATTAAGGAGTCAAAAAAGAATAAAAGAAAAGTGCAACTCCTAAAAGTTGCACTTCACATAACTAAAGTTATTCCTAGTCATCATATTCAGAAAGAATAATAGCTTCTCTTTGGTGAGTTCCAAGCCAACCAACTTCACCAGTTTGTATATCGTAAACAGCACCAACTACCATCAGTTTATTAGCACGAATTCGTTCACGTACAGCTTTGCTTGAGCGAATAATTTCACTCACTTCCTTCCAAACATTTTGAAAAATAAGTTGTTCTTTTAATGATGAAAGTTCATCAGATGTTGGGTTAGGGTGGCAAGAGCATTGTTCTTCGGCAAGTGGAAGAAGGGGTGTTAAAAGACTTTTAATATGTGGGGTGAACTCTTGATTTGCATACATTGCATCTACAGCAGAACTAATAGCTCCACATTGCGTATGCCCAAGCACTAAGATAAGTGGCACGTCAAGAGCTGTTAGAGAATAATCAATACTTCCAAGTACTTGATCACCTACAATGTTTCCTGCAACACGAATAACAAATATATCCCCATTACCTTGATCCATAATAGTTTCAACTGGCATTCTTGCATCAGAGCATGCAAGCACAGTAGCTATAGGATATTGACCGTGAAGAGCAGTATGCTGACGACGTATAGCATTCTCAGTAAAGTGTGTACTTAAATCATTGATATATCTTTCATTACCATTGATGAGTTCTTCAAGGGCTTCAGTAGGTGTGAGATTTTGAGTTATTCTTTGTGTTGTTTCCATTGCTTGTGATGATTTAGCCTTTAATAGTATTGCACATAGAAGAAAAATAATTGGAAGATAAATGAACATAATAACTCCCAGTTGTTAGCCTTAAATGCTTGTTAATTATTAGAATGTTGCCTGAAGATTATCCATTGCAATTTTTAAAGCTTCTTCAATAACTTCACGAATTGCGGCGTCTTCGCGGGGATTTTCATAGTTTTCTGTGTAATTTACTTGAGTACTCCACACCGATCTTCCGGTTTTTGATTCATGAATACTTAGGCTTATCACTACAGATGCTGATGAAATTTCAGATTCGTTTATGTAGCTATCGTCAAAAGCTCTAATTCTCATTGCACTTAAGTTTACATTTATAAGGTAGTCACTTCTTTCAAAACTTTCCCATTTTGCAATCTGCCTTAGAGATATTTCATCTCGTAAAGTCGTCGTGATAAAGTAGGGTACCCAAGGATATAAAGAAGATTGTTCAATAGTACCAATACTCACAGTTGCAGAACCGTTACCGAGTATGCTTTGCTGTGGAGAACCCTGAAGATTATGCACTTGATAACCGCATGCAGTTAAAGAGAGCAACAATAAGGAAAGTAAGAAAAAGTGAAGTTTTTTCATAATATTATTTTGGTTTTGCTACAATATTAATAAGTTTTTGAGGAACAACAATAACTTTTACAATCGCTAAATTATCCAAGTGCTTAGATACATTAGGATCGGCAAGAGCAAGTTCCTCAGCTTCTTTAGAATTAATTTGTGCTGGTACATCCATTTTACCACGTAGTTTACCGTTGATTTGAACAACTAAAGTTACAGTATCTTTTTCAAGAGCTTTAGGGTCAAAAGTTGGGTAAGGCATACCTGATAAAACTGATGTATTCCCTACAGATTCCCAAATTTCTTCACAAATATGCGGAGTAATAGGAGAAAGTAAGGTGAGAAGAGTTGCAACACTTGATGATAAAGCCTGTTTGCCTTCTTCAGATTTAACAAGTTCATCTTTAGATGTATAAAGAGTATTTACAAATTCCATAATAGCAGCAATCGCTGTATTGAACTGGAATTTATTACTTAAATCTTCAGTTACTTTTTTTATTGTGCTATGCTCTTTAAAGCGCAATTCTTTTGCAAGAGGATTTGTAGCTTCTACAAACGAGGCAGGAAGAACAGGTGAGAGGCTATCTTGCAATTCAGCACAGAGTCTCCAAACACGACTTAAGAAACGGAAAGCACCTTCAATACCGGTTTCACTCCAGTCAAAATCACGCTCTGGTGGAGCCGCGAACAAGCAGAAGAGACGAACGGTATCAGCACCAAAAAGTTTAATCATTTCGGTAGGGTCAACAACGTTCCCTTTAGATTTAGACATTTTTGTGCCATCTTTCAAAACCATACCTTGAGTAAGAAGTTTTGCAAAAGGCTCTGCTAAATCAGCAGGATAGAATCCGGTGTCACGAAGAACTTTTGTAAAGAAACGGGCATAAAGTAAGTGCAATATAGCATGCTCAACACCGCCAATATATTGATCAACAGGCATCCAGTAAGAAGCGATATCTTTATTCACAGCTTCATCTGTATTACGCGGGTCAACATATCTGGTAAAATACCATGATGATTCAACAAAAGTATCCATTGTATCAGTTTCTCTACGTGCCATTTTTCCACATTTAGGGCATGGAGTATGGAAGAAATTTTCGCTATCAGGAAGTGGCGAACGCCCATCCGGATTTACTTGAACATCAAGAGGAAGCATTACAGGCAAATCTTTTTCAGCTACAGGAACAATTCCGCAATCATCACAATAGAGTACAGGAATTGGCGAGCCCCAATAACGCTGACGTGAGATATTCCAATCACGAAGACGGAAGTTTACAGTTTTCTTTCCTAGAGCTAGCTTTTCAAGTTCTGCAACAATGAGTTCTTTTGCTTCATTATTCTGCACTTTATCAAGCTGCTGATAGTTTGTTGAATTTATTAGAATTCCTTCGCCTGTCATAGCTTCAGTCATTGAGTTTACATCAAGAACTTCATTTTCAGGAGTGATTACAACTTTGATATCAAGGTTGAATTTTTTAGCGAAGAGGAAGTCACGCTGGTCATGCGCCGGAACGCCCATAACTGCACCTGTGCCGTATTCAGCAAGAACAAAATTTCCAAGCCATACAGGCACTTGTTCATTTGTTAGTGGGTGAGTTACGTAAGAACCAGTAAAGATTCCATCTTTTTCCAAGCTATCGGATTGACGGTCGATTTTATCCATTGAAGCAACTTTTTCGATAAAGGCTTCAATTTCTGCTTTATTTGGAGCATTCTTTATAAGTTCCTGAACTAATTTATGTTCTGGAGCAATTGTAAGGAAAGTTACACCGAAAAGAGTATCTGGTCTAGTTGTGAAAACAGGGATTTTTATATCAGAATTTTCTAGTGTAAAATCAATTTCAGCACCTGTACTTTTTCCTATCCAGTTGCGTTGCATTGAGATAACACGTTCAGGCCATCCATTCTCTAATAGGTCTAAATCTTTGAGAAGTTCTTCTGCATAGTCTGTGATACGTAAGAACCATTGAGTCATTTCTTTTTGCTCAACAACGGTATCACATCTCCAGCAGAGGCCTTCCTCTACTTGTTCATTTGCGAGTACGGTATTACATGATGAACACCAGTTTTGCATAGCATTTTTACGATATGCAATACCTTTTTCAAGCATACGCAAGAAGAAAAGCTGTTCAAATCTGTAATATTCTGGGTGACAAGTAGCAATTTCACGTTCCCAGTCGTATGAATAGCCTAATCTTTTAAGCTGCACGCGCATATTATCAATATTTGCGTATGTCCATTTTGCTGGATGAGTAGCATTTTTGATAGCAGCATTTTCAGCAGGAAGACCAAAAGCATCCCAACCCATAGGGTGAAGAACATTGAAGCCTTGCATGCGTTTATGCCTTGCCACAACATCACCAATAGAGTAGTTGCGAACATGACCCATATGAATGTTACCAGATGGATATGGAAGCATTTCTAGTAAATAATATTTAGGTTTAGGGCTAAAATCAACAGCTTTGTACGTAGATTTTTCTTTCCAAATACTTTGCCATTTTTCTTCTATATGTTGATGATCGTATTGTTGTGAAAGGGGCATAATATCCTCTGTCTATGAGTTTTCTTTGAGTTTGTTTTTATGAACGGCATCAAGGAGTCCGTTGATAAATGAACGAGCTTTGAATTCAGCAAATTGATTTGTTAATTCAAGAGCTTCTGTGATAGATACTTTTGCTGGAATGTCATCACGATAAAGCATTTCAAACAAAGCTATACGTAATACAGTTAGCTCAATTCTTCCTAATCTGTTGATTTTCCAGTTTTTTGCGTATTCTTTAATGGTTGAATCTATTTCGTCTACATTAGACCATACACCATCAACTAATTCCCAAGCAAAGCCTGTAGGAATAACGTTTTCATTCGTATCTTCTACAGTATCATTTTCATGTGCAGGTAAAGAATCTACTTTTGGAAGAAAAACCATGGTATCTTCTTCGTTCTCTGGAGTAATGTCGAGATCTTCCAATTCAGGTTCTGAATAAGTCACTTTCACACGAGGGGCTGAAACAAATGCTTGTCTTAAATCCCCTAGTGAGTGGATACTTGTAAATTCTAAGCTATAGAGGATTTGGAAAGCTAATGCTCTTGCTTGAGAGCGAGACGTTTTTTGATATTTTTGTTTTGACAAAATGTGTTCCTACTTAAATTTGTTCTAATACTCTAATGGTTTCCAATACAGCTGCTGCAGATTCAGCACCTTTATTTCCGGCTTTAAGACCAGCTCTATCAATAGCTTGTTCAACTGTATCTGTTGTAAGTAAACCAAAACCTACTGGAATTCCGGCATTTAATGATACCTGTGCTAAACCTTTTGTTGCTTCATTTGCTACAAAATCAAAGTGTGGAGTAGATCCACGAATAACTGCACCTAAAGCGATTATTCCATCATATTCATTTTTCTGAGCAACTTTTTGGCAGACAACAGGAAGTTCAAATGCACCTGGAATACGAATTAAATCAATATTTTCTGGGTTAGCACCGTGACGAATAAGATAATCTTGTGCGCCTTCTACTAATCTTTCAACAACGAAGCTGTTGAATCGAGTAACTACGATGGCAAATTTTAACCCTTCTGCTTGGAGTTTTCCTTCAATGACTTTCATATTATATCCTTTTACTGATTGGCTTATACACTCATATCTATGATGCGTATGCCTTCATTATTAATTTTTAATGCTTGAGTACGAAAAGTTTGCTGCCAGTTTTTTTCTAAAAGTGAGTCAGCAAGCCATTCAGCACTATGTACAACTTCTCTTTTGTCTTTCAAATTGATAAGCGTGCGCGCTACACCAATTTTACATGACGGACATCCAACCACTATTGGTAAATTTTTATCATATTCACCAAGTAAAGGTTGAAGTTTATTCATTTTTCTTTCACGGATAGCATTGTAAATCTTTGGAGATGAAAAGGCACCAGTACCAGATTCACCACAACAACCAGTATTAATATTAATTGCTGCACCTGTAAGTTTTTCCAACGCTTTCGCTGCTTTACCACCACCTTTTACAGCTTTCACACCTGACCATTCAGGGTGGCATGAAGTATGATAAAGATAGTGTTTACCTTCTAATGTAGGTTTTAGAGTAAGTTTATCTGCTAGGAATTGAACACAATCTTCTAGCTCTAACTCTTCACCATTAAAAGATAATTCGTGGCGTTCTATACTGTCGCGGCAAGAGCCGCAAGCAGTAATCATTTTAGTAATATCTAGGTTTGATTTAGTTGCATTTTCTAGATATTCTTGTATAGCCACTTTATTTCTTTCAAGATTTTCCTTGTAACTGCCATCCGCACCAGATGAGATGAGAGGGTAGCCACAACAGAGGTGTCTTTTTGGAACAACAACAGTATAGCCTGTTTTTAGCATAAGTGCAATCGAAGAAAGAGCGATTTTACGTGAAAAAAGTGAGCCACCACAACCAGGAAAATAGAAAACAGCTTTCAATTGTCCATTTTCATTTTTTGCAGGATTAGAAGGGGTGAAAATTCCACCTTTATCAAGGCGTAAGGCCTCATAAAGGTTGGTAATTCCCATTTCAGGACCTTTGTTTGAGAAAAGAGGACTCTCAAATCTTTCACGCCAAACTTTAGGAACAAGTCCAATAACTTTGTTTTGTACTTTCTGCCCCACAGCAGCAACTTTCGCAATTTGAGGAACACGCTTTGCAGGGTCTTTTGAAAGATAATCAAGTACTTGATGCTTAATTGGGTGACCGCCGGCATTCTCATCTTCTAAGAAAGCACGTAATGCGAGTGCAACATCGCCTGATGTGATTTTTACAGGACATACTGACGTGCAACGTCCACAACCGGTACAATGCTCAATCAAATGGCGTAGTTCTGCAAGTAAATCTTTTGAAGGTTTTCCTTGTGTTATTTGAGAATAGTAAATTGCTTCTGTGATTGCACCAAGAACAATATTTTTATTTCTAGGGTGGTAATGATATGACTTTTCAGCATAAACCATTGGACATACATATTTACACTTGCCGCAACGAGTACAAATTTGAACTGTTTCTAGAAGATGAATAAGTCTTTCTTTGTCTGCCAAGCCACTTTCACGAATATCTCCAATAAGCCTATTAAATGAGAAAGTAAAAGGTTTTACAGGAAGATCTCTTTGCACAAGTTTAGCAGGGTTCATAATCTCACGTGGGTCGACAAGTGCCTTGAACTCTTTGAGAGCATTCATTTTTTCTTGAGCAAAAAAGTTAATTTTAGTAATACCAATACCGTGTTCGCCAGATACTTCACCGCCCATTTCTTGAGCTTTTTTCATAACTCGAACAGCAACATCTTCAGCTTCGTGCATCATATGCGGGTCGTTAGAGTTTACAGGAATGTTCACATGACAGTTACCGTCGCCAGCGTGCATGTGTGATGCAACAATAACTCGGCTTGACTGCATATAGGCAGAAATTTCTTCAATTTTCTTTTCTAATCTAGGATATTTTGACTTGAGTGTATCCAAGAAAAGAATTGCACGCATTGCGAGTTCTTCATCAAGTAAGTCTTCAGGAACATCTTCACCTAAAACAACTTTAGAACAGAAAGAAAATTCTTTGTTTAAGTCCTTATCTTCAAAAGGAAAATCATCTAATCTACCAACTTTTTGTAAAGCGAATCTATACGCGCTTGCAGCAAGTTCTACGTTTAAGGATTCAAGAAAATGAGCAAAATCCGGCATAGTATTTAATGGGATTACAACGTCTTCATTTATTTTAAAGCCTGAAGTTCTTTTGGAAATTGCAGAAAGTTTATGTCTATCTTCCCAAAATATTTCAGCTTCTTTTTCATCTTTAGCTGCAAAAATTTCTACTTCTTTGTCATCTTTTGCAAGTTCCAAGATTTCTTGAACAGCACTGTCTAAAAGGTATTCATCATCACCGTCAACTTGAACGATAATTACAGAGCATGGCATGCCTTCATGAGCATCAGATTTCTTTTGATAGTTAATTGCTTGAACATATTTACTATTAAATTCTTCAAGAGCAGAAAGGTGAGCATAATCACCATTTTCACGAATAACATTGCGTAAGTCTACAAGTTTTCCGATAAGGATAGAAGCGGGCAGCATTGAACGGCCATAAAATTCAAGGCATAATACGCGAGTAAATTTTGGTTTATCATAAATGATGAATTTTGCTTCTGTGATGATGCCGTCAACACCTTCTTTTTGCATACCGGGAAGCCCGCCAAGGGCTTTATTTGTAACATCTTTTCCAAGTCCAGGGAGGCGGATTTCATCACCTTTAAGTTCAATGACAGAACGCATTCCACCAGATTGATCGCGCACTTCAAATTTTGCAATTTCATGCTCTAAAATTTTATGTCTTGGGTGATTTACTCGATTAACAGTAATAATTTCACCGGTTGGAGTAACCATTTTCCAAGAAAGAAGATTATCAAGTGTTGTGCCGTATTCAAAAGCGAAAGGACCGCCTGAGTTTTCAGCTACGTTTCCACCTATTGTTGATGCTGTTTTTGAGGCTGGATCGACAGTGAAGAGGAAATTTCTTGCATTTGCATACTCTATAGCATGCTGAGTAATAACCCCTGCTTCACAGTCTAAAACCTTATTATCGTGATCGAGTTTTATCTTAGTTAGGCGAGTAAGATTAACAATTACAGTACGTTTACGTGCCGGAACAGCACCACCTGTCATACCAGATCCACCACCACGCGGGATTAGCGCAAACTTCATTTCATTTGCAACTTTTACAAGTTCACTTACTTGCTCAGTTGTTGCCGGTTCTACCACTAAAATTGGTAGTTCCATACGTAAGTCAGTGGCGTCTGTGCTTGCTTCAATGAGGGCAGATTTTCTCGTCAGTATACATTCAACTGGGAGAATTGATTGAAGTTTTGTAATCAGTTCATTGCGGAAGTTATTTTCAGCATCGTAAGCTGACCAAAAAAGGGTAATACCCTCACCAATGCTTGTTGCATAATGATGTGCCAAGGAAGGCATAGCGTCTTTCCAGCGAGCATCAACACTTTTTTTTACACTTTGAACATTTACGAAAGGATTATATACAACGAGAAAAAGTTCGAGGGCAATTTTAGTTGCAAGCTCCGCTACAGAAGCGGGCCACTCAATAAAATCTTCAATGTTAATTCTAAGTATCCTATTAACAACAAATTTATCTGATATCGAAATATGAGGCCCTTTAGACATTATTGCTCTCCTTAAATATAAAAAAACAATGTATGTTCATTCTTGTAAAAAATCAAGTTTTTTTTATTGTAAAAAAATTGTGAATAAATTCATAATAATGTCTAACGTATTATTTATATTCATGTTATTTATGGATTTACAATTTTGTAATCTAAAAGTTTCTGAATGAATTTATGCACCGGAAAACCAACAATAGTAGAGTAAGCACCCTCAACTCTATCTACTAAAAATGTCCCTATTCCTTGAATTGCATAAGCTCCCGCTTTATCTAGGCCTTCGCCAGTTTCAGCGTAAGACATAAGAACGGAATCACTCCAATTATGGAAGTAGACATCACTTGAATCTGCAAAAACTATTTCTGTTTTATCAGGTAAAATCATAGCAACTGCGGATATTACGGTATGTTTTCTGCCAACCATTCTTTTTAGCGTTGAAAATGCTTCTTGAACATTCTCTGGTTTACCAAAAATTTCAGCATCAGGTAGATTATTATTGAGAACGACAATTGTATCAGACGCAATAACAAGTGAATTTGAGCAGTTATGCTCTTTAATCGTTGCGTATGCTTTGCCTCTAGCAAGAGCTTTAGCATTTTCTTCAGGACTAAGTTCAGAATCTAAAACTTCTTTAAAGCCCGAAGGCAACAGTACAGAAAAAGGAAGACCTAAATCTTGTAAAAACTGTTGCCTACGAGGTGAATTTGATGCCAAAACTAAAGGTAAATTCGGTTGAAGTGCTTTCAATTTAACTCTCTATAAAAATGAACTCTCGCCAACATCGCTTTGAAGCGCATGGACAGGGCATATTTTTGTGCAGTTAAGGCAGACAACACACTTTTCTTTATCAAAACTAAGATGATTGTTAGCGTCCATATGAAGAGCATTAGGTGGACAAAGAGCTGTGCAAAGTCCACAATCAATACATTTATCTTCATTGTGCCAAATTCTTTGTGCTACAGGAGTAACTATAATATTGTTTTCTTGAAGATAGTCTATTGCTTTATCACAATTTTCTTTTGTTCCGCTTAATTCTAATACGAGTGAACCTTCGCGTTTTGTTGAAATATTTGCTTTGGTTATGTTAAATTCTATATCAAATTGCTTTGCAAGTCTACACACCCATGGTCCATGAGAGGTATTTTGATCAAAAGATAGTAATACATTTATACTTTTTTTATTATTACTCATTGTTAGTTCCTTAATAATTTGCTTTTACGAAAACTATAAGCTAGATATAAGCTGTTTTGCACGAGTTGCTTCTGGTGCTTTAGGATATGTTTTTATTAACTGATTTAAACGTTCTCTTGCTGCATCTTTTTTATTTAATTCAATAAAGCACATACCTTGTTTAAGATAAGCTGATGGAGCTCTGTTGCTATTTGGATATTGTGAGATAACGTTTTCATAAGCTAAAGCTGATGAACCATAGTTCTTTAATTGATAGTATGATTCACCTTGCCAGTAGTAAGCATTTGAAATCAAAGAATTTTGAGGATATGTGCTAATAAAATCAGTAAAAGCATTTACTGCGTTATCATAGCGTCTATCGTTGAAAGCCTTCATCCCGTTATCATAAAGAGCTTGAGCGGTATCGGTAGAGGTTGGCGTTACTGTAACCGGAGTCGGTTTTGGGTTTACCGGTGGAGGAGTAACTTGGCTTGAACCTACTTGAGTTGGCACAAGAACGCTATCAGGTAAAGTTGTTGGGATATGTTCGAGAGCTGGTTCGTCGAGCTGGAGTTTTAGACCAAGTTGAGATTCAACTAATCTAAGTGCTCTATCTTGTTGAGCTAATTTTTCAGCAAGAGCTTGTGAACCACCAAGTGGACGAAGTGCTAGTTCAATATTATCGAGCGAACCGCGCATCGAAGCCATTTCTTGACGCAATGTTTGGATTTGTAACCAAGTATCTGCTTGCGCTGGTTGAACACCTGAAAGTTGTGAGTTTAAGCTTTGAATTGTTTGTTGTTGTGATTGTACTTGTTGTTGTAATTTCTGAACATCTTGGTTAGCCGCAACGCAACCTGATAAGAATGTAACACTTAGAAGTACAAGACTAGATTTTTTTAATAATGAATTCATGTAGTTATCTCCTATGGAAATATGGAGTAGTTTATAATTTTTTTGCGCGCTTAATTCCAAAAAATATATAGATAAGAGTGCCGATAACCGGAACTAGAGAGCAAAAAACTATCCAATAGAATTTTTCATTCGGGTTTTGAAATGTACGTTTGCTTATATCGAATAAGGACCAAAAAATTATAAGCATCGGCGAAAAAAGTACAAGTATTTGCCAGAGTTCAAGCTGTAAAATATGCATATTTTCCCTTCATACAGCAGTGTTGCTTTTGTATGATTTATTTTTTAGAGTTTTCCTCTACCTTATATAGATAGAGTGCTGCGCCTATAGCACCCACAGTTATTCCTATGTCCGCAATATTGAAAGCCGGCCAGTGCCATGTTCCAATAAAGAAATCTATGAAGTCAGTAACTGCTTGAAAGAGGATTCTATCAAGGAAGTTTCCTAAAGCTCCTCCAACGATAAGCCCAAAGCATATAAATAGAATTTTGTTGTAAGGTGACGATTTTGTAAGTGTGTAAATTAACCAAAGAGCAAAAATCGTTGCTACACCAAAAAGCCAAAATTGCCAATTGATATCAGGATTGTTCAAAAAACCGAAAGCTGCGCCTCTGTTTTGCACATGAACAATATTGAAAAAATTCGGTATAACATTTATACTCTCGTAAAGTGGGAGAGTATAAATGATAATGAATTTAGTTAGTTGATCAAGAATAAAGCAGATTAACGCTGTAATACCAATGATTTTATAGCGATTATCTACTTTTTTCTCTTGTATAACTTGACTAGGCATTTGCCTCCAAGGCACGCATTACGCTTGCACATCTTGGACAAAGTGTAGGATAATCAGCATCTTTTCCAGCTTCTTCTGTGTAAATCCAGCAACGTTCGCATTTTTCGCCTTTTGCTCGTTCTACTACGATTGCAAGATTCTCAGCACAGTCAGCTACAGCAGCAGGTTTTTCACTGTATGGTTTGATTGAAAGCTGTGATACTATACAGATTTCGCGCATATCAATAGCTTTTTTCTCAATCATATCAACAAGATTCGCATCTGCAAACACCGTTACAGCTGTGTCAAGTGAGTGACCGATAAGCCCTTCTTTTCTTTGTGGTTCAATAGCTTTTGTTAGTTCTGAACGAAGGTTTAGAATTGCTTCCCAGTCTTTAAGAGCTGCTTCAGAAAGAAGGCTTGGTGCTTGATATTCGCTGATTGCAAATACAGTTTTCACATCAGGTCTTAGAGCTTCAGGAACGAACTTCAATACTTCTTCCGCTGTGAATGAAAGTACAGGTGCCATATCTCTGATAAGTATCATTAATATTTCAAATAAAACTGTTTGAGCAGAACGGCGTTCGAGTGAATTAGGGAGTGAGGCATAAAGTCTATCTTTTAGTCCATCCAAGTAGAATGATGAAAGTTCAGTTACGCAAAGACCGTGTAATGTATGGTAAACTTTATGGAATTCGTAGTCAGTATACGCTTGTTGCAATAAGTTGTGGTTACGAACTATAACGTCTAGCATATATCTATCAACAGGAAGTAAATCTTCAACTTTAACAAGAGCTTCTGGTGTAAGGTCGTTAATGCTTCCTAGTAAATAGCGGCAAGTGTTACGGATACGGCGGTAAGCTTCTGTCAAACGAGCAAGAATTTCATCAGAAATTCTGATATCTTCTCTGTAGTCAGAAGAAGAAACCCAAAGACGAAGAATATCTGCACCGAATTTTGCCATAATATCTTGAGGTGCGATTACGTTTCCTATTGATTTAGACATCTTACGGCTGTCTTTATCAACAACATATCCGTGAGTAAGAACTTCTTTATAAGGAGCTTGATCACGTGTACCCATTGATACAAGAAGTGAAGAGTGGAACCAGCCGCGGTGTTGATCGGAACCTTCAAGATAAAGGGTAGCAGGGTAGCTAAGCTCTTCTCTTTGTTCAACAACAGCAGCAAAGCTTGTTCCAGAATCGAACCAAACATCTAAAATATCAGTTTCTTTTTTCCAATGGTTGCCACCACAATGAGGACATTTTAGTCCTTCAGGTACAACATCTTCAATTTCTGTTTCATACCAGTAATCGCAACCGGTTGTATGTTTAGCAAATCTTTCAGAAATTTCACGCATCCAAGTTGGATCGTTCCATGCTTCCCCGCAATCGTCGCAGAGGAGCGCAAGAATTGGAACACCCCACATACGTTGACGTGAGATACACCAATCAGGGCGAGTTTCAATCATATTAAAGATACGATCTTCACCCCATGCAGGTATCCATTTTACATCGTTACGGATTGCATTAAGAGATTTTTCTCTAAGGTTATTTTTCTCCATGCTTACGAACCACTGAGTTGTAGCACGGAAAATAACAGGGTTTTTACAACGCCAGCAATGAGGGTAGGAGTGAGAGATTTTTTGGTCGAATATAAGATTTCCAACTTCTCTAAGCTTTTCTACTACATGAGGATTAGCTTCAAAAACGTTCATACCTTTGAAGAATTCAACGCTTTCGTAGTATTTAGCTTCATCATTTAAAGGAGAATAGATTTCTAAACCGTATTTTAGACCAACCTCATAATCTTCACGACCGTGACCAGGAGCTGTGTGGACACAACCAACACCAGCTTCTAAAGTAACGTGATCGCCTAGAACGATAGGAGATTTTCTATCGTAGAAAGGGTGTTTTGCTTCAAGGTTTTCTAAGTTTTTACCTAGAGTTTTGCCAAGAACAGTATAGTTTTCCCAACCAAAAAGTTTTGTGCTTTGTTCAACTAAATCAGCAGCAAATACGTATTGTTTGCCTTCATAAGCTACAAGAGCATATTCAAATTCAGGGTTAAGAGCTACTGCTAAGTTGTTTGGAAGAGTCCAAGGAGTTGTTGTCCAGATAATAATATAAGCATTTTCTGGGTCAGCTTGCTCAAAAGCGTCTTTTAGTCGTTCATCGTTGAAAGGGAAACGAACATAAACTGATGGAGATGTGTGATCGGCGTATTCAACTTCAGCTTCAGCAAGCGCAGTTTTACAAGAGCCACACCAGTAGATAGGTTTTTTGCTACGTACGATAGAACCGCGTTCAACAAAATTTGCAAGTTCTTTTGAAGTTGCAGATTCATAAGCAGGGTCCATACTCATATATGGTTTTTCCCAGATACCGAGAACGCCTAAGCGGATAAATTCTTTTCTTTGTATATTCAGATATTTTTGCGCATATTCACGGCAAAGTTTTCTAACCACATGAGCGGGGACAGTCTTCTTTTTTTCACCAAGTTGAAGTTCAACTTTATGTTCAATTGGAAGTCCATGACAGTCCCAACCTGGGATATACTGTGAAGAATATCCTTGCATGTTTTTTGATTTTATAATGATATCTTTTAAAATTTTATTTAATGCAGTCCCTAAGTGGATGTTACCGTTTGCATATGGAGGGCCATCGTGCAATACAAATTCACCTTTTTGACCAGATGCTTTAATCATCTCATCATACGCTTGTATGCTATCCCAATATTTGAGTGTTTCTGGTTCTTTTTGATTCAAATTTGCTTTCATAGCAAATGAGGTTTTCGGTAAATTTAATGTATCTTTATAATCAGCCATGGGTGCCGCCTTCAAAATTAAAATAAGTTGTATTATTGTTCAAGCTCTCAAGAATGTCAAGGAAAAGAAAATTGAAAAATGTAAATTATCATTTAAATAAAAATAAAGACTCTTTAGGGGGGGAAGAGTCTTTATTTTTTGTATTCTATTAAGGAGGTATTTAATAGTATGTATGAAAGATTGTTTTTCGTTTTTAGTGTTTTGAAACTTGTTCTGTTCCGATAAAAGATAAAACCGCTTGTGTAAAATTTTACCTTTTATCGGAAAGAGCAGTTGTTGCAGTTCCTGCTCTTTTACTTTTAACTTTAAGGAGAAGTCATGAAATATATATTAAAATAATGATACTATAGGTTGTAGTAGATTATTGAGGAGTAACAAAATACTATTTTCGTTGTTTACCAAAGCATCAATATCGGACAAAATCATGCACGAAAACAGAAGTATAAACAAACACAATAAAAGAAGTAATATCGAAAAAGTAATAAAAACTATTCTTTTAGAAAATGACTTTCTTTGTACTGATAAATTATTCATATAAACCTCGTATTCGCAACACAGAGGATATAGCATGAAGTGTGCCAAGTTTGTAATATACTGAATACAATGATATATTTTTTTAAAATGTGAAAAGATATGAAAAAAGGTGTATAAAATCTATACACCTGTTTAGCTTATCTGTCTAAAAATCATTCGCTTAATTTATGAATGATATTTATAAAAATCTATTTTTTATTTGTGAGATATACACCTACAATCGTAAACATACCGCCAATAAGCATTGCTAGAGTAATAGGTTCTTTTAAGAATATTCCGCTGAGCAATACACCAAATACAGGTACGAAGTTGATGAACACGCTTGCTTTTGTTGCTCCAAGACCTTTTATAGCGTCATAAAACCAAACAAATCCAAATGCTGAGCCAAAAACTCCAAGATAAATAGTACAAAGCCAAAAATCAAATGATAAAGATGGGATACTGCTTAAATCTGTCATAAAGAAAGCAAAAGGAGCGAAGAATATAGTTCCAATTATGCACGCCCACGTAACAGCTACAAGCGGAGTCATGCCTCTTAGAATTATTTTTCCGACTAAAGAATAAATAGCCCAAGATATAACACAACCTAAAATTGCAAAATCGCCATAACTAAAACTAGAAAGTACTTCTAATACATTGCCATTGCTGATAATTGTTATCGCTCCACAAATACTGATAGAAATACCTAAAAGCTGGAGAGCAGAAAGTTTTTCCTTTAGAAATAAGGCAGCACCAAGTGCAATAAGGAGTGGATTATTTGCCACTATAAGAGATGCTCTTGCAGCAGGTACAGTTTGTAAACCTAGGAAAAAGAATAAGTTATAAGCAAGAATCCCAGTAAGAGCAAGGATAGTTATTCCGCAAAACTGCTTTTTATCGAGGTGAGGGAGTCCGCCTTTTGTCTGTAAGACTAAAAAGAGAACAAGCGAAGCGATGAGAAATCGCATAAAACCAATAAATGCTGGTGATATATAAGGAGCAGCAATTTTTCCTGCTATAAAAGTTCCGCCCCAAAAAAGAGCGCAGAGTATCATTTTAATAACTAAAATAATTTGTGAAGTTGGAACTTCATCCACTTGATTTGGCGTGCTTGCAGTATAAGACATCTTTGTTCTCCTCAATAACTATTAACAGAACCTAGCATAGATGAGAAGAAAAGCAAGAAAATAGAAAAATGTTATTTTGTCAATTATTACAGTTGGATAGTTAAAAATCCTATTAAAGAATTAAAATTTTAACAAATAAAATTAGTATGTTTTGCATGAAAACTCAATTTTAAGAGCTAGATTTTAATAAAAAAGTCTGTATACTACAGTTGAGCGATACGGCTAAATAGTTTCTGATATCTTCGCGGATATCGGAATTTTGTTTTTTATTTAGTGAGTATCCAAATCTATAAATTTAATAGATAAATTACAAACATGAGGAAGAGATTTTATGCTTTCTATGCCAACTGACTTAGAAAATACGCATTTACAGGCGAATGCGGAACTAGTATTACAAAAAAGATACTATATTAAAGATGAAAATGGAGCGCCTGCTGAAGATGCAAAAGCACTTTTTTGGCGTGTAGCTTCTACAATGGCGCTTGAAGAAAATAAATATCCTGAAAGTACATATAAAATTGAAGAATTGGCTCGTAATTTTTATGATTTAATGAATCATGGTAAATTTTTGCCAAACTCACCAACTCTTATGAATGCCGGCACTCGTTTAGGTCAACTAGCTGCTTGTTTCGTTCTTCCTGTTGGCGATTCAATTGAAGAAATTTTTGACGCTGTAAAATATGCAGCTATGATTCATAAATCCGGTGGCGGTACAGGCTTCTCATTCTCTCGTATACGCCCAAAAGATTCACGCGTGGGAACAACCGGTGGCGTGGCTTCCGGTCCTTTATCATTCTTGCGTATTTTCAATACTGCGACTGAACAAATCAAACAAGGTGGAACTCGTCGCGGAGCTAACATGGGTATCTTACGTGTAAACCACCCTGATATTATGGAATTTATCGCAGCTAAAGAAGTTGATGGTGAATTCAATAACTTTAACCTTTCCGTAGGTCTTACAGAAGAATTTATGGAAAAAGTTGAAAAAGGCGAAGATTATAACTTAGTTGACCCTCATTCTAATGAAATCAAAGGTACATTAAACGCTAAAGAAGTGTTTGATATCCTAGTAAAAAAAGCTTGGCAAAGTGGTGACCCTGGAATTGTTTTCTTAGATAGAATCAATAAAGACAATCCAACTCCTGCTCAAGGTGATATGGAATCAACTAACCCTTGTGGCGAGCAACCACTTCTTCCGTTTGAAGCTTGCAACTTAGGTTCTATCAACCTTGCAAAGTTCTATCTTCCGACAAATTGTGTTGATAATCCTGAAAAATGTATTGACTGGGAAGGACTAAAGAACACAATTCATCTTTCAGTTCGTTTTCTTGATAACGTAATTGATGCCTCTGTGTATCCTCTTGACTTGATTAGAGAAAAAGTTCTTACTAACCGTAAAATCGGTCTTGGTGTTATGGGCTTTGCTGACCTTCTATTCATGCTTGAACTTGGTTACGATACAGATGAAGCTGTACTTTTAGCTGAAAAAATTATGGGCTTCATTCAATCAGAAGGTAGAGTTGCATCTGCTCAATTAGCTAAAGAACGTGGTGCATTCCCAGCATTTGAAGAGTCAATCTTTGCAGGTGGCACACCATTACGTAACGCAACTATTACAACAATTGCTCCTACAGGAACTCTTTCAATTCTTGCATCTTGTTCTTCAGGTGTAGAACCTTTGTTTGCTCTTTGTTTTGCTAAAAATGTAATGGAAGGTGAAAGACTTTTAGAAGTAAACCCTTACTTTGAGCGCGAACTTGCAAGTAATAATTTGCAATCACCTGAAATTATGGAAGCTTTAGCTCAATACGGTAGCATTAAAAAAATTGATGTTCTTCCAGAAAAAATGCGTAATGTTTACGTAACAGCAATGGATATCTCTCCTGAAGCTCACTTACGTATGCAAGCAGCTTTCCAAAAGTATACTGATAATGCAGTTTCAAAAACTGTAAACCTTGAAAACTCTGCAACTGTTGAAGATATTGATAAAATTTATCGTCTTGCGTACTCATTAGGCTGTAAAGGCGTAACAGTATATCGTGATGGAAGCAAATCTATTCAAGTTCTTTATACAGGCGAAACAGAGAAAAAACATAGTCAAAATCTTGATTTATCTCAATCTCATATAGTAGTAAGAGAACGCCCTGATCGTTTAACCGGTTTCACACAAAAAATGCAAACTGGCTTAGGTGTTCTTTATCTTACAGTAAATGAAGATGAAAATGGTGTACCTTTTGAAGTATTTGCAACTATCGGAAAATCTGGTCGTTCAGTAACAGCAAAAGCAGAAGCTATTGGCAGACTTGTTTCACTTGCGTTAAGATCTGGCATTGATGTTAAATCTATTGTAAGTCAGCTTAAAGGAATCGGTGGTGAACACCCTGTATTCCAGAAAAAAGGTATGCTCCTTTCTGTGCCTGATGCTATTGCATGGGTGCTTGAAACTAAATATCTTAAAGCTACTAGCGAAAAATTAAGTAGTAATTCATCATTAGATGGTAAAGTGCAATGTCCTGAATGCGGCGAAGATATGGTTTTCCAAGAAGGATGCCATATTTGCCCATCTTGTTCACATTCACGCTGCGGCTAAAATGAAAGGCAAGTCTATAAAGACTTGCCTTATTTTGTTAAATAGACTATAGTCTTCAAAACTTATGATTATATACAGCTAACGTAAGGAGGGTGTATGTTCGGACTTGGCACACAAGAACTACTAATAATTTTACTTTTGGTTCTTGTTATTTTTGGGGCAAAAAAACTACCTGAAATCGGTGGTGGGCTTGGCAGAGCAATTCGTAACTTCAAACAGGCTTCAACTGAACCTGATGAAATTGATGTAACACCAAAAAAAGAACAGAAGAAAGATGACGATTCTTCTCAAGTATAAATTATAGATTTCAGCACATATAGATAAAGGACATGCTATGATTATAGATCAAATTTCTGTTTTTCTTGAGAATAAACCAGGGCGCCTTACAGAGATAACAGCATTGCTTGCTGAGGCTCAAATCAGTATACAAGCCTTATCGCTAGCTGATACTTCTGACTTTGGCATTCTACGTTTAATTGTAGATGATGCAAAAAAAGCTTCAGATATACTTAAAGAGAATAACGTTACAGTTCGACTTTCAAAAGTAATGGAAGTAGAAGTTGATAACATTCCAGGTGGTTTGCATAAAGCAATGAAAAAGCTTACCGACTGTGGTGTGAACGTAGAATATATGTATGTGTTTATTAAACCTTGCACAGAAAAAGCAACACTTGTTTTGCGCCCTACCGACCTTGACGCAGCTGTGAAATGTTTAGAGGCATAAGCTATATCTGCTTACACTGTTCAAAATATCAGTTTTTACACCTTATACGTATATACGTATAAAAAATATTTTTGAAATTTATATTATCTTGATATAATAAGATGTTTAAAAAAATAATACATTCTTTGTGGTTAGAAATAACTATAAAGAATGTATTTTTTTTAGTTAATCGTAAAAAGTTATAAAGTTTTAACTAAGAAGTACAAATAGATAGAACTCTGTAAAAAAATAGTATATAAAATTAGTATGTTATGTCTATTGCATAATTTAGAAATAGTGTTTATATAGTTATAAAGAATCTATACTTTAAAGTATATATTCAGATAATAGTAGTTTAATTCAGTAAAAAACTTTTTATTGAAAAGGCTATATAACAGAGAGAGGTCGATATGGCTATTAGAAAAAATGAAAACAATTTAACATTGGCACAACGAGTTGGAAACAAAATAGCAAGTAAAAGAAGAAGACTAGGATATACACAAGTTGAAGTTGCTTCTATGCTTGGAATTGAACAAGAATCTCTTTCTCGTATGGAAAAGGGTGTTATAGCACCTAAATTCTCAAGATTAGAATCTTTAGCTAGTGTTTTAGAGTGTTCAGTGCTCGACTTATTCCGTAGTGAAAATGAAAGCACAGAAACTAGATCAAATTACTTAAGTGATCAACTTGAGAAGTTATCTAAAAAAGATCAAAAACTTGCTTTAGCTATTATTGAAAATGTACTTCTCGCATTTAGCAAAAACGATTAATTCTCTTGTTGGATAAAAGGTTCAATAGTTTTAACGATTTTTCTTAGCTCGGTTTTTATTGACAATGATGTAACTGCTTGTTTTCGTGCTTGTGTTCTGAGATTTTTCGATAAATTCGGATCATTTAGAACTTCTTCTACTAATTGCGCTAATGTATCCGGTCTATCATAAGCATGAAAATAGGCATTTTCTCCATGTGTAATAAACTCTTCTAGAGCTGGAGACTGTTGTGCTATCACAGTTGTTGCACAGCTGAATGCCTCAAAAAGCGATGTATTCACAAAAAGCATATTGAATGGATAGAGTAGTACTCTAGCTCTTAGAAGGGCGAATTTATACTCTTCTATGGTTGCTCCTGTGTGAACAATTATGCGATTGCTAAATTCTCCAAGTACTTGCTGTGCTTGGTGTAATACTTTTTGCAATTCTTCTGGATTTACATTTGCTCTTGATAAAAGAAGTAATTTCGTTTGTTTTCTACTTCTAAAAATTTCTTTCAAAGCGTTTAGAGCAACAGAAAGAGTCTGTTCGCTTTTTGTATTTCTATAAGAAAGTAAGACTATTTCGCTGTCTTCATACCCATTTAAAAAAGATGGTATTTTATTCTTTTCTAGTTTTGGTGCAAAGAAGTCTGTATTAATGCCTTGAGGAATTACAGATATTTTCTTTTGTATAAATTCTGGAAAAGATTTTTTTTGGCATTGAGAAAAAGTGAAGAGTTTTGTACAAGTTCTTAAAGTTTCAAGTTGAAACATATTATTAATTTTAAATGGTAAAAACTCTGGTGAATAATCTTCTTCAGATTTATCAAGATTAGGCGAAAGATCACTTTGGAAAAACCATTCACAAAATCCAATTGTTGGAACATTAGGGAAAATTTCAGGCAAGTTTAAAGAGCAAGCGTGGTTTGTATCAGCAACTATAATATCAGGTGTGAACCCAGTATTTTTTAGTCGATCTAAGGCGTTTGAAAACGCTAAAGAACGTCGTAGTAGCCTAATAGATGTCTGTTCCGATTTACTTCCTTTATACTGAACACGCGGGAATCTAATATTTGTATAAGTAACATTTTTCAATGCTAGTTCTTGATGCCTGTATTCAGAAAAAAAGTGTATATGATTTTGAGGGTTAACAGAAAAGTACAAAAGAATATTTTGAAAATGAGAAGGACAATATTTTGAAATAAAAAGAATTTTCATGTCTTTTCCGTTTAGTTTAGAAATTTAACTAAGCCATGCAGTAGTGTAAAAAACTGCATGGCTTTATTCATTAATCTTTATTAACGGTAAGTGCAGTAGCACCTTCAGGAGTTTTTATTACTTCAGTAAGAACATTAAGAAGTTCAAGATCAAACTGGTTAGGACATTCTTTAAGTTTTCCAATTGCTTCATTGATTGGCAATCCAGCTCTAAACGATCTCTCACTAATAAGAGCACAGAATGAGTTTGTTATAGCAAGAATTCGTGCAGGAATAATTATTTCTTCATCTTTTAGTTTATTTGGATATCCATTACCATCAAGTTGTTCATACATTTGACGCACCGCAGTAGCAATAGGAGCACTAAAACCAATGCCGGAAAGAACTTCATATGCTTTTTCAGGAAGGTGTTTGATTTTTGTAAGTTCTTCTGGTGTAAGTTTGCCTGTTTTGATAAGTATTTCTCTATCGATGAAGAGTTTACCAATTTGCGAGAAGATAGAAGCATTATGAATAGTAGAAATGTCTTCTTCAGTCATATTCATATGTTTTGCCATAAGTACACCAACGTTACTCATCATTTGTGAGTGACCGGTGAGATATGGATCCACACCCTCAATTGCGCGAACAAATGCTTGAATAATATTAGCTTGTTGTTTCTTATTCTTTTCGCTATTACGTCTAAATTCTGTAATATCTTGAAGGGTAGCAACTGCACCTAGAATATCAACACCATCGTCATAGTCATCATGGAAAGGATAGAGTGTTACACGGTAAAGGGAAATAATGTCTTGCTTCGGAATTTCAACTTCAAAAGTTAGATAAGTATCATTTTCAACAACTTTATCAACCTTCTCCATGAAGATACCAGCAACTTGACCTTCAAATACTGAAAGTAAGCTAGCATCTACCATACCATCTTCATCTTTTCCTACAATTTCATTAAAGGTTTTGTTAGAAATTTGGATTTTACCATCAGTATCGATCATTATAAGACCAACTTCTAGAGAAAGGTTGATACTATCTAGTAATCCTTTTTGCTGTGCAATAACATCATAAAGCTTTCTAAATTTTTCTGCAGCTTCTCTTTGTTCTTTACCAATCATCATCCACCAAATCATAGCAAACAACAAGATAACACCAATGCTTGCAAGAGCTCCAAGACCATAAATAGTCCAAGCCATAGAAGTAAAGGTATTGATAATGACATCAGCAGGCAATTCAAGAACAACCCACATATCAAGTCCAGGAACTTTTTCTGCATAAGAATAAACTTGAGTTGTTCCATCGACTGATGTTCTTATTCCAAATGGTAAAATTTGGGAAGAGTTAAAGTCAAGTTGAGTTGTTATATCAGATGGTTTTGGGGTATGAACTTGAATATTTTGATACAAATCACCATTTTTTTGAATAATATACGGAATAGTTTGTGTTTCAGCGTGAATATCACGTGATAAGAATTGCGCAATCTGATTTGTTATAGGAAGTGTAAAAAGAACCGCGGCTATTGGTGGATCATTTTCATTATAAACAAATGGAAGGATTGGAAGTGCATAGTCGATAACCATTGTTGATGCTGATGTGCGCACTGGAGATATAGCAATTTTGTTATTGTCTATAGATTTTTTTACAGTAAGAACTTGATTCGGTGTAATAGCTGTTGGTATTTGAAGTGCTGAGAGTATAGTTACAGCATCAGCATTAACTATACGTGCATCAAACATGCCGATATTATTCATGTAATCATATAGAGCACTACGCCAGAAAGGTACTTGATCTATTAGTTCATCATAATTTGTATCAAGTTGCGAAGTAACAATGTCAGAAGTGTTGATTTCTGAGGCAACATCTTCGCCAGCTAACCTAACATCTTCAATAAAGCCTCGGTATGAATCAGAATTACTGATACGCTGACCTTGTTCATCAATACTTTCTACCCATATAGATATAGCTTGAATTGTGCCTTGCACCCAGCTTGTAAGGTTGATATTTTCAGCATTTAGAATATCAGCTTTTTTCTTTTCATAATTAAGATTTGAAACATAATAAGCAACACCACATATTGCAATTAGCAAACAAACAACAATAGCAAGAGCTTGCCTTTTTTTAGCAACAGAAGATTTTTGGTTCTGTTCAGGACTTTTCATTGTTGACTCCATATCAGATTATTTCTTTTTAGCTTTTACATGACCCCAACGATATTTCTCATTAACAGAATATTGAGCATCATAGTTTCGTAGTTTCGTGTGAGATAACACCGCATTTGAGAGGTTATCTAAAATATAAACATCATTATCTAAATATACTGCGAGAACAGCATGTGCGATGTTACGGATTGTTTCCATAACAATTACTATACGCATATCATCGACAGAAAATCCAAGTTCCTTAAGGGTGAAGTATTTTGCTATTGCATAATCTTCGCAATCGCCTGAATTTTTCTTGAATTCGTAAGGTGCTGCCCAATAATCTGGAGTCTTCCAGACCTGACTATCTAGTCTATAGGGCCATCTATTCCAAAAAAGATTAACCTTATTTAGTTGTTCTTTTTTAGAGAGGGGAACAAGATCTTGCTTAAATTGACCCCATGTTGTTTTTGAATTTAATTGATAATCATCAGAAAAGATTGGGTTTTTAGAATTTTTTTCTAAAACTTTTACCCATTGAGGTAGAGTTTTTATTCTGCCTTTAAATTCCATCTTACCAAAAAGAAGAATTTTCTCTGCGGAATAAGCCAGACTTACATCTGATATTGAAAAAAACAAACATATTAGTATACTAGTCACTACTTTATAAGAAATCTTTAAACTTCTTAATGAAGTGATAATAGCTATAAAATATGGAGTTTTATTCTCTATTCTATCTTTCACGTAAAGCATTGTCTTTAGCTTTTAAGATTGGTTTGAGAAGATACTGCATGATTGTCTTTTTACCAGTAATAATATCAACACTTGCAATCATACCAGGGATAATAGGTAGAGTTTCACCTCTATACTCTAGGCTGTTTTCAGTTGTACGCAGTTTTACGAGATAAAAGTATTCGTTAGCTTGTTGTCCTTGCCCTTGAATTGTATCCGCACTAATTTGCTCAACTTTCGCCTCTAATCCACCAAAGATAGAGAAATCATAAGCTGTTAGCTTTACAACGGCTTTTTGATTTGGATAAATAAAACCGATATCAGCAGGGCTAATTTTAGCTTCGATAAGCAAAGTATCATCTAAAGGAACAACTTCCATGATTGGTTCACCAGGCTTAACGGCACCACCTTTTGTGTTGAGAACAATTTGGTTCACAACTCCACGCATTGGAGAGCGGATTTCGGTTCTCACAACTCTATCAGAACCTGTAGTTAAGTTCTTTTCTAAAGAGTTACGTTCTGATGTAATTTTATTGATTTCTTCAATAATTCTTGAGTTATATTCAGATTTGAATAAATTTTTCTTAAGTTCTGATTCTTGCACAACAATCTCTGCTTTTGAGATATTATTTTCAAGAGAATCTAGCTCGCCACGCAGGTTAACAATTTCTTGTTGTAAGTTTAAGAAGTCAACTTCAGCATAAAGACCTTGAGCAACCATTGGTCTTGAGAGATCGAGACGACGCGATGCTAAAGAAAGAGCTTCAGTTGTAGTGCGGTGTTTCTTTTCCATATCATCAAGTTCGTAGTGAGCTTGCTGACTTTGAGTATCAAGAACATCTATTTCTGATAAGAATTGACGTCTACGTGTATTGTATACTTGAGTTTGTAATTCAACAATATTAGGAGCAGCAGAAATTAATTCAGGAGAGTACTGTAGCTGTGTATCATTAAGCTCTGCTTCCAAACGAATGATAGTTGCAGTGAGTTCGTAAATTTTTGTTTGAGTATCACGGTACACACTTTCAGCCGCAACGTTTTCAACTCTTGCAAGTATTTGACCTTCTTCAACAATAACACCTTCTGTAACAAGAATATCAGATAGAATACCACCCTCTAAGTGAGTGATAACCTGAGTTCCTGAAGATGCGATAACTTGCCCTTGTCCTCTTGTAAGCTCATCAATCGTAGCCCAAGAAGCCCAAGCTATAAAACTAAGGAGTAGTGCAAGAATAAGGAATGTTACTGCACGTTGACGAGTTGAACCTGTATCGTTCCAAACAGCGTCAATGTCAGACATATATTCTTTTTCTTCATTTGTAGGCTTCTTTCTTTTAGCAGTAAATAGTTCTTCTGCTTCAGATCCGCTCTGCTGTTGAAGTTTATCACTATTAACAGGGCGTTTTTGGTCTTTCTTTTCAATATAGTCAGGAGAAAGTTCAATTTCTCCATTAGCATTTTGAGTAACAGCATCAGCTGGCACAGCCATTTTTACTGGATCTATTTTAGCTAAAGGAACTTTCGGTGCTTCTGTTTGAGGCACAACTTCTTTAGCAGGTTCTGGTTGTACTTCAGGTTTAGGCGAATAATCCTTTCCTGCTTTTGGTGAGTAATCAGTACCGGATTTAGGAGAGTAGTCTTTCCCTGCTTTAGGATTTTTTGCTATATTAGTGTTTTGTTCTTTATTCATGGTAATTTCTCATAAGCTAGAATGTAGTAATTTAGAATTACGGTTTTTGTCCCTAATATATCGTACTAATAAGGAAAGCTTCAGTTATTAATCAGTTGTAGTTCTAACAAAGTCATCAGGTTTTACTTCTTCCTGAGCGTTCTCTGCTTCAGCCTCTTTAGGTATAACTCTTCTAGGATCTGTGTTTCCCGGTGAGTTATTTACAAGTGTGTTTTTTACTTGTGGTGACTGTTGATTACTTGTTGGAGCTTGTTGTTTACTATTTAGCCACGCATAAACTTCTTTAGTAGGACCATCAGCAACAACCTTACCGTCTTGTAATACTATAAGTCTTGTTGTGAGTTCAAGCAAGCTCATTCTGTGCATATTAATGATTAAAGTTTTATTTTGAATGATTTTCTTCAATCTTGACTTGATTCTAGCTTCAGTTGCTCCATCAATATTACTTGTTGGTTCATCAAGGATAATTACATCTGGGTCATGTAGAAGAGCACGTGCTAGAGCAACTGCTTGTCTTTGTCCGCCTGAGAGGTTTTGTCCTTTTTCACCCACTTGCATTGCATATCCTTCAGGAGTGTGTTGAACAAATTCATGCACACCAGCAATCCAAGCTGCTCTAACTACAAGCTGATCTGGAATATGAATCGAACCAAGAGCAATGTTTTCACGAATGGTTCCGTGGAAGAGTAATGGATCTTGTGGAAGGAAGCTTACACGAGTTCTAAGCTCTGACATATCTAATCTACGTAAGTCAACACCACCAAATTTTACAGCACCTGCTGTTGGTGTATAAAGACCACATAAAAGTCTCGCCATTGTTGATTTACCAGAACCCATGTTTCCGATAATACCAACTTTCTCGCCCGGATTAATTGTAAGACTTACGTCATCAATTGTAGGTAAGTGCGCACCTTTATATGCAAAGGATACTTTTGTGAGTTCTAGTGAGTGAGGTAAGTCACCAAATTCAACAAGATGTGAACTTGTGTGACGTTCAGAAGGCAGTTCCATCAAGTGGTTAAGAACTTGCAATGAAACTTTTGCTTGTTGATAGCGAGTCATGAGAGATGCTAACTGCATAACAAATGACATTGCTCTACCAATAAGAATGTTACATGCTATAAGTCCACCCATTGTAAGACTGTGGGAACCGATTAGATAAACACCCCAAACAATAAGAGTTACTGAAACAATATGACTTACGAAAGTTGCAAAGTTAACTGCAAGAGTAGTTGTTCTTTTAGAATTTGTACCAACTTCAGCTGAATAAGCTATAACTTTTTCCCATATTTGTAACATACGGTTTTCAGCTACTGCCATTTTAATAGCTTCCATACCTGTAATCATTTCAACAAGGTGAGCATTTTTTTCAACGTTTGATTGATGGTTGAGTAAACTAAATTTTTTGATTGTTATTTGAAGTATTAGAATAGAACATATCAGGATAATAATTGCTATGATTGGAAGGTATACAACATTTCCACCAATGAAGAATACAACAAATAGGAAAAGAATCATAAATGGCAAGTCAATAACTGTAAGTAAGCTTACGGCACTAAAGAAATCTTGCAACGATTCAAATTCTTTCATGTGGTTGATGAGTGCACCTGATGAATCTGGTCTATCTTCAAGACGCATTTCCATGATTTTTTGCATCAATCTTGTTGTAACAATAGTATTAATGTTTTTATTTGCTCTGTCAGTAAAGTTTGAACGCAAGACCTTAAGAATAAATTCAAAGATATAACCTACTAGCACACCTACAGCTAAAACCCATAGGGTATCGTAAGCAAGGTTCGGAACAACCCTATCATAAACGTTCATAAAGAATAATGGACCAACAAGAACAAGTAAGTTAATCGCAATTGTAGCGATAATAACTTGACGGTATAATGGAATATAATGCCAAACAACGTCCCAGAACCAACGTTTGGTTTGTATTTTTACAATACTATGAAGGCGTTTGTCGGCCATTGGATCTAATGCAGCAAAAATTGCATATCCAGAGTAAATTTCTTGTAATTTATCAATATCAATTATTGTCACAGTATTGCCGTGTTCAGGCATAATAATCTGTGCAGTGTCGCCTTTCTTCTCAACAAGGATACAAGATTGTTGATTTTGAAGAATAAGGATTGATGGCAATACGGTATCTAAAATTTCACGTATTTCAGGTTTATGTACAATACGCGAGTTAAGACCAAGCTGTTTCGCTGCTCTTTGGCATGAAGCAGGAGATGGTGCGCTATTGCCAAGCGCAAAATTTATTGCATTGCTCGACACTTGTCTCCCGTATAGGGAGAAAAGTGTCGAGAAACTTTGTACTAACGGTGGGAAAAAATCAACTTCGCGAGGTGCAAGACCAATATCTACAGAATTACTAGGAGAATTGTTAGTTGGTTGGCTTTGTTGTGAATTGCCATTTTTCTCTTGTTGCTTATTCTCTGACTCAGTCTTCATATTGCTAGTTTGCATAGTATTCCCAATTTTATTTTTTAGTCAAAATCAAATGATGCTGGTGGTAATGGAGTTTCGTATACAGTTGGTTCTATATCCAAGTCATCAAGTAAAGTTCCTTGAAGAGCTAGAACTCTCCATGAGTTTACGATAATGTTTGACTCAGAAGTAGCTAGCTGCACTTGAGTTGTGTAAAGTTCAGTTTCAGCATCTAAAACGTCAAGAAGTGAACGTGTACCGAATGAGAACTGAGATAGGTAGTTATCTCTAGTTGCTAAGTTGTACATTTTAGCATCTTCATAAACTGTACGAAGTTCTTGAGCATTTTTAAGATCGTTGTAAGTTTGGATAGCTTCAGTTTTTACAGCATCAATTTGAGCGATGGTGTCTTCACGCGCCATACGTGATCTTGCTTTAGCAGCGAGAACTGTATTTTGTGTTGCAAAACCGTTAAATAAGTTCCAAGATACACCAACTGTTGCAGATGCGCTAGTTGTGTATTCTTTATTACCTGTGTTCGCTTCGAGTGAAGGATCATCGTATTCAGCACCAAATGTAAGAGTTACTTCTGGGTGATAACCACCTTCAGCAATGTCAATTTGTTTGAAAGCTGCTTGATAATCTGAGTGTAAAGCATTGATTTTAGGGTTTCTCATTAGAGCTGTGCTAATGATTGATTCAGGTGATTGAACTTCTTGTTGTGGAAGAGATGGATCTAAGAAGTATACTGGAAGTTCATGACCTGTAAGTTGTTCGTAGTTATTAACTGAATTTTTGTATGCGTTTTCAGCATTTCTTAAATCAGCAGTAGCACGAACCAAACGACCTTGAGCTTGAGTTACATCAGCTTCTGTCATGATACCAGATGCACTTAAAGCGATTTGTTGATTAAGAATTTCTCTGTGTTTATCAACATAGCTAACTGTGAGGTCGAGAATTTTTTTAGTTCTTACGATATCAGTATGAGCAATCAAGCCTTCAAGAGCAAGTGTTGTTGCGTTATCGTATACACGGTTATCTAATGATTCTAAAACAAATATGTTGTAGTCGACAGTATTTGAAACGATTTTGCCGTTCCAAAGAATTTGAGTTAATGTTGCAGATGCGGAAGCTGTAGCTGATCCGTTGAAGTTACTGTATCTACCAGGTTGGCGTTCAGCAAAGTCTCTTGTAGATTGGTTGTCAGTATATGCTACACCGTAAGTACCGGTTACGTCTAAAGATGGATAGTAGCCAGATTTAGCTTTTTCAACTTCGTATTGTTGAGCAACTCTGTTTTCTCTGATTGAACGAAGAGTTGGCGAGTAATACAACACAGCCTTCATTGAATCGTAAACTGAAATTTCTACTGCATCAATAAGTGGTGAAACTTTTGGTGCTTCTGTTTCTAAAAGTGGTGTTATTACTAATGGGTGAGTTATCTCATCAGATCCAACTACAACTGTTGGCTCATTTTGAGCGATAACTGCAGGTACGTCCTCTGCTGCATTAGCTTCTACTGCAGAAAAAGTTACAACAGGTGCAACAGCAGTATAGGCAATAAGCGGTAGAATGTGTTTTTTGAAGTTCATGTCAATCCCTCACAATAAATTTATTACATGTTGTTACTTGTTTTTGCCAGATATATTATTATATAATTTATTAAAGTCTATGTCAACTAAAATCTCTTTCAATGTTCAATTGATTATGACTTTTAAGTTTGAAAATTATATACAAATATACATATTATTCTGTACAAAAAATATTACTAATTATTTTATAAGTTCAAATTATTGAACTATGCCTTGAAATTCTCACGAAGAAATGAGGCAAAAAAAAACCTACATAAAGTAGGTATTATTTTTTAAGTGGCGCGCCCGAAGAGATTCGAACTCCTGACCAATAGCTTAGAAGGCTACTGCTCTATCCTACTGAGCTACGGGCGCGTATGATTTGGAATGTATAGTTCTTTTTTTAAAAATAGTCAAGAAAAAAAATCACACTTTCCTAAATTTCTTAAAAAATAACCTAAATACTTGTATAAGCGACGAGTGGAATGCAGTTATAAGACTCGTGCATATCCTTTATTTGTTTAGTATTTACGTTAGAAAGTTCCATTGCATCGCTTTTGATAAGTGCATGGAGGAATAGGTTATTATGTTTATGGCCTGAACACTTAACTTCAAAAGCACCGTGTAGTGGCAGACCTAGCATTGCCATATCTCCAACAAAATCTAAGATTTTATGACGTACAAACTCATCAGAATGGCGTAATCCATCAGGATTAATTACGCCTTCTTCGTCTAAGACAATTGCATTAGCCAAAGAACCACCAAGTGCTAGCCCTTTTGAGTGTAGGTATTCAACTTCTCTTAGAAATCCAAATGTGCGAGATTTAGCAATTTCTTTGAATGAATTTTGATTGATATCTATTGTATATCTTTGTTTTCCTATAGAGTGATGTGGAAAGTCGATCGTGTAGTCAATGTATAGACCATCATAAGGTCTTGCAACTATACTTTTGTTTCCTTCAATGAAAGAAAAAGGTTTTGTAATTTTAGCGTATACTCTTTCTTGTGGTAGTGTTTTACGACCAGCTTTTTGTATTGCATCAACAATAAGTAGAGCAGAACCATCAAGAATAGGAACTTCATTTCCGTAAACATGAATGTTTATATTATCAATTTGCAAACCTTGAATGGCAGCAAGAAGGTGTTCTACTGTTGATAATGAAGCGTCACCAATACTTAATGTGGTTGCAAGCTCGGTTGTTGTAACTGCTTCCGGAGATGGAGTTATAGTTGATACACCTTTTTTAGAATGTAGAGTAAATATAATTCCAGAATTTGCTTGTGCAGGCGAAAGCTTCATGCGAACTTCTTCACCTGAATGTAAGCCTATTCCGTTTAATTGAACAGTTTTTGCTAGTGTACTTTGGAACATTATTCCCCCAATCTTCTTAAAATCAAGAGATATATTGCAAGTTGTGTGCCAATATAAATTAAATTTTCAAGGCGTTCATAATGGCTTGAATACGTACTTCATTTCTAGACTATATCTATATATTTTTTTTTGTGACTTTTTAACAACAGTGACTTAATTTCAGTGTTGTTTTTTAACAACTAAAGTTTACTTTTTAACCGCTTTAGCAATTCTTTTTATCCCTGCATAGTCTATAACGGCTTGAATTTCAACCCATTTTGTAGTTTTAGTAAGGTAGTCTAATACTTCTTCGGATTGATTGTAGCCATGCTCTATTAACAAAAGTCCACCTGATTTTAAATTTTTTTCTGCAAAGTTAACCACTTCCCAGATTATTTCATAACCGTTTATACCAGAGGTAAGTGCGTGCTCTGGTTCGTAATTTTTTACATTTTTATCGAGATTCTTATATTCATTTTCTGGTATGTATGGTGGATTAGAAACTATGCAGTCAAACTTTGTTTCTTCTTGCGCTATTCCAATTGGGCAGTGGATGAATTCAATTCTGTTTGATACTTGAAGAGATTCAGCATTTTTTTTAGCGATATTAATTGATTTTTGATTAATATCGTAGGCTATGCAAGAACTATTGATCATTTCAGATAAAATTGAAACTGCAATACAGCCTGAACCTGTTCCTATGTCACAAAAAGTGATAGGTGATTGTGTATCATTGAAATATGCTAGTGTATTATCAACGATTAATTCTGTTTCTGGGCGTGGGATAAGAACATTTTCATCTACGTAAAAATCTCTACCATAAAATTCTTTTGTGTTTGTGATATAGGCGAGAGGTTCATCATTGAAAAATCTAGTAAGCATTAAGTTTAGCTTTTCAATTTCATGAGTTTGTAATTCATTATCGTCGTGACTAATGATATATGCTTTTGATTTATGCGTGTAGAATTGCAATAAAATAAGAGGAGCAGATAGCTCTGCTCCATTCTTTCTACATAATTTTCTTGCATTTTCTAGCCATAGTTTATAGCTTTGAGTTTGCATTATTCTTTTCCATACATTTGAATTTTAATCCATTTTTTTATGTAATCAGGTGGCATTGAAACGCCTTTTAGTTTACCAAAATCAGCATGGAATTCTTCTTCAAGCTCGGCTGGTAAATCGCATGAGAACAAATCAATAGCCTCATCTGAATTTCTTTTAACAAGGCGAAGAGTAGGTTTTTCAAGCCAATGGTCTATAACAAAATAAACCGCTACATCGTCTTTTGAGCGCACAGGAGGATGTTCTGCGTGCCAATCATTATTTCCCCATTCAAGGTAAAGTGTAACTGCATCTTCAGGGGCTAAATTCCAATCTATTGTATAATCAGCAAAATCTTTTAATTGCATAATGACTCCTTTATTGTTGTCTTTATAATAGTATTGATTCTCAATAAAGTCAAGTCCTATTTAAAATACGCTTATAAAGAAGAAAAAAGGATACATGTAAAAGTTTCACGTATCCTTATAATATTTGTCATTGAATATAACTGGTTACGTGCTTATGCTTCTTCACCGTTGAGTTCAACTCTAAATTTTCTTGAAAGTCTGAATACCACAACTTTACGAGGAGGGAGTGTAATAGATTCATCTGTTTGTGGGTTACGCCCTTTACGAGCATTTTTTTCATAAGCTTCAAATTTACCAAAGCCACTAACGAGTAATGAGTGATCTTTTTTAATTGATTGTTTCATTAGTACAAGTAGGTTTTCAATAATTTGTTTTACTTCTGCACGATTTCTTTCAGTTTTTTCATAAACGGCTTCAACAATATCAGCCTTTGTGAGTGCTTTGTTCATAATTCCTCCTAATCTAAGGTTGTATAGTAAATTTCTTGCGACTAATTAATAGAAATTGAGATTATTAGATATGAGCTGTGATTTTATCAGCAATTTCTTTCATGTGTTCAATGCCTGTATATGCGCTTTGTTTCCACATTGGAAACTCTTTCGCATCATACCTTGGAATAATATGCCAATGTACGTGAGGCACTACTTGACCTGATGATGGAAAATTATTCTGAATACAATTGAAACCACTTGCACCAAGTCCTTTCATAAGAGCTGTTGCAACTTTTTGCTGTGCCTTTAAAGCATCTTGTGCGTATTCAAGGGGTAAATCTAATATCGTCTCACTGTGATATTTAGGTATAACAAGTGCATGACCAAAGTTCATAGGAGCAATATCCAAGAATACAAATACCTTATCTGTTTCATAAATTTTAGAGGAAGGTATATCGCCTTGAATTATTTTGCAAAAAATACAGTCTGACATTTTTCCTGCCTTTTTTTAGCTAGACAAACAAAATCATTAAAGCTATCTTTCTAGAAAAATCTGCATATAACTTTAAGATATATATATCTAGTTTTTTGTATTAAGTCAATAAGATTATAGGCACATTTTAAAATCATTACAGTTAATTATTTTTTCACTTACAACTAAAATACTATTTAAAACGTCGTTTTTTATGATTATAAGCAATTTTCCCCCTATTTACATTAATACAAGAAGAGAAAGAAAATATTCTCTTGTTCCTTTTTTTATTCCCTTCTTTGGGTGCCCTCAGATATGCGTATTTTGTAATCAGTCACTGCAAACAGGAACTAATAACGATTTCACATCAAAGAGTTCAGAAAAAATTCTAACTCAGCTTGAAGAAACTTATCAGCATCTACTTGAAAAGAAAAATCGAAATCAATCATCAGAGTTGGCCTTTTATGGAGGAACTTTTTCTGCTCTTCCCGAAAAAGAGTTTCAGCTTTGCCTAGATTTTGTTGAAAAATGCAAGAATGAAAGCTTAATTGCAAAAGCAAGAATATCCACAAGGCCAGATGCTTGCAAAGATGATAGACTTAACCAAATGAAAGGAAAAGGTATTGATACTATAGAATTAGGTATACAAACTTTTTTTGATAAAGCTTTATTTGCCTCAAACAGAAATTACACATCAAATATCGCTGAGGAAGCATGTAAAAAAGTAAAAAGCTATGGTTTTGAGCTTGGTATTCAACTTCTACCAAATTTACCAAGTCAGGAAAGAAATGATTTTCTGAATGATATCAAAAAATCTATTTCTTTAGAACCTAACTTTATGAGATTTTATCCATGCCTTGTAGTTGAGGGAACAAAACTCGCTGCAATGTGGAAAGAAAATATTCATACTGTATGGAATCAGTCTGTAATTATAGAGCTTTTGGCGCAAGCTCTCTATCAAACATGGCAAGCACGCATTCCCGTAATAAGAATTGGAGTTGCTTATGAAGAAGATTTTTATAAAAAAGTTTTAGCTGGTGTACAAGATTTATCTTTAGGGCAAAAAGTTCAAGAAAGAGCAGCTCAAATTGCTATTGAAAATATTATCCAAGAATATAATCTTGATAAGAAAATAAATTATACTTGGACGTTTCCATTAGCAGCAAAGGGATATCTAAGTTTCAAAAATAATAAAGATTTTTGGGCAGATAAAGGCATCGTAAAAGGAAAAATTTTTTGGCATGATGAGGATTCAATTATAATTAAAGCACGTGATTACATTTTATGATTTCTTGAGGGGGAAAACCACGTTTTTTCTTAAAAAATAATTAGTATTAATTCAAGTTTCTATCGATTTTTCTTTTAGTTATCTTTGTAATATTTTTATATGTATGAATTAGAATGGCGTGATAATTAGAGCTTCTAAGTAAGCAACAATTTTAGAAAAGGGAAACCACATTTTGATATTCCAGTAAATGGTTTTTAAGGAAGGGGGAGAGAACTCGTTCTACGCTCGAGAGGGGGAAACACCGTTTTTGACTCAAAAACGTGGTTTCCCCCTCTCGAAAATAATTATGCAGAGTTCTTTAACTATAAAACTAAAAATACTTCATTGATGTCTTTTTTAGTTCTTTTATACTTTCTAGTATAGCGTACTCTTGTAGTTCTGTTATTTCTATAAGTTTATTAATAGTATTTTGAATATCATTTTCTTCCATACCGTGAATCATAGTAAAGAGGGTATAGTTCCATTTGGATGTATCAGGGCTGGGTCTATGGTAGCAATGTGATATATTAGAAAAAGTAGCAGCAATTTTCCCTGCTTCCGTGATGAGTGCGTCATCAATTTTCCAAGCTACCATAGCGTTGAAGTTGTAGCCTACTTTTTGGTGTTTTATACTTGCACCAAACCTACGAATAACACCTTCTTCTTTCAAAGAGGAAAGAAGGTTTATCACTTCATCTTCACTGCAACCAACTTCTTTAGCTATGTCGGCGTAAGGGGTGAGGGAGTCGGGGAGATTTGATTGTACAATATGAAGAATTTTTTCTTGAGTTTCAGTAAATTGCATATAATTATCCTGTAGATTGAATTTTACGAACAAGTAACTCATCGCCATTGAACAGTGGTAAATCAGGAGTTAGCAAAGTATTATTGCGAACTACGATAGCAGTACATTCTTTGATATTAAGAAATTCTAATAATCTTTTAACAGTACGAGCGCTTTTTTTAGGAATTTCAATAATTTTTTCTTCAGGTTGAAGATGTACTCTTATTGGTTTTGGTGGAATAAATTCTTTATTATCTTCAGTCATAGTTCCTCTTATATTTTTATGCGTTTGTATTATTATGACTACCGGGACCCGGTTTTATATAGCCACGTTGATTTAATCTTTTAACATACCAAGCCTTATCGCTGACAAATAATGACATTCGATTAGGTGAGGCAGAAATATTTACTTTATCCAGATATTCAAGAGGAATACTTTCTTGTCCATCAAGCGTAAGAACTACAGGGGTTGAAGGATCATCGGCAATAACGCTTACTATTGAAGAACCCGAAACTACACAAGGAGGAAAAGCTCCAGCAAATGGACAAATAGGCGTAATTATTAGAGCATCTAAACCAGGTAAAGCAAGCGGACCATGTGCCGCTATAGCATAGGCAGTTGCACCAAGAGGTGTAGAAATAATTAATCCATCACAGCGTAGATTACTAAGATTATTATTGTTTATATAGAGCGAAAGAGATATAGCGCGTGCTATGCTTGCTCTAGCTATTACAACATCATTTACAGCATAACCTTTAAAAATTAGATGATTATTTCTAATTACTTCGCATTCAAAAAGCATGTGCTCTTCGATGAAGAGTTTTTCGCTCTCTTCTAAAGAATTATTTGAATCTGTAGATGGTTCAGCAATATTTTTTAGAATTCTATCAATCCAATATTCCCAGTCATTGGGATCAGCTTCTGTAAGGAAGCCTACTTTTCCATAGTTTATACCAAAGAGTGGAATTTTAAAATCGTGCAGAGCTCGTGCCGCCGCAAGCATTGTTCCATCGCCTCCGATAACAAGGGCGACTTTACAGTTTTTCGCAGCTTCAACAATTTTTTCTTTTTCCTCATGAGACGATACACAAATAGTGTTGGCTTGAAAAAGTTTAAGTTTTTTTTCAATTAATATAGCAGTTTGTAAGGCTTCATTGTGTTCGTGCTTTACAATGCAGAGTATAGAAATTTGTGTATTTAGTGTCTTCATAGCTCGAAATATGTCATAGCTTTATAAAAATTGCAATCAAAGAGTTTATGTTTATTTATTGAAATTATGTGACTCTACTTTGTATTTTAGGGAGGGAAAAACACAGTTTTTGGAAAGGGAACTCTTCCCACATTGAGGTTTATCCTCCAAATTTCCATCCCTTCCTTGTAAAATTTAAAATTTCACAGTATTTAATTTTGTGGGTAGGTAAAAGTCATCGTAGTTGTTGGAAAATAATGAGCCTTTTTTATTAGAAGTTATAAAATATTATCTAATGTAATTTAGCATATCTGTTGGTAACATAGCTGACTCGCCAAGGACTTCTCTTGTTCTGTCACCGCTTTCACCGTGTCTGAATACCGCAGAAGCAAGAGCTTTTGCAATTGGATGCTTTTGAGCAACTAAAGATGCAACCATACCTGAAAGAATATCACCAGTTCCGCCTTTTGCCATTCCTGAATTCACAGTAGGATTGATGTATACTTTACCGCGTGGAAGAGCAATTTTTGTTCTTGCGCCCTTTAGTATCACAGCGCAGTCGTAAGCATTTGCGAAATCGCGAGCAACATCTAATCTATTATTTTGTACAAATTCAACATCTTTACCTATCAATCTAGCCATTTCAGCAGGGTGAGGAGTTAGAATGAGTTTACACTTTTTTTCAAGTAATAGATCTAAGTTACCAACAAGCGCATTAATAGCATCAGCATCAAAGATACAAGGCTGTTCAGAATTTAATAAAAGATATTCATTGATTTTAGAAGTTATTTCGTGCTGACCAACTCCGCAACCATGAACAATGGCAGTATACTTACTTAAATCACCAACAGATTCTATAAAGGAATCGATACTATACTGTTCGTAAGGAAGAAAGACAGGTTCATTAAGTTTTGTCTGCATAACAGGCATAATGTTTTCAGGACACGAAAAATACACAAGACCTATTCCGGTACGTAATGCGCCCATAGCAGCAAAATATCCGGCTCCTGTCATTGTGCGAGAACTACAAACCATAAGGAGTTTTCCGAAATCACCTTTATTGCCATCTGGTTTGCGCACAACTTTTGAAAGAGGATCGTTTACAATATAACGTCTTCCTTTTTCGAGTAATTTATCGCGCACTTCTTCAGGAAAACCTACGGATACAATTTCTACTCTGCCGGCATAAATTCTGCTAGATGCAGCAACTAAACAATATTTTAGAAATTCAAAAGTGATAGTTAAATCAGCTTTAAAGGCATAATTACACGCTTCACCTGTATCAGTTATAATACCTGATGGAGTATCAAGCGCAACTTTTTTTGTATTAGACAAAGCTACTTTTTGAAAAACTACTTCTACTTGAGGAATAAAACAGTCTCTAAACCCTGTTCCATACACACAGTCAATAATCATATCTGTACGTGTAAGAGCGAAATCTATATCGTATTCAAATTTAATTTTTTTATTAGAAAAGCATTTTTCAAAAATGAACTGAGCATTTTTACTACGTGCTTTATTTGGGTCGACAGTGTAAACAGAAACATCAAAACCACGTTCATTTAAAAGGAGTGCAAGTGCGTAACCGTCCGCACCGTTATTTCCGTTACCGCAGAGGATAAGTATGTGTTCAACATCTTGAATTATAACATCATTTACTAAGGCATTACAAAATGCTTGAGCTGCACTGTTGATGAGGTCACGAAATGTTATTCCAAGAACTTCTGTCGTTTTTTTATCCATCATTTCCATTTCAGCGGATAAGGCTATAATTTCAAAGTCTAACATATAATCCCTTTTTTCTGAGTTTATGCTGATACACTTAACATAAAAAATAAAAAATGTATATACCCTTATATTTATATTTGAAAGTTTTGTTGTGTTTAATTTTCAACTTGATTTTCATATATTTTTCTGTATTTTAAATTTACAATACTAATGAAGGAAGAATTATGATTATACGTCACGCTACTAAAGAAGATTTAGATGAAATTATGAATATTTACGCTATTGCTAAAGCGTATATGGATAAAAATGGTAACCCGGGACAGTGGATTAACGGCTATCCCAAAAAAGAATTAATAGAAAGTGATATTGCAAAAAAAGTTTCGTATGTATGTGTTGAAGGCGATGAAGTAGTAGCTGTTTTTGCATTCATATTAGGTGAAGATCCAACTTATAACATTATATATGATGGAGCTTGGTTGAATGATGAGGATTATGGAACTATTCATAGAATTGCAAGTAACGGAAAAGTAAAAAATATTTTTAAAATTTGCCTGGATTACTGTCTAACTAAAGTCGATAACGTGAGATGTGATACACATAATGACAATATTACTATGCAAAAACTTTTTGAAAAAACAAATTTTACAAAGTGTGGTATAATTTATGTGGCAGACGGTTCACAACGAATTGCGTATCATCTTGTAAAGTAAATTTATTCTCTTTATAGCGTTGATTGAGCAAGTAGAAAAAATTAAATTCTGTTAAAAAAAACTTGCAAATTACTGAGAAATACTGTACAAGAGCTTGATTCTAAATTGCACATTCCGGCTCAATCCGTGGGGTGCCTTATAGCAGAAGGTGGTTAAACATAGGGTTTAATTGCTTTTTTATAAGTTTATACTCAACCGGAATGGACGTAAAACCCAAGGAGATTTTCTCATGGCTTATGTAAGCATGAAGCAAATGTTGGAAACTGGTGTACACTTTGGTCACCAAACAAGTCGTTGGAACCCTAAAATGCGCACATATATCTTCGGCGCACGTAACGGTATACATATCATTGATTTACAACAAACAGTAAAATTATTCCGTACAGCTCACGATAAAATCGTTGATACAGTAGCAAAAGGCGGAAAAGTTTTATTTGTTGGTACAAAACGCCAAGCTCAAGAAGCAATCGCAACTGAAGCATCACGCGCTGGTCAACTTTATGTAACTAACCGTTGGATGGGTGGTACACTTACCAACTTCACAACCATGCAAAAAAGCATTGACCGTTTGAAAAAATTAGAAGCAATGTTTGCTGACGGTTCTGTAAACCGCTACCAAAAGAAAGAAATTCTTGAACTCCAAAGAGAAATGGATAAACTAGAACTCGCTCTTGGCGGTATCAAAAACATGAATGGTCTTCCACAACTTGCTTTCATCATCGATCCACATCGTGAAGACATCGCAGTTAAAGAATGCCGTAAACTTGGTATTCCAATTGTTGCTATCACTGATACTAACTGTGACCCAGATCTTATCGACTACGTTATCCCAGGTAACGATGATGCTATCCGTGCTATCAAATTATTTGTTAACGCAATGGCAGAAGCATGTATCGAAGGTGATGCTATTACTAAAGAAGACGGTTCAGTTGACGCAGAAAAAGCTCTTGAAAAACAAATCAACGAACTTGAAACAGCTGCTTTAGTAGAAGAAAAAGAATAATATCTTTTCCTTGCTTAAATATACACCCTGTCTTTATGGCAGGGTTCTACCATTAATCTAAGAATTTTATTTTTTGAGTTATCTCAAAAAAGGAGAATTAATATGGCTATTTCAGCTTCATTAGTAAAAGAATTACGTGAAAAAACAGCTGCTGGTATGATGGACTGTAAAAAAGCTTTAGAAGAGTGCGAAGCAGATCTTGAAAAAGCGATTGACTGGCTCCGTCAAAAAGGCCTTGCGAAAGCTGCAAAACGTGCTGACCGCGCAACTAGCGAAGGTATCATCGGTTCTTGGGTATCAGCAGACCTTAAAGAAGGCTGCTTAGTTGAAGTTTGTTGTGAAACTGACTTCGTTGCTCGTGGTGATATGTTCGTAAATCTTGTTGAAAAAACAACAGATACTTTCGTAAAATCAGGTGCTGAAACTTTAGATGCAGCTTCTATGCAAGACGATATCGCATCAGCTGTTGCATCAATTGGTGAAAACATCACTATTGGTAAATCAGCTCGTTACAAAGCATCAACCGAAGGTGGCGTAGTAGGTTTATACGTGCACGCTAACAAAAAACTTGGCGTATTAGTTGAACTTACAGCTGATAAAGCTATTGATGCAGAAAAAGCTCAAGAACTTACAAAAAATATCGCAATGCAAATTGCAGCTGCTAACCCACTTGCAGTTGACTCTTCAACTGTAGATGCTGATATGATTGAACGTGAACGTGAAGTTTATCGTCAAAAAGCTCGTGAAGATGGTAAACCAGAAAACATCATCGAAAAAATCGCTGAAGGCGCAGTACAAAAATTCTTTAAAGAATCTTGCCTTCTTAACCAAATGTACATTCGTGATGATAAAATGAGCATTGCACAACTTCTTCAAGCTCAAGGTAAAGAACTTGGTGCAACTCTTGGAATTGCTAAGTTCATCCGTATTCAACTCGGTGCATAATATTTTTAGTAAGACTATTGATATTTAGCTCAAGTAGTGCTAATAATAAGGGGAAAGAAATTTCCCCTTTTTTATTTTATATTATCAATCAAGGATGTTACATGAAAAATATTACGGCTCTTATAGCAACTTACAATGGCGAACTTACTCTTGATAGTTGCCTTGCTTCTCTTCAATTTTGTGACGAAATTGTTGTTATAGACTCTTTTAGCACTGATAGAACAGAAGAAATCTGTAAGAAATATAATGTAAAATTCCTTCAAAATCCTTTTGTCTGCGTAAAAAATCAGTTTGAAGTAGCTTTACAGCATATAAATACTGAATGGGTGATAACTCTTGATCAAGATGAAATGCTATCAGAAGAACTTACTCGCTCTATAGAAGAATTTTTCAACACGAGTTCAGATGGTGAAGCAAAAAATTCTGAATTTTCAGGAGCTTTTGTTCCAAGACGATCATTTTTCTTTAATAAGTTTATGGAACACTCAGATTCTTACCCTGATTTACTTATGCGTGTTTTTAAGAAGAACGATTTAATATTGACATCATCAGGTGCACATGAAGAATTGTTAACCAATGGTAAAACTACAAAATTATCAGGTGATATAATACATTATCCGTATACTTCTTTTCAGCATTATGTTAATAAATTAAATAGCTATGCTGACTTTGGAGCAAAGGAAAAGACTCAAAAAGGTCAAAAATTTTCACTTAGTCGAGCAATTTTTCACGCTCTCTGGGGGTTTATACGCATATACTTTGTAAAAAAAGGTATACTCGATGGAAAAGCTGGTTTTATAATGGCTACTCATCATGCTTTTTATGTGTACATGAAGTATATACGTATTGGAGAGAGTGAAAGTACTTTTGGGCTTGATCGAGTAAAAAAATAGTAAAATTTAGGAGACTGACTATGAAAGTTATTGCGTTTAACGGTAGTGCCCGTAAAAACGGAAACACTCAAAATTGTATTGATAAAGTTTTTGAACCGCTTATAGCTGCGGGTCACGATTGCGAAACAATTCATATCGGCGGAACACTTCTTCATGGTTGCAGAGCTTGCGGTGCGTGCCATCAAGAAAAAACCAAGGGGAGATGTATAATCAAAACTGATCCTATGAATGAATGGATTGATAAAATGCGTGAAGCAGATGTTATACTTCTTGCATCGCCAACTTATTTCGCTAATGTAAGCACAGAGATGAAAGCTCTAATAGATAGAGCAGGTTACGTTGCTTATAAAGAACTTAAACATAAAATTGGTGCACCAATCTGCGTTGAACGTCGTGGTGGAGCAATGAATGTTTACAATGTTCTTATGGCATTTTTTGGTATTTCTCAAATGATTGTGCCTATGTCATCATATTGGAACGTAGGAATTGGTCGTGAAAAAGGCGAAGTTCTCAATGATGAAGAAGGTATGCTAACAATGGAAAATTTAGGAAAAAATATTGAGTGGTTACTAAATAAATTAGCTTAAATGCCGAAACAAAAAAGGGTGAAATTTCTGGTTTGATTTCACCCCTTTTTTTATATTTCTTGTAACGCTTTTCTTATTATATCTTTTTCACTTTGAGATAGTTGACTTAGTTCTTGGATATCAAGTTTGTGTAAAACTTGAATACACTCGTGCTGAATAAATTTATCCTTAAATAAGTTTGAGGTATCATCTAAACCTTTTTTTAAAGATAATCCAAAATCTAACATCGAGGCTAAATCAATAAAATCTGTAAGTCTGGTACGTTGGGGGAATTTATGTAGTTTGTAGGCTAGCAAGTCATCGAGAGAGGCAAGATTTATTATCTTGTCGTCGGTTAGTACTGGCTTTGAAATTCGTCCTGTAGATATTCCTGTAAAAAAAGAGAGTTGGAGACCATCACTAGTTTTATATACGAGCATATCATCTTTAATAACTACTCGATTTGCAGATTTGAGAAAGGGGATTGCTTCAATAAGTTTTTGATGTATTTTCTCAGATGAGATAACTTCATCTGTAAAAAAATCGAAATCGTCAGCTTTTCTATGTCCAACTTGCAACGAAATAGCGGTGCTGCCATAGAGGATTAAATCTATGTTTTTTGATTTTTCAAGCTGATGCCAGTATTTTTTTTGTAATTCAGAAAGAGTATCAAAGTACATATTTTTTCCATTTTTATAAAAATTCTTCAGTTTCTTTGAGTAACATTTTAAGATTTGTTTTTTTCATTTGTTCATTCATAGCGAGTTGAATTTCACTGAGGTGTCCATCTAAAATTGTATGTATATTTTTTCCAACAGGGCATTGACAATTTGGATTTGTATGAAAGTTGAAAAAGTCTTTTGAAACAGCTTCAACAGCATAAAAAATATCAAAAAGAGTAATGTCTTCTATAGATTTTGCAAGCTTTGCTCCACCAACACCGGCACTGACAGTAACAAGTCCAGCTTTTTTTAACTGCCCTAAAATTCTTCTGATGATAACAGGATTTGCGTTAGTACTTAAAGATATAAAATTTGAAGTAACTTTGCGTTTTTCAGAAAAATATGCTATACATAGCATTGTGTGAATAGCAAAAGTAAATCGACTTGTTATTTGCATATAGAACCTCGTAGGATATTCTATAATGAAATAATACGCTTCTGTCAATGTTTTAGTCTAATTTGAAAGCTAAGAAACTAACGTTGTAACTATTGACATTACAACAATCTTAAGATACACATTAGGTGTAACACAATTGGTTACAACAAAATATTCACAATTTATTAATCAGGAGCAATAAAATGGATGCAATAGAATTATTAAAAACTCGTAGAAGTGTAAGACATTACAAAGATGAAGTAATTAGCCGAGAAGTGATGAGCGAAGTAGTTGAAATTGCACGTTTTGCGCCTTCTTGGGCAAATTACCAAATTGCACGCTATACATTCATTGATAATGTAGAAAAAATCAAACAAATTGAACTAGATGGTGTAAAGGGGTTTGTTTATAATATTAATACATTAAAAAATGCAAAAAATGTTGTACTGCTTAGCTTTGTAAAAGGTAAAAGTGGAAAACTCGACCCTACAAAAGCAGAATATGCAACAACCCTTGAAAACTACTGGGAATCATTTGATGCTGGTATTGCATGTCAAACATTTTGTTTAGCTGCACATGCTAAAGGAATTGGTACTTGTATAATGGGTATTATTGATAGCGAATCTTTATCAAAACTAGCAAATTTACCTGCTGAAGAAACAGTAGCAGCATTAATTGTTTGTGGTTACCCTGAATCACAACCTGATGAAAAAGCAAGAAAAAATGTTGATGAAATTCTTCGTTTCATTGATTAATTTCTATAAAAAGAAAGTTATTGATTTTAATACTTTCAAATAAAGTTTTGAAAATCTTATCCGGGAGGATAAGATTTTCTTATTTAATAAAGATATTTTAAGAAAAGTTCTTTCAATACCTACTTCATTATTTAGAAGTATATCCAAAAAAAAATAGAAATCTTGACTTTTTTACTTTTAAAACGTATACTTGCTCGAAATGCTAAAAGTTTAAATTTTTTTCTGCCTTATTATATTAGAAACACTAGCCTTAGATTTTGTTTTATAAAAAATTTCAAAAAAAGGTATATTTATGAAATACGAATATGATATAGCAGTTATAGGCGGCGGAAGTGGAGGGCTTGTAGTTGCTTCGGCTGCTGTGAAAATGGGCGCTAGAGTTTTATTGATAGAAAATAATAAAATGGGCGGTGATTGCCTAAATTATGGTTGTGTGCCGAGTAAAACTTTTTTAAAGTCTGCTCATCTTGTTCATCAAATACGTAAATCTCATAATTATGGTGTAAAAAATCTTAGTTTTGAAGTTGACCTTAAAGAGGTTATGGCTAGAGTAAAATCAGTGATAGCCGAAATTGCACCACATGACTCCGTCGAAAGATTTGAAAGTATGGGAGTTGATGTTAAACTTGGAATCGGTCAAATAGTAAATGAACACGAAGTTCAAGTCGGTGAGAGTAGATATACAACAAAAAATATTGTTATTTCAACAGGTTCACATGCTTTAGTTCCGCCAGTTAATGGATTAGATTCTGTGCCTTTTTACACCAACGAAACAATTTTTGACTTAGATAAACTTCCAAAAAGATTAGCAGTTTTAGGTGCTGGCCCTATCGGTTTAGAACTAGGTCAAGGTTTTGCGCATCTTGGAAGTGATGTGCATATGCTTATAAGAGATACAGGGCTTTTTGTTCGTGATGAACCAGAAGTTGCGCCGATTTTAGAAAAAGCATTTATCGAAGATGGAATGAACCTTCACTTTAAAACTAACCTTATCAGCGTAAGTAAAAATAACGACGAAATTATTTTCAAACTTGAAAAAAATGGTGAAGAATTTGAACTCATTGCCGATGCTTTACTTGTTGCTGTAGGGCGAGTTCCAAGTACAAAAAATCTAGGATTAGATAAGGTTGGTATAGAAGTCGATAGTCGTGGATACATCAAAGTTAACGATTACTTGCAGACGAATATCAAAAATATTTATGCTTGTGGTGATGTACGTGGTAGATATCAATTTACTCATTCAGCTTCTTATGAGGCAGGAATAGTGGTGAGAAATGCGTTAATATCTCCTTTATTTAAAGCAAGTTACTATAATATTGCTTGGACAACATACACAGTACCGGAAGTTGCACATGTGGGATACCTTGAAGATGAGTGTAAAAAACTTAATATAAAATATTCTACTCAATTACTTCCGATTGACGAAGTTGATAGAGCAAAAGCAGAAGATGATAGGCACGGATTTATAAAAATCATTTTAGATGCCAAAAAACATATAATCGGCGCAACAATTGTAGGAGATAAAGGCGGAGAAATGTTGCCAATTCTTTCTTTAATGGTTACAAGACGTATGAAATTATCTTCTGTAATGGCAATAATTTATCAATATCCTATTCAAGGGGAAATCCTTAAAACACTTGCGTATAAAGACTTTAATGAAAATGTAAAACCATGGCAAAGAAATTTGCTGAAAAAAATTGTGAAAAGATAGCTTTGTTTAAAGGTTGTGATTTATGATAGATACTTCATTGAGAAAATATTTCCAAAGTGGATTTAACTCATTTGCTGTGGCTAGTAAATTGACTCTGTTTCATCCGATTCAGATAACAATTTTTGCACTGATTTGTGGCTTTGGTACGTTTGCTTCTCTGTATTTCGGTAAGTTGCTTATAGCTCTTTTTCTTTTGTGGATGTCCGGCTTGCTTGACGTTCTTGATGGAACAGTTGCTAGGCTAACAGGAAAAAGTAGTAAACTTGGCGGATACTTAGATATGATTTTTGATCGTATTGTAGAGTCTGTAGTTATACTTGGATTTTATTTCTATATGCCGGAATATACTCTATACTACATACTATTCTACATTATAGTACAATTTAATTTCACAACCTTTATGCTTGCCGGAGCACTATTTAAAAATTCAAGTGTGAAAAGTATGCACTATGACTTTGGACTAGTTGAAAGAACAGAATCTTTTATAGTTTTTAGTTTGATGATGCTTTTTCCTTTGTATATACCATATATACTTACAGTTTTTAATCTTTTAACCCTATTTACTGGTATCTTGCGTGTAACGAGAATTGCAAGATACGTTTCGCTTGAAAAGTAAATTTGAACACAAGTAGTTTGAAAAGGAGTTTCATTAATGTCTAGGTTTTATTCTGTTTTTTTAGGTCTTTTGCTAGCAATTTTTTCACTTACGTCACCTCTTAAGGCTCAAAGTCAAGATATTTCTGAAAATACTTCTTTCAGCGAAATCATAGAAATGGGAAAAGGTAAAGAAGTAAGTATTTTTATGTGGGGCGGAAATAATTCAATAAATACTTATATCGATACCTTTGTTTCTAAGCATTTAAAAGAAATGTATAATATAGAACTTAGACGTGTTCCTATGAATGCTCCTGATTTTGTAGCTAAGCTTTTGAACGAAAAGAAAAATCGACTAGAAAAAGGTTCTATTGATATTATTTGGGTAAATGCAGAAAATTTTCGTGCTCTCAAAAATGCAAAAGCTTTATATGGACCATTTACTCAGCATTTAGAAAATCAAAAAAAATTCTATAATCAAGATTTAGGAGATTTATATTTTGATAATGGTATAGAAATTAATGGATACGAAGCCATTTTTGGCAGTGCTCAACTTGTTCATTCTTACGATTCAGCAAATATTTCTAATCCACCTAAATCATATAAAGAATTTCTTGAATATGCAAAAGCAAACCCTAGTAGATTGACATATGCAAACCCTATCAACGACTTTGTAGGCTGTGCGTTTGTACGTAATGCGTATTTTGAATTAACAGAATTTGATTCTACTAAAGATTATACTTATGATGAATTTTTAGAAATTTCAGCACCTGTTATTGCATACTTTAAAGAACTACATCCATACCTTTGGAATAGTGGAAATGCTTTTCCTGCAAATGTTTCACAACAGTACAATATGTTTAAAAGTAATGAAATAGACTTTATTTCAGGCTTTGAAGTGTATCGTACGCAAGGTCTTATTCGCAAAGGTGAATATCCTGAAACAGTAAGAAGTTATATTTTTGAAGGTGGTACTATTGGAAATTCTCATTATCTTGCAATACCTTATAATGCACCAAACAAAGCTGCGGCTATGCTTGTGATTGATTTTCTCCAAAGTCCGACAGCTCAAATTGAAAAAATGAAACCAGAAGTTTGGGGCGATCTTTCACCTATTGATACAAAGTTATTACCGGCTGACAAAAATGCAGATATCGTAATTATCGAAAATAACCCTGCAATTATTCCTTCACAAGTTTTATTTGAGAATAGAATAAATGATATGAACGCTCAATATATCGACTGGATTGAAAGAATATGGGAAGAAGAAATAATTTAGCAAGCTTTTTCTGCTATTTTGCTTTACCATTGAGTTTTTACTGTCTTTTTATAGGCGGTGGATTCTATCTTGTAGCTATTGAAAGTCTTGGATATATTCCAGCCTTTGACCTCAATGACTTTACACTCGACTATTATATGGAGGTATGGAGATCAAAACACTTCATATCCTCCTTATTTTTCTCAACTTATATTGCTTTTACCTCAACAGTCTTGAGTCTTATTTTGGGAACGTATTTTGCGCAGTACCTTATATTTTCAAATGAAAGGATAACAAAACTACTTTTAGAGAATTTAGGAAGAATTTTTCTAATTTTGCCTTATTTGTATATTGTTTTCCTTGTAATTTTTATGTTTTCCGACACTGGCTTGTTTGTTCGTCTACTTGATTTTATTGGAATAAAAGGATTTAATGGAATACTCTATAATAAGCTTGGATTAGGAATAATTTTTGCCTATACTTTGAAAGGTATTCCTTTTGTTATGCTCTTTTTGTTGAGTATTATGACAAAAATTAGAAGAGATTTTTATGATGTAGCAACTATACTAGGCGCAAATCATAATCAAATTCTTCTAACTATTTATATTCCTTTATGTAAATACGCAATTGTTTGGAGTGGATTGATACTTTTTTCGTATAATTTAGGTTCTTACGAAGTTCCTATGTTGCTTACTGGTATAAAACAGCAAACTTTGTCACAATTAATCTATAAACTCTATACAAGCCCTGATTTATACGATTTTCCTAAAGCAATGGCGTTAAATATCACTTTACTTGCTTTAAACATTGGCTTAGGAACTTTATTTTCACTTTTTGTTGCGAAAGTAATACGCAGGTTTTCGATATGAAGTTGATTAGTCTTTCATTTGTGCTGTGTGCATTTTTATTATCTTTATTATTTTCAATAGTTGTCGCGTATCCATTTCCGATGATTATTCCAAAATCATATTCATTTGACTATCTTTTTAATCTTATATTTAACAATAGTATTTTCCTTGAAAGTCTTATTTCCAGTATAAGTTTAGGTGTGTTGTGTGCTGTAATTTCAACAGTTTTTGGATTCATAATCGGTAGAGGTTTGGTTAGGTTGAATTTTCGAGGAAAACAATTTCTCATTGGTTTTTTTACTATTCCTTTGCTTTTTCCTGCTATATCGTTATTTATAGGTATACATATGGTTATGCTACGAATATTCTTAGCAAATACAATTGTTGGTGTTCTAACTGCGCAACTTTTTCTTACATTGCCGTATTCAATAAATATAGCGATTACATTTTGGTCCGGTATTTCAAAAGATTATGAAAATATATCTGAAATATTAGGTGCAAGTCCTTTATATACTTTTAGAAAAATTCTTTTACCTTTGCTGAGTTCTGGAATTGCACTCTCATTGAGCATAACATTTTTAATATCTTTGTCAGAATATTTTGCTACCTTTTTAATAGGTGGAGGTGTAGTTGTTACTTTATCGGGAATTTATTATCCTTTTATCGCAGGATTTGACTTGCAAAATTCAGCTTTGATAAGTATAACCTTCCTGTTGATAAACTTGATTGTATTTACTCTCTCTAGTCTTTTTATCAATAAACATAGCCAATTACACTAAGGTTTGATATGAAAATTATTGATATTTGTAAACTCTATAACAAAAAAACTGTTTTAGATACTATTAATTTTGAAATTGAAGAAAATAAATTCTATGCTGTTCTTGGAGCTTCTGGAAGTGGTAAGTCCACGTTTTTAAAGATTATATCTGGAATTGAATCTCCAACTTCTGGAAGAATAGAACTTAATAATAAAGATATTACAAATAATCCAATAAAAAACCGTAACATAGGTTATATTTTTCAAGAACCGCTACTTTTTCCACATATGACTGTGGAGGATAATGTTTGTTATAGTTTGAAAGTAAAAAAAATGGATAAAGAACTTATCACAATGATGTGTGATAAGTATATGAAATATCTTCATATTGAAGAATTGAAATCGAGAATGCCTTCTGAATTATCGGGAGGGCAAAAACAAAGAGTTGCACTTGCTCGTTCATTGATTTTATCACCTAAATTTCTCTTACTTGATGAGCCTTTTTCTAGTCTTGACTATAATTTACGTATTGAGCTTGGTGAATTGCTTCTAAAGCTTCAAAAAGAGTTATCTCTCACAATTATTTTTGTTACTCATGATATAGAGGAAAGCCTCACACTTGCGAATGAAGTTCTTTACTTGCATCAAGGAAAAATTATAGAATCTGCACCACCTCGTGATATTTACTATGCACCAAAAAAAGAAAAAACAGCACATTTTATGGGTGAATACAATTCTATTAAGGGTAAACTTATAAACAATACCTTTAAAACAGAGTATGGAGATATTCATCTATCTAAAATATATGACGACTTAGAAGAAATTTATATTCGACCAAACAAAATTCAATTAATTCCATCAGAAACAGGTAAGTATACAGTTGAAGAAATAGCCGCTCACGGTAAATCTACAAGAGTGAAACTTAAAAATACTGATCTCAAAATTGATACTTTCTTTGATGAAAATTTATATAAAGGACAATTAGTTGATATTGAAATAGTTTCGACTTATTAGAATTAGCTTTTTTCTTTCAAATGCTACCCAAGTTATAATTATTGACATTAAAGGTTTTCTTTGTTTCTATCTTTGAATAAGATTTGAAAGTGAGGACTATAATTATGGAAAATTCATCTATCTTGTTTGCATTTTCGTTGACATTATTTGCAGGTCTTTCAACGGGTATTGGCAGCGCACTATCTCTTCTCACTAACAAGACTAACACAAAGTTTCTTTCTCTTGCGCTTGGTTTTTCAGCCGGAGTAATGATATACGTTTCATTCGTTGAAATATTTTTTAAGGCAAAAATCTTGCTTACCGCCGAACTTGGTGAAACTCTTGGGGTGTGGATAACTGCTGCCGGTTTCTTTTTTGGAATACTTTTTATTGCTGTAATTGATAGCTTTGTTCCAAGTATGGGAAACCCACACGAGATTCACACCGTTGAGGAAATGGACGGAAATGATGAAGAACATAAAGCAAAATTAATGAGGATGGGAGTCTTCACTGCTTTAGCTATAGCAATTCACAACTTTCCTGAGGGGTTTGCAACTTTTACAGCAACTCTATCAGATCCTCAAATGGGAATACCAATCGCAGTCGCAATTGCAATACATAATATTCCTGAAGGGATAGCTGTTGCAGTGCCAATTTATTATGCAACAGGAAGTAAGAAAAAAGCTTTTAAATTGTCATTTTTTTCCGGACTCGCAGAACCCTTTGGTGCTTTGATAGGGTATTTTCTTCTCTACAATTTTCTCACAGACACAGTTTTTGGATTTGTATTTGCTTCTGTAGCAGGAATTATGGTATTTATCAGTCTAGATGAACTTTTGCCGGCAGCTCGTGAATATGGTGAACATCATCTATCTATGTATGGGCTAATTTCAGGTATGTTTGTTATGGCATTGAGTTTATTACTTTTTTTGTAAGGTCTAAAAAGTATTAAATTTTTAGAGTTACATAATAATTTTTTTGGTATCAAATTTGCATTAATCTCACAAAGTAGTTTAATTAAAGAAAAATTTTCCTGATATCATTCTATCAACCTGATATCAATGTGAGGTTTGCGATGTCATTTAGTATAAATAATCCGATGAGTATGCTATATTCAACACATTCAATGTCGACATTTTACAGTAATCTAGGTACTTCAATAGAAAAACTTGCTTCTGGATTGAAGATAAGCACTTCAGCTGATGATCCTTCAGCGTATGCGCAAGCTCAATTTATGCGAGCAGAAGTAAGTGCGCTACAACAAGGCGCGAGAAACGCAAATGATGCAATTTCTCTTGTGCAAGTCGCTGACGGCTCACTCCAGATTATTGATGAAAAATTAATCCGTATGAAAGAACTTGCTGAACAAGCGGCTACAGGAACATATGATTCAATTCAAAGAGGAATCATTGATAGTGAATATCAAGCAATGGCAGCTGAAATAACACGTATAGCAAATGCAACTGAGTTCAATAATATAAAACTACTAAACGGTAACATTTCAGCAGATGAATATCTCGGTGGTTTCTTCAATGATCCTGAGGGAATGCTTAAAATTCAATACGGTGATACAAACCAACCAATTAAAGATTATACATATCTGCAAATAGGCGATAGCACTGCTGAAGCGTATGGATTAGGAAATGGTTCAACAGCCGGTTCAATGGGCTTTTCTATCAGCACGCAAGAAGGAGCTGCAAATGCGCTTTTAGCACTTGACGTTGCTATTGGCTCAAAAAATATGATAAGAGCAAACCTTGGCGGCTTGCAAAACAGATTAGAATCAGTTGTGAACCAGCTTACATTCAAAGCGGAAAGCACAACAGCAGGAATTTCAAGTATAACAGATGTAGATGTTGCAGAGGAAATGACTAACTTTACAAAACAACAAATTCTAACAAATACAGCAGGTACGATTATCACACAAGCGAACACAACTGTAAAAATGGCCCTCGATATTCTACAAAAATAAAAAAAAAGCGCAGAGAAGAAATGTACTCAAACTCTCAAGCAGAACAATGGCTTAAAAGAGCTATAATGACAGCACCTTATCCTTTGCCACGAGGAAGGTTTCCTCACATGCTTATCCAAGGAGAAAAAGCAGGTTTTACAAGAGATCAACTCCTTGATGCTCTTGATGAATGGTTAAATTATGGTTACTGTATAATAGAAGAGGCAATCAGTCAGGATATTGAAATCACATCGGCAGGTGAACACTACTTTTACAAAAAATAATTTATAACATTCTATAATAATAAACGCTTATTAGATTTCAATAGGCGTTTTTTTTGTGCTTGCCTGTGATCCTAATTCTAATAAGTTTAAAAATATTTAAAAAATATAAATAAAAATGTCTAACATCTTGAAAACAATTGTTAAAAAAAGAGTAGACGAAATTGAAATTTTGTGTAATATTTTGCGGATATGAAACAGTTAGACGGTGTATTAATAGTAAACAAGCCAGCAGGAATGACTTCTGCAGGGGTTCTTAATAGAATTAAAAGGCTTGGACAAAAAAAGATAGGTCATGCAGGAACTTTGGATCCTATGGCTACAGGTGTGCTTTTAGTGCTTCTTGGTCAAGGAACAAAACTTTCTAACTATTTACTTGAAGGCGGCAAGAAAGCCTACGATGGCGAGCTTGAGCTTGGAAAAGTGACTGATACTTGGGATATTGAAGGTAGTGTTCTTGAAGAGAACGATTTTAGTTCGGTCACAAAAGAAGACATAGAAAAAGAAGTTGAATATTGGAAGGGGAGCACAAGTCAAATTGTGCCATCCTATTCAGCGGCAAAACATAAAGGGCAAGCTCTTTATAAACTAGCGCGTGAGGGGAAAGATGTTCCCGTCAAAGTGAAAGAAATTAAAATTTCGCAGGCAGATATTCTTTGTTTGGATATCCCGTTTCTGCGATTTCGAGTAGAGTGTTCAAGCGGCACTTATATACGTTCCCTGGCCCACAGCTTGGGGTCACGTCTAGGTTGTGGCGCTTGCCTAACCAAGCTCACTCGAACATATAGCCATCCTTTTGGTATAGAAGATGCGTGTAATTTGGACGATTTAATAGAAAATCCTGAATTACTTTTGACTAACCTGAAACCTTTGTCGTCAATCCTTGATTGGCAAGTAGTAACTTGCAATGAAGATATATCTGACGATGTCTGTAATGGTAAGGTAATTCCTCATGAAATGCTTGAAAAACAGGGAACATCAATTTCAGTAGAGTTTGGTGATCGTGCGTTTTTTGAGACAGAGGATAAACAGCCCTTAGCACTTATGGAAGCAAAGTATCAAGAAGGTTACTCAAAACCAGTATGGACTGTACTTAGAGGTTTATGGCAAAACCTATAGCCCATGAAGGAGGAATCGCTGTGGTCATGGATGTAAATCAAAAAAAATCGGTTATTGACGCTCACGCTAAACACGAAGGTGATACCGGTTCGGCAGAAGTACAAGTAGCATTGTTAACAGCTCGTATCGAAGACTTAACAGAGCACTTCAAAACCCACAAAAAAGACTTTCACTCACGTACAGGTCTTTTAAAACTTGTTGGTAAACGCCGTAAGCTTTTGAACTACTTGAAGAAAGTAGATGTTCAACGCTATCGTGATCTTATTGCTAAATTAGGCTTACGTAAGTAATTGAATGTATATTGGAAGTGGGTGTATGCTCACTTCCAATTTTGTATGTTAAACTGATGTGTTATAGCTCTGGTTCATAATATAATGCACGGGAAGAGAGGAGAGTTCACAAAAGTAGCAAGAATTCTTGTTATTTTTATTGAAGTCTCCTCGAGAGAAAACATTTTAAATTTGGCTTATAGCCAAGGAGATTTATGTCTCAACTATTAAACGGAACACGCGTAACGTGTCAAGTTGGCGGTAAAGAAGTTATTTTAGAAACAGGTAGACTTGCTCGTCAAGCAGCAGGTGCAATCTGGATTCAATGTGAAGGAACAGTAGCTCTTGTAACAGTATGTGAACAAGTACTTGATACTCCTAAAGATTTCTTTCCTTTAACAGTAGAATACTCTGAAAAAATGTATGCAGCAGGTAGAATTCCTGGTAACTTCTTTAGACGTGAAGTAGGTAAACCTTCTGATAACGAAACTTTAGTTTCTCGTCTTATTGATAGACCGATTCGTCCTTTATTTCCAAAAGGTTACGGAAATGAAATCCAAGTTCTTGCTAGCGTAATTTCAGCAGATCAAAAAAACTTACCTGACACTTTAGGAATTACAGCAGCATCAGCAGCAATTATGATTTCAAGCATTCCTTTTGAAGGCCCAATCGCAGGTGCAAGACTTGGTAGAGTTGATGGTCAATTCGTATTGAACCCAACTGTTCAAGAACTTGAAAAAAGCGAAATGGATTTCGTATTTGCAGCTTCTAAAGACGCAGTAGTAATGGTTGAAGGTGAAGCTGAATTTTTACCTGAAGATTTAATTATTGAAGCTCTTGAATGGGGTCATAAAGAAATTCAACCACTTATCAAAGCTCAAGAAGAACTTGTTGCTTTAGTAGGAAAAGAAAAAACAGTTTTCGTTCCAAAAGAAAAAGATGAAGCATTACTTGCTTTTGTTGAAAAACTAGCTCTTGAAGCTGGCATGGAAGAAGCTCTTCGTATACCTGAAAAACTAGCTCGTAAAGATGCTCGTAAAGCAGTAAAAGTTGCAGTTAAAGAAAAAATTCTTGCAGATCCTGATTGGGCTGAAAACGAAGAAGCTCAAAAAGTTATCGGCGAAGTACTGGATAGCCTTGAGAAAAAACTTGTTCGTACACGTATCCAAAAAGAAGGAACTCGTATCGACAAACGTGATACAAAAACTGTTCGTCCAATTGAAATTGAAACTTCAGTTCTTCCAATGGCGCATGGTTCTGTACTTTTTGCTCGTGGCGAAACTAAATCATTAGTAACAGCAACTCTCGGTTCTTCTTCTGATGAAATGCGTTATGATGGTTTAAATGGTGATGTATATAAAGACTTTATGCTTCACTACAACTTCCCAGCATACTCTGTTGGTGAAGTAAAACCTGTAAGAGTTGGACGTCGTGAAGTTGGTCATGGTCACTTGGCTGAACGCGCGTTGAAACCAATTCTTCCTGCGAAAGAACAATTCCCTTATACAATTCGTATTGTTTCTGATACCTTAGAATCAAATGGTTCTTCATCAATGGCAGCAGTTTGTGGTGGTTGTTTATCACTTATGGACGCTGGTGTGCCGATTAAAGCTCCAGTTGCTGGTGTTGCAATGGGTCTTATTCAAGAAGGCGATGATTTCATCGTTCTTACAGATATTCTTGGTGATGAAGATGCTCTCGGCGATATGGATTTCAAAATTGCAGGTACTGCTGAAGGCGTAACTGCTGTGCAAATGGATATAAAAATCAATGGCTTAACAACTGAAATCATGGCAAGTGCTATGGCTCAAGCAAAAGAAGCAAGACTTCATATCCTTGGAGAAATGTCAAAAGCTTTATCAGCGTATCGCCCTGAATTATCATCAAATGCTCCACAATTTGAAGTAATTGATATCAATCCAGATGTTATCCGTCTTATCATTGGACCTGGTGGTAAAAACATTAAAGCTATCACTCAAGCTACTGATTCTTCAATTGATATTGACGATAGCGGAAAAATCAGCATTTTTGCACCAAACTCAGCAGCTCTTCAAGCTACAAAAGAAATGATTCAATCATACGATCAAAAAGCTGAACTCGGTAAAAACTATACTGCGAAAGTACGTAAAATAATGGAAATAGGCGCAATTGTTGAACTCTTACCTAATCTTGAAGCTTTAGTGCACGTTTCTCAATTAGATACTCGTAGAGTTGAAAAAGTTGATGAATTCTGTGTAGTTGGTCAAGAGATGGAAGTAAAAGTTATTGAAATAAATGGCGATAAAGTTCGTGCATCACGCAAAGCTGTTCTTCTAGAGCAAGACGGTATTGAGTGGACTCCTGAACAAACAGCTAGACCTTCACGTCCACGCGGTGATAGACCTTATGGTGATCGCCCACGCGGAGACCGCGGAGACCGCTCTCGTGGTGATAAACCTTACGGTGATCGTCCACGTCGTTCATAGTATTTTTACTCGAATTATAAAAATACTTTACATCTAAAATAAATTGTGTAATTCTTTACATAGAAGATAAAAAATAGCCCATTCCATTCGTTGGAGTGGGCAAAAAACTACTTTACTTAAACTGGAGTTTAGTTATGAAACGTTTACTTTTAGTTTCTCTTATGATGCTTTCTTTAGCAGTTACAGTAGGTTGTGCAAAAAAACAAACCGAAAGTGCACCAACTGATACTTCAATGAGCGGTGCTGAAGCAATGCTTTCAGAAGCTGCGCAAACAATTACTGATGGTGTTATTTATTTTGAGTTCAACAAGTATGATATCAAAGAAGAATACCGTCAAATGTTACAACAAAAAGCAGATCTTATGCGTCAATACCCTAACATTCGTGTACGTATTGAAGGGAACTGTGATGCTCGTGGTACACAAGAGTACAACCTTGCTTTAGGTGAACGCCGTGCTCGTGCTGCTTATGAATATCTTGTATTACTTGGAGTAAATCCATCACAGCTTGAAATTATCAGCTACGGTAAAGAAAGACCTGTAGTTATGGGCGACAGTGAAGCTGCTTATGCTGCAAACCGTCGTGATAATTTCCGTGTAATTGCTCAGTAATTATATTTAGCTTGAAAAGTAAAAAGCTTAGGTAGGATTTCTATCTAAGCTTTTTTTATTGTTTTTTTACAAGGAATGATTTTATATTATGGTAATCGCAAAACCCACATTACTCTACCAATAATTTTCCCCTCATGTATAAATTTCTCGAGGGGAATTGAAGCATATTCGAGATTGTCAGAAAATAAAGTTAGTTTTCCATCAGAATTTAATTTAATTCTTTTAAGTATGCGTCCAATATTTTCTTTTTCTATTAAATACACACCTCCTTCCTGCAGAATTCCCTTATAAGGACAAATTCCAACAAATGAATCTTTAGGGATACTTGGATACATACTGTCCCCCGAAACTTTAAGTGAATACATCTCTGAAAAATTATATTCGGGAAGTATAGAAATATATGCGATTGGATCATTTGAATTTTCAGTTTTTTCGCCAATCCCTGTAAAATCATACACAGGTATCTGTTGGATATTATAATCTTTTGTAGTGTTTTCGACTTGTTGTGCAGTTGTTGGAAAAGCATCTGAATTAGAGCTTGAATCAGCAATAAGTAAAGGAATGCCTAACTTATCGAACCAATCACAAATTGTTTTATATCCCGCATTCATATCTCGATTAAAAACGTTGTAAAGTTTTGATTTTGTAGTTTCAGTTAAACCTAAAAACGCTGCAAGTTCATTAAGACTTTTAAATCTTCCACTTGTAATTTGTAGTTGGAGTGCGTTAAGAATTTTATCTTCATTATTCATTGTAAACCTCTTTATTATTGTTTTTTTTTATTTAATTGACTTAATGAATTTGATTAATGATGTGTAATTTAAATATATTTCGATAAAAAATAAAGTAATAATTTTAAGACTATATTAGTTGAATTGACACTGTAACTATCTTATGATATTACTAAATCAAACTACTTGAAGAAATATAAGCCAATATGAACAATATGTATTCAAGTTTTTAATCTATTTTATTTATTTAATCCATTATAAGATATTTATTTATATTTATAAATTATAAATTTCAACTTGTTCAAGCATAATTCATAAAAAAATAATTATTGTTGATATGTTGAATGATAGTTTTTATTTTCTTTATCAATAGTATATTTAAATTAATTTTTTTTACTTTTCTACCCTAAAGAAGATTTTTTATTCACTCAAATAAATCTAAATCCCAAAAAAAATAATATTAACTAAGTCATGCGGTTACAAAAACGATGTATGAAGATTTGTACATCTTAGGTATTAAATTTGAACAGGTAGTGATATAGTCAAAATAAATAATTTAAATTTGGAGGATTTATGCAACATCCGCTTTCAGTCAATCCGGAACATTTAAGTAGTTTAAGACAAATATGTAATAAGTTTAGAAAAGCAAGAAAAACAGTTCTTGATTGGAGAAATGAAGGTGCACCTATAGCATTCGATGGATTAAAATATTGTGCCGAATATAATCAGTTGCAAAACTGGCTTGTAAATAGAAGTAATGAATGAATTTAAATATAAAAAAGACCTTAGTACAATTAAATATTGAACCGAAGGTCTTTTTTTGTACTTGTAGTTAAAAAGTGCTTAAAAAATTAGTATATAAAATTTAGATTCTTGTCGATATATAAAATTACGAATTTATCCATATGAAAGAACCTTGTCTACCACATTCATTAGAATATCTAAAACTATAAAACAGTAGAGGGTTTGAATAAGTACACAAGTCAATTGAAAATATATTTTTTGGTTGAATTCCAGCTTCTTGTAGCTGATTTTTAGTTAGCTCCCAAAGATTTACAGTTTTATCCTTTTCACTATACCATTTATTAAAATCAGCACCCCATTCAGTGGAATAGTTTATAAATTCTGATATGTTGGGAGCAAGTGAAGGGCCTCTTACAGCAAGTAGATTGCTTGCTTTTATGTTGTAATGTTCACAAAATTCTTCTACAGCAATATAAGGATAATTTTGTCTATTTCCTTTCCAACCTACATGAAGGGCAAGTAGGTATTCACCTGAAATATCAGTAATTAATATAGGTTGACAATCTGCAGTTTTTATACATAAAGCATGATTTTTTTTGCTTGTAGCCATACCATCAGCATTATAAGGAGCATAAGCTGAGGGAGTGGAAGATTCAGGTTCATAAATTGTTGTAATACCGTGAACCTGTGTTATATCAGAAAAAGAATCTACATTAAATGAGTGTAGAATTTGTAATCGATTTTGTACAACATCTTCAAAATTGTCTTTTACATCAAATGAAATATTTTTTCCGATATAGTTAGAGTCTGTTTTACTTGAATAGTGTGGTAAATCACGCACTTGAAATGCGCAAGTAACGTTTTTTACATTAGGGAACTTAAAAGGGATTGATTTGAGCATAGAACTTCCTTTTCATTAGCTATAAAATTAACAGGGATATCCCAACACTGTGGAATAATTTGAGTATTATATTGAAAATTAAAACATAAAATCATAGAAAAATATTTATTTTGTGATAAAAGTCTATCGTAATATCCACCACCGTATCCGAGTCTAAAACCTTGCAAATTGTAGGCTAAACAAGGAAGTAGAACAAGTGTTTTTTGAGGAAGTAGTGTGGCAGATAAGTTCTTTTTGGGTTCTTGAATTCCATAACTACCTGATTCAAAAGAGGTAGAATAAGTTGATTTAGGAATATGCACAAACTCCATAATTCCATCAGCATGAGCTTCCTCATAAGATAAACATCTTGGAAAGAATAAATTTTTATTTTGTTTATATGCAGAATCTATAAGGATATGCGTGTCTACTTCACCACGGAAAGGCAGGTAAAGAGCAATATTTTCAGCTTCATTCCATATCTTTGATGATAAAACTAAGACTTGACAAGATTTAGAAAAACATTCATACTCAAACGAGTTGGAATAAAAAAGCATCCGCTTATTTCTCATCTCTTTACGAATTGCGTTATTTATATCAGCAGCATTAGTGTTCATAATATACCGTTTATATTTGGTTAAATAAAATACTATCAATGAAAAAATTCTGTCAATAAAATACGTGAAGAATAAAAAAAATGCAAGTGTAAGTGTTCCGCTGTTTTTGGATATTACATTGTATTTCTATCGTATAATTGCAACATTGCTCTCTAATGATTTGTAATTATAAAATAATTTTTAAGAAATCAAAACAAATTTATTTTGTAGTAAAACTACATCTATTTTTTATGAAGGACATATATGACAAGCGACAATCAAGAAAATCAAATGCCAGAAATCAAACAAACTGAACAAAACAACGATAAACCGGCAAGAAGACCCGGAAGACCTCGTAAAAATCCAGCAAAACAAGAGTCAGTAGCTGTTTCACAAGAAGAAAAAGCAATTGTAAAACAAAAACGTCAACCGAAAACATTGGAAAATACTGCTCCTGAAGCAGAAATTAAAAAAACAAGACGCGGAAAAAAAACTACAGAACAAGTAGAAGTTGCTCCTTTAGCTTTGGTAGAAACAGAAAAAAACTTCGATAAAACACCAGATTATCTTGCAGAAGAAAAAATTTCAAAACCACGTGGTAGAAGAAAATCAGTGCTAAGCAACACTGACGAACAAAAGAGCTCAGACTTAGTAAATGATGTTGAAGCCCCTAAAAAAAGAGGTAGAAAAGCAAAAGTTCAAGAAGAAACAGTGGTTGAACAAAAACACCCTGAAAAAATAACAGAAAATGTTGTTGAAAGCATAAGAAATGACTTTGAAAATTCTGAGGAATTAAAGTCTAAAACTCAAACTACTCGTCGTGGACCTCGTCCCCGTAAACCTGTAATGCAGGAAAAATCTGAAGAGTTTAAATCTCCTACAAACTCAGAAATTAATTCAAATAATACAAGTTTTTATGAGGATGATAATTCTCCTATTCAACTTCTGCCTACACAACTATCTGGTGCTCCGCAATATTCTCATAATAATAGACAAAAACCAAATAAAGGCTTGAGTAAAAACTTCTTTAAACGAGTACCTTTTTCTAATCAAAATAAAAATAACCACTATAATTCTGAACAGATGAATAATGGTGCAATGCCTGAAGTGTATCAACAGCATACGCCAAATCGTCAAAAAAACTCAAAGCAAACTCAGCACAGACAAAAACCATATTCTGAACCTGCATTTGATAATTCATCAGTAATTGCTGCAATTACCGGAAAAAGTCTTCATCAAGAAACTTATTCATATCAAGATGATATCCAAGAAATGCAACCAAAACCGCAAAACTTTAGGCAACCAAATCAACAAAAATTCCGTGCTCCACGTCCAGAGCCAATAGCTGACGACGGTTCGCTTTTACAGCAAACTACAAATCAACAACAAAAGCAAAAGCCTAAACGTCCAGTACGCAAGCAAAATGTAGCTCGTGAAGATTATTCAGAAAAAGTTAATAGACTTCCTACTTTTGCTGAAAATGCTTTAGAAAGTACCTATACTTATGTTCCAGAAGTTGAATATATCCAACCACCTGTGAAAGAGAATAAATCTAGACGTAAAAAATCAACAGATTCATCAGAAACAAATAAACTAAACGACGCTTATCAAGAGAATAAAGCTGAACAAGGCAGACATAGCGAACAATTAAAGATGTTTGTGTCTGTTCAACCTGATGAGCAAGTTGAAGTTGTTCTTACAGAAAATGGCACTGTTGTAGAATATTTTGTTGAAATGACGCACCATGCTAAAATTCGCGGAAATATTTATAAGGCTACAATTCACAATGTCGACCCTAACTTACAAGCCGCATTCGTGAACTTTGGTGCTGAAAAAAATGGATTTTTACAAATAGATGAAGTTCATCCGGATTACTATTTAAATCCACATATGCCATCAAAAAACCATAGATTTCCATTGATTAGTAAAGTCCTCAAACCGGGTCAAGAAGTTCTTGTTCAAATTGTAAAAGAACCTACCGGAAGCAAAGGGGCATTTTTAACTACTTGGATTTCTCTTGCAGGGCGTTTCCTTGTTCTTACTCCTGGTCAAGAACAATTTGGTGTTTCCCGTAAAGTGATTGACCCTGAAGAGCGTACACGTCTTCGTGCTATGCTTGACGGATTAAACCCTGGAAAAGATATGGGCGTTATTATTCGTACCGCTGCTGCAAATGCAACTCCGGAAGAATTAGAAGCTGATTTAGACTATCTTCAAAGATTATGGATTGATATAGTTCAAAGAGCACAAAATGTAACTCCGATTACTCTAATTCACCAAGAAGTTGAATTAACCCAAAGAGTTGTGCGTGATTACTTGAATGAGGATGTAAGAGAAATCTGGACTGATGATGAAAAAATGGCTGAATCAATTCATGAAATGGCATCTCTTCTTTATCCGCAAAAGCGTAATATGGTTAAACTTTTTAAAGAACCAAGACAGTCACTACTTGAACGCTTTACTTTACAAAAACAAATTAATGAAATCACTTCTCGTGAAGTCCAACTTCCAAGCGGTGGTAGAGTAGTTTTTGATCAGACCGAAGCTCTTATGGCGATTGATATTAACTCCGGTAAAACTCAAAATAAAGCAAATTTCCAAGCGATGGTTCTACAAACAAACATCGAAGCTGCTCAAGCAATTGCTAGACATCTAAGATTGCGCGATATCGGCGGGCAAATTGTTATAGATTTCATCGAACTTCGTGATAAAAGTACAATTAAAGAAGTTGAAAAAGCTTTCAAAGATAGTATGAAACCAGATAGAGCAAGATACGAAATAGGTCATATTTCCTCTTTTGGTTTGCTTGAATTAGTTCGCCAACGTATTGGATCTTCAGCGATTTCTATTTCCACAGAACCATGTCCACATTGTAAAGGAACCGGTATTCGTAGAAACATGGAATGGCAAGCGCAAGATGCACTGAAAGAAATTTCACGTAAAGCACGAGCAGAAAAATCAATTAAATACGTATATTCAACAGATAAAGAACTTGCTCTATATCTTCTTAATCATAAAAGAGATCGTATAGCCGAGATTGAAGAAAGACTCAATATTCGTATTGAAATAAATTGCCACTAAAAACGATAAAAAACAAAGGCAGATGAAAATTCTGCCTTTTTTATGAAGAAAAAAATGACAGATAATAAAGATATCCTCCTAAAAAGTTATGATTTTTACCTTCCTGAAAATCAAATTGCTCAAGAGCCGGCTAGTGAAAGAGATTGCTCAAAACTCTTAGTATTCAATAGAAAGAAAAATGAGATTACGCATGCACATTTTCATGAAATAGCGAAATACTTACCTGTTTCACCGGAAGGTAAAAAGCCTCTTTTTATAGCAAATAATTCTAAGGTAGTGCCTGCAAGACTTTTTGGGGTAAGCCCACAACAAGGCAAAAGAGAATTACTTTTGCTCACTCCTCCTATTTTTCTCCAAGAAGAAGCAAATAAAAATAATAATTCATCAGCCGAAGCTCAAGTATTGTTGAAGCCATCTAAGTCTGCAAAAATTGGAACTGAGTGGATTATGGACGGCGGGTTAAAAGTAGAAGTGCTTGAAAAATTTGAATTTGGAAAACATAGAGTTCGTCTAACATGGGAAGGCGATATATGTGAACTATTTGAAAATAATGGACATCTTCCACTTCCTCCTTATATAAAACGAGTTTTGAATTCTGCCGAAGATAAAAAAAGATATCAAACTATCTATGCAGATAAAGATAAAGCCGGGTCAGTAGCAGCTCCTACAGCTGGTTTACATTTTACATCAGAATTAAAGCAAGAACTACTAAATCAAGGCTGTTTGTGGGAAGAAGTTACTTTACATGTTGGGTATGGAACATTTACTCCAGTGCGCTGTGATGATATTCGAGAGCATCCTATGCACTCGGAATATTTTGAACTTTCAGCGAAAACAGCTCAAGCTGTGATAGATGCGAAGAAAGAAAGCCGCCCAGTTATTGCAGTTGGTACTACTTCATGCAGAGTTTTAGAAGGCGCTGCGCAATTGTGGAATAATACTAATGAATTACCTCTTCCTTTAGAGGGGATGAAGGCATCAACTAAAATTTTTATACATCCGCAATCATCTCATAAAATTCAAGTTGTTGATTCTTTGATAACGAATTTCCATTTGCCGGAATCTTCACTTCTAATGCTGGTATCCGCATTGACTGGAAGAGAAAATATTTTAGATGTTTATAGTAAAGCAGTAGAAAATAATTATCGCTTTTTCTCTTATGGCGATGCTATGATTATTGTATAACTAATCTTAATTACAAAAAAAGGGATTCCATCTGGAATCCCTTTTTACATTTAATAACTATTCAGATTCTTTTATAATTTCACCTTTTTCTAGAAGTATTGGATAGTCAGGGTCGTCAACTGTAATAATTGATTTCAGCTTGTTATTAAGGAAGCCTTTATCGTTGATTTCAGAATCAACAATAATTGGAAAGATGTAACCATTTATATCTTTGAGGGAATTTAATTTTCTTGCCTGCATAGCTGCTTCACTTTGATCTTTTGGACTTATGCACCAATTTGCCTCTACTAATGCACGTAATTGACTTCTTGATATTTCAATTGCTTTTTGATGCCCTTTTGTAACTCCTCCAGAAATATTAAAATTATGGAAAAAGTAAGTATTTTGATAAGAGCCTTTAATTACTTGTAATTTTACACATAATTGCTCAAGTCCTGTGCTTCTGCGAGTTAGTTCTTGGCTAGAACCTAAAAAATCTTTATGTGGATGAACAATGCTAAGCTTCACGAATACTTTAGATTGTGTAGGAATAAGATGTATTGATGCTGATTGATAATTTGCTGAATTGAGGTCAAAAGTCATAAAAATCTCCTTATGATTTCCTGTGATAGGTTTTTACTGGGTAATAACTATTATAAAAATCTAATTTTTTTCAATTGAAACTGAATAAGAACTTTGTATTGTAAATGAATCTAATAGCGGTTCTTTAAGTTTTTTTGGGGCATAATCAATAAAATTATCAAGGACTTGTTTAGAATTATGTTTATATTCAGATTTAAATAATTTTGAAAATTGATGTTCACCCATAACGTTTTTTAGGTTACAAAGTTTCTCTTGATTCCACTTTAAACTTTCTCGTATTGAAACTTTTGCTGTTAAGGCTAACTGAGATGGCAGTGTAACCGTTTTTTTTCCTTCAGAAAAATTTGCAAAAGTAATAATGCTTTCATACAAATTTTTAAGTTTTGACTCAATTCTTTCCTTTTCTTGCTTTAGAAAATATGCCTCTTGAATAAGATATGATAAATGCTCAGAGTTAATTTCTCCACTATTTGCAGAAACAGATGCTTTGAATTTCTCCATTAATCTTCTCCTAGATAGAAGTATTTATACGTATTAATTTCACCTTATTTTGCTAAATTCAGAATTATAACATGTAATTTTTAGCAAATATGCCAAATTTAATTAGTTGCGTTTATTGGCTTTAGTTTTTTTCATGCAAGAGCAGCTTAGCAAAGTATATTTGCGTAAGTTAAATAATATTCTTTAAAAACTTTATAAAATAATGAGTTGTAAATAATGATAGTATTTGTAGTCACAATAAAACAAGTTTTTATTATACTTTAATTTATAAAGAAATTAATTAAAAGTAATAAGAATATTATGTTTTACAAGAAATAAAACTTAATATAAAACGACTTAATTGTCTTAATGGGTAACAACTGTACTTATGCTTATCGGCTTTAATAAAGCTTTCATGTAACATTTATGGGAATGTTGTAAAAGCTCGTTGGTAGTCAAAAAAGAAAACTATTATGTATATGTTATGAGGTTCTTATATTGACTCGATTTTGTTTATCAAATATAACAAATAAAGTCAAGAATAATTTAGCGTATATAATAAACGATAGTTTACTGGGAAAAGTTATCAATTTGTAGAAAATTAATTTTAGCCTTGATTCTTTTCAAAAAGTATGCCAAAATAATCAAGTCTTCTCAAGAGAAAGTCTAGATACTTCACTTGAAGAAGGGTTTCTAACATTTTCTGCTTAGAAATATTATTTAAATAGGATGTATTTTACCTTATCAATAAAATTCAGAATATTTTGAAAGTATGGTTATAATTTAGATGTATTAAGAAGAATCAACCCAAATAAAGTATAGTAAGAGATAAATTTATGGCCTTAGAATTAAGACAACAACTGAAATTATCACAGCAACTTGTAATGACACAACAGTTGCAGCAAGCCATCAACCTTTTACAACTTTCACGCTTGGAACTTGTTGATACAATTTCTAATGAGTTGCTTGAAAATCCTTTTCTTGAAGAATATGTAGAAGAACATAATACACAAATTGAACATGCTTCTAACGATAAAGTTGAAGAAAATGTATATGATAACGAAGTAGCAAGCAGCGCAGATTGGGAAGATTATCTTGGTGATTTGGCAAGCACTCCAAAGCTAAGCACTCATCGTGAGAGTGAACTTCCGGAAGAAATGACTTCATTTGAAGCTCGTTATGCAACAAAAACTTCTTTAGAATCGCACCTTATGTGGCAGTTGCACCTTGCAAACTTTACAGACGATGAAATTCTAATAGGTGAAATGATTATCGGAAACATTGATGATAGAGGTTTTTTAGCTGCCGGTGTTGAAGAAATATGCACAGATGCAAATTGTACTCCTGAACAAGCAGAAAACATTCTTTTACAAATTCAAAAGTTTGATCCTGTTGGAGTAGCTGCACGCTCAGTTCAAGAGTCTTTGCTTATTCAAATTCAAAATTTAAAATATGATCGTGACCCTATTTTGGTAGATCTTATTACCATACATCTTGAAGATTTAGAAGCTAGAAGATATAAGCCTCTTATGAAAAAATTCAAGATTGATGAAGAAGTTCTTTTTGAGTATATCCAAATTATTAAGTCCTTAGAACCAATGCCGGGAGCTAGCTACGGAGATTCAAATCACACTTATGTTTCACCGGACGCCTATGTTTATAAAATTGAAGATGAGTTCGTTATTGTTTTGAATGATGACGGAATTCCTCAGCTTCAATTAAGTGAAATGTATTCTCAACTTCCTACAAATGCTATTCCACAAGAGCAAAAAGAATTTTTCTCAGAAAAACAAAAAGCAGCGACTTGGCTCATAAAAGCTATACATCAAAGACAAAAAACTCTGTATAAAGTTATAGAGTCAATTATTAAATACCAAGAAGAGTTTTTCTTAGAGGGTGTTACTAAATTGAAACCTCTTATATTAAAGACGGTTGCGGAAGATATTAGTATGCACGAATCAACAATATCACGTATCACAAGTAATAAATACGTTGCGACTCCACACGGTACTTATGAGATTAAATTCTTCTTTAATTCAGCTCTTTCACTAGAAAATGGTAATGAAGTAGGCTCTGAAGCTGTAAAGGTTGCGATAAAAAAATATATTTCTGAAGAAAATCCAAAGTCACCATTGTCTGATGAACGACTTTGTGAAATTCTTAAGAACGACCTCGGAATTGATATGGCGCGTAGAACTGTTGCTAAGTATAGGACTGCTTTAAATATTCCTTCGTCTTCAAAGAGGAAATCTTTTTTCTAGATTATATAATTTATTTTTGCAAAAGAGTGTAACCTTTTTTATCATACTGATATAACAAAGTGTTACACTCTTTTTTGTGTTTAAAACAGCAATAAAAAAACTCTTTTCAAAAAAAGAAAAATAGATTATCATGCCCCGAGTTTATAGGATATGGTTTTATAAAAATTTAAATAAATTATAAAAATGTCTTATATACTAGTATGTTGCAGAATATTTGTAATGTAAAGATTATAGTAAGGATTTTGTATGTTAGAAAAACTTTTCCGTTTAAGTGAGCGAAACACAAGTGTTCGTACGGAAGTAATTGCCGGCTTCACTACATTTATGACCATGGCTTATATCTTAGCCGTTAACCCAGATATTTTAAGTGCTGCAGGAATGGATGCAAGCTCAGTTTTTGCAGCAACTGCGTTAAGTGCTGCAATAGGTACTTTAGTAATGGGGATTTGCGCAAACCTTCCTGTTGCTTTAGCACCTGGTATGGGATTAAACGCATTTTTTGCATTTGTTGTTGTTCTTAAAATGGGTCACACTTGGCAATTTGCATTAACAGCTGTTTTCCTTGAAGGTCTTATCTTTATTCTTCTTACAATGACAAATCTTCGAGAAGCTATATTAAACTGTATACCAAACTCTTTGAAAAAAGCTATTTCTGCGGGTATTGGTCTCTTTATTGCATTTATTGGTTTGCAATCAGCTAAAATTATTGTTAATAATGATGCTACACTTGTTTCTATTGCTGAAAACCTTACTGCACCTGGACCGGCACTTACAATAATTGGTATTTTGATAATTGGTGTTTTACTAGCTTATAAAGTTAAGGGTGCTCTCCTTATTGGTATCGTTCTTACTACACTGATTGGTATTCCTTTAGGTGTAACGAATATAGCAAGTTTTGATGCTTCAAAACTCTTTACAATTCCTTCTGTTGCACCAACATTTATGCAATTTGAATGGGATTTTATCTTTACAGCTGATATGCTTTTAGTGCTTTCAACTTTCTTGTTTGTTGATCTTTTTGATACTGTTGGAGCTCTTATTGGTGTAGCTACAAAGGGTAAACTTCTTGATTCTAATGGTAAACTTCCGAATGCAAAAAGCGCATTTATGGCTGATGCTATTGGTACATCAGTTGGTGCGGCTTTAGGAACATCTACAGTTACTTCATTTGTTGAAAGTGCTGCCGGTGTTGCAGAGGGTGGAAGAACAGGTCTTACAGCTGTTACAGTTGCAGTTCTTTTCTTGCTTGCACTCCTTATTTCACCTTTATTCTTGGTTATTCCTACTGAAGCAACTGCGCCTGCACTTATCTTAGTTGGTTTATTTATGCTTTCACCGATTCTTGAAGTAGACTTTAATGATTACACTCAAGCTATTCCGGCATTCTTAACTCTTATTATTATGCCATTTGCCTACAGCATTTCTGAAGGGATTATCTTTGGTCTTGTAAGCTTTGTTGTTATTGCTTTTGTTACTAAGAAAACAAAAGAACTAACACCGCTTGCAATTTTACTTACAATAGTATTTGTTGCAAAATATCTCTTTATATAACTTGTGCTGATAAATAATCAGCTTTAAATTTAGAAAGGGGAAACTTAGTAAATTAAGTTTCCCCTTTTGAGTTGTTCATATGTTTATATAAAATAGGTATCTTATATTTAGAAATGCACTCTTGAAGTACACACTAAGCTGAGAAAAATTTATCTTTTAAATCGGCTGGAAAAGGAGTTACTTTACCTTCTTTTGAAACACAAGCATGAAGGGTTGAAGCCTCAGCTATAAGAAGACTTCTATCTTCATTATATAAGTGGTAAGCAAAGCGTACAGATGCCTTTTTCCATTCACTTACACCTATATCAACATAAATAAGTGCATCATAGCCTATTGGGTTTCTATATCTAATTTCAGCCTCTCTAACAGGGAGCATGAGATTTGACTTTTCAAGTTCTACGTAGCTAAATCCTATTTCTCGGCCTAAAAAATTTCGTGCTCTTTCGCATATATGCAGATATTCAGCATGATAGAGCACACCCATAGTATCTGTTTCCCCATAAGAAATGCGATGTGGCATACTTGCAACTTTTCCAATTGGTTTTTCAACTTTCATTAGGAAGTTATCTCCTTTGTTTCTTGAGGTTTATCAATTGACTGAGAATTATTTTTGATAGAATTTTTCTTTAATCTTATTCCAAAAAATTTTCTTAGAAATATTCGTGTAGTCGAATGCTTTTTAGGTGCTTTGTTTACAGATTCAGGTAATTTTAAACCGTATATTCTTGCAGCTTCACCAACACACTGAATAGCAAAAGCAATTATAACAGGTCCGGCAATAAGGCCTACAGCTCCGAATACTGCAAGCCCACATAGAATAGAAAGAAGTAATACAAAGAATGGAGCTTCGATTCCTTTTGATAAGAAGTATGGACGCAAAAAGTTATCAACAGCGGCAACAACGAGCATTCCCCATGCCACAAGACCTAATGCCATAAATGGAGATACTATAAACCAAAGCACAAAACTTAAAGGTACCCAAACAAGTGCAGTTCCAATAAAAGGAATTGGTGCTACAAGACAGGCTAAAAGACCCCAGAAAAAAGGTTCTGGAACTTGGAATATTACAAACCCTAATGTACATGCAATACCTTGAAATAAGGCTACAAGTAAAATTCCCATAACTACAGAACGCAAAGCTGCGCGAATTGTAGTAAGGAATCTATCAAGCATTCCATCGCCGTAATGAATTATTCTTGAAGCTATTTCTTTTATTTCCTTTGCATACATAACACAGGTAACTGTGAGAATGACAAAAAGAAAAAGATGCCATAAGAAGTTGAAAATACCACCGGCAAAACCGGCAACGCCAGTTAGTAGATGAGATACAATTGTATTGATTGTTTGGTTAACGTTTGCTTCAATATCTGCAATGAAGTGTGTAAGTTCAGGTATTTCTGCAAGCCAAGACTCAGCAAGATTTATATATTCTTGCACTTCAATAGGAAGTTCCCAACCAGTATCTCGCCATTGTTGCAATAGCCTCACTCCATTGATTGCCTGAGGCGTTACCATAAGAGCAACGGTTGAAATAGGTAGAATTAATGAAAAAAGAATGCTAAGTGTAAAAATGATAATAGCTTTTACTTGGGAAAATTTTTCCTTTAAGTATTCATAAAAAGGCAAACAAAGAATTGATATACAAATTGCAAGAAAAACCGTTGCAGGATAAGGAAAAAGCAGTATCCAGCACGATAATATTGCAAGAAGAATTAAAATAGTTGGCATATGACCTCTAAAATATTATTAATTTAATTACTTGGTGAAATGTATATCCTTTTTTTAGCTTTGTCGACAAGTATTTTTCTAGAATTTATGAATCTAATTTAATTGATTAAAAATTTAAAACACTTAAAAGTCTAGACTTTTTTAAAACTTTGGCACATTACTTGCTTTATAAGCATATTATAACTTTAAAAGGGAAAAATTTTCCAAAGAAGGCGTTATGCAATACTCAACACATACATCACTTAGCTTAGGCAAAAACAAAAGCGGTTCAGCATCGTATTACGACGATATTATACTTGCTCTTGCCGAGCACGCTCATGAAGCGTTAAAGTCAATTGATGCGCGTGCCGAAGAACTCGAAGAAGCCTTTTTAAATATAGTTTACTATCTTTTTAATAAGCACGACATTAATAGAGATGAGAAAATTGTTATTTCACTTACTGAAAATGGGCATCTTCAAGTGAATAGTCACCCACAGCGTGAAGAAATCATAAGTTTACTTGATAGTACTCCGCAATGCCTAAAAATAATGCAAAGACTAGCCGCAGATGCTATGCTTAAACGTGGCATTCAAAATATTCAAAATTCTCAATCTGTAATGAATGGAACTCCAATAGCTTCTCAAGCCGTGTATCAAACATCAATTAAAGGTGAACTTTCACACTTCTATTTGATATAAAGTTTATCAATAACATAATAAAAAAGCACGCTTGATAAAACGTGCTTTTTTTGTGATGTTTCAAAAATAGAATAATTAAGCAGTAGCGGAAACTAGATCTATAAGTGCTGTTTCACATCAAAAGTTTCAAGATCAGCACTAAGATTCTCTAAACCAGAAATAAAACAGATTGCAAGTTTATTATCCCAAAGTAGTTCCGCAGAATAAATGTAGGCTAGTGTAGTGTCTTCGCTCTGATTATAGCTATTAATAAGACAAGAATTTAGGTGATCGTCTAATCTTGCCTGAAGCGGAAGATAAGGCGCAGGAATAGAAACTAGTATATCTTTTATGATTGGATTGATAGCAATATAGATTACATCATCAGGTAGACGAGGAAGTTCTATTTTTGCATGCTTAATATGAAAACGTAGACCTAATGAATGATTTTCTTTAATTTTATCGGCAATTTCCTTGATGCTACGTCTGTCAGAGTATCCAAGGGTAGAAGTGTCGTCAATCATCGAGGTAGTAGAAAGTATTTGAATTATTTTCGATTCAAAATGAAAAGAATACAGAAAGAAAACCATTGCAAAAACTATAACAGTGAAGACAAGGCGTAGCCCTGAACTTCTCTGCACACTATTTACATATGCCTTTTCTTTATTCGTGAGAACAGAACGATGAAATAGATTTTTCATAACACTTTACCTAATAAGACTTATCTTCGTGGTAAAACAATACCTCTTTTTAGATAGAGTTCTGAGTGAAGATAGGCTAAGTTTTGCGTAAGGCAGTCGCTAAGGGTAGTTGATGAGTTACTGTTGCATATTTGAAAATGTTTCATAGCTTGGTTTTCAACACCAGCAGCGTCATAATTGAGGGTATACTTTAACTTATTAGGCATGATATATTCAATTGATTTTGTATCTGGATTAATCGAAATAGCAAGGGTGTTTTCACCAACAATTTCAGGCATTGCCTTTTCTCTTGTTATATGAAAGCTGATACGTAAATTTGCATCTTGAAAAAACTTATTCATTTCGTCACGAAGAATAATTCTATCTTCAATGGTTAGAGTTTCTGTGTCATCTTTCATAGATGTTTTCGCCATAATATCAATATATTTATCATGGAAAGAGTAGTTATGCCAAAATAGTGCTGATAAAGCTATACAAAAAGCAAGAAAGGGTAATAGTAGTCTACGGTATCGCATTATTTAATTCCTCGTGAAGCAAAAAATCCTTGTAGTGTGCCGGCTGTGATAATAAAAACCATGCCAAGGTAAGCAAGTAAAGGAGGTCGTTCTCCAAAAAAGAAAATTCCTATTATGATAGTAACAGCAAGCTGTAAATAGTTGAGAGGTGCCAAATCGCTCGCGCTTACATATTTATAAGGCGTAACAAATAAGATTTGACCAAGCAAAGCAAATAAAGACATAAAGACAATAGCAAGTAAAGATGAAGCTGTAATTGTTTCAGAATCGGGTAAAAAGAATAAAGTAAAAAGAGTAGAAACACAGCAAGATATGGCATTTCCCCAAAAGAGCAACGAATGTGTAGAAGTATTTGAAGATGCTTTTTTAGTGAGTAATTGCACAGACATAAATGAAAGCATGCCTAACAATGCAAATCCAAATCCGAGAAATGATGTATCGTTGAAGATAGTAGAATAGTCTAAAGCAAGTGGATTTATAATACAAAACATACCGCTAAAGCCTAGAAAAACTGTAAACCATTGTCTTAGACCAACTTTTTCTCCTAATACAAAGGGTGAAAGAGCAAGTAATACTATAGGTGCGCAGAAAAATATGCTAGCCGCCATAGATAAAGGAATGAACTGGAAAGCAGAAAAATAGAGTACAGTGCCAAAACCTTGAAAACATCCGCGTAATATAAGGATTTTTTTATTTTCAGCTAGTAATATTTCTTTACCTTTTCCAGTGTAAATGCTATAAGCTAAAATAAGAATTGCTAGAAGAGCATAGCGTAAAACATTTAATAGCGGTGGATTAAAACCAGCTTTAATTGCAATATTTCCAATTCCATCACCGATAGCGAATATGGTCATAGAAAGAGCAAAAAGCTTATAACCGGTTGCAGGTGTTTGGGGAAGCATATTTTATTCCTATTGTTAGACTATAACTTATACACAAGTAAACTACTATAACTAAAAAGTTGATTGCTGAAATTAAGTCCAAAAGGATAAAATGTCAAGTTTTGATTAAATATGAGATTAGAGTGTGTTTCTAAATTTTATCCTAAAAAGATTAATAAAATTTAATAATTTTTCACACAGAAACTAACATATTTATTTTATGTATTTATTTGAAATATACATAATACGAATAGAATTGATTATAGTAATAAAATGATTTTTTCTGTAAAATTTTAATTTTTCTATCTCTATAGAATTACTAAGAAATAAAGTGATAGAGCAGAAAAAATGAATATAAAATGAAAAAAAACACAAAATAGACTTTACAAAAAAATAAAATTGTATTATATCTTAATCAAGCTCTTCTTGAACTTAATATTACGTTGAACGTATGTTCTTGTAATAAACTCAATCTCTCCCGTGCTTGCCTTATTGTTTAGATGGTAAATCTATCATAGGTTCATGGGTTTTTTTGTAAGATATGGAAATGTGATAGATTGAACATATTCCTCTTCATAATACTCTCCTCAGACAGGGGCTCATCGCATCGGGTGGTGAGCCTCATTCGTTTTAATTTTTAGAGTTATAAAGTTTAGAATGTACTTTAGAAAAAATAGCCTCTAGTATCAAAACTTGTAAACAAATTTGATATTAGAGGCTATGCTATAAATTATGATAAATTAATACTTTATATTGATAAGAGAATCGTGAATTTCGTTTGCTTGAACTTTTGCGAGTTGCTTTAACACAACTAAAGCATTATTGATAGTATCCACCCAAAGAGTGCAAGAGCCGTGTAACATTAGCCCTGCAGCCTCTAGTGGTCCTCGTATTCCAAGTATAGGAATTCCTTTTGCTTTTGCCATGCCGATTTCAACTCCAGCATCCTGTCCTGATTCACCAAGATAGATAACAAAGTCAGCAGTAGTACAAGCATTTGAACAAAAAGCGTAAACAGTTCCACCGTTATCGTCGGTATCCATCCATTCTCTGCGTTGAGCGGGACTTAGTCCCTCAGGAACAACAGCTTTTTTTGTCCAATCGAGAACATCAAAGTCTAAATTTTCTAGATGATTAGCGAGCATCTGAACAGCATGTATATGACGAAAGCTTGCCGCTATATAGACTTTTTTCTTTAGCATTTTGTTATCCAATCTTGAATAGAAGCTATTTGAACTTTTACTGAATCAAAACCGGTGCCGCCATGCTGGGAACGGTTAGCTACAGCATTTTTATAGTCTAAAACTGCATATACTTTTTCATCAACTACAAAACCGCTTGGAACGTGCTGAGAAAGTTCTTCAATAGTAAGGTTTTCTAATCCTTTATTATTTTTTTCAGCAAATGCAACAGTATTTCCGGTGATGTGGTGTGCATCTCTAAATGGAATTCCAAGCCCTACTAGATAGTCAGCAAATTCAGTCGCATTCAAGAATCCACGAGAAAGAGCTTTTGCCATATTCTCTTTGTTGAAAGTTGCTTGATCAAGCATTTCTGCCATAACAGCGAGTGAAAGAGTAAAGTTTTTGTGTGTATCGAAGAAAGGCTCTTTATCTTCTTGAAGATCACGATTATAAGTGAGAGGAATACCTTTCAATTGAGTGAAAAGATTGAAAAGATTGCCATAGATTCTTCCTGTTTTACCACGCATTATTTCAGCAACATCAGGATTTTTCTTTTGTGGCATGATTGATGAGCCTGTAGTGTGTCTATCGCTCAAACGAACAAAAGCAAACTGAGGGTTAGACCAAATAATAAGCTCTTCACAAAGCCTTGATAAGTGCATTGCAGAAGTGCTTGCGCAAAATAGAGCTTCAAGCACATGATCTCTATCCGCTACTGCATCCATGCTGTTTTGGAAAATTCCATACATTTCAAGTTGTTCAGCAACAAACTTTGAGTCAATAGGATAAGTTGTGCCCGCTAGAGCCGCAGCTCCGAGGGTAGAAATTCTTGCACGCTTTTCAGCTTGTTGCATGCGTTCAAAATCGCGTTGGAACATAGCGCAATAAGCTAAAAGGTGATGAGCCAAACTTACAGGTTGAGCAGGTTGAAAATGTGTACAGCCAGGAAGAAGAGTTTCTATGTGTTGTTCAGCTTGTTTTGTAAGAACAATGATAAGATTTTTTACTAGTTCAGACCATTCACGGAGACTTTCTGATACAAATAGTCTAAAATCTAAACCTACTTGATCATTTCTGCTTCTTGCTGTGTGAAGTTTTTTTCCAACATCTCCAACAAATTCGGTAAGTTTTGTTTCGATGTTCATATGCACATCTTCAAGATCAATGCGCCACTCGAAGTTTCCGTTTTCAATTTCTTGAAGAACTTTATCAAGGCCTTCACAAAGAATTTTTGCTTCATCGGCAGTAATAATTCCTTGTTTTGCCAACATGTTAGCATGAGCTTTAGAGCCTTTTATGTCGACTTTATAAAGATTTTTATCAAAAGAAACTGATTCGGTATATAGTTCAACCAAGTCAGAAACTTTTTCGCTGAAACGTCCGCCCCATGAGCTATTTGTAGTATTTTTATCGTTTGAACTTGACATATTATCCTCTCTATTAAGTGCTGAAGTATTTTACCATTTTGAAATGGGGAAAGAGCATTTGCTCCTTCCCCTTTTGAGTCAGCTATAAGCCGTGTTCTGTCCGTGCAAATGCACGTGGTTATCATTCATCTAGGATATATGTTACCATATACCTCAAGCAACCTACCCGAGAATATATTCCTAAGAAATGTCCGGGCGAACATCTATTCTCCTATTTGGTCTTGCTTCTGACGGGGCTTATCCGGCTACTGAGGTCACCCGCAGTACCGGTAGTCTCTTACACTACCTTTTCACCCTTACCTACGATTTATAATAAAAGCAAGCTCTTATATACATAGGCGGTTCTTTTCTGTGACGCTATCCAAAGATTGCTCTTTCTGGGCGTTACCCAGCGTCCTGCCCGATGAAGCACGGACTTTCCTCTCCGTGAAATTCACGCAGCGATAACCTGCTTAACTCAAAAAAATTATATTATTCAGCGTCTTGTTCAGCTTCTTCTACTTTAGGAGTAGGATTGAAGTGTTCGCTCCAGTATACTAATCTTTGGCAGTTCGGGCATGAAACAATTTGCTGACCGCGTTGTAATTCGTTATATGCTTGTGGTGGAATAGAGATATGGCAACCATAGCAAATACCATTTTTAACAGCAACAATAACAGGATGCTTTAATCTTCTTCTGATAAATTCGTATCTTGAAAGAACAGGAGCCGGAACGTGTGAAAGAGATGCTTGACGAGCAACTTCAAGTTCAGCTAATTGACCTTCAGAATCTTTTTGTAATTGAGCAAGGTTATCTTCAGCATCTTGTAGTTCTTTTTGAACTGCTGACCAATCTTCCATGAGTTCTTCCATTTTAGCATTTTGGAAGAGAAGTTCATTATCAAGAGCTTTTTGTTCGTCTTCAAAAAGTTTTGTTTGTTTTTCCATGTTGTCCATTTCGCGAGTTGCAGCAGTCAATTCACGTTCATTGCCAACTTGTTCTAGTTTATTTTTGCTTTTTTTCAAGCTTATTGAGCTTTCTTCAGCTTCATTATTGATTCTTTTTTCTTGTTCGTGTAGGTGAACGAGTTTTTCTTCAATATTCTTTTTTTGACTATCTATTTCTTCAAATCTTGTTCTAATTTCTTCTATTATTAATGGTGCTTTTGTTAACATTTTATTAACATCATAAATTGCGTTATCAACCTTTTGTAATGCGATAAGTTGCTCAAGTTGATTAAGGTAAAGACTCATTGTTACTCCTTAGTTTATGGCTTATTAAGCTCTTTCTCTGTTTGTCAGATATATTAAATTATATTAAAGGTGAAAAAGGATTTGTACCTTCAATAAAACTTATTTTTATTTTTAATGTAGATTCTAAATGTTTTGCAAAGCGTCGCATCATTTCTTCTTCTAGTGAAAAGTGTCCTACATCGAGTAATAGAGGAGTAGGGCGTATTTCGTTTATAATATCGAGTGCTTGATGATATTTTAAATCGCCGGTAATAAATATGTCTGCTTCTTTTTCTTGAGCTTTTGTATATAAGCCTGAACCAGAACCAGTGCAGAGTGCAATTTTTTTTATTAATCTATCTTGGTTATTACCGATTAATCTGTAATTTTTTTTATCTGCGTAAGGCATATTTATTTCTAAGATTTCAACAAGATTTTCGATTGAAACTCCACTCTCAAGTTCGCCGATAAAGCCAAAGTGTTCAACTTCATCAAGTTCTTCAAGGTTTTGTAGAGCTAAATCTTTAGCAAGCCACCATGAAAAGCCACTATGTGTACTATCTAAGCTTGTATGTGCTGAATAAAGAAGTATATCATTTTTAATAAGCTGATGCACAGATTTATAAAGAGGTGATAAAGTATCAAGTTTATACGGTGGCATAGATAAAGGATGATGCGCTAATATACAGTCAGCACCATGTTTTATAGCTTTTTCTATTGTTTGCCATGTAGGATCGAGTGTGATTGCAAGATGTGAGAATTCGTTCCTGTAACTATCTACTTGAACTCCTGAGGAGTCCCAAGCTGCTTGAAGGTGCAATTGTGCATGTTCTTCAATCTTTTCTATAAGGAGTTCTTTTTTCATTGTTTCCTGCATCTTTAAAAATGAATGCTGAATTTTTAGCTGATTTTTAATTTATTGTCAAGCATAACTATATCGTTATATTTATAACTGCTTGATATTATATAGTTTTAATTATTTTTTTCTTGCAAGTATAAGAATAAATTATCACTTTAATAAATTTATCTTAAAGCCTTAAGATATTTAACAAGCTGACGTTAAATATTTTAGCTTTGCTTAAAAAGTAGATAGATTTGCCCTTTAAATTTAAGGGTTCTATTCTCGGGACGAGAATGCCGATAGGCTAAAAAGGAAGAGGCAGTAACCTCTTCCTTTTTTTGTGTTTTATCAAAGTAGATTTTGTAGGGTAATGAATAAAAAAACTAAGCCCAAGTTGTTCTTACGCGAGCAACTTCTTTATTATCTTGAGTAGTTATGCTCTGAGTTGCAACATTTTCAATAATTTGAGTTGTTACAGTGATAGTGTCACTAAGAAAAGTTTCATTTTTGAATTGAATTTCAATTTCTTTCAATTCTTTATTGAGTGACCAATCGTGATTAAATCCTTCATATGCCCAAAGAAAATAAACAGAATTATTTACATGATTATTAGTATCTATATTATGGATATAGACTGGAAACTGTTTGACAATATGAGGAGTTATAATATCTGGAATTTTTGAAAAATTTGTTTCAATGGCAAACTCTTCTAGACACACAAGATGTGGCATATGTTCCTTGATTGAAATAGGTTTATGTGTATCAAGTGTGATAGTTACCCATTGAGTAGCAGCTTGAATTGCAATTTTATCTTTATTATGGACGCAAAAGTCACGTCGGCAAGCTATTCTTTTAAGGTGAGATGGCCAAGAGTCTATGGTGATAGTATCGCTCCATGATGGCATCTCATTGATTTTTATATGATAGTGGGTTAAAATCCAGCCAAAATTATTTGCTTTGCAGTATTCGTATCCGAAGTTGTATTTCGCAGCGTGCATATCTGCCATATCTTGAAAAAATTCTAAGAGTGACAATAGTTTAAGCTTTGAATTTACATCTGAATTATAACTTTTTATCGTATAATTTTGGCTGAATTTATCCACAATTTATCTCGATTTTTTATCTTACTTGTTGAATTCCATCAACTTTCCACATTGAGAACTTATTATCACGTACAAAGTGCCATAGTTCAGTAACGTTAGATTGTTCACCGTCTTCATTTAAAAGAGCTATGAAGTAAACTGAAATTCTATCCTTATCACCATCTTTTTCAATTGCGTTGATTTGAGCTGAAAGATTTAGAATTACAGTACTTGAAGGGTTAGGGTCATTAAGTGAATCTTGTTTTACTACATCATATACAGCAGAACTTGTGAAAATTTTAATATCTTCGATATCACGTTTATCCCAAGACTCTTGCATGCGAACATAAGTTGCTTTTGCACCTTCTAAAAACTCAGCAGGGTCAATCCCGTATGAATTTTCGTTAGATTGTTCTTGAGTTTGTGTTGATTCTGTAGGTTCAGATTTCAAGTTACTCCATGCGTTGTTTAGGGTGCTTTTTTGTTGTGAGTAGTTGTGTGTTTGTGCTTGCTGTTGTTGTGAATTATTGTCTTTTTTTTTAGAAAAAGATGAGAAGAGACGGAAGCCGAAGTATACAAGCAAGCCTATAATTATAATATCTAAAAATCCGCCACCACCAGGGAGACCACCAAGCATAGAACCGAGGAAAGTACCGGCAAGTAGTCCACCGAATAAACCGCCCATCATACCGAATCCGCTTCTTCCGGCAGTAGCTGTAGCAGCCCCGGCACCGGCAGCTCCGGTAGTATTTCTATTAGTTTGGTTAACTGATGAAGTTGAACCACTTGATGGTGCTTTAGGGGCAGAAGTAGAGAAAGATGGCTTGCTGCCAAATGATTTTGACCCGCCAAGACGTTTAGCGTCTGCAAGTTCTGCCATCGAAAAAATTAAAACTGCGATAAAAGCCAAAAGAATGCTAAGATGTTTCATTTATAATCCTTTAAAAAATTTATGTAAACTGAGATGAATCTAGTTGTCTTTTAAGAATTTGTCAAGATGGAAGAAATAAGTAATGGTATAAAACTAAGAAAAACTTTGAGAAAATAATAACTATAAAGTATATCAAGAAAATATGAAAATTTGATAGTAAATTATTTTTAGTTATAAAAAGCTCTTGCAATAGTAAAAAAAATAGGTTACTTATGGAGAACGTTAACAATATCTTGTTAATGTTGGAAAAAATTGTACGATACGGTTTTTACTTGCGACTACAATTTTTTTTTGTAATTGGGGAGGTTTATGTGCAAAAGTTGCGCATAAATTAGGGATTAACTTCTAACCGCACGAGGCATCGGGTATGGGGGAAGTACACAACAATTCTACGCAAACATGTAAGAAAAAATCTTGCGTTTGCGGGCTGGCACCATTTTTATTGGGCTTAGTTGTGGCAATGTTATTTGGGTGGTACGCCTACCCTTCGATTATGTATACCAGTAGCGAGCAACCTATAGCTTTTAACCACGTAGCACACGTGGAAAATGCAGGTATGGCTTGTGCTGACTGTCACTTCATTCGTGAAGACGGAACTTTTAGCGGACGTCCATCAACAGAGAGTTGCGCATCTTGCCACTCTACTGCGATTACGGAAGATCCAGAAGAAATTCGCTTTGTAGAAGAATATGTGGACGCAGGACGTGAAATTCAAGATGAGTGGCTCATCTATGCAAAACAACCTGATAACGTATTTTTCCCGCATGCGGCACACTCAATTGAGAACTGTGCACGTTGTCATGAGTACGTGGAACCAGTTTTTGAAACGGAAGCAATGCTTTGTAACACCTGCCATATAGATGTTGCATCTACAGAAACACCGCCTGTGTATCAACAAAATGTGCTTTCTACGTATTCCAGCGAAATAATGATGATGTGGGAATGTGAAGAATGTCATGCACTTCCCGGGCATAGATTTGGCGCGGCAAATGCAAGTAATGCTTGCTTTGTGTGTCACAAATAGAGGGAGTAGGATATGTTAGACAGACGCAGTGTTTTGAAAATCTTGGGTGGTGGCGTAGTCGGAACTTTATTGACTCCCGCCCCATGGAAACTTTTATATGATGCAGCTTACTGGACTCAGAACTGGTCATGGATACCACGCTTAAAGTATGGTGAAAATGCCTATGTTCCTACAGTAAGTAAGCTTTGTCCATCAGGCGTAGGCATGCTTGTACGTACGGTTAATGGCAGACCTGTTCGTACACTTGGTAACCCTGATAATATTCTTAGTCAAGGCGGCATCACAGCTCTTGCGGCTACTCAGTCACAATTAGCATGTGCTCCTAGCCGTGTTACAGAACCATTAAAACGTACAGCAGACGGCGCTTATCTTCCTATTTCATGGGAAGAAGCAATGCAAGTTCTTACTGATAAAGTAAAAGCTGCTGAAGGTAATGTTGCAGGTGTAACAAGTGACTATACAGGTAGTATTAAAGATCTTTTCTCAGCTTTCTTATCTAAATTAGGTTCAGCTGACTTCTACCTTATGCCAAGCGAAGAGCAAAATGCTCAAAAAGCTTGGGAAAATATGGGCGGAAAAGGAAGATTCGGATACAACGTAAAAGACGCAGACTTCATTTTCTCAGTTGGTGCTAACTACTTAGAAAACTGGGGCCCTGTTGTTTATAACCGTAAAGACTACGATAGCAAACGTCCTACAAATGGCGAAAGCAAACTAAGCTTAGCCTATGCCGGACCTAGCCAAACAAACACAGCTGCATGTTCAGATTTCTATCTTCCATGCAAAGCTAACTTTGAGTATGCTTTATTGTTAGGTATTGCACACTTACTTATCCGTAATGGTGCGAAATCTTACTTCACAGGCTTTAGCGAGTTTGCTACACTTACTGCGGATATGACTCCGGAAACAGTTGAAAAAATGACTGGCGTACCGGCAGCAAAACTTATCCAAGCAGTAGAAGCTTTGAAAAAAGCGAAAAAACCTCTTGTTATAGTTGGTAATGAAAACGGAAACATTGGCGTAATTCCAATGATGGCCGGTATAGCTTGTAACTTATTATTAGCAGATACTTATAATTCAGAAGCTGGCCAATTAGTTGGCCTACCATTCTCTAAAGCTGCTTTTGACGAAAGTGCAAGTTATTCAGATCTACTAAAACGTGATTTTGTTGCTTATACACAAGCAGTAGCGGATGGAAGCAAACCAGCTCCTAAAGTGCTTATGATTCACGAAGCTAATCCGGTTTATTCGCTTCCTATGTCAGCTAAAGTAGGTGAACTCATCGAAAAAGCTGAATGTGTTGTATCATTCAGTACTTTTATGGATGAAACATCTTCTAAAGCTAACTTAGTTCTTCCACTAACTATGGATTTTGAACGTTTCGACGACGTTGAAACCCCATACGGTAGCGGATTCATAAACTATTCAGCAGGACAACCTGCAGTTCCGGCTCCTTATGAAGCAAGAGCAGCAGCAGATATAGTTCTTGCTCTAGCTAAAAATGTTGGAAAAGATTTCCCAATAGCTAATGCTGCTGAACTTATAGCAACAAAAGCTGATAAAATTGGCGCAGATATGGATAGCCTCTTAGAAGGTGAAACCTTTATAAGTGAAAAAACAACTAATATGTCTGTTTATCATTTTAATATGGAATTACTCTCAAAAGGCACCATTGAACCTAATAAAGCTTTATCAGTAGCTATTCAATCAGTACGTGGTTTTGGTACGCCAACAACCGGTATACCTCCATTCTCAACAAAACTTATCACAAATGATCAGTTAGTTGGGAAATATATGGTTGCACAAATGAACTCAGCAACAGCGAGTGAGCTTAAGTTGAAAGCTGGTCAAAGAGTGAAATTAAGTAACGAATTTGGCGAAGTTGTTGCGCTTGTTTCAGTGTATGAAGGTGTACAAAATAATACTGTATTGTTACCTTTGGGGCTTGGTCATACCGCTTTTGATGCATTTAGTCAAAATAAAGGCGAAAATGTTATGAACCTTACAGGTGTAGCGAGAGAAGCTGTTACTAATGCTCTTGTATTCGCACCTATGTATGTAAGCGCGCAAAGGGTATAGGGGAATATTATGGCTAGTCCTATAGAATTAAATATGAAATGGGGTATGGTTATCGACCTTGATAAGTGTACAGGCTGTGGTGCTTGTATGGTATCTTGTCAGGCTGAAAATAACCTTGCACCTGAAGTTGATGCAAGCAACAAACTTCGTTCTATGACTTGGATGCTTGTATATAGAATGACAAATGGTAAAAGCTTCCCTGATAACGAAGTTGCTTATCTTCCTCGTCCTTGTATGCAGTGCGGTAAACCATCTTGTGTATCAGTTTGCCCAGTTATTGCTACTGACAAACGTGAAGAAGGTGGCATTGTTAGCCAAGTAACACCACGTTGTATTGGTTGCCGTTATTGTATGGCTTCATGCCCTTACCACGCTCGTTACTTCAACTGGTTTGACCCTAAATGGGAAGGCGATTTAGCTCAAACTCTTACACCGGATGTTTCAACTCGTCCTCGTGGTGTAGTAGAGAAGTGTTCTTTCTGTCACCATCGTTGGATGGCTGCTAAAGATAAAGCTCGTGCAGAAGGTCGTGACCCTTGGAAACTTGATGAAGCTGATTATGTAACTTCATGTACTCAAGCATGTCCTAACGGTGCTATTACCTTTGGTGACTTGTTGAATGAAACACATAAAGTATACGAATTGGCTCACTCTGAAAATGCGTTCAGACTACTAGAACGTCTTGGAACAGATCCTCAAGTTTACTATTTATCAAAACGTGAATGGGTACGTCGCCTTGGCGATAATTATCTTCCTAACGAACAAACAGGTGAACCACTAGGAACACTTGCAGGTTCAGGACATTAAGAGGTTAAATTATGGCTAATTACCACAAACCAATTGATGCAGATTACTTTCCAGAAGGTTGCACACGTTGTTCTTTCACACAATTCTCTTTGTGGATGGCAGCTTTAGGTGGCGTTTTCCTTTGGGGCTTGTATGCTGCTTTCATAACGCTTGCGAATGGATTGGGTGTAACCGGTCTTGACGATTACTTCGGCTTTGGTCTTTGGATTACCTTTGACCTTGCTGTTATCGCTCTTGGTGCTGGTGCATTCTTTACTTCATTGCTTCGTTATATACTTAATATTGATGAACTTAAAAATATCGTAAACCTTGCGGTTGTAATTGGTTTCCTTTGTTATTCAGGTGCTATGCTTATCTTGGTGCTTGATATTGGTCAACCAATTCGTGCTTGGTTTGGTTATTGGTATCCGAACGTTCACTCCATGCTTACAGAAGTTATTTTCTGTATTACATGTTACTGTATCGTTCTAATTATCGAAACCACTCCTTTGACACTTGAAAACCGTCAATTCATGAAAAACAAATTTATCGCTGCTTTAGCGCATAACTTCCACGTTTTCATGCCTTTATTTGCTGGTATTGGTGCGTTCTTATCAACATTCCACCAAGGTTCACTCGGTGGTATGTATGGTGTATTATTCGGACGTCCTTATGTTTATCGTGAAGGTTTCTTTATTTGGCCTTGGACATTCTTCCTTTTCATCATGTCTGCAATAAGTGTTGGACCTATGTTCACAACTTTAGTTGCGGCTACAATGGAAAAATTGACAGGCAAAAAATTAGTTTCTTGGGATGTAAAACAATTACTTGCTAAAATTGGCGGCACAATGCTTCTTATTTATGCAATCTTCAAGTGTATCGACAGTTATGCTTGGGTAGAAGGACTTCTTCCACGTGAAGGTCTAACTTTCCATCAAATGTTCTACGGAAACATCTACGGTGTATGGTTATTCTGGCTTGAGCATGCTCTTGCAATTATTCCTGCTGTTATGCTTCTTATCCCATCAGTAAGACAAAATCCTAAATACTACTACGGGCTCTTTATTGCAGCTTGTGCTGGTATTGTAATCAACCGTTATGTATTGACAGTACAAGCTCTTGCAGCTCCTGTAATGCCTTTTGATACATGGAAAACTTACAATCCTAACTGGGTTGAGTGGGCAGCATCATTCTTAGTTGTATCCTATAGTGCAATGATCGTATCAGTGTTCTATCGTTACTTCCCAATGTTCCCACAAGAAAGAGAACTTAATAAGTAAACTTTCAATAGAATAAGTTTCTAAAAGGGAAAGAATCAAAGTATATATAGCTTAGGTTCTTTCCTTTTTTTGCGTCTAATGGAAGTAGTTAGAGTTTGACTTACGTAATAAGAAAGCATTATGGAACTTGTAGTTATAATATTGCTAGTGAGATACATAATTAGCTTCGTGCAAGGTGATACAGCTTTTTCGATAAAGATGGACATAGATAAAGATAAGAGTGTCAACTAAAAAATATTGAAAGGAATGGGTAATGTTAAAATAAAAAAAGGCCATAGATAATGACCTTTTCTCGGGAGGAGAATGCATAAAAAATATGCATCTTCGTTTTTTAATACACAATGCTTTTACGGCTCAATGAAAAAGCGTGTATCAAAAGATTATAAACTATTTATTGCATTACAGTACAAGGTTCTGTAGCGCTAAGAACTAATGTTTTATCAAATTCATGAGATTGTAATACAGCTTCAACACCTTTAAGTGCTGCATCTGAAATAGAATCCATAATTTCACTATATTGTGGTACAGCAATTTGTGGTAACATATTTACTATATTGTTTTGTTCGAGTAAAACAATAAGGAGTTGAACAGATTTACCGAGGTTTCCAAGAGAATCTGACAAATTTTTTCTAATATCTTCATTGATAGATGCTTGAGAATAAACTTCTTTATTACCGATGAGAGTAAAAAGTGTTTGCTCTTCTGCATTCAAATAAAAATTATTGTAATCTAATTCGTAGTTTTTCATAACTGCTCCCTTTGTTGAATCTAAATAAGCAAGTTATGTGCCAAAAGAATTTAAGTGTGTATTATTAGATAGATTTCTTGAAAAATGGAAAAATTTTCCTACTAATGATGTTTTTTTGACATCTTTAAGTAGGTAATTTTTTCCTTATGGAATATTATTCTCACCTAATTATTACTGTAACAAGCTGATAAATCAAAACCTGTCTATAATTTGACGCTAAAAAAATCGTCGAGAATTTGCATGACAAATGGCAATTGCAAGAGCATCAGTTGTATCAAGAATTTTAGGTAGTTCTTTTTGATTAAGAAGAGTTTTAACCATAAATGCAACTTGTGTTTTATCAGCTCTACCATTTCCAACTACGGCTTGTTTGACCTTAGTAGGTTCGTAATCAAAAACAGGAATATTGTACTGCATGCAGCAAGCAAGAGCAATGCCGCGAGCTTGACCAAGCTTTAATGCCGATAAAGCATTTTTTGCAACAAAGATTTGTTCGATTGCAGCTTCTTGTGGCTGGTAAGATTTACAAATTTCACTCAAAGCGTGAAAAATATAAGAGAGCCTAGAGTTGAAATCAGCTTTAGGATTTTTTATAGCGCCACAATCGACCAAGCCTAAAATGCCTGATGTTTCGGAAATTATTCCCCAACCTGTTACAGTAGAACCAGGGTCAATTCCAATAATTGTTTGATTTGATAGATTTTTTTTCATCGAATATAAAATAAGTTATTTTTTTAAAGTTTTTTTATGAAAAATAGAGATACGGTAAGTATTTGTATCTGTCAAGGTTTTTTATCTATTTGATATTATTTGTATAAATTATTTTCTCTTGAAATTTCAAAACCTTGTCAAGTAGGTACAGTGCGTCTGTGCGCATTTAAGTGAGTCTAGATAAAATGTATTAAAAAAGCGGGTGTATAAGACAAAAAAAGGAGGAAGACATGAGTGAGAATACAGCAAGTATAGAATCAAATTGTTTTAATTCCGATAAAAAATCTCAAAAAAACCAGGAAGTGCGTGAAGAATATGTATATCCGGAAAATTTTGAGTTGGCGTACAAGCATGTGGCAGGTGTAGAAGGTGGTTTAGCAGATCACAAAAATGATCCGGGCGGAGTAACAAAATATGGAGTATCATTACGTTTTTTGGAAGACTACGGAAAAACAAAACACGGAAGAAAAGTACTTACGGAAATTAGAATTTTTTCAGTTGATAGACGTTCAATTGTTGAATTAACAAAGGAACAGGCAAAACGCATTTTATATAATGCTTTTTGGCTTTCTCCTAAAATTTACAAACTTCCTTTATATCTATCTATAATAACTTATGATTACGCAATTAATAGCGGTTCTTTTTATGGTGTAAAAGTTCTTCAAAAGGCAATAGGAACAAGTGTGGATGGAGTAATTGGCTCTGAAACACTAAAAATGGCATTTCAGGCGGATACAGAAAAATCAGCTAAATTAATGTTAGAAGAACGAGCAAAATATTATATGCGTTTGTGTCAGCAAAAACCAAAGTTAAAGGTATTTCGCCGTGGCTGGCTAAATAGAATCGAAAAACTAACAGAATACATTAATAAGCTTTTTAAATCTTATAAAGCTAGAAAATTAGACGCAGATATACGTTTGGCATTTTCAAATAAAATAAATTAGGAGAACTTTATGATTGATAAAATTACTGAAAATTGGGAATTATTTCTATCTATTATAGTTTCCATAAGTGCATTTATAGCTGTGTTTTTATCGGCACCAACAGACACAAGTTCAGGATTTTATAAGGTGATTTATGAAGTCATAAACTATTTAGCATTTAATGTAGGTAAAGCTGAAAATGCTGATGACGTAAAAAATAAGAGTGAATAGCTCGTTTTTGCAAATTAATGGAGTATGTATGGAAATTTTTTCTAAAATATGCTTATCACTTATTGATTTATTTAAGAGAGCTCTAAATTATGCTTATAAAAAAAATTATGAAAAACAGCGTGATAGTATTAGTTTTGATGCTTCCGGCATGCTCGTTGATAAGTTCAGGGGGAGAAGTGAAAAATCATCTCCCGTCATTGCCAATTCTAAAGTCGAGCAAGATAGTGATACTTGATGGTGAAAAAGGTGTGTGGATTGACGATAGAGATGCGGCTTCACTCTATAATTTTATAAATGATATTGAGATATTAAAGATGAAATAAGTATCAAAATTATAAAAAATATAGTCATAAAGCCTTTTATCTAAAGAGGTTTATTATGGAAAATAAAGATTTACTAATAGATGCGTTATTACTTTTAAATTCATGTATTTTATCAATAATTGCATATTTTCTTAAAGAATTAAAAAAAAATTTTGATAAAAGACTTGATATAATAGACGAAAAAATTGAAGTCATAAAGGAAAAATATGTTTCTAAAGAATTTTGTTCTTATCACAGACAGTTCATAATAGAGCATAATAAAAAAATTGCTCTTGGCGAGGATGCGTATGGGAATTTCAAATGCTTGGAACAAAGAAAAAGCTATTGAGAAGTTAATAGAAATTGTAGAAAAAGGCTCTAATCATGAAAGACTAGCTGCAATTAGACAACTTAACCTACTATTAGGATTGAATTCATCACAACAACTTGAAAACGCAGAACAATTAGATGGTAAAATCGAAATAGAACTAGTCCAGAGCAAGGGTGAAAATTGTTCTGAGAGAGAAAGTTTAATGAATATATCCACGAACAATAATGCAACAGTAAAGCAATAGCTATATGTATAAAGGCGGATAATATGTCAAAAATAATAAGGAAAATACCTTTCGCAGACGCATTTTCCGAACTATTTTCGTCTTATCGCTATAAAGTTTTCTATGGTGGTAGAGGAGCGGCAAAATCTTGGCATTTTGCAATAGCATTAATTATACTTTCAACAAAGAAAAAAATACGTATTTTGTGCGCAAGAGAATATCAATCAAGCATTTCCGAGTCTGTACATAAATTATTGGTAGATACAATTTATAGAGCAAAACTTGAAAATTTTTTTATAATTAGAGAAAGAAAAATTCTTTGTACAAATGGTTCCGAATTTCTATTTCACGGTTTACATCATGATATATATAAAATAAAATCTCTTGAAAATATAGATATTTGTTGGATTGAAGAGGCTCATAGTGTTACGCGAAACTCGTGGGAAGTTCTCATTCCAACAATTCGCAGTGAAGAATCTGAAATATGGATTTCATTTAATCCCTATTTAGAAAAAGACGAAACATATGTCAGATTTATTAAAAATCAACAAGAGGGTAGTCTTGTAAAAAAAGTTTCTTTTAGAGATAATCCCTGGTTCTCAAAGGTGCTTTTTAAAGAAATGATAAATTGTAAAAAAAATGATTATAATGCTTATTTAAATATCTGGGAAGGCGAATGTTTAGCGTATACAAATGCACAAATATTTAAAGATAAATATGAAGTGAAGGAGTTTGAAACTCCTCCAAATATAAAGTTTTATCACGGAGTTGACTGGGGATTTTCTAATGATCCAACAGTTCTTATACGAGCATTTATTCAATCAAATCATTTATATATAGATAAAGAAGTATACGCCAATAATCTCGATATAGATAATATTCCTCAATTATTTGAAACAATTGACACAAGCCGTAAATTTGAAATAAGAGCAGATAATTCACGTCCTGAAACAATAAACTATTTAAAACGTCAAGGATTTAACATACTCGCGGCATCAAAATGGTCTGGATCAGTTTTTGATGGTATAGCAATTTTGAAAAGTTTTGAAAGAATAATAATTCATCCACGTTGTAAAAATACAATTCATGAAGCAGAAAATTATTCGTATAAAGTTGATAAAAATACATCTGAAATTTTACCTATTATAGAAGATAAGGATAATCATTGTTTTGATGCTCTAAGGTATGCACTGGATACGTATATACGAGGGAAAAATATTATGAAATTCAAAAGATAAAAATATATTAACTAGTTATAATGATTGAAATGGTCAAATTTAGGAGTAAAGATGAAATTTAGAAAGAGTGAAGAAAGTAACTTCTCAAATCTAATTGATATTACAAAGTTTTATCATGCTGAAAGTATGAACTCAGAAGAGAATCGCTATGCGCTTGATAACACACTACCTGATTCTTTTTTTGATTTACTTGGAAATATGTCAACTTCAACAACAGGATTTTTAGGCTACCCTCTACTAGAACAGATAGCTCAAAATCCACTTATTAGTGCTGGAGTAGAAACTCTTGCTGATGAAATGACAAAGCGTTTTATCGAATTAAGTTATACATCTGAAATAGATAAAGAGAATAATATAAAAACTAAACCTTGTGAAACGATTGATATAGTGAAAGAAGATTTAAAAAAGCACGATATTCAAAATTTACTAAGAAAAGCTTCTGAAATGATAGGATATTATGGCGGTTGTTTAGTGTATATTGATACTGGTACACCAGAAAATCTACTCACTACACCACTTATTTTAGATTCTGTAACATTTCCGAAAAACACTTTAAAGAGATTTCAACTTATTGACCCAATTAATTGTTCACCTGGGAGATATAATTCGACTAACCCATTGCGAAAAGACTATTTTATGCCTTCTACGTGGTGGATATCTGGGAAAGAAGTTCATGCGTCGAGATTTTTATATTTTACAGGTAAGGAAGCACCATTATTATATAAACCGTCATATAATTTTTTTGGAGTACCTATTGCTCAACTAGCTTGGGAATATATTATTCATTTTACGAAAAGCCGAGAAGCTGCTGCACGATTATTGACTAAGTTTTCACTTACAGCACTTAAAACAAATATGTCAGGCGCATTGGCTGGAGAGGGGACAAATTCCTTAGAAGCAAGATTAAATTATTTTATAGAAAAACAAAACAATAACGGAATTTTTGCACTTGATAAAGAACAAGAAGATCTAATTAAACTTGATACTTCATTATCAGGCACAACAGAGATTGTTCGCCAATCATTAGAATTGATTGCAACAGTTTTTAGAATTCCCGCGGTGAAACTATTAGGAATATCGCCTAGTGGGTTTAATGCAACTGGTTTAAGCGATATTCATAATTTTTATGATTACTGTACCTCAATGCAAGAAAAACAATTATCAGGAAATTTAAATAAAATTATTGAAATATTTCAGATGAATAGATTCTCAATTATTGATGCTAATCTATCTTTTAAGTGGATTGCTTTAGCTGATGATGAAAAAAGAAATGAAGCAGAAATAAATCAAATAAAATCAAATATATTAGGTAATTATGTTGATAAAGAAATACTTACGAATGAAGAAGCCCGTGCTTACTTAATGAAAGATCTAAACTTTGGAACTTTAGAAGTATAAAATTGATAAAGTATAGGAGACTCTATGAAGTTTGCTTTGGATACAAAACGACGAATTGATGAAAATGGCTTTCTGCATGTTGGCTTGAGTAATATTAGTAAAGAGTGTGTAAGTCCTTATTATGGTTATGAAATTCCTAACTATAAAGAGCACAAAATAATTCCAGATAAAGTCTATTATGCTTATAGAAGTGCATATGAGTTAAACTTGGCAGTTGATACTTTTAATGGTTTACCTTTATTGAGAGGACACTATATTGAACATGCAGAAAACCCGCAAAAAGAACATCGAGTAGGTTCTTTAGGTACTGAATGTTGTTTTTCTGAACCTTACTTACAAAACACGATAGTAGTAACAGACGCAGAAGCAATTAGAAAAATTGAAAATGGAGAAAGAGTAGAATTATCAGCAGCTTATGCCTACAATCCAATTTTTGATAGTGGAACTTATAAAGGGCAAAAGTATGATTTTATAATGACTAATATACGTGGAAATCATGTTGCATTAGTAGAAGAAGGAAGAGTTGGATCGGATGTAGTCGTTGCAGACAGTAATAGCATCAATAAAAATGAAAAGAAAGTATCTAAAATAAATGATGAATTGATTCAGAAAGATAAAGAAGAACAAGGCTTTAGAAATGATGAAAATAAAAGTCTAGAAGAGTTATTTTTTGAATTTGAGGAATTAGTTAATGATTTTAAACGTATTGTTGAAAAATATAGAACTCATGAAGAATACAATGAAGACAGCATAAATTTAGAGTTGAGTGAATGTAGTTTAGAAAATAATAATCAAGGTGTTGCAGTTGATAAAATTTCAGTTGGTATGAGCATAAAAAATGCTGAAAATATTGAAGAAAAAATACGTTCTGAAGTGCGCGCTCAATACCAAGAAATGCAAAAAGCTGTAACAAGATGTGTTCCTTTCACAGGTGAGATGGATATTTTTGCTTTTGATTCTGCACAAGATATTTATCTTCATACATGTAATATTTTAAATGTGTATGCAACTAAAGAAAGTGCAAAAGATGTAGTTTCTGCATTAATAAAAAATGATAATATTCAAAATGTTAATACAAATAAAAGAGTTTTTCGTTCAAGATTTGATTAGTCTCAGTAAATAGTTAAAAACATAAAAAATACTTTTATAAGGAGTAATATATGAATAATTCGACATTTCAAAAGAAAATGAATTCTTTTCCAGCAATTGGGATTGCAGGTGGAAGGTTAATGACAAATCCTATTGTTTATTATTGTCAAACATTAGTAGCAGTAAGCAAAATTTCATGTGGAAATTTTGTTTGGTTATCAGGTGAAGGAGTTGAATCTACTGGAAATGGTAAACCTCTTGGGATAGCAATGCCTTTATCAACCTATTCTAATTATGATTCTTTTTCAAGCGCTAGTAATCAAATTCCAGCAAATAACTTTTTGTCTATCTGTTTAAAGGGGGATTTATTTGCAATGTCAACAAGTAATGCAGAAAGAGGAGAAAAAGTTTTTGCAAACCTTTCAGATGGAACAATTAAAACAGCAGAAAGCGGTACTAGTTTAGAAAATGCTATAGAAACTGATTTTTATGTTGTTTCAGGTGGTAATATTGGTGATATAATTGTTATTTCTAACTGGTTGTAATTTTATATACTTATAACGAATGAGGTAAAATATGAATAAAGTAGAGTTTAATAATGAAGTTAAATACTTGGCTGGTTCAAAAGATATTCATCTATATAGTCCAAAAGGTTGGATTGAAAATGGTAGAAATTTTGATTCGGCAGGGAAAGAAATATGTAATAACTATAGTAAAATAGCACTTGATACAAATCTTATTAGTCAAGCAAACGTAACAGTTCCAGCAGCTCTTTTAAGTTATTGGGATCCTAAAGCAATAGAAATTTTGACAAAAAAAAGAAGTGCTCGTGATATGTTTCCAGAAGTAAAAAAAGGAAATTTCTCATCGTCACAAGTTCACTTTAGAACAAATGAAGTAATCGGTTCTACAGCACCGTATTCAGATTTTGCAAATAGTGGCAATGCAAACTTAAATTATAATTTTCCTTTTAGAGAAGTATATAGATTTCAAACTCTTATATCTATCGGAGATCTCGAAGCAGAAGTTGCAGGCGAAGCTCAAATTGCATTAGTGGCTGACAAACAAAGAGCAGCTACTTCAATGTTAGATATTGATGCAAACAGATTTTATTTATTAGGCGTTGAAGGAAAGCAAATATATGGAATATTGAATGATCCTTCTCTCCCTGCAGCAATTTCTCCAATTTCAAGAGAAGGTAAAGTTTTATGGTCAGATAAAAGCACAAAAGAAAGATATGAGGATATTCTTAAATTATTTGAGGAACTTGTGGGTAACATGGGTGGACATGTAAATGCACAATTTCCACTTGTTCTTGCTCTATCACCGTCTTTAAACGTGATGCTTGGTTCGGCGACCGACTATAATGTTTCAGTGCTTGATATGCTTAAAAAGTATTTTACTAATCTTCGCATTGTTGTTGTTCCAGAACTATTGACTACTGATGGGACTCAAACGATTTGTTTTTACCCAGAAGAAATTTTGGGTCAAGCAGTTGGTGAGTGCGTCGCACCTGAAAAGTTTCGAGCTTATCCTCCTTTTAGACAAGAAAGTTCATTAACTCAAAAGCTTGCAGCTTCAACAGCGGGTGCTGTAATCTATCATCCTTTGGCGTTTGTGCGTATGACGGGAATGTAATGAATTATACAATAATTGGAATCAGTTGAGTTGAAATAGCAAAAAAGTTCTTTTCAATGTAAAAATTATAAAATTAAGAAAACGACAGAGGAAAATATGCCTAAAAAAGTAAGCACAAGTCAAAATAAAGTATATGTTTTTTATAATTCTCCGCACTCGATAAAATTTTTTATTAATGTTGAAAAATCTATTATTATAAATGGTTGCCCTATTTCTGAAATTTATACTCCAAGTGGGAATAAGTTCATATCAGGAAAATTTGGAATTACAGAAATTTCTGAAAGTGAATGGAGTGAAATTTTACGACTCTACTCTCAAATGCCGATTTTTACATCTAAAAGAATTTTTAGTGCAGCTTCTATTCTTGATGGTAAAAGTCAAGCAAAAGAATTAGAAAATCAAATAAATGGATTTGAACAAGTTAATGTTTTATCAAGTCACTCGGTGCCAATTGAAAAATAGTGCAGAAATATTTTCCTTCTAAAATAGCTGAAAAAGGAGTAAGAAATGATTGATTTTCAAATCTTTAGAGAAAAAAATCCTAAATTTCGAGCTATGAGTGATTATCAATTAGAAAATCAATATATAATATCAATCTATTTACTTGAAAATATAGATAAAAATTCCTATACAGTAGAAAAATTTAATTTATTAATTGAGTTACTGATGTGTCATTTTCTTACTCTCCAACTTAGAGGTGACGATGTAGTTGGTTCAATTACTAGTGTGAGTGCTGGAAGTATAAGTACAAGTTTTAATGGGCTTTCTTTGGATAATGAAGTTTGGTTAAATCAAACTCAGTATGGTGCAACACTTTATCAGTTTATACGTAAAAAGAATTATGCCAAATATTATTCATAAAAGGAGTTTTTTTTGAATTTAGCTCAAATTGCTTTGAACTCTCTTGGAAATTTAGGAAAAAATGAAGAAGTTGAACTTTTCTCTTCAAAAGGGCAAGTTAATAATGCTGGTTCTGTAACTACACATTATAATACACCTATTTTGCTAAAATGTCTTGTACAAAGTGAAGTAGAAGGAGAGTTAGATCACAAAAATTCTAAGTGTGTAGCTAGTTATATTAGTAGGTTTTATTACACAAAAACTTCACTTTCTTCTTTAGATTCAGCCCGAGGTACTAGTGGAGATATCTTTAGGCGAAATGATGGTACATATTGGTTAATAACTGAAATTATAGACGATTTTTCAACTGATTATGAACTTTCCTCATGGCAATGTGCTCGTGCTGTTTTACAAAATAAAGATTTTGAAATCTTAATAACCGATTGAATTACATAATAAAATGATTAGAAGAGGTGTGACATGTCTCATAATAAACAAGAAGATGTAGAAGTTTACGTCAAAGATACTGAAGGATATGACTTTAAAGATTCTGTTGTTACTGAAGAAGACGGAGTTAGTGACGAGTTATCACTTCTTGAAACATTTCAGTCATTTATTAAATTGTTTACAAGTCTTGAAAATGATGAAATTTATCGAGGATATCAGAATAATATAAAAACACCTCAAAGCCAATCCTATGCAGTTTATTTTATTAAAGAATCTAAGCAGCTGGGTTCAAATGTAAAAAGAACTCATACACTTTCTAACAATAATTTAAGTAAATCTAGTATCAAAACTGATGAAGAAAATACGTATATATTGAATCAGATAACTATTCAAGTCAATGTTTATGCAAAAACAGAATATAAAGCACACTCAATAATTTCAAGTATAAATCATTTCTTTAAAGATCCTATGGGAATTGATTATTTTAATAAAAGGTCAATATTTCCACTATATAGTAGTACAACAACAAATATAACAGATGTAGATGAAAATCAGCAATATTTGATGTGTTTCACGAATAATTTTATATTTTCATTTTGGTCAAAATATACACAACCTATTGAAACATTTAGCTCTATACATGCTTTTGTAGAAAATATAGATGTGCACCACTTTGAAAAAGTTTTGAGTAAGAATAATTAAAAAAATGGAGTAGTTATGCCAATAAGTGCAAGTCAAATAGTTCAAGTAAATCCAAGGCTTTTAAAAGCTGGAGGAAATGATCTTGAATTTAATGGTCTTTTATTATCAAAGTCAAATGATATACCTGTAGGATCAGTTTTAGCATTTGCAGAACCATTGAATGTTGCAGAATATTTTGGAATGGATTCAATTGAAGCAAAACTTGCTGATATTTATTTTCTTGGATATACAAATTCTTTCATTAAACCAAGAGCTATGTATATTACTCGTAGGATTGATGAAAATGTTTCAGCTTGGATAAGAGGGGGAGAATTAGATACAACTCTTCAAAATATAAAAACTTTAGCTGATACCTCACTTGAAATTAGCTCAGCAACAAAATCAATTTTATTAGAGAGTTTTGATTTCTCAAATATAAATACTTGGAGCGATGTTGCTGTAATTATAGAGGAGTCAATTCGTAGTAAAGGAAGTGAAATAATCGATTTTGCTGAGGTAAAAGTTTTATATTCAAGCTTGTATAATTCTTTTAAAATCATATTGAGTTCTATAGGAACAGAATCTACAGTTTCTTACTGCAAAGGTGGGTTAGCGGAAACGTTGAAGCTTGATGATACTTCTTCTGCTGTCTTATCACAGGGAAGCGATATACTTTCAGTGAAAGAAAATATGGAAAAAATTCTTGATGTTACACAAAATTGGGTTAATTTTACAACATCTTGGATGCCATCTAAGGAAGAGGTTCTTGAGTTTGCAAGATGGTGTACTTCAAAAAATGTAGCTTATTTATTTTTATATTCTGATAATGATTCTAGCTTATTAGAGTCTAATTCAGAGCAAACGATAGCCTATGCAATTCGTGAAGAAAACTTATCAAGTGTTGCTGGGCAATATTCTGATCTAGAGTATTCAGCATTTATAATGGGTGTTGGTGCTTGTATTGACTGGAATCGTATCCAAGCTACTATAACTACAGCATTTAAATCTCAAGAGGGCTTGCCGGCTGTTGTTGAAAATTCTACTGATGCGCTTAATTTAATGAGTCAAGGTATGAATTTCGTTGGAGACTATGCAACAAGAAATGATAATTTTATATTCAATTATCCTGGACAGATGTTCGGTTCTTACAAGTGGATTGATACCTATTGGAATGCTATTTGGCTTAATAATGCGTTACAAGTTGCGTTACTTCACGGATTGTCTATGTCTCCTCGCACTCCTTATTCCGAGCAAGGTTATACACTTGTGCGTGCTTGGATGCAAGATCCTGTAAATAGAGCATTAAAAAATGGTGTTATCGAGCCTGGCATTGTATTATCTGAAACACAAAAAGCTCAAATAAATAGGGAAGCTGGAAAAGATATTGCTAGTGAAGTTTATGCAACTGGTTACTACATTCAAGTTCAAGATCCGGGGGCGCAGGCAAGAGGAAATAGAGAAAGTCCGACTGTAAATCTCTGGTATTCTTACGGTGGTAGTATTAATAAACTTGTAGTTGCATCAACGGCGCTTGTGTAAGAATATTATGAAAATATTTTAATTTTAGGAGCTTATATGACTTTTAATAATATAACAAGTTCTAACTCAAACGCTATTTTAACTGTAGAAGAACTTTTTCCGGCAGGAATTATACTTGAACAGTTTTCAATGGATCAGTCAATTTTACTTGACGAAGTTATTTTCACTGAAAGTAGAATGGGAGTTGATGGAAAAATGGCATCGGGATATGTACCTTCAATTAAGACTTTGACAATACATCTTGAAGCTTCAAGTCCTTCATATCCTTTACTTTCTAAAGTTGGAGAGGTAATGAGTCAAAATCGTTCAATTTATCCGTGTACTTTGGTTATAACTGTTCCAAGCATAGGCAAAGTTTATACTTTTTCTAATGGAGTAATGAAATCCGGTAAAATTTTTCCAGATAACAAAAAAACACTAGAACCAGTCTCCTTTAAATTTGAATTTGAAGCTTTTAAAACTTCAGAACTATAGAGGTTGTATATGCGTAAGGAATCAGAAATAATACTGATTGATAGAGGAAAAGAATTATCTTTTCTTATAAAGGAAATGCCCGCTAGTAAATTAGAAAAATGGCTTATACAGGTAGTATTGCTCTTATCAAAATCTGAAAATCAACTTAATGAGTATACAGATTATAACATCATATCAAACTTAATCACGAAGAAAGGATTATCACTTTTATCATCAATTGACTTTAATAAAGCAGAGCCTCTTTTTGATGAATTATTATCGTGTGTGCATCGTAAAGTAGATAACGCGATGATATCAGTAACTGCGCAGAATATTGATACCTTTATTGAAGATGTAGAGACTCTTTTTCGTTTGAGACTGGAGGTGTTAAAACTTAATCTTAGTTTTTTTACACAAGAAGAGTCATCAATTACGCAGGAAGAAAAGAAACAAGCAGAAAATACATTCGATATGCGAATATCTCAAGCAGGCAAGCTCTTGTAATTGCGTATGGATATGCTAGTCTAAAAGAATTAGAAAATTATTATTCCTATTCAGATCTTCTTGATATGATTGAAATTATAATTGTTGATTCAATAAATAAAGAGATAAAAGACGCATAATCTCCTGAATATAGGGTGGGTGGTAGGGAAATTGGGAGGAAATTTATGTCAAATGTATTAATTGATAAATTTGAAAGTAATATTCTTTATATATTAGATATTTTAAGTAAAATTATAATTGATTTTGAAAATTATAGCAGCGAGATAATTAATCTTAAAATACCTGACTACGAAGAAAAAAAATTAGCTAAAGAAGAAAATATTCAAAAAATTCAAAGCAATTATCTTGAAAAAAATAATACAACAAAAGAAAAATTAGAAATATATAGTATTATTGATGAATTTAGAAAAATAATGTCTCATTTTAATGAAACTGCACAAACTGTCTTTAGTATAAATGAAAAAAAAGATACAGATAAAGTAGAAAAGAATAAAATAGAACTTGAAAAGTCAAAAAATAATAATTTAGATAGTAATGTTATTAAGTCACGTGAAAAATCTTCAAACGATGAAAATATCTATAGCAGTTTTATATCGACTTTACTTGAAAAAAGCGAAAAAATTTACATAGATACTCTTTCAAGAGAAAACTATAAACCTGAGAACAATGAAGCTTACAATCAAGGTAATTTACAAGATAATCTAGAATTAGTTTTTTCTGAAAAGTTTTTAGAAAATCACTCTGTAGAAGCAGGGCAAAATACTAGTGTAAATACGAATAATTCATTAAATATAAGTGCGTTAAACGTATATACTCAGTCAAATAATCCCGAAGAAATTGCAAAAAATACAATGGATAGTTTACAAAATGAATTTAATTCCAACTTAGTATTGTCGGCTAATACTGGTGTGAGGGTAAAAGGATGAGCCAAGTTATAAATTATGCAAAAAGTTTATTTTCTGACTCTATAGATGGCAGTTGGGACATACTTAAAGACGGTAACAGCCTAGTATCTTTCAAATCATTTATATCATTTAGTGAAGAAGGAACGGCTCGAACTCTCCAGCAAAGCATTGAGGAAAGCGGTTTCATAACAACAAATAAAGTGAAAGAGGCATATAAATTCAAGGTAAAACTCGCTTTAGAAGGAATGGAATATGAACTTTCTCGAGTTTTATCTATACTTGAAAAAGAATTAAATGCAGCCTCAATATTACAAATAGTTACACCTTATGGAATAATGCCACCGTCAACATTAGTGTTTAAAAAAGTTGTAAGAGAAACTAAAGATGGAATTGGTATTATTGTTGTTGAACTATCTTTTACTGAAATTCAAATGATAACTCCCCTTAATGATTCAATATCAAACTTAACTAATAATAAGGTGACAAGGGTAGATGATATTTCACCTATTGTTTTTGGTAAACAAAGTGTAAGAAATATATCTAGTAAAATTATAGATATACTCAATATAAATTAATGATATACTAAAATATAATTTGAAATATAATCGAAAAATTATCTTGATTAAATTTAGTAATTATTTAGAATTAATCAATTAATACTTTAGTTTAAATCTAGATTTTGAGGAGGTATAATGATAAAAGAAATTCCACTGCAACCAATTCCATCACAAAAATTTAGTATAACAATTAATCAGCAAAACTGTAGCATTTGGATATATCAGAAAGGCTTAAGACTTTACTTTGACTTAAATACAGATGATAAAAATATCTGCACTGCAGCAGTTTGCCTAGTTTCTATTCCAATAATTCAAAGAGTACAAGGGGATTTTCAAGGTAATTTTATATTTATTTCAAAGGATTATAAAGAGCAGCCAAATTATGAGAATATTGGAAGGACACATTTTTTGATTTACTATACAGATGAAGAAGAAATTCCTATTATTCAAAGGAATAATTTATGAATAATTTCAACCTAAAAAAAATTGAAATATCAATAATTCTAAACGACTCAGACATATATACATTCAATAATTATCCTAGCTCAGTAAAAATTGAAAAAGTTGGTATTCCTGATAAAAATAAAGCCTTTGTAACAATATATGGATTGGATATTGCTACAATGGATAAACTTACAACGTTAGCATATAAAGCGCTTGAAAATCAGAAAAATGTTATAATAATAAAAGCTGGTGACGAATATAATTCTGAAAAAATTTTTAGTGGTGAAATTTCAATGGCATATGCTGATTTCAACGCAGCTCCAAATGTAGCTTTCCATATAAGAGCTATGACAGCATTTCTACCCTCGCTCACTTCGATCCCTGCAACAAATAAAGAAGGTATCAATTCAATATCATCAATTATTCTAGAGTTATCGAAGGAATTAGGATATACATTTACGAATGAAGGAGTAGAGGGAACTATAAATAATCCTTACTTAATAGGTTCAGCTTTTGAACAGCTTACTCAACTGTCAAATATTTATGCTTTTGAATTAGTAATTGATGACGATGAAGTTATAATAATTCCAAAAAATAAAATACGTAAAAATAATAAAATATTGCTTAATAGAGAAAATGGAATGATAAATTACCCCTCTTTTACAAATGACGGTATAAGTGTTCGTTCGGTATTTAATTCAAAAATTACCTATTCTGCTTTAGTTGAGATTGATTCAATTGTTCCTAAAAGCTCAGGATTATGGAAAATTACAAAACTTACTCATCAACTCAGTACAAATTTACCATCTAATATAGTGTGGGAAACACAACTTGAAGCAATAGCATTTGAAGAATAAATACTTGTTGAGGAAAAACTATGCAACAAAAGTTTAAAGGAAATAGAAATTATACATCGGCAAATAGCAATTATAACGCTTTAGATTTTTTTATACGTACAACAGTAAATGGTATGATTAATACAGCAATTCCAGTTCGAGTTGAGTCAGTAAGCTTGACTGAAGGGAAAGCAGGTTATGTTTCTGTGCTTCCTCTTATTCAGCAGTATGATGGCTTTGAAAATGTCATAGAAAGCAAAATAATACATAAACTACCTTATGTTAGATTACAAGGAGGAGGCGCAGCCTTTATTGTAGATCCTAGAGTAGGAGATATAGGTTTAGCGATTTTTGCACAACAAGATATTTCGCAATTAAGTAATGTACCACAAAAACCTGCCTCATTTCGTTCATTTAGTATGGCAGATGGAATATACTTAGGAGGTATAATTAATAAATCGCCTGAAGTTTTTGTAGAAATTGATGATTCTGGAGTCATAAAAATTACAGCAGAAAAAAAAGTTATCATAGAGAGTGAGCATGTTGAAATAAATGCTGATAAAGTAAATGTTCGAGGTGATTTATTTGCTGCAGGTATAAGCTTATCAAAGCATGTGCATACAAATGTAGAAAGAGGTAACCATACTACAGGAGTTCCACAAAAATGACAACATTAAAACTAAATAATAATTGGGATTTAGAAGTAGATTCATCAGGTAATATTATTCTAGTTTCTGGTGGTTATGCTTTAGCACAACAAGTTGCAAATTATATTCGTGCTTTTAAAAATGATATGTTTTTTGATCAAAATCAAGGGCTTGATCATTTTAATTTGGACATAACTAAAAGAGTAAATCCGTCTGTAATAATATCAGCAATTGAAAATGAAGCATTAAAAGTGAATGGAATTAAGTCAGCCCAGTGCAAACTTTATAGATTTGAAAATAGGATTCTCGAAGGAGAAGTTTTGCTTGAACTGACTTCTGGTGGAGAAATATCATTATTTATATAAAAATTGAGAAAAAAGCTTCAAAATAAAGAGGGTGGGTACAATAATGAATAAAATAGTGTTTGATAAGTATTTAGGTTTAGCTGTGCCAACGACAGAAAATGTTAGACTATCTATCCAAGGTGAATGGAAAAATGCTTTTGGAGATGACCTAAATGTTTGCCCGCAGAGTCCTCAAGGTCAACTTATAGATAGTCAGACAGTACATGTAACAAGTAAAAATACAGAAATCCTGAAACTATCTCAACAATTTAATCCATTAACAGCAGAAGGTATTTGGCAGGATGCGCTAGGTTATATTTATTTTTTACATAGAAAAGTAGCTACCTCTAGTTATGTAGAATGTGAATGTAGAGGATTATACGGTACACGTATACCTAAAAATGCTCTTGTATCTGATAAACAAAAAAGAAATTTTTACCTTCAAGAAGAGATTGTAATTGGCGAAAATTCGACAGCTATTGGTTTTTTTATTTGCGAAGAAAAGGGTCCAAATGAAGTAAAGAAAGGTGAAATTTCAGAAATTATATCAGTAATTCATGGTTGGGATAGTGTCTATAATCATGTTGATGCTGTAATTGGAAATGAGGAAGAAAGTCAGATTGAATTTGAGAAACGCAGATACTTATCAGTAAGTAAAAATGCTCATGGAACCGCAGCTTCTATATATGGTGCTCTTGCAAATTTAGATAATGTTATTGATGTTATAGTTATAGAAAACAATACAAGTAAAAATAAAACAGAACTTGGTGTCACAATAAAACCTCATAGCTTATATATTTCTATTGTAGGTGGTGAAGATGAAGCGATTGCAAAAACAATATATAATAAAATTTCAGCAGGTTGTGATACTACAGGTACTACGACTATAAGATATATTGATAAAGAATTTTCTAATGCTGAATATAGTTATAATATCACAAAAGCAGATCCTATAGATATAAGGATTAAGGTTGTTATACGTTTAACTCCTTCAACACCTTCAACAGTTGAAGACGATATTAAAAACTCTCTTTATAATAATTTCTATGGTCTTGATAGTATAGAAAATTTTAGAGTTAGTATGGGAAAAACACTTTATTCTAGTAGATTTTACACTTCAGTAATAGAGGCAGGTGCACAGGATCTATTAAGTATAAAAGTTACAAATGAAAGTAATACTCAGTGGTTAGATGAAATATTTATTCCAGCAAATAAACATCCAATTTTTTCTAAAGATAATGTAACGATAGAAATTGAGGAATAATATGCTAGATTTTAAATTTGATGAAATACCAAGTACTTTGCAGAGTCAATACTCAGATTCAAAATCAATAAATTCTTTTGTGAAGATGTTTTCAGGAATGATTTCTCCACAAATAGATATAGAATTATTTTATCATAAAATATTCAATATTTATACTGCTGAAGGTGTTGGGTTAGATATTTGGGGAAGAATTTTAGGAACTGGTAGATTTATTACAATTGATGATGATAATAATAATTTTTTTGGATTTGATGAAAGTCTTTTGTCACCATTTGATCAAAACACATTTAATTATCCTTTGGTTACGAATACTTATAGAATTGAAGACGAAGCGTATAGAAAATATTTACTTTTAATTAAAGCTTATTCAAATATAGCAAAATCAGATGCGCATAGTATAAATAGAATTTTAAAACAGTTATTTCCTGGAAAAAACGTATATATTTTAAACGTTGATACAATGAAAGTACGATTTGTTTTTGAATTTTATCTGACTCCATTTGAGCGGGCACTTTTTAATAAAGGTCTTATGACTCGAGGAGCTGGAGTTGGATATGAATTTTATGAATTAGAGAGAGAAATGTCATTTGGATTTTTGGGTTCAGGCTTACAAGCATTTGATAATGGAATCTTTACGGAACTTAAAAAAGTTATTTAGGGTATGTTTCAAAATTCATTCTTTTGCCTTTTTTCAACTCAAAAGATTCTTTGTTATACATTTTATATATCTTTTTGATACACTGCACATCATAAAAGTTACTTGTAACTGTTAATTTAAAAAAATCTCTGAATTTAGAAATATCCCTAGAAATCTATCGTAAAAAATAAGGATTTTTGCATTGATGTGAAAATCCTTATTTTATATTATTACGTATGCTATTAGCAAGTTTAGTTTTACTTTACCTTTAGAAAATTCTATTGTATAATTATAAGAAGTTTCTAAGGGGAAAATTATGAATACAATAAAGAATAGTGTTGATATAAACTCATGGACACAAGAAGAGAAAGAAAAACTTGCCAAAGTTAGAAGTAGGATAGATGAAGTAGATAAAAAACTTTTAGAACTTCTTAATGATAGAACAAATCTAATTTTACAAGTTGCTGAAATAAAAAAGCAAAATACTTTACCTTTGAATGAAAAAGCGCTTACAGTGTATGATCCACAGCGTGAAAAAGAACTTTTAGATAAGCTATATTCTGAGAATTTCCTTATTAAAGGAAAACTATCTAAAGTGGATATTGAAGCAATTTGGAGCGAAATTTTGCAAGTTTCAAGACGAATGCAACAGTCAGCAAATTAAACAGAAAGAGAAAATAATGAAATATACTATTTTTGGTGAATCACACGGAAAAAAAATTGGTGTTGTTGTCGAAAAAATACCAGCCGGCGTTCGTTTAAATTTGGATAAAATAGCTTTTGAGATGGCTCGTCGAGCTCCTGGTAAATCAGCTCTTTCCACGGCTCGCAAAGAGGCTGACGAAGTGGAAATAGTAAGTGGTATTTTCAATGAGATGACTACCGGCGCGCCAATCTGCGGACAAATTACTAATACAGATACTCGTTCTAAAGACTATGGTGAGACCAGATGGTTAGCGCGCCCAAGCCATTCAGATTTTGCAGCTTATGCGCGTTATGATGGGTATAATGATTTCAGAGGTGGTGGACATTTTTCCGGTAGACTTACGGCACCATTAGTTTTTGCAGGTGCAATAGCCAAGCAAGTTTTAGCACAGCACAATATACAAGTTTTTGCTCATGTGCGTGAAATATCAGGCGTTTTTGACAGCACCTTAGATAGTATAAATCCTAATATTGCAGATCTTGTAAAATTATCTGAAAAAGAAATTCCAACTTTGGATGATTCTAAGGGACTGGAAATGCAAGAAAAAATCCTTAGTGCAAAATCTGAAGGCGATTCTATTGGTGGAATTATAGAATGTATCGTCACTGGTGTTCCTATAGGTCTTGGAGGTCCTGATTTAGATGATACATTAGAAGGACTTATCTCAAAGAATATTTTCGCAGTACCTGCGGTTAAAGGTATTGAATTTGGTAGCGGATTTGAGCTTGCGCGCATGCTTGGAAGTGAGGCAAATGATTTGTGGATTAATATTGATGGAAAAATCAGTTCAAAAACAAACCATAATGGTGGTATAAATGGGGGTATTTCAAATGGTTTGCCACTTGTTTTTTCTGTTGCGCTAAAGCCTACTCCTTCAATTCTAAAAAAACAAAAAACTATTAACATGCAAACATTGGAAGAGAAGGAATTACAGATAGTTGGAAGGCATGACCCTTGTATTGTAATGCGTGCTGTTCCTGTTATAGAAGCAGCCACAGCGTTGGCACTTTCAACTTTATTTGAGGTTTGATATGAAAAAACTACATAATATCGTACTGATAGGTATGCCGGGCAGTGGTAAATCAACTATTGGAAAGAAACTTTCAAAATCTTTACGTATGCCATTTTTGGATACTGATTCTCTTGTTGAAAAATCGCTATCTATGACAATTTCTGATATTTTTTCACAGCATGGTGAACCCTTTTTTCGTGATATAGAAACTAAGTGTGTAAAAAATGTTTCTCTTATGCAAAATACCATAATTTCGACTGGTGGTGGAGTTATTCTTCGTGAAGAAAACATGGAATCACTTATTAATAATGGATTAGTTATCTTTTTGGATCGTAATCCTCATGAAATTATAAAGAGCGCAAATCTAAAAGGTAGACCCCTGCTAACAGGAGAAAAAGATAAATTTTTTGCTCTATACAATGAGCGTATTCAACTTTATAAAAAATTTGCTATGTATACAGTTAAAGATGTAAAAAGTGTAAAACAAGCTCTTTTACGTATTATAAATTATTATAAAAAAATGCAATAAAGGAATGAATTATGAAATTTCTAGTTGTAAATGGACCGAATCTTAATATGCTTGGCATGCGCGAACCAGTAATCTATGGAAATAAAAACTATCATGTGTTATGTGAAGAAATTCAGCTGTTTGCACAAAAACAAAATGTTGAAGTTGAATTTGTTCAATCAAATCATGAGGGTGTAATAATAGATACACTTCATCTTGCTCAGGGAAAATTTGATGGAATTGTTATAAATCCAGGAGCATTTACTCATTACTCTTATGCTATACATGATGCTTTAAAAAGTATAACTGTCCCAGCAATAGAAGTACATATTTCAAATATTCATACAAGGGAAGAGTTCCGCCATAAATCTGTAACAGCTTCGGCCTGTGTAGGACAAATTTCTGGTTTAGGTTTTTTTGGATATTGCGCCGGAATTCAATATTTTATTAATCAAAAATAGGAGTATGTATGTCTATAAAATTCGCAGTTATCGGTGATCCTATAACACATTCTCTTTCTCCTAAAATGCACCTAGCTATGCTAGAAAAACTTAATTTATCGTTAAAGTATGGGAAAATACATTTAGAAGCAAGCGATTTAGATTTCTGGATAAATTCTTCTGATGCTAAGTCATTACTAGGATTTAATGTAACTATGCCCCATAAGACTAAAATTATGCAATATTTATCATCTATATCTGAAGAAGCTCGAGATATTGGAGCAGTGAATACAGTTGTGCATAGAGAAGGAAACTTTTACGGATATAATACAGATTCTATTGGATTTATTAGATCTTTAAAAACTATTGAGAGTGAAATTGAAGGTAAGAAGGTACTCATTCTTGGTAAAGGTGGGGCAGCAAAAGCAGTTGCTCATGGAATGCTAAAGAATGGTGCTGAAGTGAATGTTTGTAGTAGGTCCTTCTATGGAGCACAATTTTCTGAAAACGTAAAGCTGTATAAATGGTCAGAAATGCAAACAATTTTGCCTGAAATAGATTTTCTTATAAATGCAACTCCTTTAGGAATGGAGGGAAATGAGCTTGACTTTGATTCTTTTGAGTTTCTATCGATTTTATCAAAATCCGCTGTAGTCTGCGATTTAATCTATAAGCCTGAAATAACAAACCTTATTAAAAATGCACAAGAAAAGAACTTACGAACTTTGGGCGGACTCGGTATGCTTATTCATCAAGGAATCGCTGCGCTTGAATATTTTTTAGATATGAAATTAGATATAAATGAAATGGAAGAAGTTGTTAAAAATTCTTTACGCAGTGTGTAAGTATAATTATTATAAATAAATGAAAGTATTTTTGCTTTATCTTATTATTATAATTATAAATCCATAATTATAGTCATAGCAACTCTCACACTTTTTCTCACTGTTTTTTTTATTTAGACGAAAATTATAATGATTTTTCTATATTTCTCTTTGAAGATGAGAGAGATTAGTTGTTAAATCTACGCATTTTTTGATACAAATAAAGAAAGAGTTTATACTGTGTGAGGAGTAGGATGCCACTTAGAATGCCGATAGTACCAACTACTACGGTTTTTGTAACTTCTTCCCCAAGTAAGAATATACCTATAAAAATTGAAATCAGAGTAGCAAGATTAATAAAGATACTTGCAATCTGACTTCCAGCATGCTTTACTCCGTAATTCCATAATAAAACAGCACCCATAGAGTTTATCCAAATTGAAAAAGAAAGCGCCACTATTGAGGCTGGTGTGAAAATAGGTAATTCAAATACTCCCAAAGAAAGAGCTATAGAAAAGTTTATTAGCGAACCAAAAAAGCATGACCATGCAATAAATTCAACCATATTTATGTTTTTTAGTAACCTACTCGACGCTAGAGTGTAGACAGCCCAACCAACTTGTCCGCTTAGAAAAATTAAATCTCCTCGATTATATTCAATTTCAAATAATTGTAATAAGTTACCGCCTGTTATAAGATATACTGTACTAAGGGCAACTATAATAATACCAAACCATTGAAGAGCAAAAAGTTTTTCTTTAAAAAATAAAAAAGCTGATAAAGATATCAACAAAGGAGCTACTGAGTTAATTAATGAACAATTTGTCACAGTTGAGTAGGCAAGACCAGCTACATTTGTTGTATTTGTGCCTGTTATTGATATAAAACCTAATAGAAAAAAGTATATTAGGTGTTTTGTAGAAGGAATTCTAAACTGTTTCGTATAAAGAAGGTATGCAAAAAGAGTCATCGAAGCAATAAAAAAGCGAAATGCTATCAATGAAAGCGGATTACTATAAGCAAGTAAGATTTTGTTCACTGATGGGTGAATTCCCCAAATTATTGAAACCATAAATAAAACTAAAAGTATTTTTTTATTTAGCATAGCTTTAGTATCCCTTTTCACATGCAATTACATAACAACAAGCTATACGCTATATAGGTTAACTTTAGGTACGTCAAGGTTGTTAAATCCTACTTTTTGATTTTTTTATGTAGGTTTAAGTGAGGATTTTTCTAAAAAACATTTTTTGTTGAAAATTTCACAAAAATTCTTAATTGGGAAACACACCCTAAAAATTATCCAGAATTTTTTACTCAGCACTTTGGCGAATTTTCTTTGCAATAACGAAACTGCAAGAGAGGATTGCGGCGAGGGAAATAATTATAATAAGGCTGTACGAGAAAACATTTTTGTATCCATAAATATCTATAAAATACCCAACGACAATTGGTCCAAGCATAGAACCGATGTTGCCTATTGAATTTATAGTACCAATTAGTGACGGATAATATTTATCTCCAAACATTGTAGCAACCCAAAGAGGTGCTCCAACAGAAGTTATTACGGGTAATGTGCCTGAGCATATAATAAAGATGAGTACAACAATTGAAGAAAGTTCTGCAAATATTAAAGCTAAAATAGCAGTTACCCACGAGATAAATAGAATTAAATTTGCTTTATGCAAGCCGAGTCTGTCATTAAGTAATCCGTAAGCAAGCTTACTGAGGGTGAGCGAAATTCCAAGCCCTGACACAATAAGAGCGATAGTAGATTGCGAAAATTCCAAGGTCTTGAAGTAAGAAACATACTGTGTCACAAAGGTAAGTATAATTCCGTTCATCATGAATAAGGTAAATGCCATGATGTAAAAAGGTGGTTTTTTGATGGCTTCTTTAATGGTAATACTTCGTAATTCTTTCTTTACGGAAGTGCTTTCAATAAATTTTGAGGATTCATCAGTTTTATCAATGTCTTGGAGTGGTTCTAGTCCAACATCAGATGGCTTTGAGCGTACAAGTAATCCACCTAAGAGAGCAAGACAAATAATGATAATTCCTTCATGGAAAAAAGCTTTTTGAAAGCCATGAGATTCGATAACACTTGAAATATATGAAGAAAAGAAAAATCCTGCTAATCCTGTTCCCGATGCAATGATACTAATAGCCGTTGCACGATTTTTTATGAACCAATTGTTGGAAAGCATTGAAAAAGCAGAAACAGTTCCAGTACTTACACAATATCCAAGCACAGCAGTACAGAGCATAAATTGCCATGATTGAGTAGCATAAGAGTATGCAATATAAACTAAACCGGCAAGAATTCCGGCAAGAGTCATACCGAATCTTAGGGTAATTTTGCTGTAAATCTTACTAATTGATAAAGAAGTTATAGTCATAGTGATACCGGCAGAAGTAATAAACACTAGTCCTAATTGCGAATTGGAAAAAGCATATTTTTTAGCTAGGTGGGGGAAGTAAAGTCCTATCATATTATAGTGCATGCCCATTATCGACATAGCAATTAAAAATGCACCCAAAACAACAAACCAACCATAGAAGATTTTCATTTTTCCAAACATATATAAAGCCTTTAAGTTTTTTTGTAGAGTGTATAACTACACATAAAGAAAGTAAATACACAGAAAAATATGGCACTGTCAAGAATGGGCACTTCGGCTCTTCCTCAAAGAGTGGGGCATGATTAAAATTTCCACTTAAAAGCTAAGCCCCATGCGGCTTTGCGAACTGCATGGGGCTTAGAAAAATTTTATTGTGGTAGCAAGGAAAGCTACCGATTTTATAGTGTAATTGTTTATTTTTATTGAATAAAAATTTTCAAAAAAATTTATTTACCGTAAATTTTACCGCAAGATATTTTTTTGTCTTTTTTGTGGCTATGATTAACTTTTACTTTTTTATATAATACTATGAGAAGTTTGTATAGCACTTTAGCGAACGGGAAAGAAAGTTTAACTTATATTTAAACCTTGACTTTCTATCTCAAAGTTCTTATTAAAAGGGAAAGGGCAATAAGTGCGCCAACACTTACCACCCTAACGGGTAAGCCCTCTGATGTTTAGTCGTTATCACAACATCAAAGAAATCTTAATTGCCACCATGAAAGTGTCAGATTCGTGGTGGCAGACTTCTTTAATTACCTCTAATCAATTTGATTAAGTTAGAAGTCAACTTCTAAAATATCTACAAAATGAAGATTTTTAGATTTACTTTTCTAAAACTTTAATCTATCCTCATTTCTAATAAGAGGTGAATAATGATAAAGAGAAAAGAATATTTAGACAGACTTATTAGCTTAAAAGACAAGCAGATAATCAAAGTTGTTACCGGTATACGTAGGTGTGGAAAATCTACTTTATTTGAACTGTATCAAGAACACCTTCTTCTTAGTGGAGTTGAGGCAAGTCAAATTCAATCTATCAACTTTGAAGACTTCAATTTCTCAGAACTGACTGACCCGAAAAAATTACACGCTCATATTTTAGAAAATCTTCAAGAAGGTAAGAAAAACTATATCTTTCTTGATGAAATTCAAAATGTTGCGCAATTTCAAAAAGTTGTGGACTCTCTTTTTATACGCAAAAATATCGACCTCTATATTACAGGGTCGAATGCTTTTATTTTATCGGGTGAACTTGCAACCCTACTTTCAGGACGTTACATTGAAATAAAAATGATGCCCCTTTCTTTCCATGAATATCAATCACATTACAAAAGCGACAACCTTTCCTCACTCTATGTTGATTATATTACAAACTCCTCCTTTCCTTATACTTTAATGCTTGAAGATGAGAAACAAAATATTAGAAATTATATTGAGGGGATATATAATACTATTTTGGTAAAAGACATTGCAGACAGAAAGAAACTTATAGATATTTCACAATTACAAAGAGTTATCCGCTTTATGGCGCATAATATCGGCAATCTTGTTTCAATCAAGAAAATTGCAGACACCATGACAAGTGATGGGCAGAAAATCTCAACCCATACTGTTGAAGATTATCTCGAATCACTTACGCAGTCTTACGTTTTTTACCAAGCAAGTCGCTATGATGTAAAAGGTAAAGAATATCTAAAAACTGGCGCAAAATACTATATTGCAGATATTGCACTAAGATATTTCTTGCTTGCTGATAAAAAACAAGATTATGGGCATATACTTGAAAATATTGTATATCTTGAACTTCTACGAAGAGGTTATCAAGTCTATGTTGGTAAAGTTGACACGCAAGAAATTGACTTTGTTGCAATAAAAAGTGATACTGTCGAATATTATCAAGTCGCCTTGACTGTTCTTGAAGAAAGCACTTTAGAAAGAGAATTGCGTCCACTAGAAAAAATATCTGATAACAACCCTAAGATTTTACTGACTATGGATATTTTACCAAAAACAAACCATAACGGCATCTGGCAGAAAAATGTTCTCGATTGGTTGGTAGGGAAAGAATAATGAAAAACTTTCAATGTAATATGGAATTGGCTCTTGATGTTTTAAGCGGTAAGTGGAAGTTGATTATCATTCATCACATCGGCAATGAACCAAATATTAGATATGGAGAACTCTTACGTTTAATTCCTACAATAGATAAAAGAGTGCTTTCAAGGGAACTTAATGAGCTTGAAGAAAAAAATTTAATCACAAGAAAAGTATATAATGAAAAAGTTCTGCGTGTTGAATATGCTTTATCTTCAATTGCTTATGAGCTTCTTCCTGTTCTTTCTGAACTTACGAAGTGGGGGAAAAAATATAACGAAGAGTTTTCTTATGCTCAAGTTATAACAGATAATAGTGACTATCTATCTACTGACAATTTTCTCCCTATAGACAAAAAAATCTCTAATTGATTTAGTATTCCTCTTCATCTATTCTTCCTATAGTTTGAAAAATCTAAAATATAGGAGAACCTATTATGTCAAAATTAAGTTTAGTTGCTATCGTAATTGCGAAAGAAGGAAGCAAGGATTTTATCCAAAAAGAGATTGAAAAATTAATTCCTATAACTCGTGAAGAGGAAGGCTGCATTAATTACAATCTTTTCATCGACAATAAAAACCCTAACAGATTTCTTCTTCAAGAAAATTGGGAAAGCTATGATTTATGGCAAAATCATATGAACAATGCCCATATGAAAAATTACGTAGAAGTAACAAAAGATGATGTAGAAAACTGGGAACTTATTGAACTTTCACAGCTTGACTAATCCTAATAATTACCTTCTATATTTTTCTATAGTATAGAAGGTAATATTTTTTACTTTTCAACTCATATATATATCAATAATTTCTAAATCTTGTTATAAGTAGTATTGTCTCTTGACAATTTTTTTTATGTATAAGATGCTTTTTAAAGCAAGAACAGAATCATAATCCACTGTATAAAAATTTCAAATAAAACTTGACTCGAGATTTAAATCTGAAGTTTTTAAAAACAATAATTATGCAGAAGCCGTTTTTATAAAGAAATTTTTGACAGATATGAGGAGCAAAAGTAATATGGCAAAAGAGTTATTCGATAAAAAGATATTGCTTCTTCTTTTCATGGTGTCAATCATATGGGGTATAAATCCTTCAATTAATAGACTTTTACTTGAGTATGCAAATCCTGTTATTATGATTGCTTATCGTTTTATTATAAGTTCATTTACACTTTTTGCCTATCTGATTTATAAAAAACAATTTAGAATTCCTCCTTTGAAGCATTTGCTTTTTTTCTTTGTCTTAGGTTTTTTTTCGATAAGTATAACAAATACGATGAATATTGCAGGTTTTGAATATTCCACTGTCACCAATTGTTCCCTTATAATATCTGTAAGTCCTTTGCTTATTTCGGTTTCTGCATTTATCTTTTTCAAAGAAAAGCTTTTTGCATTACAGTGGATTGGCATTATTCTTGTTGCATTGAGCACAATCTATTTGATAACAGATGGAAATCCAACAGAAATTTTTGGTTTTGATTATAATAAAGGCGATTTACTTTTCCTTATTGGGCAAGTAACGTGGACAATCTATACTTTGATGCTTTCCAAAACACCAAAAGACATTTCTTTGCTTGAGGTTGTTGCCTGGCCTTGCTTTTTTGGAGCAATAATAAACTTCATTGTTGCTTCTTACCTTGGTTTGCTAGAATTGCCGATATTAAATTCAACATCTATAAGTGCACTTATATTTTCTATTTGGGTAAACTCAATGGGTGCAGTTTTATTATGGAGCTATGGTGTAAAGCAAGCAGGAAGTCAAATAGCAAGTATTTTTGTTAATTTAGCCACGCTTATTTCTATCTTCATAGGAATATTTTTACTTGGTGAAAAAGTTACGAATGCTATTATCGTAGGATCAATAGGAATTTTAGGTGGTGTTCTTCTTCTTACTCAGTATAAATTTTTTCTATTTCTCTATCAAAAAAGTTTTCCTATAAGGAAATCTTAAGTTTTAAGCTCGATAGGCTTCGCCTTTTTGAAATCCCTTATAGAGTAAATTCTCATCTTCCTAACTAAGATTAAACCTGATACCTCTTCAACAATCCTCCAAGTTGAGCGTCGATATCGTGCTTGATATAGAAATCTTGTTTTTTCTCATATTGCGATAACAATTCCTCTAAATGTTTTTCGGGAAATGTTTCACCCGATGGAGTTCTCAAGCTTCTCAAAGCGTCACATATTCTTACTTGCTGATAGCCACGCAACTTTCTTAAAACTTGCTTTTTATGCTGTTCTTTCTTGATTTGCTCAAG
>CAYJOR010000001.1:0-175453 GCA_964371865.1 uncultured Desulfovibrionaceae bacterium | reverse complement strand
AGGCCATTGACAGCGAAAAGAATGTAGACCAAGATTCCATTTACTTTGATATGACCATCAAGGGTGAAAATGATGAAGTAGGTGAAAAAGTAGAAATTGAAGTTGTCGTGAAAGACGATGCGCCTGAAGCGATAGGTAACGAAACCATTGCTCCTGAAACTGCCGATGCCGCAACCGCAGAAGGCATTGTAACCTTAGACTTTGGTGCTGACTACACTGCTGGTGCTACCATTACCTTAAATGGTGTTACAGCTACATACAATGTTGATGAAAACGGCGACGGTTCTTGGAGTACCTTAGACTTTAACGGTGTAAAACTTACCGAAGGTGAGAATGACAATTGGGTAGTTACCATACCGAAGGAAAAAGATGGCCAAACTCTTGATATTACCATCACAGATGCTGATGGCGATAAAACCTCAGTAAATGTAAAAGCTGATTGGGATTACACTCCTCCGACTACTAATGACCTTGTGGGCTTAGCAGGCACTTCAGGAACCATTACTCCGGGGCTTGATTATAATATATCTATCGCTTTAGATGTATCAGGATCCATGGCAAATAATGGAACTAGTGGTATTCTCAAGCAGGAAGTACAAAATGCTTTGGAAGACTTCCTTGGGGATGTTTTATATGACCATGCTAATCAAGGTGAATATGGCGGAGAGATTAATCTACAGATTGTACCTTTCAATTCTAGTGCATATCCAGAAACATTCACCATTAAAGATGGTGTAGTTTATGACTCTACAGGTAAGAATGCCATTTACACAAATAAACCTAATCTTAGTGATGAAGAGAACCAAGCTAATGCAGCTGACGCTATTATTGAAGCTCTTCATGACAATGTAGAAAATAACGGAATTCTCGAAGCCACAGGTGGCACTAACTACGATGTAGCATTAAAGCAATCTGCTGATTGGTTTAATATCGTCGATCCAAATGGTAATGAAAATAATAAATTCTTCTTTGTTACCGATGGTGAACCAAATGATGGTACTTTTGATAAAGCTAATCATACTGTTAGGTTCGATGATATTATCGATGATGCGTACACTCATCGCAAAGAAGATATTCAGTTCTCAACAGACGATAAAATTCTAGGCGATACTTGGGTAAGCACTGGAAAAGTTCTTTTCCAAGGGTTTAATAGAGGCGAGACATCAACTGAATACCGTTTATCTATAACTGATGAAAATAACGACGGAAAATGGGAACTCAACGCAGAAGCCATAATAAAAGATGATAAAGGGAACATAACCTATGGGCCTATGAGTTCAGAGACGTATACTCCGGTAGAAGTTGAAAGGCTTGAAGCTGCTCTTGGTGATACCGGTGAATTCCTTGCTGTTGGCTTTGGATCAGGCAATACGCTTACTAATGCATTAAACAAAAGCTTCAGCGGTATTGCAGATAGTATTCGTGTAACTACGGATGCAAGTTCACTCTTCAAACCAACGCAAGGTAACATGAGCGGCGACGCCACAGATACTAACCTTGCCAACACAGAGGTCGGTAATGACCTTGTGGCTGGTGGTATGACCTTGAACGATATTATCGGGCATGTGGCGAAAGCTGTGGGTGTTGAAGGTTACTCACCTTCTATTTCAGAAGCTATGAAATATGTTCGTGAAAACCCAGAATGGTTTGCAGGGCTTGAAACTGCTACTGATACTGACACAGGTAAGCCTGTTGATGACGCTGATGCCGACATAATCATCACCGGTGCAGGTAATGACACGGCCTTCGGTCAAGGCGGCGATGATTTACTCATTGGTGACGGTAATATCGGTCAACTTGCACACCTAGCTGGTGAGCTGGACTTAGATGACAAAATGTATACTGAAACCGCTCTTACAACTCTTGAAGACGACGATGACAGTGGAAGTACAGCCGATGAAGCTCTTGCGCTTTCACAAGCTCTTGTGGACGCAGCTCAAGATCCTACAAAGCTTGAAACCCTCAAAGACATTGCCGAAGAGATGGAAGACGACGATGACGGCAACGACATCCTCTACGGTGGCGATGGCGACGATATCATTCTAGGACTTGGCGGAGATGATCACATCTTCGGTGGCGACGGAAACGATATCTTAATCGGCGGTAGCGGAAAAGATGAAATCTACGCAGGTAAAGGTTCATTTATATCAGAAGAAAATACAGGTAATATCCTCTTCGGTGGCGGTGGCAATGACACTTTCATTTGGAGAACAGATGACTTCTTTGGTGATGATGGCGAAGTTCTAGATGTAAGTAGAAATGATACTGTTGTAGACTTTACCTATAACGAATCTGAAAAAGATAGCTTAGACCTCACAGCTTTCAATTCTGATGACTATAATATATCTGTTTCAAGAGATGGTGATGATGTTAAAGTTGAAATTTTATTTGGCGATGATGATGATACAGCAGGTACAATAACTCTTCAAGGTGCTGGTGGATTATCAGATGCAGATTTAAAAGCTGCAATTGAATTTGGCGATGAGTTAATAATCAAATAACTTTTTCAAACTCTAACAACATAAATTAATAACTCACGGTACTTGCTCATTCGCAGGTATCGTGAGTTTTTTATTTGTCAAGGGAGAGTTTGAGGGGGAAAACCTCAAGAAGCGATAATTTGAAATAAGGTGTGCTGAGTGCTTTATATATGTTTTTATTGACCATAATAAGAATTTGTTATAAATAAAGTTTATATAAATTCAATATAAATCTACTATGCTCTAGTTGGTATTTGTTGAGATTAGTGCTTTTTATACTGTAGGGCCTTACTTCTAAATTATGAAATTTGAGAGTCGATACTATGATAAAAAAAATCCTATCCGGTATGATTATTACAAGTTTAAGTTTAACATTATTAGGGTGTTCAAATAATTCAGAATCTGATACTGCTACATCTAAAACAATAATAGATTTATTGGATAGAAGTGTAGAAGTTCCTCTCAATGTAACGAAAATAGCAGCAATCCCAGGTCCAACTTATGAGATGGTCTTCATGCTTGGTAATGCAGATAAAATTGCGATAGTAAAAAGCGGGCACAGAACTGACTATCCTCTTGCATTGCTTACTAACCCTAAACTTGCAAATGTAGGTGGATTGGCAGCAAATCCTAGTTCTACGGTAAATATTGAAGACTATTTAGAAAATAATATAGATTTAGTTCTCTATTACGATAATGAACTTGAACTAAAAAAATTCGATGCAGTCGATATGGCTGCTGTTGCTGTAACAAAAAATGCAGGTTTGGTTGATAGTTTTGAGGGAGTTAAGGCTCAGTCAATAGATGACTTTATAAAAAATCTAACAAAACCTGTTCTTTTGCTTGCTGATGTATTAGGTGCTGATGAAGCGAAAAACGAAGCCGAGCAATGGCGAAAATACTGCGATGAAAAACTAAAAATGGTCTATGAGAGAACAAACAATCTTCCAGAAGATAAAAGACCAACTGTTTACTGGGGCAATACATGGGGTGAAGAAATCCGTTCTAGTTATGCGCTAAAAAATAGATACTATGAAGTTCTTATAGCCGGTGGAAAACTTATAGGTCCGCCGGAAGATACTAACTTTCCCGAAGTAACAGCAGAGCAACTTTATACATGGGATCCTGAAATTATCTTAGTGGATAATCATGGTGGTATGCCCGATCTTGTTATGAAAAGCATGTATAGACCTAATTCTAAGTGGTCGACTCTTCAAGCTGTTACAAATAAAAAACTCTATAGAATTCCATCAGGTATATTTTTTATTGATAAAGGAACAACAACAACCTTGCTTGTGCTGTGGCTTGCTAAAAATTTACATCCTGAACTTTTTGAAGATTTAGATTTGCTCAAAGAATTCAAGTATTATTTTGAAGAGTTTTATGAATACAAACTAACTGACGAAGAAGCTCAAAGAGTTCTTGATGGTTGGGTTGAACCTTCATAACTCTAACTAGGGCATGTTTTAAAATTAATTCTTTTGCGTTTTATATATAGTCAAAGTTTTTTCTAGAAAGTTATAAGTTATTATAGTATGTATTGAATCTGCTTAATTGGTGCTAAATATGTCAGAAGTAATTACTGAGCATGATAGTCAAAAAAATGAAACCAATCGTATTCTTATAAAAAGAAATCCTATAAAATGGGCGATAATTATAAGTTTACCCTTTATTGCGTTTATTGCAACTCTATTTATAGGAAGATATAGCCTCAGTATTATTGAAGTTCTTCAAATTTTAGGGAATTATTTACTTGGTTTCGATTTTCCGCAAGTTTGGTCAAATTCTGCTGAAAAAGTTGTTATACAAGTACGTTTACCGCGTGCAATTATGGCGGCGATGGTGGGTGCGGGGCTTTCTATGTCCGGCGCATCATTTCAGGGAATGTTTCAAAACCCGCTGGTTAGCCCTTTTATTTTAGGAGTATCTGCTGGAGCAAGTTTTGGAGCTGCACTTGGATTGTTGTTGTCACTTCCGCATTTAGTTGTGCAGTTTTTGGCTTTTATCTGCGGAATGTTAGCTGTTGGAATTACGTATTTTCTTGCAAGAATATATAAATCGACGCCTGTTCTCATGTTAGTTTTGGCAGGAACTGTTGTATCAGCATTTTTTCAAGCTTTGCTTTCTATTTTGAAATTCAGCGCTGATGGTGAAGAGAAACTTCCGGCTATTACTTTTTGGCTTATGGGGAGTCTTGGAAGTGTGAGTTTGAACGATCTTATGATATCTACTATCCCTATAATTATATCATCTTGTGGACTTATGCTTGTGAGATGGAAGATAAATATTTTGTCGATGGGGGATAAGGAAGCACGCTCTTTAGGGGTAAATACTGAAAATTTGAAAATGTGGGTGATTATATTTTCTACAGTGATTACGGCAACGGCGGTTTCTGTTTGTGGGATTATTGGTTGGGTTGGTCAGGTAATTCCGCACTTTTGCAGAATGCTTGTAGGCCCGAATCATAAAGATCTTATTCCGGCTACTATGTTTGTTGGTGCGGCGTATATTCTTATTGTTGATACTATTTGTCGTTCCGTTTCTGCGAGTGAAATTCCACTTGGTATTTTGACGGCTCTTATTGGAGCGCCTGTATTTGCGTACTTACTCAGAAAAACAAAGGGTGGGTGGAATTAATGAAGAAGCTCATCGAAGTTGAAAATGCTTTTTTTGGATATAAAAAAAATGAAGTAATTCTCTCGGATATTTCGCTAACTGTAGAAAAGGGTGATTGTCTTTGTCTTCTTGGAGCAAATGGTTCAGGAAAAACGACACTCCTTAATTGTATTAATGGAAATCTAAAAATAGTAAGCGGAAAAATTTTACTGAAAAGGAAAGATATATCATACTATTCTGTGCGGGATTTCGCTAAAATAGTTGGAGTTGTCTATCAAGATCATGTTATATCATTTCCATATCCGGCTTTAGAAGTGGTGACAATGGGAAGAGCACCACATCTAAAAGCTTTTCGAGCTCCATCAAGTGAAGATAGTGATATTGCATATGCAATTATGAAAGATATGGGAATATCGCACTTAGCGCATAAAAAATACTCACAAATTTCAGGAGGAGAGCGTCAGCTTGTATTAATAGCGCGCACTTTATGTCAACAACCAGAAATAATTCTATTTGATGAACCAACATCACATCTTGATTTCAAAAATCAAGCAATAGTGATGGAAACAATAAAAAATCTTTCTCAAAAAGGTTTAACAATGGTAATGACAAGTCATTTTCCATCGCATGGTTGGCAAGTTGCTAATAAGGTAGCCGTAATGGGAGAAAGAAAAATTCTTGCAGTTGGAACGCCGCAAGAAATAATGACAGAGGAAAGCCTTTCAAAAACCTATGGGGTTGATGTAAGAGTTATCACAAGAGAAGAAAATGGTAGAAAATCATTCTTTTGTGAGCCAATATTAACAAACTAAATTTATGGTATGTTTCTAATCTTATTGAAAATTCAATAAAATTATTAATTTAGAAACACAATCTGAATTAAAAATTGAAGGAGTGTTTTATGATGAAATCTTTAATGAGGAAAATCAGTGTGGTAGCTTGTGCTTTAATCACTTTAACAGTATTTACAAGTAGTGCTTTTGCGGCTACATATAAATCAACAATGGTTCCTTTTGATCAATTAACTCCATCAGATAGAATTGTTATTCTGCAAAATACCCTAAACTATTCAGCAGAAGGCTTTTACACTCCTGATACAAAACCAATGTCGCAATTAATCGCTTATAATGGAGCAGATACTAAAGCATATCCAATATCTTACGCACTTTCATTCTTAACAAATGGTGTTAAAAGTGATGTGAAAGTTTACGATACTTCAAAAAAAGAAACTATTGTAAAATTAGATGATTTTATGGGAATGTATGTGATTATTGATGATTTTATGAGTGGTAATTCTCCAGTTTTATACAATCCAAAAACAGAAACAAAAATTGCTGACTTCAAATCTGCTTTAACAGCAAATAATGAAGTAATTCTTAGTGTTATAGTTGAAGAAGATGCACCGGTACGTGATTTAGTTGCTTTTGCAGGTTGGGGAGAAAATGCTCCTTCAAGATTAGTAGCAACCGATAAATTCTATGTTCCTCTTACAAAAGAAGAATGTGCCGTAGGCGAATTACGTGGAACTTTCTCTGGTGATGTAAACGCATCAGTTCCAGGAATGAAAAAAGCAGGCGGTAAAATCAACGACATTATGTATATTGAAAGAATTAAAGACTAAGGTGTGCTATGAGTAAAAATATAATTGCAAAAAAAGTTATTGAAAGCTCAGAACCTTATCTAAAAGATAGAATTGTAACAGATTTAGTGATAGGGCTTTCTTTGGCGGCAGTTCAGTTGGATAATGGCTTTGTTGGCGTTTCATACGTGCATAGAGACGATCTTCTTCCAAGGTGCGGCTCAGGCTATTCCGGTGATGTTATTGGAAAATCCGCCTTTGATATTGCTAGCTTACTTGTAAAATCTCTTAATCCTATAACTAGTCTTGATAAAACAATAGCTTCTGCAATTCTTTGTGCCGGATCTCACGCTATTGATATTCCTGACGACAATTCCTCTAAAATGTTTGGCGTAGATTTTTCAGCAAATGACACAATCGGAATGATAGGAAATATCGCTCCGGTAGCTAGATCTTTAGAAAATAAAGGCTGTAAGGTGATTGTTTTTGATAAGGCTATGAGTGATAGAGGACTTGGTGAAAATATCATAGCAATGGAAAAACAAAGAGAGTTACTTCCAAACTGTAATAAAATGCTAATCAGCGGTTCTGCCTTTATAAATGGAACTATTGATGAACTTTTAGAATTAACTAAAGACTCTGAAGAAACTATTATGGTAGGAACTTCAACTCCAATGTATCCAGCCGGTTGGCAAGGAACAGGCGTTACAGTATTAGCTGGATCTTGGTGGGATAGTGGTGAAAAGGAAAAATTATTCAAAACTATTTCGCTTGCCGGTGGTATTCCTCATTTGCAAGAACTTATGATTAAAAAAGCATTGTGTGTGAAGCCATAGTTGACGATTTTAAATAAAAATAAGGAAAGTAAATAGTTTCTTATTTACTTTCCTTTGTGTGTTAATTATGTCAAAAACTTGTATTTATCTATAAATATTTTTGCTAATTTATTTTATTTTTTCTAATTAGGTACACATTTTGCATGAAAATTGTATGAACTGAAAATGACAAGGAAAGGAACGATAATTATGAATAATGATTCAAGTAAAAAAGAAGAATTACAATTTTTTGACGCAGAATGGTACTTACAAGAAAATCCTGATATTGCCACTAAGGGTGTTGAACCTCTGAGTCATTTTCTTACTTATGGTTGGAAGGAAGGTAGAAATCCTAGTAAGCATTTTGATGTGAAGAAATATATAAAAGAGAACCCTGAAATTGTTCAAATTGGAATAAATCCTTTTGATCATATATCTATTTCAAATAGTAATTCTACTTCAGTTGAATTTTCTTTTCCAGTAGATGCTATTGAAACTTCACAGGTCTTTAAACCCCTTGATAAAGAAAAAAAATATAAACGAGTTTATATTGTTGCTTCTTTTCTTTCGGATGGTATAATTCCGGAATATCTACTATATTTATTAAGTAAAATTAAGAAAACTGCTGATGCAATAATTCTTATTGGTGATAATCCCATAAAAATTGATGAACTAAAAAAACTATCAAAATTAGTAAATTACACATCGTTTGCTAGACACGAAGAGTACGATTTTGGCTCTTATAAAAGAGGTATAGAATTTGTCGCGGAATCAATAGATCTGCATAATGTGGAAGAGCTTGTTTTATGTAACGATTCATGTGTTGGACCAATATTCCCTGTTGCAGATATGTTTGCGGCGATGGAAGAAAAAAATGTAGATTTTTGGGGAATTACTTCAAATTATGAAAATTGTTTCCATTTACAGTCTTACTTTTTAGTTTTTAATAATAAAGTAATTAATGACCCTCTCTTTTTCGATTACTTTAGAAATGTAAAAAAAGAACCGACTCGTGAAAGAGTCATTTTAAAGTATGAACTTCCACTTACAAGTTACTTGAAAGCTGCCGGTTATGTGTGTGATTCTTATATTCCTTACCCTGATGAGAAATATTTTACTAATGCTAAGATTAAACACCCAAATATAACGACAATTCCAATTTATATGTTTGAGAATAAGTCTCCATTTATCAAATTAAAACATTTTTACGATTCAAAATTAAATTTTGATGGTATTGAGGTAACATGTAATATTTTATCTCGATTAAACCCAAATCTTGCTGAGATTATTTTTAGGTTTATTAAAAATAGAAAAGTAAATAAGCCCCTACAACAAAGTAATATAGGCGAGAAGCTTACTAAAGAAAAAATGCTTTATTTGCGCCTTACAGCAGAAGTTGAAAATTACAAAAATAAATTAGCTAAAAAAACTTATAAATTTCGAGAATCACAAATAGTTCATGAATACCTTGATGGGTTAAATGGAATTGAAATTGGTGCTTCGAGTCATAACTCATTTGGTCTTGATAAAACAGGTGGATATGCCAATGTTGACTATAAAGCAAGTCATGGAGATTTATGGCAATCGGGTAGTGCTCTTGCTCCTGCAAAAGTAAATATAGTTGCTTCAGGTGATGAACTTCCTTTTAAAGATGAATCTCTTGATTATGTTATAAGTTCTCATGCCTTAGAACATTTCTTTGATCCAATTAAAACAATTGAAGAATGGTTTAGAGTTGTGAGAAAAAATGGCTATGTAGTAATGATTATTCCGCATAAAGAAAGAACCTTTGACAAACTACGTCCTGTTACCTCTGTACATGAACTTATAGCAAGAAATAAAAATATTCTTACTGAAGAAAAATATTTTTATAGAACTGATGTTGAAGAGTCTGATAATCTTATTCTTCCATATGATTTTCTAAGAATAATTGAAAACGATGAAGAAAAAGTTGAAAATTACAAACCTATTCGACAAGATATTGATATTGCACATCTACATTTAAGTGTGTGGGACACTGAAACTTTTGTTGAATTATGTAAAAAAATGCAATGGAATATTAAAGAAGTGCAAGATGTTGACGATAAAGTTGGAAATGGTTTCTTAGTTATATTACAAAAATAAAACTATTATTTTATCTCTTATGAGAAGAAATAAAGGTGAAATCTTTGTAAAATATTATAAATACGCGAGTAAATAAAGTTATGTCAAACTATGTAAGCAAGTTATATGAAAATGCAGTTATGGTTCCAGATAGGGTAAATTTTTATATGGATAGTCTTGCAGCAGTCTATACAGAAGATAAAAAGCTTATTGCTTCAGCAGTTCTAAGACGGCATCATGCAAAAAATCTTTATGTTCCTTATATTGATCCAATGCTAAATAGGGAGATAGAAGCTATTTATGGCGGTATTTTAATTACACAAAATATAGGGCATTTTATTTTAGATTCATTGCCTCGTTTATGGTTTGCCAAAGAAAATCCTCACTTGCCTATTGTGTGGAACAATACTCTTCCTAATGATAGTCCTCTGCAAGACTATCATAAGGAAATTTTTGAAATTTTAGGTATAAAAAATGAACATATTTTTACATATAAACCTACGTGCATTAAAAAGCTTCATGTTCCTTCGGCATTACATCTGTTTTACGAATATGAAACTCAAGAACTTTTTGATTATCTAGGACAATACGAAAATAAAGAAGTAATTAAAGGCAAGAAAATATTTGTTGTGCGAGAGGGGGAAACAAAATTAAGAGGTTATATAAATAATGATGAAATAGAGCAATATGCACTAGAAAATGGTTATACCTTCTTATATCCAACAAAAATATCTATAAAAGAAAGATTAGATGAATTTTCAAGCGCAGAGGAAATCTTAGGTATTGAAGGTTCTTCTTTTTATCTTTTACTTTTATTAAAAAATAAAGTAAATCGAGTTGTTCAATTACCTAGATTTGATTATTCATATATGCCTGAAGATAACTATGCTTTTAACAATACTTTGTTTACAGAAAAAGCAAAAGAAACCTATTTTCAAACGTATAAATGTACAATATCTAGCACACATATGTATAAAAACCATACTCAGTGTTATGTATCTATCGAAGATTTAGACTATGCTTTAAAACATAAAGAAGTTATGACTGATATGTATGACCTTAGATGGCCACCACAAGAACTTAACTTTGATAACGATGAAAGAGAAGTGAACAATCGTCACTTGTTTTATGATAAACTTTATCATATTCCTTTTCATAGTATGGAAGTAAGAGGACTTTTATTAAATAAAGCTCTTGCTGACTTTTGTGCTATGTCAAAGGAAGAAAGATACGCTAATGAGGAAATGGTCATCAGGTTTTACAATGCGTGTTTTTATGCTATGCGTTCAAGATATTTTACTTTCTCAAAAGAAGCATTTTTAATGCTCCTTTCAAGCTACACTTTTCATTTTCTTCCTATTGATGACTTTGTATTTGAACATTATAACTTTCAAGCTCTACAGCTATACACAGATATGATTTCTGCCTGCCGTGATATTCTACCTGTAGACACAATTATTACTTATTATGAAAAAATACTTGAAGCTGAGGCGTATAAACTTGCAGATTTACCATTAGATTTCAAAGTAAATATTTATAGCTATATTCTTTTAGCTCAAAATAGAAAAAAAGAAGAACTAACTAGTGAAGTATTTCTAAATTAAGAAATTTTATGGAATTTCTAACAGAAAGCGATTTTTTATGAAGTACAGTCTATAAAAACACACATAAACTGAATAAAAAATCATCTTTGAGCTATGTTATAAATGTCAAAAAACAAAAGAATTAATTTAGAAGCATATTCTAAAAGCTTTGTATAATTATTTTTTATGATGGGGAGCCACGCTTTTAAAGCAAAAGCGTGGCTTCCCATTTGACTTTCTAAGAAAGTTTTTTGTTGAAATAATTATAGTAGTTTTGATTTATTAGACATTTGTTTTTGTCAATAAATTAGAAAAAACATACAGGACTTACGTTCTTGAAACAATTACTAGTGAGATATCATCAGCGGGTGATGAATCTTGCATAAAACTAGCTAAATCTTTCTGTATATTTTCAAGAATAGAATTTGCACTATTTTCTTTTTGCCATGCACTATTGAATGAATCAATAAGTCTATCCTCCCCGTATATATCGCCATTTTGCGGATGAGGAGGGGAGATTGCTTCATTTGCTCCGTCTGTATAAAGGAGGATAGATTCTCCTTTTTCTAGGGTATGACTAAATAAAGAATATTTTATATTTTCTCGTACACCTAAGACAAGCTCATTACTCCAATTCATAAGATAGGCATTACCTTTAGCTTTTGATGATACTATAGGAGGGGGATGACCCGCACTAGACCACCTAATTTCACCTGTTTCTGCGTTAAATACAGCTGTGAGCATTGTAACAAACATTGAGGAATTTGATCTGCGTAGAAGTGAAGTATTTACTTTTTCAAGTGTTTCTGAAGGGCTATAACCATCTAATAAAAAGAATCTACTCAAGGAAATAGCTCTGCTCATAATAAGCGAAGCAGGAATACCTTTTCCGCAGACATCACCCACTGTAAAGTAACATATTGCAGGATTTTTAGGATCTTGAAAATAATCATATAAATCGCCATATACCTCTAAAGCCATTGTGATAGAGGAAGCTATTTCAATATTGGGAATTAGTGGAAAATTTTGCGGAAGAATACTATCTTGAATATTTTTTGCGATGGCAAGTTCATTAGTTATACGTTGCTGTTCTGTTGTGGTTTCAACAAGGTTTCGGAAAGATGATTTTAACGTAACTCTAACTTTTTCAAATTCGTTAAGCATTATTCCAACTTCATCAGGATACTTTGATTGCTCAATAGGAATATCAAGATTACCTTGACTTATCTTGTTTAAAGCTCTAGTTAGACTGTGAAGTGGGCGCAGAGTATGAGAGGTTACAAACCAAGTGAGCAGTCCAAGACAGAAAGGGCCAATAATAGCTGCCCACAAAAGCCAAGAAGGTATTGGCAGTTCAATATTTCCAAGTTCTTTTGTATCCACTAGCAAAGCAAGAAACCAACCCTTAGTTTGCATAGGATGATAGATTATACTTGTATTTTCCCAAGGAAGATTCCATGGTGTATTTGGTTTTCCTGTAATATTTTCAAACTGAGATACTCCAATATTACCGGCTAAAATATCTTTATGGATTGTGCTAAGTTTTGGATAATCAAACATTTTTGCTTCGTCGGCTAAACTTTGAGGGCCGCTACTAAGCTGCCTGTTTGTTGGAAAAATAACATACTGTCCTTCACTATTAATATAGATAGGAACTGCATTTTGAAAACCTGATAAACCATAAAGAGTTTCAGCAATCCAAGGCATAAGCACAATTACACCTATCCAACCATCTTCTGGATTTTCAGTAAGATAGAGAGGATATATCATAGCAGCGTGAGGGTCGCCAGAATTGAAATTTATATTTAAAGTTTGCCACAAGGCTTTTTTAGTATTATGCGTTATTTTTAGTGAAACATCGTGCAGGAATGGTTCTTTTACAGGTACACCATCTACAAATCTAAATAGCCATTTTTCGGAATCATTTCCGGCGACAATACCGAGTAATGAGGCTTCTGCTAAGAACTGTCGTAGAGTATTCCCGATTTTAAAAATTTCTTCAAGTTGATTCGCATTATTTAAAAAGAGTGCACTCGATGGGACTTTTGATAAATCATTTACTAAACCGATTGAACTATCTGCAAGTCTCTCAAGGTATGTTGAGCTAATAACCGATTGTGTATTTAATGTTTGTTGGCTGAAATCTTTAATTTTTTCATAAATAATTCCTTGAGTAGCTATATAGAAAAGGGTAAGTCCTCCCCAAAAGATAAAAGCAGACGCTAGTGTAACAATGATTGTTTGTTTGAAAGCTAAATTTTCAAACCAGAAGCGATAAAAATAAGAGAACAATCCTTTATTTTGTTCTTTTTGTATCTGGCTTGTGTCTGATTTATTTTGTTCTATATATTGTCCTAGAGGAAGTGTGAGCGAGAGCTGATTTCCCCTTTTAGCTGAGTACTTATTATTTATGGTAAGTAAGCGAAGAAGATGTAAGCCTCTTTTACCGGTAGGTGTTGTGGATATTGTATCTACTGGTTGAGCTATATATTCAAGTGGATTAAAGGGCGTGCCATTATCTTCAATAGTAATATTAAGTTGAGACTTTTCTTCAAGATATTCTACGGTTAAATCTACTCGAGGGGTAGAACTTTGCGACTTTGTGTGAAAGAAGATATTTGTAAGTAATTCCTCAAGGATAAGACGCAGAGAAAGGGAATCGTCGTGCAGAATTTTTTGTTCTAAAGCCCATTCTTGTGCTAAACTAAGTATACCCTCAATGGTAGGCATATCGGCTACGAACGATAAGTAAAGAGTTTTTTCATTATACTGCATTTTCTTTCCTTATTAAAATCTATTTTATCTTTTCTTGCATTGTACACTTTTTTGGCATATATTATTTTTACTAGTTTAGCAAGGGGGCAAAGTATGGGTAGCGCTGATTTACGGTTACAGCTTGTTGAAATTTGTAAAAAAATTGCTCATGGCGATTATGAAGAGGCAAAGTCCATTCTTGAGCTTCCATCGTGTGATGACAGTAATGACCCTATAACAATTCTTATTGAAGCTATCAGTATGATGCTTGTTCGTGTTGAGGCGAGAGAATTTGAACTTAGTAAACTTCTTGTGAAAATTGAAAAATCAAAAAAAGAACTTCTGAAACATAAGAAGCAACTTACGAATGAAAATGAAAGGCTACGTGAAGAATTAAGGAAAAAAACTGTTCATAGTCACCCTATTGGACAATCTGTGATGATGCAAGAATTGTTTAGGCAAGTGGAATGTATAGCAGGGGTTGATAGCACGGTTCTTCTCACCGGTGAAACAGGAACAGGTAAAGGAGTATTTGCTAAGTATATTCATGATTGTAGTCCGCGAGCAGCAAAACCTTTTGTAAGTATAAACTGTGCTTCTATTCCTGCAACTCTCTTGGAAAGCGAACTTTTTGGTATTGAGGCAGGCGTTGCTTCTGGCGTCGAAAGACGTATAGGGCGCTTTGAACAAGCAAGTGGAGGCACAATTCTTCTTGACGAAATTGGTGATATGCCTCTTGAAAGTCAAGTAAAACTTCTTCATGTTATAGAAAGTGGGACAATTGAAAGAGTTGGTGGGCGTAAACCTATCAAAGTTAACGTTAGAATTATGGCGGCTACCTTGCGCAACCTTGAAAACAGGGTGAAAGAGAAAAAGTTTCGTGAAGATTTGTACTACCGTTTGAACGTTATACACATGCGTATTCCTTCATTGCGTGAAAGGTGTGAAGATATTCCTCTTCTTTGTAAAAATATTCTACTAAAATATAGCACAATTAACTCAAATTCTGTAAAAAGTATTAATTCAAAAACTCTTGATTTACTCATGCTATACAATTGGCCGGGTAATATCCGTGAGTTAGAGAATATTTTGGAAAGAGCACTACTATTTTCAAGAAATGAAGAATTGATGATTGAAGATTTACCTAAAGAAATCACTAATAGTCCAAATCTTGAAGTCTTACTCCCACATGCGGAGAAGAGTTTACCTTTAGCGAACTTTGTATTGCCTGAAAAAACACACACCACAAGTGAAGATAAGGAGCAAAAGATTCCACGTTTAGATGAGGTTGAAAGTATGTTTATTCAGCATGTTCTTCTGCACTGTAATGGCAATAAATCGCAAGCTGCACGCAAACTTGGAATAAGTAGAGAGGGTTTACGCATTAAGCTTGAGAAGATTCAAAAGAGTTTTTCCAATCTAAAGCAAAAAGCATAACATCGTCTTGTATTTTTTCTCCTGCGTAATCTTCTGCGTCTCTAAGGAGTTGTTGTAGAAGGTTGTTTAGATCGATATTTTTTGATTTGTTTTCAGTGTAATTTTTATCAAAAAAAGAACTGAGCTTTTCTTCGCCGTAGAAATTTTGTTGTGCATCTTGTATAGCTAAAAAGCGCGGACTCACAAACAGTATTTTATCATGAGAAGAGAGCAGTAGTGTTCTTTCCACGTATTTTGTTTTTTGTGTAATTCCTAAAGGTGGATTTTGTGACCATGTTGGAGTTATAAAGCTAATGCCATGACTATTTATAAGATAAGGAGGGAGTTGACCGGCACTTGCATAACTTAGTTCACCACTATCAATATCAAGTATACATACAAATACACTGATAAAAGATGAAGGACCACCCTCAACAACAGTATAAGCGGTATTTACTTTTTCCAGTGTTTCAGCAGGAGAATATCCCGAATGCAATAGCTCATACAAAAGAGGAACTACTTTACCACTAAGAATAGCACCCGGAATGCCGTGTTCAGCAACATTGCCAATTATACAAAAAATCTTATTTGGTGAAAGCATAGCGCAATCGAAGATATCGCCATACACTTCTTTTGATGTGTGCATAAGCGTTGCAATTTCAATATTTGGGTGAGATGGTAAAGTTTTAGGTTTTAGATTTTCTTGAATCTCACGGGCAAGTGCAAGTTCACCAAGGATACGTCCTCTTGTTTTTGCCATGAGTGTAAGGTCGTAAATTCTTTGTTTTAAAGCAGAACTTAGCTGATAAGTTGCATTCCGTAATTTTTCCTCAACTCCTGAATGAGCAGAAAATTCTGCAGGAGATAGATTTTCTGAGCTTTCAAGACTACCTTTTGCCAATTTTTTTACTAAGATTGATAAAGGTCCTAGAGGACTTATGAGGTTTTCATACGTTCTATTTAAAATGTATGCAGTACTGAAAAGAATGAGTAAGCCCACAATAGAAAGTATGACTGTAGTAGTATTTAAATCCCCGAGTAATTCGTTTGTTGGAATAAGTACACCAATTTTAAAATTATCGTTTACACTTGGCATATAAAGACAAACATAGTTAATGCCATTATAAGTTACAGATATATTTCCTCTTGTATTTTCAAGAAGCTCATCTTTTATAAAGTCTAGTTGAGTATCAGCAGATTCTGGTAGAGTCCATTTTTTATCTTTCGTGATGAAGAAAGGAATACATGTTTCAAAAAAGCTAAATGAGTTTATTCTTTCAGCATACCAAGCAAGAGATAATGAAACTGTAATAGTTGCATAGGTTTCATTCATTTCATCTTTAAGGTAAGAACTGAATCTCATATACTGAGTACGAGAATCATCAATATCAATTTTAAAATCAGACTCTTCCGATGTTGCTTGTAGATTTTCTACAGCTAAGTTGAGTTTGCTTTTATTTTTTATTGTTTCTGAAACTATTCCATCGCTTGAATATACTCTTGTTTGAAGATAATTGCCCTCAATAGTAGTAATTTCAACAAGTTGTTTGCCTCTTGCATTGGAAATTGAGTGTATAATGGAATCTTCAACTTCTTTTTGCTTATTTTTTGGCAAAGAAAGTAGATAAGCAACCGCTTCTTCAAGTGGAGGTAAACTTCTTCTTATCCATTGAATATTATAGTCATCTTGTCTATTTATACTACTGGAAAATTGGGTCATTTGCCCTTCTGCAGTAGTGATAATTTGTTTAGATGCAAAATTATAACCAGCCGTAATTAGTAAAATTAAAATAATAGTCAATCCGCCTAAAATTGGAGCGGACTGCCTAATTTTTAATCTTTGGTAGAATGGTATTTTTTTTATCATAAACTATATTTATTGGTTTTTGATATAGCTAATTCCTTCTTCTATTGAAGGAAAGTCGGGAAATAAACTTGCAAAGCCACTGCCTACAAATAATTTGCTAATGTATGGGCGCATAGAACAAATTGCAATTGTGCCATCAAAAGCATCAAAGGCTTTACCTATGTTTAGGAGACTACGCAAACCAAAGGAGCTTATATAGTCGACATTAGATAAGTCAAAAACAACTTGTCGCATGCCTTCTTCTATAAGCTCAGTACATTTTTCTTCAAATATAGTAGCAGAGTAGGCGTCCCACCGACCGACTACGGAAACAATGTAGATAGAATCTTTTTGAATTGCTGAAATCTCCATTTAAACCCCCCGCATATATAGATTAGCTTTAAAGTATATTAGTTAGCAAGCAATTTCTTTGCCAAGTATGTTACTTTGAAATGCTATTCAATAAAATATAATGCTAATAAGGCTGTATATTTACTTAAAGTATTTATATGACATATTAAATAAAAGATATATGTATATTTTACTATATGCCAATAAAATGGGCATTGACAAATAAATAGTATCCAAAAAATGGGCATTTTTGTTTTTCTCATAATAAAAAAAATATTGAATTTGATTCCTGAATAAGCAGAATATAAAAAAATCATTGTAGTTTTTTTGCTTAAATAAGGGTGTAAGAACTGTTTGCTGATGTATGGGCTTGTTATGAAAAAGCAAAAGAAAATCAATAAGAAGTATTGAGTAAATCATTGGTATAATCTTTGCACATATATGAACGTATAGTTTTACACGTCTCTAGTGAATTACACTAAGGTATGTTTCTAAATTAGTTCTTTTGTGTTTTTTCTGCTTCAAAGATGATTTTTTATTGAGTTTGTGTATATTTTTATACATTAGACTTTGTAAAAAAATCCCTTATTGTTGAAAAATCCACAAAATTTTTTATGCTAGAAACATACTCTAAGCAAATATTTCTAATATATATTTAAAAATGATATTTAGGGGGCATTATGAAATTGATTAGGTCAAGATTTAATGGTTTTTTGTCTAAGTATACATTGCTAGGAATTTTAGCAGTTGGTTCAAGTTTGTGTATGCCTCATGTTGCATCGGCAGCGGGTGATGTTGAAGTTAGTCTTGTTGAAGCTATTGATACAGCATTGCGAAACAATGAAGACATTAAAGAAAGCTTTAGCAAAGTTGCCTCATCAGAAGCTATGGTTACGATGGCAGAAGGTGCTTATGATCTAACTCTTTATAATGAATTTCGTTATGGTCGCTATCAAGGTTTAGAGCAGGACGATTATCTTATTACCGAACTTACAAACTTCGCAACTGACTATATGCGTAATGATTTAGGTATAAGCCAAAGAATTGCAACCGGTGCCACTCTAAAAATGTACTATACACATATTCGCGAAAATAGACTAAATCTTGTTGCTAGTTTACCCGCTTATGAAATTCAAAACTACTTCACAGTGGAACTTGCACAAAGCCTTCTAAAAGGCGTTGGCGATAAAGCAAATCAAGGCGCAATTAAAGATGCTTTGCTTTCAGTTCAAGATAGTAAAGAAGAGCGTAGCATAGTGGTTTCTCAAGTAGCGCTTTCAGTTATTCAAAGTTACTGGTCTTTAGCAATAGCACGTAACAACTACGAAGTTTCAGAAAAGATTTTGAAAATGGCACAGGAAGTATATCGCCGTGAACTTGTACGCTTTGATGAAGGACTTTCACAAGGTGTTGATGTTCAACGTGCACGTATGGCTGTTGATCAGCGTAAATTTATTCTCAATCAATATCAACGTGATATAAGCGTTGCTGAAGAACAATTACAGTTCTTGATGAATTCTCCTACTATTGCAGATAGCGATACAATTATTCCTGTTTCACCCTTGCTTGTTGATGTAAGAGCAATTCCTGATCAGATTGAATCTGAAGAAAGTGCGCTGATGCAACGTAATGAACTTCGTCAACTTGGAATTATGCTCGATAAACTAAATATCGAACATGATGTGAAAACAAATAATTTAATGCCACAATTAGATATCGTTTTAGGTTACACCACATCACAAGGAAATGACTATTTACGTGGTGCAGAATCCTTCAAAGGTACACCATCAGAAGATAGTTGGTATGCAGGGGTTACATTTAGTTATCCATTGCAAAATAGAGCTGCAAAGGGTTCTCTTTTACAAACAGAAAAACTTATGCTGATAGCAAAAGACAGAGTTAATAAAACTCGTAGAAGCATAGTTACAGAAGTAGAAAACGTAATTCATAACCTATATATGGCAAAAAACGGAATTCCAATTGCAAAACAAGCACTTGAAGCAGCAAAAAGAGTTGTAAGCGGTGAGAGAACTCGTTTTGAAATGGGCGGAATCAATAACCGTGACTTACTTGCTTCTCATGACTCTTTAGGTAGAGAAGAAATGAGTTATTTTATTGCATTAGCGCAATATAACATGGCTCTTGCGGAATATAATTATGCAGTTGGCGATTTACTTGAAACTTATAAAATCAGTATCAGTGATGAAGAAGCTAAGATGTTATAATTATAGCATTTTGTAAACTGATTCTTTACTTTAGCTCACATAAATTTGTTTTTATAAAGTAGTTAAGTCATTTATATCTTATTACTCCTTTCATATTATATAGGTGACTTACTTCTAAAAAAAATTGATATTCATTATATCAAGAGGTGTTTTATGCGACTGTTTTTATCTGTTCTTTTCCTCAGTGTGTTGGTATCAGTGTTTGATGTGCGAGTGTCATCTGCGCAAGAGTCAGATAAAGTGGAGCAATTTGAAGTACAAGGGGTATCACGCCCAATCTATAATGCTGAACTTAGTTTTAGTGTTCCCGGTATTGTGTATGATATTCCTGTAAAAGCAGGTCAATTTGTAAAAAAAGGTGACTTGCTTATGAGTTTAGATTCACGAGCAGAAGATAGTCGCATAAAACAGCTCGAACATGAAGTAAATAATACAATTAAAGTGCGTACATTTGAATCACGCATAGCTCAATCAAAGTTAGATATGAAACGCTATTCTGATGCCTATCGCAGAAATGCGGCAACACAAATGGAATTTCAGCATGCGCGCTTAAATAATGAGCTTAACATACTAGCTCTTGAAGAGGAAAATTTTAGATTAGGACAACTTCGCCACTCACTAGCAGAGTTTAGTGCTACACGAGATAAAATGTATATCTATGCACCAAGTGATGGTTTTGTCGAAGATGTTTTAGTCGAACGTGGTATGGCGGTAGATAGAAATATTGCAGCTGTACGTTTAGTGAACATTAATCCTTTACTTGTGGAATTGACCTTGCCAATAGAGCAAGCTATAAATTTACAAGTAGATGATTTGGTTGAAGTAATCCAACCGGATTCAGATGAAACCCTTGAGGGAAGGATAGCCTCTATTGCAAAAATAGCAGTTTTATCCAATAAAACACTTAAGGTGCGTATCCATGTATCAAATACGAAGGGTATGCCGGCAGGTCTTTTGGTAACAGTACGATTTACAAAAAAATCGTAAATTCAAATTAATTATAATTAAACACAGGAGAAGCCTCATGAGTCAACAAAACGAACAAAATCAACAAATCCGTCTTAACGTAAACGCTGATCAAATGCAAACCTCTTATGCTAATGCTTTCCAAACTCACTCTACACCTGAAGAAATTTTGGTATCATTTGGTATTAACCAAACTTTACCATCACAAGAAGAAGGCGTAACTGCGGATATGATTTTACAATTCTCTAACAGAATCATTATGAATCATTACACAGCAAAGCGTTTGACTCTTTCTCTTCTTCAAAGCATTCGTGAACACGAAGAACGTTTCGGAGTTATTGAACTTGACGTTTCTAAGCGTATAACAACAAGCGAAGGAACTGTTGAACAATAGTTGAGATATACACCCTAACCTCGAGCGAAACAAAAAATGGCAAAAGCAACTCAAAAAGATATAAGAAAAGAAATTTATAGGCTTGATCCGCTTATAAACTCCTTTATATCCTCTAAAAATAATGAGGAGCTTTTTGCCTCAGCATGTAAGCTTGCTACCGAATTGGTAGATGCAGCCGGCGTTTGTATACTTATAAAAAATACCGGTGGCGTTAATATACTGTCGGCATTTCCGTTTATTTCTGAGGAGAATGAGGAAGTGCCGGCATGGTTAGGATCTTTAGCAAGAACCTACGCTCAAATGTTTGCCGAAAACTATCAAATACTTTCTTTAAGCGGTGGCGGAAGCGGAGTATTTGTTCCTTTATTTTCAACTCCTCAAGGAACGCTTTGTTTAGCGGCACATGTATCAGGTAACAGACAGATTCGCTTACAAAGTGTGGGCGATACTTTACAACTTATCCGTTCAATGCTTTTTATGGCGGATAAACAGAATAGAGCAGAAAATTCAAACAACTCTTCAACAAATCAAGAGGATAATAAAGTCGATGTAGAAAAGAATGAAAATTCATTACAAGATGTATTAAGTGTCTTTGGTGAATTTCAAGTCTGCACAAAATTTTCAGAAGCCTGTATAACTTTATGTGCTGAAATAGCAAGAAGATTTTCAGCAAGAAGAGTAGGGCTTGGCTACGTTCGATCCCGCTCAGTACACGTAATAGCCTTAGATCAAATGGATTCATTCAAGCGTGGAACAAGAACAGTTCGCCAACTTGAAAGCACCATGGAAGAATCGCTCGATCAAGAAAGAATAGTATTTTATTCAGAGCTAGAATCAGAAAAAAATGAAATTGAACCCGGCGTAGTAGTTAAATCAGCAAAAGAATTAGCTGAACTTATGCACGTAAAACGAGTGCTTTCTATTCCTCTTTATACAACGCAAGAGGGCGAAAAAATAGAATTTGTTCTTGTCTGCTTATTTGATGAGAAAGAATTTCCATTGCAAGCAAGAATACAAGAAATCAACCTAATATCAAAGCTAGCAGCTCCAAGACTCAAGGATTTAATGCTTGCTGAAGAAATATTTATTAAAAGATTTTGGCGATACTTGCGCATAAAATCAGCTGATATCTTTGGTGAAAGACGCACAATATTAAAATTATCAACAGCAATACTTGCAATATTTTTCACTGTAACCATGCTGATTAAAAGTGATTTGATTATTTCAGCTCCTTTAGTGGTTGAGGGTGTGCATAGCTACACACATACAGCACCGCTTGATAGTTATCTCTCAGAAGTATTGGTTCGTCCCGGCGATCCAGTAAAAAAAGATGACGTACTCGGTAGATTAGATGCAACTCAAATAATGCTTGAAATTGCGGCACTACAAGCGCAAGAGCATATTCATCAAAATCAGGCGAGTCAATTCTTGCAAGAGGGAAAAGATTCTGAAGCAAATATTGCTTTTTTAGAATCTGAAAGAACAAAAGCAAATTTAGAATGGGCGCAAGAAAGACTTTTAATGACTGAATTACGCTCAAGCGTTGATGGCTTTTTAGTTTCAGAAGATATGTACTCACATCTTGGTCAACCGGTAAGGCGTGGTCAAGCCTTGTTTGAAGTGACAGATACGGAATCTTTAAGAATTGTTGCTCATATCGACGAAACAGATATCAGTGATATCAATAAAGCAAAAGAAAATAATATCTTAGATGGCGAATTTACATTAACCGCATATCCATCACTTCATATACCTTTTGAAGTGGAAAGAGTTCATCCATATGCCACATCGAACGAAAGTAGAAATGGTTTTGAGCTGCGTGGAGAGCTTACTGAACTACCTGAAAATATTACACTACGTCCCGGAATGGAAGGGTATGCAAAAATTAAGGCAGGGGAAAAACCACTTTTATATCTTTGGACAAGAAAAGTTATAAATAGGGTTAGGCTTCTTTTATGGAGATGGTTCTAAAAATATTTTTAGATTAATTCTTTTATATTGTTATAAAATAGGTAGTTTATGAAAAGGGAACATGAAAGACATAGCACCTTCCACGAACAATGGTTTTTAGTTGAAGAACTAAAACCTCAGTTACGTCCGGAAGTTGGGGTTCGCCGTCAGATTTTTGAGGGTGAACAATGGCATATTCTTTCTGACCCTGATAGTAACTCTCATTTCCGTCTTGCAAAAAATGCTTATGCTTTTGTTGCTATGCTAGATGGCACAAAAACAGTGCATGAAGTATGGGAAATCTGCCAAGAAAATAGCAAGATAAATCATGAAGATATTCTTGTTCAAAGTGAAGTAATTACTCTTCTTGGAATGCTGCATTCATCGTCCTTGCTTTTACTTGATATTCCGGCTGATACAGCTATTTTACTTCAAAAATCACAAGAAAAAAAATTGAAGAAACTTGGTAGCACGCTATCATCGTTCCTTTTTTTGCGTATCCCTGTTCTTACTCCTGACGCATTCTTTACTCGATTCCAAAAAATAGGCTCAATTCCTTTTACAAAATTTGGTTTTATTGTATGGATTATATTTGCTTTCTTAGCTTTACGAGCTTTGGTTATCAACTGGAGTTCTTTTGCGGCAGAATCTGTGCATACACTAGCTCCATCAAATTTGATGTGGCTGTATCTTGTTATAGTCATTACAAAAATTGTGCATGAGTGCGGGCATGCTTTTGCTTGTAAATATTTTAGTGCGAAAGATGGCTTGAATGGTGATGTTCACTCTATGGGAATAATGCTTCTTTTATTTGCTCCTGTTCCGTATATAGACGTAAGTAGCAGTGTTCAAATTCGTTCACGATTTTCACGAGCAGCTATTGCACTTGCAGGAATGTATTGTGAATTTTTTATGGCATTTATCTCTGTTTTAGTATGGGCGAATACGTCTGTTGATACAGGTTTACATATTCTTGCACGAAATATTGTTATTCTTACATCTATATCAACCTTATTGTTTAATATCAATCCTTTACTCCGCTTTGATGGGTATTTTGTATTTTCAGATTTATTGAATTTGCCGAATCTTTATCAACGCTCACAAGCTTATGTAATCTTTTTATTTAAGAGATATTTTTTAGGAGTTGAAAAGGCGATTACTCATGTAGAAAAAAGACGTGAAAAGATAATCTATACAATTTATGCTATAGCGGCGTTTTTCTATCGTATAATGATATCAGTTGGTATTTATTTTATTTTACGTGGAAACTTAGCACTTTTAGGAACTATTTTAGCTATTTCTTTATTTATATTATGGTTTGGTATTCCACTTATAAAAGGAGCTATCTATTTATTTACAGGTGATGAACTTGCAGGAATGAGGCATAAAGCTTTGTTTAGATTTACTTCATTTTTTGCATTATTGTTCTTTTTACTAATTGCGGTTCCGGTTGAAAGCTCAGTTATAGTAGAAGGAATTGCAGAAAGTAGAAAGCAGTATATAATCTATTCAGAAGTAGAAGGAACTCTTATAGATTTTGCAAAAACTGACACTCCAGTCAATAAAGGTAAAAGTTTTCTTATAAAAATAGATAATCCGGGTATTGATGCTGAATATGAAGATATGCGCCTTGGTGAAAAAGTTACAAGAGCAAAACTAGAATACGCTCAAGATGAAGGTGATATTGATAGTGTTGGAAGATACGCTTTAGAATTACATGCCGATATTCAAAATCTGGAAATACTTCGTTCTCATGTAGAAAAGCAAGTGATAGTTTCACCTGTTGATGGTATTTGGGTTGCGCCGGATCTTACAAGTCGTGAGGGAAAATGGATTGGTAGAGGTGATATGCTTGGAAGTATCTACTCAGCTGATGATTTACGCCTTCGTATAGCGGTTGATCAATTTGATGCGGCAAGATTATTTTCAGAAGATATTAAATCGACAGAATTTGTTGTTTCCGAACGTATGGACTTACGAGGGGAAAACAATAATCTATTCACAGCGCAAATTGAAGCTCAAGCAGTGCCGGCAGGAAGAAGAGAACTGTTCCACCCTGCATTATCGGTACAAGGCGGCGGAGAGCTTCAAACTATACAAACCGAAGAAGGAGAACAAACAACAGAACATTATTTTGAATTGAAACTTTTACCGGAACAAGAATCAGTAAAATATATTTCTCCCGGTCAAAAAGTTTTTGTACGCTTAGTTTTTGGTAAACAGCCATTGATGACGCAGTGGGTTCGCCGCTTACGTCAATTCTTCACAGCAAGATAGTTGAGGTAGATATGAGCTTATCAGATATATTTACTTATAATGACTTTTTCTTAGGAAGAAATAAATCAAGATTTGTTCCGCTTGGATGGGATTGGTTTGTTATGCGCATTGAAGAAATGCTAACACCAAGAATTAAAACTAATGACTTAGTAAAAGAAGCGGAAAAAGTCCTACTACTTGATGATGAAATTTCAGCTTTATCAGATGAAGAACTCTATACTCAGTTAGAAAATCACAGAACTCTATTTAGGCTTTCAAGAGAAAGTGCTGACGATAAAGTTCGTGCTATGGCACTGGTGAGAGAAGTCGCTTTTAGAATTCGTAGGGAAAAACCTTACATGTGTCAAGTAGCGGGTGCGCTTGGAATTTTGGAAAATACAATCACAGAAATGGCAACAGGTGAGGGGAAAACTCTTACAGCAGCTTTAGCAGTTGTTTTAGCAGCTTGGCGTGGAAAGGGTTGTCATGTAGTTACTTCTAATGATTATCTTGCTGCCCGTGATGCTGAAATTATGAGTGAATTTTATAACGCATGTTTTTTATCGTGCGCTTCAATAACTCAAGAAAGCACACCTCAAGAGCGTAAAAAAGCCTATGCTTCTGATATTACCTATCTCACAAGCAAAGATGTTGTTGCCGATTTTCTACGAGATAAAATGGTGCTTGGCGAAATTCGTTCGCATGAAGATATGCTTGTTCATTGCTTAAGTAAAAAAGCCGCACCCGAAATTTTACAAAGAGGTTTATTCTACGCAATAGTCGATGAAGCAGATTCCGTTTTATGTGATGGCGGAAGCACACCTCTTATTATTTCAGTCCCTAAGGATAATTCACCAACCGTAGAGCAATATCAAGAAGCTTCAAAATTGGCGGATTCTATGAAAGTAGGTACAGATTTTCGTATCAATCACAGATTTAGAGAAGTTAACCTTACTGATCTTGGAAAGAAAAAAGTTCTTGAAAGTATAAAAGCTCCGAATAAATGGGCAAAGAAATTAAGAGCGATTGAACTTACTCTTCAAGCTCTTGAAGCAAGAGAATTTTTCTTTGTTTCTGTTCACTACGTTGTGCACGAGGGTAAAGTGATAATTGTAGATGAATCCACCGGTCGCATAATGCCCGACCATGAATGGAGAGATGGTATCCATCAAGCTGTATCCGCAAAAGAAAAAGTGGAAGTAGTCCCACCACGCGCAACAACGGCTCAATCTACATTTCAAGATTTCTTTCTACGTTATAAAAATTTGGGCGGTATGACAGGAACAGCTTGGGAAGCAAGAAAAGAATTTCTACAATTTTATCGTTTACCGGTAGTTCCAATTCCCACAAATAGACCTTGCATTCGTTATTCTTCCTACAAGGCTTTTCACTCTACACACGAAGAAAAAGTTAATGATATTATTGCAAATATTGTTCAAGAACATAAAAAGGGACGAGCAGTTTTAGTTGGTACAAAGTCAATTGAAGCCTCTGAAGAAGTTTCGAGTGCTCTTGAAAAATTGGGCATAGTCCATGAAGTATTGAATGCTCTCTTATTTGAACGTGAGGCAGATATTATTGCTCTTGCCGGGCGAAAAAATGCAGTCACAGTTGCAACAAATATGGCAGGCCGTGGGACTGATATCAAACTTAATGATGAAGTTCGTGCTCAAGGTGGTCTTCATGTCGTTGTGACTGAACTTTATCATTCTTCAAGGGTGGATAGGCAACTGCTTGGAAGGTGCGGACGTCAAGGCGATCCGGGTACAACTGCGGAAATAATATCTATCTCTGATGATATTTTTAGGAATATGTCAACGTACACATTAAAATTTGTTAAATTTCTTTTGAAAGTTCCAGTTCTAAATAAGGCTGCAAAAAGTCTTGCATGGAAAATTGCTCTTAAATTTCAAAAAAAAGAAGATGGAAAAGCCTTTAAAATGCGAAAAAATATGGTGAAAGGTAATAGACGTTTTGCCGAACTACTGAGTTATAGCGGAAGGCAAAACTAGGATAATGAAAAAATCTACTAACTTAGAAGAACGCCTAGTTCGCGATTAACACTTCTAATCTCTATAAAAAAGGAGGAGAATACAAATGACAAACTCAACAAAAGACAAAAAGGAAAGGCTCCAAGATAATTTTGGTATTTGGACTTGTGACTATCCTCCGCAAGAAAATAAGTCAGGTCTTGCAGAGTTTACTAAAAGCCCTTGCTCGTTCGAGTATGCCACGCAAGAAAAATTCTGTACTGTCGTAGCTGATGATTATCACTCAAGTCAATGGGATATCTTTTCAAATAAATATTTAGACAGCCTTTTAAACTCCTCTTTTTCAAAAGAAGACGACAATAAAACTCTTGAGCTTATTTTCCAAACAATCACAGAACACAGTCACGAAATGCTTCCACTTCTTAATCTTTTAAGAGAAAAATCTGAGGAAGATAATCGCATAGCAAAACTTCTTGAAGATTTAGAAGCGAAGTTAGGTTTGCAAGCTCGTCCAGATTCTCCACTTGCACCTCGTGAACTAGAAGTTCTAGAGCTTGTTGTTCAAGGAAAAAGTAACCGAGAAATAGCTGCAATGCTAGAAATTAAGATAATTACAGTAGGGAAAACACTTACTCGTGTATACAGAAAACTCAATGCTAAAAACAGAAGCGATGCCGTTTTCAAATGGTCTATGCAACAAAGTATTGGATAAGTTATTTTTTAGGGTATGTTTCTAAACATCACATAATCTCTGAATTTAGAAATACATCCTGTCTAGAGTATCTTTGTTAAAAAGCCTCTTTCTTACCAGCCCAAAAAGTTATAATTTTAAGGCAGAATAAGAAAGAGGTTTTTTTTTTATAAAAATATGCTTACGTTTTTGAAAAATAGTTGTGTATAGCTTATAATTTAATAAAAAAAAATAAAGTAATTTATTTGTTATAAAATTCAATTTTTTTAGTATGTTAGATTAGACGTATATGGTCGTATATCTTGTAAGAAATGTTTTTTTTATGCTAAATTGGTTTATAAATGAAAATAGTCTAGGTATAAACAAAATAAGTAATAATTTTAGATAAATATATAGTACCCTCTAGGAGGAAGTTATGTCAATACTTCGTAAGATTTATAATCAAGCAGTAGAAATAGTATCGGATTCAGGTATTAATACTTGTTATTATACTCCACAAACAAAGAAAAACAGAATTCCTTCCTATTTCGAGCAGCTAGAACCGCGTCAGCTATTATCGGCGACGCAGTTTGACGAAGACGAAAGTTCACAGGTTCGAGTTTCCGTGCCTATGACAGTCTCCACCGGAGAGGGTGAATTTGATTTATCTACAGTAAATGCCTTTAATATCAAAAATATTTTCCCTGATGGCGACATTATAGATGTTGATGGCGATATTACCGGTACTGATATCGACAGTTATACAAATTTAGGTCTCTGGCTTTCCTTAGCTGGAGATGTAAATGTATCAGGTAACTTTACTGACATAAAAAACAGTGATGGTTCAACAATATTTATCATGGCTGCCGGCGATGTAAACCTCAACGATGTAAATTTTGATGGTATTGAAAATATTATTATCCGTGCAGATTCTGTAAATTTCAATCAAGATATTGATCTTGGCGGCGCGAATGTAACTATTTATGCAATGGACGAGGTTACTTTCAAATCCGATATCGTTACAAGCGATAGCGGTAGCATTAAAATTTCTGCTTATGATGAAATTAAAATGGAAGCTGGTTCTAGCATTAAAGGAGCTGACGATGTTGAGTTTACTGCGGATAATATCACAATCATAGGCGATGGAAATAGCGCAACTAAAGAGATTGATATTAAAGGTGATTTTACAGCAGAATCTACCATTCAAGAAAACACTAATCCTCTTTTTGCTTTATTACCTGTAAGACTTACACTTGCTGAAGCAAATATACTTATTAAAGATGCAGATATTTACGCTAAAAATATTGACATAACAGCAGAAGTTGAATCCGGTACAAGTTTACAACTTCCATCTTTAGGCGAACTTACAGATAATGCTTATATTGGCATGCTTGATGAAGTTTTTGAAAATGCAAAACTCACAGATATATTTAAAGATTACTTAGGTATAGATGTAGAAACTATTGAAAATGCAAGTGGTACTCTCGCAAGCTTGAAATTTGCTCCTCCTGCACTTGGTGCCATAAACTCTCTTGTAGGAAAAGTAACTGATCCTATAAGTTATTTTATGAGTGAGTTATTTTCTCAAATCACAGTAGATTTGCCAGTTTTAGTAACTTTTTCAAGTGCTGAGGCTAATATTACAGTATCAGGTGCAAGCTCACTAAATGCAAGTAATGGTGATGTAAATGTTACTGCATCAGCAAAAGCTGGTAATGAACAAGAAAAAGCTACTGGATCTTTTGGTTTTATTTTGGGTATAAACCAAGCGAATGCAGTTGTTAGTATTGGTGAAAGTGATAGCGACGATGTTCTTATATCTGCCACAAAAGATGTTAATATCGGCACAACTTCCACAAACGAAAACCGCATGACTTTAAAGTCACTTTATACAGCGACAACATCTAATAAAAAAGGTACATCTGGCTCAACATCTAGTTCAAGTACAAAAACTAATAAAGCGAAAAAATCAGTATATGCAACAGCAGTTGCTATAGGTGTGAATGAATCAAACGCCAGCACAATTTTAGGTCAAAATGTAGTAGTTAATGCCGGCAATAATATTTCTGTAACCAGCACAAATGAAACTATATTATCCACAGTTGCTAATGCGAACTCATCAGGAGCCGGCAATTTAGCTATTGCGCTTGCGCTTAATTTTGGTGCTGCTGAAAGTAACGTGGTTATGAAAGCTGATTTGAATGCTATAGCTGATATTACAGTAGAATCAGATTCAGTAAGTAAAGTCACATTAGTTTCTGAAACAAATCAACCGGCTAAGAAAGATAAAGAAGCTAGTCAAGAACAAAAAGAAGGAGCTGAAGAAGCTACTTTAGTAAGCAAACAAAGTGAAAGTATAACAAAAATAATTAATCGTCTTATCCCTATTGGTTTCTTGGGCGACGCGTTAGGTAAACAAGGTATTGGTTTAGGTTCAGCAAGCGCGTTTACTTTCTTTGATACAAGCGCAGTTACAGAAATTGGCGCAACTGCAAAAATAATTTCAAGTATGGGTGCTGTTCATTTAGATGCTACTTCTAACACTACTCCTATGATAGAAGTATCAGCAAATTCAACTTATACACAAACTAAGCAACCAACTCCGGCGGCACCGTCTGCAACAACTGCAACCACACCTCCTAGCACGCCGACAACTCCGGCACCTATTGAAAAAGTACAAGTTTCTAAAGTTTTGAATGTTGGTAATATCACTACACAAAAAGCGCATGGATTTAAAACAGGTGATATGATTAAATATACCTGTACAGATTCAGCACATGCAATTCCTGGTTTAGTAAGCGGTAAAACTTATAAAGTTACCGTGCTTAGTGATACCGAATTTACAATACAAAATGCTGAAGATACACACGTTTTACATTTCAAAGATAAAAACGCACTTAGCGGAAGCAATCTTAGTGATGATTGGACAAAAACAACTCACTTCTTTGAAAACACAACTCCGGATACAAACGGGATAGTTTCTCAAACAGCAGATTCTGTAACGCTTCTTGGTTCAAATCTTGCTTCAAGCTTAATCGACTGTCGCTCTAAAGTATTTAATGTAGGTGATGTTGTAACATATACATCTACAGCAGCAGCCGGTGGATTAGTAAATAATAAAAATTATAAAGTGTTATCTGTAACTTCAATTGGCTTTACACTTGCTGATGAAACTACAGGCAAAAAAATAACTATTTCAGCTCCTAGCGCAAACAGTGAACACACATTTAAAAGAGTTGATCAACCTGCGGCACAAAATCAAGCAAAAAATGCTGATATAACTGCCGGTAAAGTTAATATTGCAAGCACATTTGCTGTTGGTGATACAGTAACATATACAAGCTCAAACACTGCGGATTCTCTTGTTGGATTGACCTCCGGTCAACAGTATACAATAGCTTCTAAAACAGCTGATTCTTTCACCTTGAAAAATGCAAACGGTGCAACTATAAATGTAACTGCAAAAAGTGCGGATACAGCAACAACTCACACCTTTGAAAAATCAACAGTAGTTGGCGGAGCAAAAGTTGTTATTCCTGGTTCAAGTGTAACCTCAAATAATAGCCTAACTTCAACATCTCCTGTTCCATTTAAAGTTGGGGATAAAGTTAGCTACAGCGTTGAAAATGGTTCAACTGCGCTTGCCGGTTTATCAGTTGGAACAACTTATACTGTTGCAAGTGTAAACGGTAACACGTTCACCTTAAAAGATGCGTCTGGTAACAGAGTAAATTGGACTCTACCAAGTGGCGCGGGCGATACAACTAATCATGTATTCTCTCTAAGCACAACTCCTGTGGCTATAACTAAAGGTGTAGCAGTTGCGATTGGTGTATCTCACCTTACAAACGAAGCTCTCGTAAAAGTGGCTGAGGGCGCAATTATAGAATATGCTACTCGTGTAGATATTACTTCTGATGCAAACTATCGTTTACCTGAAACTGTAAGAGCGGCTCGTCCTTACATGGAAATAGCAGAAGCTGCTGGATCGTTGCTTACAAGCATACCTATTAGTTTTATTGAAGATATTGCTGAGCAAGTACAAGGTCTTCTTGATAGCGCAGATGATTTGTATTTTGATGCCCAAGATGTTGTAGGCGGCGCTCTCTTTAATCTTGATTCTGTAGGCGGCGCGGAAGGTTACTTATTACCAAACTCTTATATTTATGCAGCATCAGGCGGTGCGGCTCAGTCATCAACAGCAGGAACAGTAGCGTATATTGGTCAAGAAAATATATCTAATGTTATTGTTGGTTCTAACGTAAGTATTATCAGAACAGGCGGAATAAAGAACGCTAATGTTGATGAAACTAATAACACAATCACAGTTGATTCTACTTACAAAGAAAGAAACTCATACGTAACTTATGAAGTAGGTGAAAATGCTGCTGCTCTAGTAGGTTTAACAAGTGGACAAACCTATTTTGCAAAAGTAGATGCTAGTGGTAAAATGAGCCTCTACGCAAATGCTACAAGTAAAGATAAAATAGACATCGGCACAAGCTCATCTACTAATGGCACTCACTACTTCCTATTCCAAAGTGTAGAAGAATCTAAACTTGATGTTACTCTTGATGGCAATAGTTGGACTGCTGATGAACGTGAAATTCTAACTTTTACTGATACTCACGGGCTTGTAACAGGCGATATCGTTGCTGTTTCAGATAATCTAGGGCTTGATACAAATTCACTTTATATGGTATCTGTTCTTAATGATTTACAAATTTCGCTTCAAAAAATAACAAATGGTAACTTATCAAGCAGTTATGAAAAATTCTCAATTGACACATCAGTTGAGCAAGATTACTTTATCCTAAAAGCTACAGACGAACAAAAGAAAGCGGCAAATATTAAATTCCGCTTCACAACAGCAGAATATAATGCTTCAAATACAGCACAGTACAATCCATTTGAAGGTTTTGTATCAGGTGATACAATAACATATACATCATCTGATCCAAGCAATACTTTAGGCGGATTAGTAAACGGGCGTGAATATCAATTACAAATTCTTGGTAATTCAAGTTTTATCCTAACAGATACAAGTGGTAAGGAAATAGCTCTTTCACTTGGTAAAGGTTTAAACTCAAGTCATACTTTCACTAAATACGACAGCACAGGTGCAGTTGTAGCAGATACTACTTTTAAAGGTTCTGATTTTACAGCTGAAAATGTAAACGTTAGCTCAGGTACAATTAATGGTGGAACAATTACCCTGCTAAGCGATGCTATTACAAGTCCTAAACCTATAGCCTTCGGACTTGAAGATGGTGATGTTATCACTTATACATGTTCAAATTCTAATGTTATTAGCGGACTTGTATCTGGTTCAAAATATGAAGTAACAACACTTCCTGATGGCTCATTTGCTTTACAATTATTTGATGAAGCAAGTGGCGAAAGTGTTGGCGATTATATTATGGTTGGTGTTGGAATTTCAGGAAATGCAACTCATACTTTTGCATTGACCGATCCAAGCTCACAAGCTCCTTTAGTAATTGAGCAAGAAAACCAATTGAATGATCCAAACGCTTTCTTCATTGGCGATCATGATTTCCAAACAGGTGATAGCGTAACTCTTTCTGGTCTTGCAAGAGATTCAAGAGGCGCAGTCTACTTGAACGCAGACGGAACACCACAATATACTAGCGTAGCAACATTTACAGTTATTCGCTTATCTAACCAAGCTGTAAAACTTATAGATAGTGATGGAAACGCTTATGAAGTTCCATCAGGTGTAAGTAGCAATGGTCTTGACGATTTCAAATTGACTCTAAACACTTCCGGTAGTGTGCTTGAACAAAATGAAAGTTTACAACTTCTTGTTGTTGGCAATACTTTTGAAGTGGGTGATAGTGTAAAATATCAAGTTGAAGGTTCACCTGCTTCCGGTCTTGTAGACGATTCAACTTATTATGTAAAATCAATTACAACTTTAGAAGATGGTTCAGAAGTTATTACATTGTCAGTAAGCGAAAATGGAAGCGCACTTAATGTTATTCTGGATTCTGATAGCGTTCATATGCTTACTTTAGTAAATGCTAAAACTGAGTTTGAAGCTGAAAAATCCGGTTCAAACATCACAATTAATGGCTCTACAACAGGAATGTATAATGGTGCAGAACTTGTATTCACAGGAAATGCAAAACTTAGCGACGGTACATCAATTATTGATGGTACAAGTCTATTTGTTGAGTTAGAACTTGATGCTAATGGTAACATCATTAATATGCGCTTTGCTGATTCATATGACAATTTCATAGCATTTGAATTCTTAGACATAGCAAGTATGGAAGGTACACTTTCACTTGTACCAACCAGTCATACATTCAATTTAGATACAGTAGGACTTTCTCACTACATTATAACTACAGATGACGAACATAATCTTGTGGACGGCAGTCTTGTGACTTATTCCTTCGATTATGATGGCAACGGTACAATTGAAGATGATGAAATAAGCTTCTACACCGTAAAAACTTATGGCGACTACGCCTTTACGCTAACAGATCCATTTACTGAAACCCTATGGGCAAGAGAATATGTTATAGGTTCAGCAAATGAAATTACATTGGATAGATCAATTGAGGCAGTAGCATTTGATAATAGTTTCCTTATGGATCCGGCAAGCTACTTAACAGTTGCGAATCATGGACTTAAAGATGGTCAAGCAGTGATTCACAGCGGTGATGGAGATGATGTAACATATTATGTAATCGTTCGTGATGCTAATACATTCTATCTAGCTGAATCACTTGATGATGTACGCACAAGAAATGCAATTACTGAAGACTTACCAAAAACCGGAAAACTTGCGAATGAAGCAATTTCAAACGGTATATTTATTGAAGCGACAAGCTCAGATAAAACAATAAACTTAGCCGGTAAAATGGGCACAGGTAAAGGCGCACGTGTAAACGCTCTTGTTCCTACAAGCAAGCAGACAAATAATAATTCAGGAAGTAATCAAAGCATTATCGGTAGTGCTATGAATACAATAAAAACTTATGCTAACAGAATACCTACTACTTCTGCGGGCATAAAAAATCTATTATTCCCTGCACACAAACCATCGTCTCAAGATGGCGTAGGTGTGACTTTACAAGCGCTTTATTCCGATCATGATACAAGAGCAATTGTTGGTTCAAGAGATTCAATTTCTAATTCAAGCACACTTATTATGGGTGAAAGTTTCTCTCTTGTATCTAAATCAGATAATGGGATGCTTTCATTGTTACAAGCGGGTGCAAGTGGTAGTTTATCAAGCATGTCCGGTTCTATTGGCGTGCTTTATATGGATAATACAACTAAATCAGAGCTAAACATCGGTAGCGGTAGAGTAGCTATTGGTGATGGCCTTGGTTATGATGGTAAAAACAGCCTTTATATTTCAGCGAAAGATGAAACAGTTTATACACAACTTTCGCTCACGTTTAATACAGGTAGCACAGCGATGGGCGGTACTGTATTTGTGCAAGTTGCTGAACGCGACACATCAGCAGATATCTATGGAGCTGATGTAAACGGTGGCAGAATCAGCGTATTAGGTTTTGCTGAAATGAATGCACTTAATACAGGTCGTGGCGTTTCTGTAGTAGTAGGTGGTTCAATTGCATCACCGCCGCAAAAAGAAACAAATAAACCAGGAACTGGAACAGCGACTACTACTCCGGGAAGTGGTGCTTTAAATGCAACTTCATCAGCTCAAAGCGTAAGTAGTGCACTTTCAAGCGTATCTACACTCATGCCGAATCAGGATAAGAAAACTGAATCTTCCATGACTGATGAAGAAAAGAAAACATACGCTGCAATGACTGCTGAAGAAAAAGCAAAATACAAAGCTGACTTAGACGCAATGCTTGCAAGACAGCAGAATATCAACTCAGCAACTTCAAAATTAGAAAGCGGCGCATCTAGTGTAAATAATGCAACAAATACTCTAGGAGGTGGAACTACTTCTGATGGTTCAACTCCAACTCAACAACCTACATCAACTCAAGGTCAAACAGTAAATAAAGCTATTACAGGACAAATTTTCGTAGGTTACACCTCAGAAGATACCAGAATAGCAGTGCAAAATCTTTCTAAGTTAGTTGTAGCAGGATTTGTGGCTCGTGCATTAAACGACACAAAACAAGTTACTCTAGCCGGTGCTCTTGCTATAACAAAAAGCAGTACAAATTCAAATGGTTCAAGAAATGAAAGTTCATCTGACTCCATAGCCGGTGCAGGTGCTGCTGTCGTTACAATCATGGACAGAGATACTCAAGCATATATTGAAAATGTTGAAGAAATGATTGCAACAGGACATCGCAGTGCTGCTAGTATTGCAGATGGTAATATAAACTTAAGTGCAAAAGATGAAGGTTTCTCTTTAGTTCTAGGCGCAGGTTTAGCGGCTTCAACATCAGGTTCAGGCTACGGCGGAACTATCATGGCGAATATCCGCACCTCTGATGCTAAAACCTTTGTAACAAATACAGATTTAACAGTAGAGCAAGGCTCACTCACACTTGAAACCATCAAAGATGTATTGATGATAACAGTAGCCGGCGGCGGCGGTTTTGGCGATGCAGCAGGTGTTGGTTTATCAATTGGTGTGAACGTGCTTTCAGGCGATACAATGTCATACATTAAAAATGGTGATATTTCAGTATCTGGTAATGTTTCTGTAACAGCAACAAACGGAAATGATGTTGCTCCTGAAATTAATAAAAATGTAGACGATAACGATCCAGGTTCAACAGGGATCGACACAGTAAGCAATGGCTATAACCTTATTACAATAGGCGCAAGTGCAGGTGTTGCACTCGGCGGCGATTCTTTAGCCGGCGCAATTGTTCTCAATATTGTAGATGGCGATACAACTGCTTATATCGAAGGTAAAGCTGAGACTGAAAGAGCGCAAATTGAAGTAGGCGGAGACCTAAGCGTTATTGCAACCGATAAATTTGGTATCCTTTCTATAGGTGGTTCATTAGGATTATCAGGAAAAGCAAAGAATGATCCTAATAATACAAATACAACAGGGCAGAAATCAACATCGGTTGGTGGTGTAGTTTCAGTAAATGTGCTTACATCAAAATCTAATAGTTATGTAAAATACGTTGATATCAATGCAGGGAAATCTTCAAGTGATACAGATATCGTAATTGCAGGTTTATCACGTCAAGATATTATAGCGATTGCAGGTGCGGCATCAATTGCAAATGGTGATGCTTATGCGCTTACAATTGGTGTGAACGTAATATCAACAGGCACAAATTCAAGTCTTGATTACGCAAGCGTAAATGCAAATTCACTTAGAGTGAATGCTGGGAACGAAGCAAGCATTATTTCACTTGCGGGCGGAATTAGCTTATCAACAGGAAACAATGCGGCAGCAGCTATTTCAGCAAACGTTATAGCAGGCTCAGTAATTCCTCCTATAGGTGCGGACAGTGAACCTGATGGATATGATGACTTCCTTACACAAAATGAAGGAAATGAAACTCTTGACGTAACAGCAAGCGTATCAAACTCAATTATAACTTTATATGGTAAAAATACCCAAACTTGTATGCAAGTTTTAGCTGAAACTTCAAGCGCAATTATTGCTATAGCGGCGGGTATAAGTGTATCAACAGGAACAGAGGCTAGTGCTTCAACAAAAACAAACTTTGCAGGTTCAGCAACAGTAAACGTTATTGCTCGTGATGTAACAGCAAATGTAAGTAATTCTGATATTACAACATCTAATGGTAAAATAAATATTGTTGCTCGTGATTACACAATTGATGGGTCGGATAAAAAAGGTAGCAGTATAGTTGCTATAGCCGGTCAAGTTGGTGTAAGTAAAGGAAGTCAAGCAGGTGGTGCAATAGGAATTAACATTATTTCTAATGATGTTGCAGCAGAACTTGAAGATACTCCTATCAATCAAAGCGGAAGTGCTGGTGGATTGACAGTTGATGCTGAATCTATAGGTGAAATTATAGGTGTAACTGCATCAGTAGCAGTTGCAATCGGCGAAAATGCGTCAGCGAAGAGCTTGGCAGTTTCAGCAAACGTGATTAATAAAAACGTTCAAGCAGTCATTAATAATACAAATCCTCTAGCTATTGCAGCGCGAGGCCCTATTAGAGTTAGTGCAAAAGATTTATCTTATATTCTAGGTATTTCTGCTTCTATAGCTGCTTCAGCAGGTAGCACTTCTGCAATAGCCGGTACAATAGCTGTTAATGTTATAAATTCAAAACAACTAGCACAAATTTATAATGCTAATATCACTACTCAAGGTGATATAGATGTACTTGCTGACGGCGGAAATGCTATCCATACAGTAAACCTTGGTGCTGCTGCTAAAAGCTTAACTGCTAATCCGAATATTATTCTTAATGATACTTATGTGAACATTTTCGATAGTAGTCTTTATACAAGCTCAGGAAGCATTAACGTATTAGCAGAGCAAAGCGCAAAAGGTTCTGATTCTACACTTGCATGGATTAAAAGCGCAAGTAAAGACGCTGACGGAAATGACAATAAAGATGTAAACAGTGCACTTTCTACAAGTGGTATTGATTTCAACTCAAATATTATTTCTGTAAACTTTAACCTTGGTCTTGTGATTGGTAGTTCAGCGGCTCTTGGCGGTTTAGTAGCAGTGAACGCAGTTGATACCTCCGTAGAGATTGCAGTTGAAAACGCAACTTTTGACGCAAGTGATAATATTAATATAGCGGCAACAAATAGCGTAGTTATTAGATCTATAGCTTTAGGCGCAGCAATTTCAGTTGGGTCAGGCGTGGCATTGAGCTTGAATATTGCCTCTAACACAATTACAGGCAGTGGCGCACTTGTTGACATCAAAAACTCAAGCTTGAAAGCAGGAACAGATCTCACCGTAGAAGCAAACAACCTTGCAGATATTTTTGCATTGGCAGTGAATGTTGCTGTTTCAACAGGTGGAACAGGCGGCGGTTTATTCCTTGGTGTGAACGTAGTAACCACGGGTTCAGTTGTAAATATTTATAAAGAAACAGGTAAAAGCGCAAGTTTATATGCTGGTAGAAATATTGATATTTCAGCAAATGATATCACAAAAATCTGGGCTATTACAGTAGCGGCGGCAGTTGGATCGAACGCAGTTGGCTTAGCAAATAATACAAGTGTTATTTCAAGTCGTGTAAGCGCAACAGTTACTAATCTTGATTCTATAACAAGCGGTGGTGACTTATCAATTTCAGCACTGGGTTCAAGTCAGATAGTCAACATTGCGCTTGGTGTAAGTGTTGCGACAAGTGGTCTTGCAGCACAAGCAACACTTAGCGAAAATATTATTATACGTGAAGTTCTTGCAGAACTTAGTGGCACAAGCATGGTCACTGTTGGTGGCGATCTTGCAGTTGTAGCAAAAGAAGCACAACCATCAACATTAGTTGGCGACTGGAGAACAGCAAGCTACATGCAAGGTGCAGGCGTTAATGATGTAGAAACATCTCAATTCAATAACGATGACACAAAAGAACAAGGCGTTTCTGTAAGCAATGAAGACACAGGAAGCGGTAACTTTAATCCAAATGATGCTTTATTCAATCCTGAAAGCGGAATATTCTCACTTGTAATCGCAGTTGGTGTATCAGCAAGTTCTACGTCAGTATCAGGCGCATTGAACTTCAACTGGTTACAACGTTCAACTCATGCAATTGTAGATAATAATACAATTCGCTTTACGGGTGGCGGAAATGCTAAAGTTGAAGCTATATCTTCAGCGGCAGCGTTCGGCGGAGTATTATCTGTATCGGCAAGTGGTGGTGGAGCAGCTGTTGGTGCATCTATTGCTATCAACGTGCTTGATAATGAAACTCGTGCAATTATCAATAAATCAACTTTACAAGGTTGGAACGGTTCAAGGGTAGATAATTCTAAACTTAAAAATGTCACAGTCTCTTCTAAAAACGAATCTGGGGCGGTTGCCTTAGTGGTTGCAGTAGCTGCATCTGGCGGTTCTGCAGGTGTTGGAGCGGCTCTTAGCTTGAATCTTGGTATGAGCAAAGCTGATAAATTAGATTTATCTTCGATGAGTGATGAAGATCAACAAGATAAAGCTCGTGAACTTAGCCATGGATTCTCAAAAGACTTAGAAGAAGATGGCACAAGTGAATACACTTCAAATGATGAATACGGTGAAAGCGCAAACGCATCAAGCGACAGTGGTTATGTTGCTCCTGAACTTGGTGGTGAACTTGCAGAATCCGGCTTAGATAACAGTATAATTAACTCTAGTGGTGCATTAGTTGTTGAAGCTCTACAAAACAGTGCTTTAATGTCAGTTGATTTAGCAGTTGGCGCAAGTTCAAACGTTGGTGTATCAGGCGCTATTGCGGTGAACTTATTGACTGTAAACTCAGCAGCACATATAGGTAAAAGTACAATTACGAGCGGTTCTGGTAAAGTATCGGCTATAACTTCAGGCATGGCGTGGTCATTTATGATTGCAGTTGGTGCAGGTGGATCAGTGGGTGCGGCTGGAATATTCAGTTTAGCCAGAGTAGCCGGAAATGCACAAGCATATATAACAGATGGTAGCTTTACAACAACAGCTGGCAACTTAGTTGTAAGCGCAGTTGGTAATACAAACATGTTGACTGTTGGTATAGTTGTTGGTGCAGGTGGAACAGCAGGTGCGGCAGGTGCTGTAGTGCTTTCATTTGCAGGTAATAATGTAACGGCTGACATTACAAACACAGATTTATCAGTAGCAGGTGCATTAAAAGCAACAGCACTTAATACTACTCAAGTAATTACAATATCTGTTGGCGTAGCGGCAGGCGGAACAGGCGCAGGCGCAGGTGGAGTTTCATTGAACCTCTCAGCGTGGGGCGATGCAGCGGCTTATGATCCTAGCAGTGGTAAAGAAAATAAAACAACATCTCAAGAACTTGAAGCTCAAAGCAAGGGTAAAAATTCAGCATTTACAACCAGAGCTAAAGTTATTTCAAGTTCGATTAATACTGGTAGCGTTGAAATAAAAGCCGATAACAAATCTGAATTTGTCAATGCTTTAGTACTTATTGCAGCTTCAGGTACAGGAGCGGGAGCCGGCGGTCTTGTTATGAATAAACTAGACTCTAACTCCGAAGCGGCACTTGTAGTTTCAACAGGTGGAACTTTTAATAGTAGAGGCTCAGTATTAGTTGATGCTAAAAACACAACTAAAATGTGGGCGACAATCGGTATTGTTGCAGCATCAGGAGCAGGAGCAGGTGCAGGAACATTGGCACTCAATATCGGTAAAGTAGGAAGCAACGCCTACATTAATGGTGGAGTTGGAAGTAGCTTTGATTCTGGTAAAGTTGATGTAAAATCTTATTCAAAAGCTGATGTTTATGCTCTATCTTTAGCGATTGCAGCAGCAGGCGCAGGAGCAGGAGTAGGCAGTTTTGCTATCAACGCTCTTGAAAATTCCACAACTTCTGATATCTCCACAATAAAAGCTGACGGTTCGCCAATTACAGATGCTGAAAGAATGATAATGGATTCTGGTGATGTTTCTGTAACAACAGAAAATGCGTCATCAATCGTAGCAGGTACAATAGGTATAGCTGGTGCCGGCGCAGGTGCAGGCGGTTTATCACTTTCTATCAACGTAGCTTCAAGCGCAGGAAGTACTCTTTCTGATATCGCAAATACGCATAATGAGTCAGAGAATAAAACAAATGCTCTTGGCGGTGTTGACGATGGTAAAACCTACGGTGCTATAGATAGCGGAAGCAATCTAAGACTTGTAGAATTTGATGAAGATGGCGAAAGCTATTCATCTAAAACTCTTTCAACTAAAAATGTTACAAATACAACACATTATCTTGAACTTACAGATGAAGACGGTAAATCAACACTTTATTCGTTCATTCTCAGTGATGTAAATGCAAATGGAACGATTAAGAAATCAAAACTCAAAAATGTAGAAACCGGTAGCTACGATTTCCCAAGAGCTACTTTAAGTGATGAAATTAATGTAACTTATAGAAGCAATAAATACGGTGCTTCAACATATGTATCAGAAGATATAAGTGAAGTGAAAGCATCTAGCGCGTCTGTAAATTCTGTTGATATGACAGCGACAGGACTTAATGTAGAAGCAAAATCAAGCATACAATCAGTAACAGTTGGTTCTGGTGTAGCGGGAGCCGGTGGCGGTTCTGGTTATGGTTCAATAGGTATAAGTGTGACAAATAATCACACATTAGCGGTTGTACAAAATTCAAAACTCACTTTAGGTACCGGTGATTTAAATATTGCAGTATCTAATAATAATAACAGTTACACAATTGCAGTTGCTATGGCATTTGCAGGTGGTGGCGCTGGTGGTGCTGGTGTTGGTATAAGCGTTGATAAAGGTTCAAGCATTGCTCAGTTACATAATTCTGAAGTTACATCGGCGAAAGATGTTGATGTTACCTCTGAACTTACAATGAACAACTTCTCCTTAGTATTTGTTGCGGCAGGTGCAGCAGGAGCGGTAGCTGGTTCAGTTGCAACAACAGTAATGCAAGGTGACATTAAAGCGGATATTACAAACTCCGAAGTTACAAGCAGTAATAGTGTATCAACAAAGGCGACTTTAGCAAAAGTAACAACTCCTACCGATTTAACCTCACTCAATAAAGATAATAATGCTGAAATGGGTGGAGCACTTACTAGAGCTCAAGGAAAACTTACAGAATCTCAAACTGATGCTAATAAGCAGAAAGAAGAATCTCGTGCAAATGAAGATATTAGCAGTAGTGATAGAAAATCAACAGATTATAGTAATTCCTTAAGTGCTAACGGCATTTTATCAATTGCGGCATCTCTTGCAGTTGGTGGAGTCGCAGGCGCAGGTGCTATGGCTGTAAACATTTTCAAAACTGATGTTGAATCTAATATTTCAGACAGTAAAATAACAACAAAAACAGTGAATTTTACAGCAAATAACGTATCAGCTATTCAATCTTATGTTGTCGCAGCGGCAGCGGGTGGAGTAGGCTTATCAGGTGCGGTTGTTGTGAATAACTTAGTAGGTAATACTTCTGCTATCGTTGATAATACAGATCTCAACCTTGGCACAGGTAATTCTAACATTTCAGCAACTCAAGATTTACGTATAACTGCACTCGTAGGCACACTTGCAGGTGGTTCAGCAGCAGGTGGATTCGGTTTAGCAGTGAATACTATCAGCGGTGATGTTGAAGCAAGATTGAGTGATGGCGATGTAACTGGCAACGATTCAAGTAAGCTATCAGTAATAGGAACAAGAAAAAGCACAATCAGCACTTATGCTATCGGTGTATCGCTTGGATTACTTGGGGCATTTAGTGGCGGTGTTGCTGTAAATAATATCAATGGTAAAGTAAGTGCACTTCTAAGTGAAGCTAACTTTAATACATTGAACTCAGTTTCAGTAAAAGCGATTGAAAGCACAACCTCATCAACTCTTGGTGTGCAAGCTGCGGCGGGAACAGGTTTATCGCTTGCAATGGGTATTGCGGTAACCACTGTTGATGGTACAGTTTTAGCGCATTCAGATAATGTAACTTTCAATAAAATCGGTACTGTAAATATTGAGGCAGACTCAACAAACGAACTTACAATTAAAGGTATAGGCGCGGCAGTTGGTGCACTTGGTATTGGTATTATCACTTCTGTTATCAATTTAGAAAATGATGTAGTAGCAAAAGCAACATCGAATGAACTTACAGAAGTTACCAATTATAACATAACATCTGATGCTGACTGGAATGTTTACTCCTTAGCCTTAGCGGGTGCAGGTGGTATTCTTGCCGGAGCCGGTGCTTATGCTGGTGTGAATGTAGAGGGCAGTGTTGAAGCTTATGCGACTGATTTAGTTATCAATGAAAATGTGAAAAATGTAAAAATAAATGCAAGCGCAACACCTGAGATAAAAGCCTATGCAATAACCCCATCGATTTCATTACTAGGTTCAATAGGTATAGCTTTAGCAGAAGTTAACTTCAAACCTGTTAGTGGTAAATCAACAGTTGCAGCTTATATTGACGGTATTAGTTCACAATCAGACGGTCTAGATTTAAAAGTAAATGCTCTTCTTAACGATAGAAATGATGACAATCGACTCGTAGATATTGAAGCAAACAGCTTTGCACTTGGTGCAGGTTACTTATTTGGTGTAGCCGGCTGTAGCTCAAACATTACTAATACAGCAAAAGTAACAGCTTTTGTTGCTAATGTTGAAAATGACAGTAAATTCAAAAACCTTAATGTTGTTGCCGATACCTTCATGACAATCCGCACATATGCAACAGGCATGGGTGTTGGTGGGTACGCCGGTATAGGTGTAGCAGATTCAAATATTGTAAACAATTCTGATACTAATGCTTTTGTCTCTGCAAAAGCTCCTAGTGATGCAAGTAAACACACAACGCTAGATATAAGTGGAACACTTGATGTTGCTGCTCGCTCCGACATTGGTATTGATCAAGAAGCTATTGCAGGCGCAGGTGCGATTGGACTAGCTGTTTCTGCAACAGGTGCTAAAATAACTAATAATTCTGATGTTGAAGCATCTATCGGTAATGATTTACGAGGTAATTCAGCCGGTAAAATAGATGTAAATGCAAATCATATTGCTCTTACATCACAAAATGAAGTAACTGCAAAATCAAAAATTAAAATGTTTGCGGCCGCTTTAATCGGTGGTGCAGGCGGTAATGGAGATGTAGTATTCAATGCAACTTCAAAAGCAATAGTTGCTAATGATGCACGCCTCACTGCTACAGGTATTGATATTCTAAGTTATAATGATATCAATAGAATCGCAGCTGATTCAAATACTCTAACCGTAGGTGCAATAGCTGTAACAGCAGGAACAACAAAAACAACTGTAAATGCAACAAGTGAAATTATTATCGGTAAGAATGCTATTATTACCGGAACCGGTGATGGTGTTGATAAAACAGCGAAAGATCGTGTATTATTACAATCTTTCAACGCAACTGATATTAAAGAATCTTTCACATTTGATGCTGGCGGCGCAATTGCTATTCCGGCTATCAGTGGAAAAATTACAGGTGATTTAGTTTCTAAAATCGTAATAGACGAAAATGCAAAAATACAAACAACAAGTGCAAAAGGTGCTGATATTCTAATCAATTCTACAAGTTATGAAGGATTTGATTTAGAAATAGGTGTGAACCTTTATGGTCTAGCTTCTGCCGGTTCGCTTAGCGGTGTAATTGATGTTGACTCTGAAAATACTATTGAAATAGCAGAAGGTGCTGAAGTTTATAGTACAAACCATGCAGCTCTTTCAACAGGTCAGATGGGACATGCCTTTGTGACTGATGAACAAGAGAAATTCTTGCTTGGCGATGGTAGTTACTATCTTGCAGCTAATATCTATGATAAAACTGCTGTTCCAATTTCATTTATTACCAGAGGAAGCGGAACTTACGTAGAAAGATTAAGTAAAACTATTATTGATGGTAGTGTAAGAGCGCGCGGCGACGTTGATGTATACTCAGAAGTTGGCAACTTTGCTTACAAAAGTTCTGCGTATGCCTATAACTGGGCTTCAAAGTTATTCGATGTTATAGATTCATCTAAACATCAAGTTGATTTCTATAATGAAATGGAACTCAATGGTAGCATTGAATCCGGTGTTGATAACGTTATAGATATAGATCTTCAATATCTTACAGAAGATAGATGGAAACAAGCTCTTGCAGGTACTATTACTGTATCTCAAGCTGAAATTGACCGTATACAAGCAGCTTTAGACGAGTTTGAAGAAGCATATGGAGGCGACTATTTTAAATATATTGCTAATCCGGACGCTTTTGTAGCGGAAAAAATTGAAGAAGCAAGAGTGGCTGCCAGAAAGCTGAATGATGCTCAGTGGACTGCCTATCTAAAAGATGTTACTACTTCAATATACAATGACTATGGTATAAACTATACAGAGCGCCAAGTTGTAGCTACTCTTTTAGGTGATAATATTACAAGTCTTTTAACTTCTACTCTAACAGAAGATCAAGTGAATGACTTGCTCGATTCTATAAGCTTATATGAGCTTGTAGATATGTATGAAAGAAATGATGCTAGCGGTAGTCTTAATAGTATATGGAATCAATTTGTTGATTTATACAAAGCAGACAGCAAAAATGTCTTTGATGCAAATACTACAACTCTGCTTGAAGAGTTGCGTAGTAAAAACTATGATATTGACAATTTCTTTTCTTATCAGCACTTAGGTGAATACGAACTAAAAGAAAAACTCTACCTTGACATAGATGATGGTGGATATGGCTTATCATCTTCTACTATGAAAAATCTTGATAGTTGGAGTGATTGGGAATATTATGGTCTTTCAGACAGAGAGCTTAGTGTATTGAGGAACGTTGGTTATGACTACACTGACCTATTTGTTGTAAGTAGCTTCACCGATGAAGAGAAAGCAGATTACTATACAAGACAAAATCTTATAAAGTTAGCAGAATCCTACAATACAGGTGATATTCAAGGTCAAGATTGGTTTGATTTTTATAACTTCTTATACGATATAAAACAGGTTGATGCAAACGTAGAAGAGTTGATTGATGCCTTGAAAGATAAAAATTATAACATCAATGCTTTTACAAAACTTACTGATGAACAAGTAGCTGGATACGAACTAAGAGAAAAACTCTTACGTAGCACAGCTCAAGGTGGGTATGGATTAACAGTAGCTGCTATCGAAGACTTTACTGAACTTGCAGATTGGGAAGCACTCTCTGTTACATTCTCCGCTGAAGATTTAGCAACTCTTCAAACTCATGGGTATGATTTTGCAACATTATATAAAGACAAAGATGGAATAGAATCAAATGAAACAAGATTAGCACTTATTGAGTTATCAGAAGTTACTTATGGTAGGGATACTCTTGATAGTAACGGTTGGAAACAATTTGAAAACTACCTATACAATGTAGAAACTATTCAATTCAAAGCTTATAATAGCATTAAAGAAGCTCAAAGATATGGTTATAAAGAATTATCTTTTGAACAAAAAATGTATTTAGAGCCTATGATTGATGAAATTTCAAAAGACTATAGAAACTTTGACAGTAATTTCTGGGTCTTCTTATTAGGTAATAATGGGCAAGGTAAGTCATATATTGAACGAGTACTAGCTACTAGTAATACAACTGAAATTCTTCAAGCGTATGTGATGGGAAGCGCTGATGGTTTAATTTCTAAAATACCAACATTCTACAACGAAATATATAATGAATATGTAGAACTCTTTGCATTAGAAAGTTGGTATGAAGTTGTAACTGAGTTAGGCGTTGAAGCTTTAGAAAGGATTTCTAAAGAATTAGGTTTTATTGCAATAGGTGCTAGCCCTGAATTGGTAACAATAGAAAACAATGGCACAGGTAAAACCAACACATCAGTAATTGCCTACCAAAGACTTTCAAATATGTATGCAACATATTCATCAAAAGGTTCTAGCCAACTTGCAAACGAAATTAAAGCGGAAATGAATAAACTTGAAAATATCTTGATAGAACAAGGCTATGGTTTAAAAAAGGGTAGTTCATTTGCACTTTATCCAAATGGCTTGAATAATATGATTACTGTGAAAGATGCTTACTTAAAAAGCGGCGATATAAACCTTTGGGGTATGACAATTTCCGGTAACGGTACATTACATGCTCACGGTGAAGCAAGCTTTGCAATAGATAGCAAACTTTCAAACGGTGATGAAAAAAGTACATTATATGTTGAAAATATAAGCATTGTTGCTGCAAACGGCGGTAATGTAAATCTACTTGACGATGCAGAAATAACTTCTTCAACTATCAAAAATATAGGTGAAGAAGAGCTCCGTGAAATAACTATTACCCAGAGTGCAACAACCGGACTATATGTTAAAGATATATCAAACGTAACAGGTAAAGTAACTATCTCAAGTAATGGTGATTTAAGCATTCTTGGTACTGGTGTTGTAGCGGGATCCCTTACTGCAACAGCGCTTGGAACACTTACAATTGGTCTTGAAGAAGGTAGTATCTTGAATATTGGTGGCGAACCAATTAGTGTTACTGGTAACCAGATAGACGGTTATAAAGAGTATGATAATGTTAGCGGAAATACTGGTATATTTGCATTAGGTAACATTAATATCAAAGCTTCTTACATAAATGTAAACGGTATAATTCAATCTGGTTTAGAAACTCTTGATATTACAATACCTTCTGGTGTTGCGAATGGTGAAATAGGCTACTTGTATTTTTATAGAGGTAGACCGGGATATGGTGAAGTTAGAACAAGCGGTTCGCACGATGGACTTAAAATTTATGAAGTAATAAATGGTGAAATCGTTCTAAATCCTCTTGTAATGTCAGGTGGCGACATAAATCTTAATGGTTATGTTATGAACACGAACCATGGTGCAGGTAGAATCTCTGTATTTAGTGGTACGGACATAACAATCACCAACAATTCATCAAAAAACCTTATTTTGAATGAAATAAACACAACCAAACGTGAAGTAAGTATCTTTATTAACGGTGATAAAAAAACAGGTACAAGCTACACAAACAATGGCGGTCACGTATACAACTACATGGCAGGTGATGAAACAGGCGAAGACCATCACCAAACCTACACAACAACTTACGTTTGGGGAGCTGACTGGCTTGGTAAAGATGATGGTGCTAAATTTAGAACTGATAAGACTGTAACTACTAACAGTGAACCAATTTCTCCGCAGGGTGGAACAACTTATGGCTTCATGACAACAAGTAATGAAGTTTGGTTCTGGCATAAGGAGTCAGAGACTTCAGCTTCTGAAAAAATTGAAAGTGTAGAAAATAATATATATGATGGCGTATGGAAGGTAGATAAAGATGGTAAGCTTTACTATGAAGGAAACCTAGATTCAAATGGTAATCCTTTACAGCTTGTATCAGGCGAGGTTTTCACCTATACTAATCTACTTGATAGAACTATAACAGACTTAAAGCCTACATCATATTCTTACTGGAAGTTCATTGTAAAATATGAAAAAGTAACAAAAGGTCGTGTTATATCTGAAAAATTACAAAATATCAGATGGTATGAGCTTGATACAAATAAAGCAATTGAGCTTGATAGTGACTCAAACAATATAGGTACAAGTGATGTAGTAATTAATTCCGTTGGTAATGTTATCCTTGATGGTGGTATTACAACCTATAATGCTAACGATTCAAGTATCGGTAATGTAACTATTTCAGCAAATAATGTGTACGATAGAAATGTAAGCTGGATTAATGCAACTACATTAAATATTGATATCAGTCGAAATACAACTGGTAGTGCCTATGTTGGACGTCTTGATAGCACGATTAAAGTTATCGATAACGACAAAACCGGTACTATTACAATCAATAAAAACGGTAACGCGGATATAGATATTCTTATCCAAGGTCAAAGCGATTCTCAAGATCCTAACAATAAAGCAACTGTGAACTTTAAAGGTGAAACTATTCATGTTGCAGTGAATAATACAATCCTTAGAGGTAGCATAAGCGGTTCAAATGTTATTTTAGAATCTAATAGTAATATTGGTGTATCAACAGCAGATAGACTAAACCTAAGTAATGGACAAAACAAACTTATCCTTACAGCTACTGTAACAGGTGGCACAGGTGATATGTATCTTGCTTACAATTCAGGAACAGATGCAGATTTAGCATTGGTAACTCTCACCGCTCCTGGCTTGATTGATATTACAACTCAAGGAAGTATTATTGACTATAACGATAACCATAAACTCGATGAAGCTGACTTTAGCCGTATGAAATCACTTTGGGATGATATGGGTATTATTCAAGAAGATGATGCAGCAGCATATCAAGCTCAAATAGATGAATTGGTAGAAATCCGTACAGGTCAATTGACAAATGTATACCACAGCTACTTTGAATTAACTCAATCTGTAAAAGATGCGGGTGGCGTAGATGCTTACCTAACAAAAATTGCAAATGATGAAAAATATGGTTTCAAAACTGATACTAATACTTTTGAAGAAGCCTATGCAGAAGCCAAAGTATGGTTAGAAAGTGCTCTTATGAACTGGGCTAAAGAATTGAATGAATTCAATCCTAGCCTTGGTATAAGCGAAACTTATAATGCAGCAATGCTTTCAAAATACAATAAAAACTATAAAGTTACACCAGCAAACCTTACAGCAAGTCAAAAAGAATATGTCACAGGTTTAGTTACATCTAAATTGTGGACTCTTGAAGACCTAGTAAGCCGTGTAACAGAAACCTTAGTAACAGGCACAACAACAACTTTCGTTGTAGAACAAGCTAATATTATAGCGAAAGATGTGAATCTTGTAGCTAAAAATGTGGGTACTTATAATAAAGATAAAGAATTTGTGATTCATAATTATGAGAAAAAACTCAATAATGAAAAAATCCCGAATAGCGATTCATCAATCAATGGCGTAACAGTAGAAACTAAATACTACATCCTTAGCCCATTAGAACAAGAAATGTTAGACTATGCTCAAGCAAATGGAATAACACTTGATATCTCTACTGCTGATGATACTGTAACAATTCTGCTTGAAAACTATACGATTCTTGATTATGTGGCGAAAGAAGCTGGCGATAAAGACTTTACAGAACTTGATAAATACTATCTGCTTTCATCAGAAGCAAGCGATAGAATTCCATCAGGTAATAATATGCAAATCAGAATGACTGATGATTTGAATATCTTCCAAACAAGCAGTCAAGGAACTATTAATATCACAGCAAGCGACTATATCTTACTTGGTTCAGGCTTAAAAGATATAAATGCAGGCAGAGATGAAAACCTTAGATTTGGTACAGTAAAAATTACAAATGCAAATGGCGAAGTAAGAATTAAAGCAGACGATAACATCTACTTTGATGATAAGGGTGAAGGTATAATCTCTAATGACGGTTATATGATCCTTGAAGCAAGTAACGGTGATATAGGAACTGAAGATACCTACTTCAAAGTTGGCGACCACGGCCTTCTAAGACTACGTGCTTATGACGATATCTATGTTTATTCAGCAACTGATATCATGCTCGACGCTATAAGCAAAAGTCCTCTTACAATTGATGCTATAGCAAAAATCAAAAGTGATAAAAATATAACTATCACACATGAAGAACTTATAGACTTAGGTCAAAACACTGAACTTAATGCAAAAGGTAATATTACTCTTGATAGTATTGTTATTAACTCAGGAGTAGGCAGTAACTTAATAGCAGGAAACAATATTCTTGTTGACGGTACATTAGTAAACTTTGAAGGAACTTCAATAAATACTACAACTGGTACAGTTGATTTCAGCACAGGTGCAGACGGTAATATTTACCTTATTGATACAACAATCAATTCAGCTAATAGCTTGAACTTTACCGGTGTTATTATCAACGTTGAAACAAGTTTATTGACTTCAAAAAACAATCTAAAATTCTCAAGCGGTAGTGCAGATTCATTCTTTGTGATAAAAGATAGTAATTTCACATCAACAAATGGCTCTATCATTCTTAGCCAGACTGGAGCTCGTGCAAATACTACTTTCAGTAAAGAACTTACAAATGCCGTGATGACAAGTAAAAATGGAACATTCAGTGTTGAATCTTCAAATATCAATATCTTTGATCAACTCATAGATGCGAAAAACATAAGCGTGAATGGACTTTCATCAGGTTCTATCGTAAAAATTCAATCAAGTGAATTGTTAACAAGTGCTGATATTTATGTTCAAGGAACTGATATAGACTTAATCGGCGGTAACGTCACAGCAAAAGGCGATGTAAACTTCAAAGGCTTGCTCATTAGCATGACACAAGAAGATCCAACAACTCGTTCAGTAAGCACATTTGCTTCAACTAAAGAGAAACCAAGTACCGTGACAGGTAAAAATGTTACTGTATCTGCTTCAGGTACTGATAACGCAATTGAATTGAAATATGATGTAGATGCAGATGATATTGCTACCTTAGAATCAGATCTCTTGAATATCTTCTCAGATATATATGCAAGAGAAATGAGTGCAACAGGTAAAGAAGTTACATTATATTCATCAGCGACAGCAACAATTGCCGAACTTGCTAAATTAGTGGCTGAAGACCTCTTGAATGCTAACGGAACAATCAATACATTAGTATTGGATATGGGCGCAACAAATGTAAAATTAGGTGGAAACTCAGATATTACATTTGTAAACTACACAATCAATCTTAATAAAAATACAACAAACAACGTTATAAGCATTGATGACGATGCGAAGTTTACTCAAACTGGAAAAACACGTTCTGGCAAAGGCAATTCAACAAGCCCTGTTGTACAACTGAATGGTAATGAAAATAGATACGATATCTTAGAACTTTCAAGTAGTATGATAGATGCTGAATGGAATCTTAATGCTCAAAGAAGTCTAATGAAACGTGAAGGCTTATATCTAGACTTTGTAAGTATTGATAATATCAATGCAGGTAATGCTGACGATACAGTCAATATCAACAAAGGTGCGAAAATTGACTTATTTAGCCTAAATCAAGGTGAAAATGATGTTTATAACACATCACATCAAGAAGCAAACTGGCGCATAAACACTTCTGAAAATATTAACTTCAAAGGTGATGGAACTGAAATTGGTACAATCTTGAATGCTACAAGTATCTACGGTAGTGAAGTTGGCGATACATTAGAACTCAAAAACGACATATCAAATACATTCGTAGTAATCAAACTAACACACGGTGAAAACAATACCTTTGAATTTGATGATATCTACAATACAATCCATGATGTTGTAGGCGGTGTTTATGAACTTAGAGGTGGTATGAATGAGCTAACCTTCTTACGAGCAGGCGCAACTCTATATCACTTCCCAGGCGGATACTTTAATAAAATTAATCTAGCTCCGGGCGTTTATATTGTTGATTTACGTGAACATAACAGACCATTAACAGTTATACCTGGAATGAGCGATGATGAAAGTATTCTTACAACTTCAAACAGTCTTTATAGTTCATTACTTGGTCTAACACCTCAAGAAATCTTACAAAGTTCACTTATAGGACGTGATGGTACCTTCATGGCTAACTACTTCACTCAAAATGGCGAACTTATGGGAATGAATGACGTATTATTCCCACAAGATACAAGCTCAAGCAATGGTGAACAAGTAATTGAAGAAGATAAAGAAGATCAAGATAAAGAAACTACAACAACCGATACACAAGATACTTCAACACAAGGTAGCGATGATTCAGTCGATACAAGTGAAAAAGTAGAAGGTGCTGCTGATTCTTCAAGCTCTAACTCAGAAGAAGATGACGAAGATAAAGATGGTAAAGACAAAAAAGAGAATAAAGAAAACTCTAACGATGAAACTAACCAAGAAGCATAGCATGAGCTAAGCCTCAAAAATAAAAGGACTGCATTGAAAAGTGCAGTCCTTTTTTATAGGGTATGTTTTTAAATTAATTCTTTTGCGTTTTTTCTGCCCAAAAGATGATTTTTTATTAAGTTTATGTATGTTTTTATACACTGCACTTCATAAAAAATTCCTTTTTGTTGAAAATTCCACAAAATTTCATAATTTAGAAACACACCCTAGTTATAATTTTTCTTATAGTTCTTTTTAAAAAATGTTCAAAAGAAGAGAATTTAGAACTCACTTTATATTCAACTCAATAGTTAGGCTGAAATTTTTCCTGGTTCGGGCATATCCAAAGCCCAGAGCACGAGAGCAGTAAAGATAGGTTTAAGCTTTTTGCCTTTATCTGTGAGATAATATTCAACACGAAGCGGCATTGTGCTAGATACAGTTCGTGTAATTAAAGAATCTTTTTCAAGTTCTTTAAGAGATGATGCAAGCATTGTGTTTGTTATCCCATTGATTTTTTTTAATAAGTCGTTATATCTTGTGGTGCCATCAGTTTCTAAAGCGCAAATGATTTGAGATTTCCACTTTCCATTAATCAGTGATAATGCACTCTTTACAGGGCAAATAGGATTACAGGGGCAATTGTTGGTAGATTTTTTTTCTTCACTCATTTTTTTCTTACCTTCTCATAAAAAACTGCGTTATTGCACTATATTGAATTAAGTGATAAGAAAATAGCAGATATGAAAAATATATTCAATATCTTTTTTATACTTAAACCCCAAGGAGAAAATATTATGTTATCAAGGAGAAAATTTATATTAGCATCGCTCGCAAGTGCAGGTTTATTAGCAACGAATGCTAAAATATCAAAAGCTGAAGATGCTAAAATGTCAGCACTTGATGCTATAATGACAAGAAGAAGCGTACGTAGCTATACCGATGAACCTGTAACTGATGAACAAGTTACAACTTTATTAAAAGCTGCAATGTCAGCACCTAGTGCTATGAATAGTCAATCTTGGGAATTTGTTGTTGTAAACGATAAAAAGAAAATGGAAGAAATTGGTAAAATTTATAAATATGCCGCTTATGCTAAAAATGCTCCTATTGGTATTTTAACTTGTATCGATGTGGATAAAGCAAAAATCCCTGCATACGGAATGCAAAATGTTTCAGCTGCAACACAAAACATTCTTCTTGCTGCACATGCAATGGGATTAGGCGCAGTTTGGACAGGCGTTACCCCTAATGATGAAGAACATATAAAAGCATATCAAGAATTATTTGGTTTGCCAAAAAATATTGTTCCAATGGCTTATGTAGTAATAGGTCATCCAAAAGCAGAGGTAAAATCAAGAGATAACTATACAGAAGCAAAAGTACACTTTAATAAGTGGTAAAAATATTCAAGTCTAATTAATTTAGAGCTTACTGAGGGGAAAGAGCAGTTTTTTTAACGAGATCTTTCCCCTTTCTAAATAATTATGATGAGCTTTTTATTTTTTTTCGTTGAGTTTCCAGTCGTACTTGAGCCAAGAGATTTTGTAGTTGGAGAAATTTTCTTTTGAATATTTTTGAGCAAATTTTTCTACAGATTCAAAATCTTCCTTGTACCACTTGAGTATAGAGCTAAGAGAGACTCTTTTTTTTTCGTGGTCTACTTGTAGGCCAGTAGGGCTTGCGAAGAAAGCATATCCTTGATTATCCAATTGACTAGATAACTTTTCACCAACATATGCCTCAGATCGAAGAGGCGGGCAACTAAATGCAGCACATACAAGAGCAAGATGAATACGTGGTTCATTGTATTCTTTACGTATAATATCGTGCTCTATGTTATCAAGACTTATAGTTTTCCCTAAAAGAGGGATAAATTTTTCTTCCCAAGGGGTTTTAAATAGTGAGCCTAAATCCTTTATCGACTCAAGAGGATAATTATCTATAATAAGTTTGAGAGTTTGCGCATTGTAGAGATTGATTAGGTAGGCTAGGCGTTCATCCTTTGACCATGAATTAAATTCTTTCTCATTTATTTTTGCCATGTTTGACAGATAGTTATCAAGTGTAGATCTATTTTCTTTGATAGATTTATAATCAACCATTCCGTCAGTAACATATGCTTTAAGCAGAGCATCGTAGCTATCGTGTATGTTTTCTGCGTGAGCTATATTGCAATAGAAGAGGGTAAGTGCTGGAAGTAATAGAAATAAAATTTTTTTCATATTGTATTCTCCAAATAAAATAAATAGAAATCTGTTTATCTTACTTTAAGAATACAGCATTTTTTGCTAGTGTGCAAGTCTGTAAATCATTTCTTTGTGTTTTATGCACGTTATTCCAATTTATGATTTCTTGAGGGGAAAACCATGTTTTTTCTTAAAAAACGAGTTTTTCCTCCTCAAGAATTTAAATTTTTACGACACTATCTAGCTTTTTGATGTACCAATCATCATTTGGATGTACACCATAAGTTCTTTATATGAAGATACATATAACTTACCGTAAATATTTCTATTATGTGTTCTGATGGTATTTATGGAAACATTTAGTTCAAGTGCAACATCTTGAGGGCTAAGCTTTTGTACATAAAGTTCAAATACTTTTCGCTCGGACTTTGTAAGAGTTTCAAGCTGCTGAATAAAAAGATGATATGCGGATATATCAGCTTGTAGTTTATCATGATTGGGTTGAGAAGAAGAGCCTGATTTTTCTGCTGTTTCGCTTGGATTAGATTCAAGATCTTGTTTCTCTTGTAATTCTTTTTCTTTGCTTTTTATAAATTCTATAAGATCGTTAAATTCTATAATAGGAGAGTCGGTTTCTTTACCTTCTTTGATTCTTTGTAAAGTTTTTATAATCGGCGTACAAAACCTATTCACAAGAACATAGGAGAAAACTATGGCTACAGCAACAAAAAGAGCAAGAAAAACTATAACCATTATGTTATTTTGAAAAATAAATTCTTCTTCTATATCTTGTGGCAATAAAGCGAGTATGCGCCATGTGAAGGCGTTTTTTTCTAAGTCCATAGGTGAAATTTTTATATCAATTTCTTTTCCCACAAGTTCATAATTTTCGCCCTTATACGTATTGTAATAGGTATCTACTTCCTTGCTGACGTTCACATTGCTGTGATTGTCAAAAAATGAGTACCCGTGCGAGAATAAAGGAAATAGATTAAAAAATGAACTATTATCAGATTGAATGTTATCTATAGAAAGAATGCCAAAAATTCCATTAATACTAGGATGTATATGCCTATGCGCAAGATTATAGAGAAGTGAACTTATTTCAAACCCACAAGTGCCGTAAATTTGCCCATCTTTTCCAATAAGAGGGGTAGCTAGTATTATTACTTTTTCCCATGTATTTTTAATAAAATGTGGTTTTATAAAGTAATACTTTTCATCTATTTTTGAATTATTTTTATAAAGCTCTGTGTAGATATTGCGATCTTTTGAAGTATCAAATTCCATTTCCCACTGATTATGTAGCTCTAAATTCTTTTTGTCGGCTATTTCAGGCAAGCCTCTCAAGAGAAAAATCGTAGGGTCTATATCGTTTACATGGTCGAGATTGCTAATTTTGAGATAAACACCACTGCGAGAATATTTAGCACTCTCTAAACTAGGGTTTATAGTTGCCTCAAAGAAGGCAAATGCACCACTGGATTTTGAAGTTAAAAGATTAGAACCTAGTATGCTACATGCTTTTTCTTCAAGGATTCTAATGAGTTCAGGATTGTTTGAAAGATCAGAAAACTCAGCATTATTTTCTTGCAAAGTTTTATCAATTTCATCGCTTAGCTGAGAGCTTAATCTTAATCCATAAGCTGCAAGATTATCAAATTGATGTGTAACACTTTGCTCATAATTTATTAGGTAGTTATCTAAAGCTTCAGCAATATTTTTCTTTGGTTTATCTAAAATATCAAATACATAGAAGAAAGGTAAGAAACACAAAAGCAACATAAAGACTAAGACTGCGAAAGATAAGAAAAGGCGCATTCTTAGTGAATAGACGTTTTGAGTCTTTGATGTTGTAGGAAGAAATTTTGAAACCATAAAGTAAATCCTTTGATTAGTTCATCATTTTTTCTTCTAGCTGAACAAAGGATTTATTTATTAATTCGTTAAGTAATTCTTCTGATTTTTCACTATTACTCCATATATCTCTATTCTGAGTAAGAACTTCACGCAAGTTTTTAGCAAATGCTTGTTCAATTGTTCCATATTCTTCAAAGTTAGGAGTAATTATAAAGCTGTTATTATTATAGATTTCAACAATTGATTCATAAAGTGAACGATAACGGTTTCTCGGAAATTCAAAGCTGTCAATTTCAGAATTAAGCTTTTGAAAATCGCTGATTCTTACAGGCATATAACCGCCTTGCATAGCGAAGTTAAGATTTATGCCTTCTGATGTTAGCCACTTGCAGAAAATCGCAATAGCTTCTTCTTTATGTTCATCAGATTTTAGAGCAACAAGTCCAACGCCACGCTGTAAGGCAATACGCTTACTACCTTCAAAGTAAGGTACAGGCAAAGCTTGTATACGAAGCGGAATTGTTGAATTATCTTTGAATGTTACATGATCTTTGAAGTAGAGTACGCTTGCAGTAGATTCAACGCCTGAAACAGCTTCATCAATCATAATAGCTTTTGTGGAATATCCAGGCATTAGGCATACTTCGCCCATAATTGCCGAACGAATCAAAGGTTGCATAACTTTTATAAATTTAGGATTTTTCCAGTCAATTTTGTTATCTTTGAATAATGAACTTTCTTCTGCTTGCATATTCACGAAAGGATAGTGAATCCAGTCATCATACATGAAAAAAGCCTTTCCATTAGACCATTTATGATACGCTTCGATTGTTTTAAATACTTTTTCCCAAGTTTCTAAATCTTTGTAAGTATGATTTGTTTCCTGAGCAAATTTATCATAAGTAGTTGAATTTATAAATAGAGCATTAGAAGATTTAGCAAGAGGGAAAAGAACTAATCTATCATTTAGATAACCTTCGTTCAAAAATTCAGGAACAAAGGCCTTTAGTTCTTCGCTAGAGAAAAATTTGCTCCAATCGAGGGCAATATCACTTCCCATTGCTTCAAGAGTTTTTGGATAACAAGTGAATATATCTGGCAGGTTAGGTGCGCCAGCCTTATTTTTTGCTGAGTCTATAAGTGAGTTATGAATTGCAGTTGAATTTGAAACAGAACTTACTTCTACTTTTATGCCATTCTCTTTACCAACACTTTGATTAAAGGAGGCAATAAGTTGGTTCATAGGTGACTGAGTTTGCGCACCGTATACATGCCACATTGTTAAAGTGACAGGATTTTTAGGTGATAGTTCGTTATTCTCACACGCACTTAAGAAAAAACACATAAAAACAATAAAGCAAGAAAGCAGGGATCTTTTGGAACTCATAGAAATAACCTCTTCAATTACAACTCAAAAGTTTCTTGACAAAATACAGTTTTTCTCTATTTTCATTCTGAGAATGAGGCTCTATTTCTAAATGTTATTGTGAATCAATACTAATAGTTAGAGCTCAGTGTTTAAAGTAAACTGTCCAGATTATTCTGTCAACACTTATTTGACCTCTTAAGCATAATTAAAGCCTCGTAAGTATATATGAAAGAGAAAATAAAACATCATCACAAAGATGAATTTTGAAAAAAAGAATGATTTTAAGTCTTTTTTCGTCAAATATCATCACAAAGATGTTTTTTAAATTTTGCATTAGGTTACTCTGGAGCCATACAAGATGAATACATACTTGTTTAGAAAAGAGACTGTAAATGAGTAATGTGTTAATTCTAAAAAATATATTAAATTTTGTTTTTTGAGAGGATTTGCTGAGTTTTAATTTTATACGTATAGCGAGGTGCAATATGTTATCATTTTTATTTGGAAATAAAAAAGCCTTAGAAAAGAATTTTGTACACGTGAAAGAAGCTGAAAATTTTACTACGAAAGAAAATATTGCAACAAAAACAGGCTATCTATCTCTTAATGATTTCTGTGTGAGCTCGCTAATACTTGCAGCTATGGACGGACGAAGAAAGAGAGTTTTACAGCACCTAGATAAAACAAATATAAATGGCAAAGATGCAAAAGGTTGGACTGCACTTATGGCAGCCTCACTCAAAGGTCATGCCGAAATAGTTCAACTCCTTCTTGATAATGGAGCAGAAATTAACGCTCAAAGTAATGACGGCATAACTGCGCTTATAGTTGCAACTCTAAATGGAGAAAAAGAAGTTATCCAAGTACTCCTAAAAAATGGTGTTGATGTAACCATTCCTACAAATGCAGATACAACAGCTCTTGAAGTTGCTTCTATTAAAGGACATACAGAAATTGCACAAATTCTTCGCAGAGCATGCGCAATTCAATAACTCAAATTATGTTATTAGATTTATTTTTATAGTTTATACTTCATTTTGTAAGAATTGTATGAAGTTTTTCACACTTGGTGATATATACTGATGTGGTCTGTGTGCAATTCCATAGACCCTTTTAGGAAATAGATTTGCAAGAGAGTAAGTTTCAACTTGAAAGCCTTCTGTGTTAGCCTGCGGTGTATCTAATATCGAAACACCAAGACCTAAAGATATGTAGCGTAAAGCGGTGAGGAAAAAACCTGTATACTGCCTAATATTCAATTCAAGGTTTTTTTCTTTGAAAGCGGCAATAACGCACTGATCAAGCGGAAGTTCACGAACAAGACCAATAAATGGTTGGCGTGATAAATATTCAATAGAAATAGGTTCACAAGGCTTATCGTGCCAGTTTTTAGGTATAACTAGAGATAACTCTGTTTCAAGAATTGGATTAAATATTGCTTCAGGTGGGAGTAAATCCTGCTGAGTTATTACGAAGTTACTTTTTTCAGAGGTGTATGCTTGTTGAATAAAAGCAGTACGCTCTGGAAGTACATCAATCTCGGTGTTTGGGTAAATTTGATGATATTTATATATTTTATCAGGTAAATAGCTTGCGGCAATCCCATAAGGGCAAGTAATACTGATTCTACCTGAATAGTCTTCTTTTTGAGATACTTCTGTTTGTATCTGATAAAGATTATCGAAAATTCTTTGAGATATTTGATAGAGTTTTTCACCCTCTTTAGTTAGTTGAATAGGACTTGTTTTACGTAGAAGTAGAGTTACTCCAAGACTTTCTTCCAACTTTTTTAATTGATAGGTGATAGAGCTTTGCTTACGGTTCACTTGTTCACCTGCGCGTGAAAAAGACCCTGTCTGCACAATATAGTAAAATCCTTTGAGCCATTGTAGGAAGTCACCGCTGAAATCTATCTTCATATATTCCTCAACTAGAATTTGTAAAAAAAATGGGGAAGCTATACATAATCATATAGTTTCCCCTCAATTATCATTTTTTTGAAAGTTAACCTAAACTAGGTAGGGTTATCAGTCAGAGCTTCTACAGGGGAATGAACAATTGTATTGTTACCTGAAAGTATTCCAAAAAGATTGCGTAAGGCCACAATAAATACTCCAAGATATCCAATAGGTACTGCAACGTAACTTACGTAGAGAGGTAAAAAGTCCATACTTGGAAATACGCCAATTCTTCCGCCTATAGCGAATTTATAACCATATCTAACAACTAAAAATGAAGTTATAAGAATCATTATTTGTACAAGAATATCAAGAATATCACGGAGAAGTTTAGGAGTTGAATGAGGGAAAATATTAATTGAAACGTGTTCGCTTTTATTGGAGGCAATAATACCGCCTGCAAAAGCAATCCAAATCAAGAATATTTTCGCTAGTTCTTCATACCATGCAGGCACATAGGAAAATACGTATCGTAAAAGAACACCTGCGCCAAGGTCAAGCACTAAAAGAGAGAGGCTGAGAATAACAACAAAACTTGCCGCTTTGCAGATATATTTTACGAGGGTATCTAAGAATGTATATACAGGGTTAAAAATTTTCATTTAACTTCTCCTTATGTAACTTAAAGCAGATATAATTACAAGCTTGGTGTTTTACAAGCCAAGTTTGCGTGCTCCGAGTTTTTCTACAACGTTTAATGAGTTGATAACTAACTCTTCGCTGATTTCTACAGCCATGTTCCAAATTCTGCTTGTTGGTTTGCATGAAGCTTTTGCAACAGCGGCTTTTTTCTCGTCTGTAAAGTCTGCAATTCCAACTTGGCTAAAGTGAATAGGAAGTCCTAGTTTTATATAAAAATCTTGTAATTCTTCAATTTCTTGCTCGCTTCTACCTTCTAAAACGAATTGAGCAATAATTCCTAATGCAACTTCTTCACCGTGCATAATCCCTTTAGCATCACCGTATTGAGCTTCAAGAACTGAAAGTGATAAACCAACACCATGAGCTGCTGCAACACCGCAGCCCTCAAATCCAACGCCTGATAAAAGAATATTTGCTTCTATAACTTTTTCAACAGCTTCTGTGCATTCTTTTTTCTTTACGCTTTCGTAAGCTTCTACGGCATATTCCCAGATGGTTTCATGGCAGGTTCTTGCAATTGCTTGAGCGGTGAGAGTTTGTTTGCCTTTATAGAAGTTGTCCGCGCCTTTTTTCAAGCATTGTTGAGCTTCATAATAAGTAGCAAGTGCATCAGCAATACCGCAAGCAAAATAATGAGCAGGAGCATTTGTAATAATTTCAGAATCTACAAAAATACAGTCAGGATTTAGAGAGAGGAAACGAGGTCCTATAAATTCGCCTTCATCAGTGTAAGTTACGATAACTCGGCTTGTTGGCGCATCATTTGAGGCAATGGTTGGTACAATAACAAGGGGGAGATTTATCTCAAGCGCAATACCTTTGATGAGATCAAGAGTTTTACCGCCACCAATACCGACAAGTACATCGCTATTGAATTCTTTAGCTTTTTTACTCATGCTCTCAATTTGGTTAGGTGAGCATTGACCTTCAAAGAGTAGGGTATTATAGCTTGCATTACATTGAGAAAAGGCGTCTGAAATTTTATCGGAAAAAGTATTAAGAACAAACTCATCTGCAACAATAAGCGCGGAAGAGCCAAGTCGCTCAACTTCTTTTCCTAATTGGTTGAAAATTCCATAACCTTGAAAATAAAGTCTTGGAAAACCGATAGCATACATAGTGTGTCCTTTCTAATAGAGGGAACTTTTCCCTTGTTCTATTCGTTATTTGTATTTAGGTATTATTTATTTCTAATATAAAGAATGATTAAATTATGAGTAATAATAGCTTGTTAGAAATTTATTTGACAGAGGGGGAAATTTATTTTTGTGCAAAAACATGATATTCCCCCTCCTTGCCAGGGTTTTACAAAAACTATTGAGCTTTTTGAGCTTCTTCAACAGCTTTCTTGTAAACAGATAATAATTCAGCACCTTTGTCGCTGTATTTATCAAGATACCATTGTTCCATATTTCCTTTTACTTGCATGAATTCAGCTTTTTGCTCAGGAGTAGGAGTTACAATTGTACCGCCATTTTTTGTGAAGATTTCACGAGCTTTAAGTTCAATGTTTTCGTTAAAGTCTGATTGAGCTTCAGCACCGTAGATTAATCCATCGATAACAACTTTTTGAAGGTCAGCAGGCATAGATTCTAACCATTCTTTATTAAGCCAGTAGAAACCATAAAGATAGGTGTGTTGATCAAGAATACCGTAGTTGATATGTTCATCCATTTTGTTTGAAACGATATCGTTGATAGCAATTTTCAAGCCATCAGCAACGCCTGTTGCAAGAGCTGTATAGAGTTCACCCCAAGCAACTACAGTTGGGTTAGCACCAAGTTGACGCGCTAATTCTTGTTGAAGTGGAGAGTTGATTGTACGGATTTTCAAGCCTTTAAGATCTGCAACTGAGTTTACAGCTTGCTTGGTAGTGTAGAATGAACGCCAGTTACCACCATTGGTAATTGAAGCAAGCATTACGTTAGGCATAACTTTATTAATACCTTCATTCATGGTATCACGGAAAGAACCACGCATAAATTTACGAGCTGTTTCATCGTTTGGCATGCTGTATGGAAGGTCGATAAGTGTAAATTCAGGAACGAAAGGAGCAACACCATCAACAGATGTATGCGCAACTTCTAAAGCACCTGACTGAACTTGTTCAACAACTTCTTTATAGTTACCTAATTGGTTTGCTGGGTAGATTTCAACGTTGATGCGTCCACCTGAGTGCTTGTCGATATACTCTTTAATTTTTACAGAACCGTGATGGTCGTCAGAGTCATCTGTGATAGGGCCTGCATGGCTAATTTTCATAGTCCATGTTTCGGCATAAGCTGGCATAGCAAACATTAAAGTAGCGGCTGCACCTAGAACGATTGAAGAAACTTTTGATAACAACATAAAAACTCCTTGAAATAAAATTGTACTATATTCCTAGTAATTTAGGTAAGGTAAGTGAGATTGCCGGTATGTATGTAACAAGTAATATAACCCCGATTTGCGCAAGCCAGAATGGGAACATAGCTTTCACAAGTTTACCGATTGGCACTTTTCCTATGGTACTTGTTGCAAAGAGAACAAGTCCAAATGGTGGAGTAGCAAGACCAATACTAAGGTTTAGGCACATAACACAAGCAAAATGTATAGGGTCGATTCCAAGTTCAAGAACTGTAGGTCCTAGAATTGGGCCAAGAATTAGAATTGCCGGACCGGCATCAAGAAACATTCCGGCAAAGAATAGTAAAATATTTACGAACATTAGGAAGGCATAAGGGCTATCAGTAAGGCTAAGAATAACAACTCCTAGCTTTTGCGGTACTTGAGAAATTGTAAGCACCCAACCAAATAAAGCCGCAGAACCAATAACAAGTAAAATTGAAGCGGATGATACGCCACTCTTTAGGAATATCTGTGGAAGATCTTTAATCTTTACTTCTTTCTTTACAAATGAAAGTATAAGAGCATAAAGCACTGCTAAAACAGCCGCTTCTGTAGGAGTTACTGCTCCGCTCAAGATACCGCCAAGAATGATAATCGGCGTCATAAGCGGGAAGAAAGATTGACGAGTGATATTCACTTTTTCTTTTGTTGTAAGAACGTGTTCACGCCTTGGAAGATTATGTTTTTTTGCCATAAGAGCAACAATAATCATAAGAGCAACACCCATAAGCACACCGGGAATAAAGCCCGCCGCAAATAATCCACCAACCGACACACCCATGATATACGCATATACAATCATGATAATGCTTGGAGGAATAACAGGCCCAATAATGGAAGAAGCAGCAGTAACCGCAGCGGCAAATTCTCTTTTATATCCATCTCGTTCCATAGCCGGAATAAGCATAGAACCAAGAGCAGAAATATCAGCTACCGCAGAGCCGGATAAGCCTGCGAAAAAGATTGATGATAGAATATTTACATGAGCAAGACCACCACGTAATCTACCTACAAGCATATTTGCAAAATCAACAAGACTCTTAGTAATAGTTCCATGATTCATAATATCGCCTGCTAAAACAAAGAATGGAATAGCAAGTAAAGGGAATTGGTCAATCCCTGAATAGATACGCTGAATAGCAGAATTTAAGAAAACAAGTTTAGAGTCAGCAAAAAACCCTAAAAGGGGTCCGGCTATCAAACCAAATACAACCGGCACTCCTAGAATAACAACCAAAACGGTCAACCATAGAAAAGTTAATGACATCTTACCTCCAATCAACTCATGTAAGTATGAATGACTAAAGACTATCATTGAAAAAATAAAAAACAAGCAAAATTTTCAATAGTATGTTTTTACTTTATACTTTCTAATTAAAATTAATAATAAAATCAATATGATAATAGGTTATTGAAAAAATAAAATTGAAATAAAATTTTCAATTGTGATTTTCTACTCAACATTGTTACAGTGGAAAATATTCTTTTAAATTATATGGTTATTTGTTTTGAACAATAAGAAATTGATTGTTTGAGTATTCAATTTGGTATTTATAAAATTGATGAATTTTTTATGGCTATGAAAATATTTAAACAAAAAAAAGCAAACTCCATAAGAAATTTGCTTTTTATTTATATTATTATGTACAGAACATAGGTGGAATTTCTTAATTTAGAAATACACCTAGAATACACTTAAAATAATTAACAACCGCAATCTATATCTTCAATTCCTTCGATAACGAAATTGTTTTGAATAATTGTAATCATTTCAGGTGTAAGACCATCAACATCTGCAAGATCGTCAAAACTTAGGAAGTCACCCATATCTTGGCGATACATAACGATAGCATCTGCTGCTTCTGTGCTTAATCCTTGAACTTGAGTAATTTCTTCAAGTGAAACAAGGTTTAAGTTTCCTTTATCTGCTGCAAAGGTTGGGCTAGCAAAAGAAATCAATGTTAGTGCAAATGCTGCGAATGCTAATTTTTTCATATTAAAGCTCCTTGCTTTTTAACTTTTTATACCAAAGTGGATTATGATGTTTTATAAAATCTTCTGAAACATAACCTGTAAACATAGATTTTAATGCGGGACCTTCACCAGGGGCAAATGCTGCCATGTATATATGTACAGGTATAGCTATAGCCATAAGACCTGCAGATATCATATGAGTTAATAAAGCCTGTTGAATGATATTTTGGATATCAACAAGCGGCTCAAAATAATTGAAATATGCTAGCGTTAAAACTATGCCACTTCCTACCAAGGCAAGGCTTGAAAGCACAGCAAGAATAGCTACAAATTTTTGGCCGGCATTATAAAATCCTTGTTCCGGTAGTTTAGGATTTATATTGAGTTTAACCATCATTTTTTCGCCTAAAATAAGCCACAACGCCTTTCTTATACACCATTCCATATCGCGTATTGGTGTAGTTATGAAAATCTGTTTTAAGAATGGAAGTATATCTTTTCTTAAGAAGAGGAGTATATATAATATATAAACACTAATCCATGTAATCGCAAGTATAATATGAAATTCTAGTAAACCTACGGCACCATTAGAAAACATACCATTCCAAAAATCTACCCACCACATTCCAATAGGTTGAGTTTTAGGATTATCTAATATAGCAAAACCGGTGAAAAGTAATAAAATCCAGCATATAGCATTGAACCAGTGCATGAAAATTGCACTTTTATTGTGCCTTTTAATCATTTTTGACATTATCATGCTCCTTTACATTTTCATCGGTATGAGTATCGGAAGAAACCATATTATCTGAAGGGAGGAATAATTGCTTGATAAAAACTCCAATAACACCAAAGAAGGAAAGACCTCCCAAAACTGTAGTCGCTTTTGCAACAAGAGACATTCTATCAATTGGTTTCGATATTTCAACATCTTGTGCCCAATCAGTAGGATAAACATCACCAACATAAGCGAGGCTAGGTTCAGTTTTTGTGTTCTTGGCTTCTATATAGTTCAGGCCGCGTTCTTTTTGAGATTCAAGATATTTAGATATCTCAGAACTTTTGTCTTCAACATCACCAAATTTTCTTACTCTCGTAATACAGACACGAACGCAAGCCGGTTCAATACCTTGAGCTCTTGCCTGAGCACAGTAATCACACTTGTCGGCTACTTTTGAGCTCGTATCAATAAATCTTGCATTATAAGGGCAAGAAGAAACACACGAACCACAAGCAACACATCTGTTTTTATCAATATAAACAACACCGTCTTCACCGTAGTAGGTTGCTCCTGTAGGGCAAGCGTCAACGCACAATGCTCTTTTACATTGCATACAGTTACCGGCTTGATAACTAAATCCTGCTAATTCATTTGGATTTGCAGTAACTTTCACCCAGTTTCTAAAGCTTCCAAAAGGGACATTATTTTGTTGTTGGCAAGCGAGCAAACAGGCTTTACAGTTCAAACACTTTGAGGCATCAATAGCCATTTGATAACGAGGCATAGCATTCTCCCTGATTTCTTATGATTTTTTTACCACACGACAACCAATACCGTTGAATTGAGCTGATATTCTATCCCAATAGTTTGGAAGAATAGCATTTACATCTACGCTTTTTGTTGTTGGATATGGGCTTGAATTCATGTAATGTGATGGAGTAAAAATAACGTCTTCAATTATTGTTGGCGTTATTTGTGCCACAGCCTCTAGCTTGCCCCATTCTGTTTCAAGATAAATAGCTTCACCTTGTGTGATAGAATATTTTTCAGCCGTTTTCGGATTTAGCTGAACATACCTATATGGAGTAATCTGCGCTAAAGCTTCAGAAACATTTGTAAGGGTTTGTTGCCAGTGAGTTGCAACTTTTCCTTGAGTAAAAACAAGTGGAAAATCTTTATTCCCTTTACTGCCATTTGGGTTTCCTCGTGGTAATTCCCAATTATAACCATTGTAGAGTTCGATATTTAACGGAAGTTTATGGTCACTTGTATGGTAGTGAGCATTAGGATAAATTGTTCCTGTTCTTTCTTTTTCATTTGGATCATTTAATGGCCAAATTACGCCATCAGGTGAATTTTTAACTTTTTCGATAGTGATTCCGTGCCACCCCTCAACTTCTTTACTAAAGCTTACAAAGAGATCTTCAGGATCTTTGAAGTTGTAGTATTTATCTGGGGCAAGTAACATTCCTAAATCTTTATAGAATTGCCAATCCGGAACACATTGACCCGGAGCATCTTGAGCTTTATCACGCCATACTACTTGCTTTTCTGCACCGTAGTGTGAACCTTTACTTTCAAGAGAAAAAGTTGCCGGTAAAAATAGGTCGGCCACTTCAACTTCTTCAGTCATAAAGAAACCACGATGGATAACAAATCCGCAATTTTCTATAGCTTTTCTCACATTTACTGAATCAGGGTAACGTCGATATGATGAATTGAGGAAAAGAATATCAAGATTTCCTTTTTTCATATTGCCAAGTAAACGTCTAAAGTTTACACCTTTTCCTCTAAGAGAATCTGTATATTTATCTATAAATATTTCTTCGCCTTCAGGTTTTCCGCCTTCCATTGTCATAAGGCCTTGACCGCTAGATGCAAAATTATTTCTGATACCCTGTATTGCGATTAAAGAGCGTATAGTGGTTATTCCATTGGTATAACGTGCTAAACAACCGCCAATCCAGAGTATTGTTTTTTTACTTTGGGCTATAATCTTATAAAGATTAAGTATTTCTTCTTTTGTAAGTTTTGTTTGTTCTGCGACAAAGTCAATTGTGTATTTTTGAGAATCATTTTGTAAGCGTTCAAAACCTGTAGTTGTGTTTTGAACAGCGTCTTTGTCGTAATTATCAGTATCAATAAGATACTTGAGTGCGCCAATAGCAAGCGCGCCATCAGTGCCGGGAAGTGGCATAAATTGAGTATCTGCAAAGGCAGAAGTTGGAGATTTTCTATTATCAATAAGAATAATTTTAACACCTTTTTCTTTAGCTTTATCAAGCCAACGAGTATAAGGTGGATAAGTCTCGCTTATATTGGAACCCCATAGAATTATAGTATCGGCATTAACAAGCTCATCTACAGTTGTAGTTGAGTTGAAGGTTCCAAGATGTGAGGTAAGCATAACTGAGGTTGAGCTTATACATACTTCACCCGGAGGCATAATGTTATTACAACCTAAAAAGCGCATGGTCATAAGGGCTGCAATTTCGCTTTCTCTACAATCGTAGAGAGGGGCGGTTTGCGCCATAAAGTTACCTGCTTTTGCACCACGTTTTTCTCTGCATTCGTGAACTTTTTGAACTATAAGTTTAAGAGCATCTTGATATGAAATAGGTTCTAAACCGTTTGCAGTTCTCACCATTGGTTCGGTTAATCTATATGGACTACTTACAAGGCTTAACATGGAAAGTCCTTTAGAGCACATTGCTCCACCAGTCCATTTATTACCTCTATCACCAATGAAATTAACAGCTTTACCATTTACAACTTCTGCATGATATGTACAACGAACTTGGCAAAATGGACAATAACCTTTGACTAATTTTTTTTCGCTGAGTTGATCCACATCATCTTTAGAAAAAGGAAATGCGCCTTTTGCATAAGCCCAACTAGGGGCAGAGGCAAGAAGTGCAGTTCCACCCAGACCAACACCCATTTTTATAAACTCTCTGCGAGAAAAATCGTTTTTCATAAAAAACCCTTTATTAAAGAGCACATAAAAGTAAAATGTTTATTTACTCCTATGTGCTCTAAATTATGGAATTATTCTGAGATTACGCCGTATTTATTAGCATACTCAAGGTATAAGTCTTTCATATGACGACTAAAGAAGTGGCCTGTAGTTCTGTTAGCAGCACCTACAACTAAGTCAATATGTTTACCTTTAGCACGAAGAGCTAAGTTAGGAGATTTATTTCCTCTTTTATCTTCAATATGCCAAGCTTCAACTTTATCACCATTAATTTTGTCAATAACGATTTTGAATGAATTTTCTGGACCAACAAACACGTTGTTGGTAGCATCGAGAACAATCTCTTTATCGTTTTCAAGAATGATCTCGTGCAATGATGTACAAGTACTTCATGTCTCTGGGCGAGTTAAGAAGCGGGTATCATTTACCCATTCCTTACCCGGTTCTAGAAGCATAACATCGGTATAAGTAAATAATTTTACTTTTCCATCAGCAATAGCAGCTTTAATGCTTTCTGCTGAAACCATAGCTGTTTTTTCCATCAATGAACGAATATCGAGATGAACAATTGCTTTGCCGTCTTTTGACTTCATCCAGAACTGATCAATTTGTGCTATATCAATTGGAACGTAGTCAATATTTTTACCATCTCCAACGCCCATTTTTTCGGTAACTTTACCACCAGGGCCATCAATAGAGATAGTAGCAGTTGTATCGGTTAGAGCGTCAACAGTAACAGTATAGTCACCAGCTTTGAAGCTTTGACCTTTTGCATATTCACCAAACATTGGTTTATTTGGTGAGAAGTAAGCACCTATATTGTTATCTGTAACCATTTCTTTTACATGAACAGATCCATCGTCTGAGATGTCATCTACAACAACCCAACTTCTACCAACGGATGAGGTTGAAGTTAAGTAAGTAGTTTCACCTGCTTCGTTCTCTAAAGTAGGAACTAGGCTTCCTTCCGGTAAACCAGAACCTTCGTTTGTGAGTAGATTATATGTTTTATCACTCCAGTCAACCGGGAATGATGCACCATAGAAATTACCTGTGGTTTTTAATATTTGGAAGGTAGCATCGTTGGAATCAGGTGTGTACCATGAGTTGTTATATGTGCTAACAAGTTGGAATCCACGAGCTTTTTCATCGCCTACCCAAGCTATATCACCTTTTTTCATTGTTACATCATTTATAACAACCCTTTCGTATAAATCGGTGATGAAGTAGTAAATCTTACCACCAATAACATAAGGATCATGAGCAAGACGACTTAGGTTAGATGAGCGGTTAGTTAGATAAATTCCTGATGCAGGAATGATAACTTTACCATCTTTTACATAACTACCACGAATAACAATTCCTTCATTGTTCGTTCTTGGCACATCGTATTGCGGCACACCTCTAACGTTGTTAGCGAGTCCAAGAAGTTTTGGTAGAAAAGCTGCATCTTTTCGTGGCGCTTGTGCAACCACACGTCCGTCAGTTCTGCCTTCTAAAGCTTCTTGACCAGCAATAGCTGAGCCTAAAAGCCCTAAGCTTAAGCAAACAAACAGAGATGAGCTGAGTAAAAATTTCAAAATCTTTTTTAAATCCATAAAACCTCCACATTATGTGCTTTTTGTAACAAGTTGTTGTAAGAAAGCTTATAATAAACTATAATTATTGTCAATATATCTCGGAAAATGAGTTATAAATATATGAAAATAATATAATAATCAATTATTTTATATGATTATGCAGAATAAAGAAAATGTGATTTAATTTATGCAAAATTTATAAAGTAATAAAAATTCTATGTGATAAAGTATGATGTTTAGGTATTATAAAGTTAGTTTTATATATTATATTGTATGAAAAATACGTAATTATCAGTATAAGTTATAAAATTCACAATTTGCTTAGTGAGTTGATATATTTAAAATAAAAAATTATTGATTAATAATTAGTATTATATATCATATTTTTATGACAGATTTAAATAAAAAAAAGCAAATTTAATAAAGAAATTTGCTTTTTGAGTATAAGTTGCTTTGTAGCTGTGATTATTTAATGATTCTGATAAAATCTACATCAAAAGTTGTTTCGGAGAAATCTTTATCTACTTCACCGATGATTCTTACACGGGTTTTATCATCAATATCAATATTATAGAGGTCTTCTTTATCTATTTCAATAACGATAGAACCAGTTTTATCTCTGAAAGTGTATTTATCTTTTCTCAGATGGTTTACAATAAATCCTTCTAAAGCCATTTCTTGATCGTCCTTAGCATTTAGTGCTTCACGAACGGTATTGTTAGCGTGTTCTCTTGCTGATGGACCTTTGTATGCAGCACATGCTGTAGTTGCAGTCATGATAGAAATAATTGCGAGGATTGATAAAGTTTTCATAGTATTTTCCTTTTTTGGGTAATTTGTTTATAATTTTTTATACATGGAGTATTTCTTTCATCTATGAATACACCCTAGCAAAGCAAATTAAAAATCTCTTTAGCTTTTTCAGAAAAGTTATAGAAGAAAAATGAAAGAAAGATGAAAGAAAATCACGAAACTACTTAAAAACATATCTGAGTTTAGCTTTTTTCTTTCAATTCAAATGATAAACAAGCTATGAACTTATTAGTATTATTATCAAAAGAGAGAGTAAATTCACCATTCATTTTTTTAGCTAGTTCATGCACGATAGATAAGCCAAGACCAGAAGAATTTTCTTTTCTATTTTCATCAGCGGTATAGAGCCTTCTAGTGAGATACTCTATCTTTGATGATAAATCTTCATTGGTAAAATTTATGACTTCTAAAGTGATTTTATTATTCTTTTTATGTGTCAACAGAGTTATTTCTTTTTCAAGATTGCCGTATTTCAAAGCGTTATCTAGAAGATTATCAATAATTCTATGAAAATTTTGTATGTCTATAGATAGATTTATTACTTGTTGATTCGATGAAAATTTAAACTCGTGCGTTTTTAGTTCGATAATTTGTTTAATAAGAGAATTTATATTGATTTCTTCAAACTTCATCTGCATATCTTCACTGATAATTTTACTGTAGAGAAACAAATCGGCGACGAGCTTTTTTAGTCTGAGTGAACTTTTTTCAGCAATATTAATATAACTGTGAGCTTCACTTTCTTGTGGTATTTTCTTCTTCGCTAAGTCAAGATACCCTATAATGGAAGTGAGAGGGGTTCTTAAGTCGTGAGAAAAATTTGTTATAAGCATTCTTTGATGGAGTTCATCAGCTCTTTCTTTTTGAGTTTTTTGACGAAGTTCATCTTTCATTTCGTTCACGCTTTGAGCAAGCCTTGCAAGTTCATTCTTTCCAATTACAGGAATTTTATAAGATTCATCGTCGTCAGAGAGTTTTTTAATTCCGCTTTCAATTTGCTTGATATAAGATACAAGATTGAAGATTATACGTAATGATAAGGCAAAGAAAACAAGTAGAGAAAAAATTCCTGCAACGGTTGTGTATGTTTCAGAAAAATCTCCTGCTTCTTCTGATTCAAAAACAACAAAGCCATCACTATCAGAAAAAGCAATGCTAAAGATGTAATTTCTATTTTTATAGTAGTTATATTTAGCAAGGTTATTATCATTTATTTCATAGAATTCAATATCATAATCAATACTATTATCGAAATCTTTTCTTTTTATTTCTTTGAATGTGAGATTATCTTCTTCTACTATGCTCTGTATTTTTTCAACAAGAAGCTTTATTTCTCCTTGTTGAGTCGCGAAAAGTTTTGTGTGTAGTTTTTGTTCGTAATAATTTGAAATGTTAATTAAAAGTATAAAAATTCCAAAACTTATAAGGCTAGAGAATAACATTTGCAGTAGCAGAGAAATATAGAGAGAATAGTCGACTTTCTTAATCCACACGATATCCAACTCCCCAAACTGTTTTGAGATATTCAGGATTTGCAATATCGTCCTCAATCTTATTTCTGAGATTTCTTATATGAACTGAAACGGTACTTTCAGCATTGAGAACATTGTATTCTCCCCAAACATTAGAATAAATTTGTTCAAGACTATAAACTCTCTTCCTATTTTTAAGAAAAAGTTCTAAGATAGAAAACTCTATTTTTGTCAATTTTATAGGCTGCCCGTTTTTTGTAAGGGTGCGAGCTGAGAAATTTATAACTAAATCTAGATAAGTAATCTCATCTGAATTTACAATAGCTTCTGTAGGAGCTGAATTGTTTTGAGTATAATTTCTGTAACGTCTTATATTTGCTTTGATTCTTGAGATTAAATCTATTGGATTGAATGGCTTTGTAATGTAATCGTCCGCGCCAGAAGAAAAGCCTGTAAACTTATCCATATCTTCTGATTTTGCAGTAAGAAAAATGATAGGAAGCGTGTATTTTTTACGGATTTCGAGGCAAGTTTCAAGCCCGTTCATTTGAGGCATCATAGAATCAAGAAGAACGAGGTCGATACTTTTATCTGTGTCATTATTGAGTATATCAAGAGCTGCAATACCGTTTTCAGCTTCAAGCACTTCATAAGATTCATTTAATAGATAGAGTTTTACGAGATTTCTTATATCATTATCATCGTCAACAACAAGGATTTTCATAGGTCTCCTTATATTTGAGAATTTCTATTCTAGACGATATCATTCAACGAAAATAAGTGCAACTCGAAAAAAAAGGAGTAAATTTAAGATTTTATAGAGTTACAGACTTTTTTACAAACTTAATTCATAGCAGTTTTTTGATAGGAAGAAAGTTTCTAACAGTCTGAAATGTAAATAATTGTTTTTTAAGGAAGGGGGAGAGAACTCGTTCTACGCTCTAGAGGGGGAAATCACGTTGTGGGAAAAGTTCCCTTTTCAAAAAAACGTGTTTTCCCCCTCTAGAAATAATTAAGTAAAGTTAACTTTCTAAATTAGAAGTCCACTTTTTCGCCGTAGTAAGTAGCTTTGAAAAGTCTTTCCATTGTTTGCGGATCGATTGTGCGTGGATTTGTTCCTGTGCAAGGGTCAGCGCAAGCCGCTTCAGAAATTGTAGTCAATTGTTTTAAGAACTCAGCTTCGTCAACACCGAACTCTTTAAGAGTTTTAGGCATATTCATTTGTTCTTTGATTTCAACAAGTTTAGCTACAAGAGAATCAACTAGTTCTTCAGTTGTATTGCCAGCTAAACCAAGATATTTAGCAATTTGAGCATATCTAACGCCAGCTTCTTTAGCATTGTATTTTACAACATAAGGAAGATAGATAGCATTAGCGCAACCGTGAGGAATACCAAATAGTCTACCAGTTTTATGTGCCATAGAGTGCACAATACCTAAAATTGCGTTTGAGAAAGACATACCAGCCATACATTGAGCGATGTGCATTTCATCTCTAGATGTTTTTTCACCATTGTATGATTTTACGATATTATCAACAATCATTTCAATAGATTTCATTGCAAGAGAATCAGTAATTGGGTTAGCTACTACAGAAACATAAGCTTCAAATGAGTGAGTAATAGCGTCCATACCAGTGTTTGCAACTAGGAGAGGAGAAAGAGATTGAACTAAGTTAGTGTCAACAATAGCAACGTCTGGAGTGATGTTGTAGTCAGCTATTGGATATTTGATATTATTTTTTTCGTCTGTAATAATAGAGAAAGCAGTTACTTCAGTACCAGTTCCGCTAGTAGTAGCTACAGCAATAAAGCTTGCTTTTTTTCTAAGAGTAGGAAGATTGAAAGGAATTGCAGCTTCTGCGAAAGTAAATTCTGGGTTTTCGTAGAAAATCCACATAGCTTTAGCAGCATCAATAGGTGAGCCACCACCAACACCGATGATAACATCAGGTTGATATTCATTCATAGCTTCAACACCGCGCATAACTGTTTCTACTGATGGGTCAGCTTCGATGCCAACAAAAAGTTTGCTATCTATACCAGCTTCCTTGAGGTTTCCTTGGATAAGTGCAGCAGTACCGTCATTAATCATTCTTTCTGAACCGATAACGATAATTGCTTTTGTTCCGCTGATTGATTTTAAATGATCTAAAGCATTTTCACCAAAATAAACATCTCTTGGAATAGTAAATCTTTTCATTTTTTTGTATCCTGTGTAGTAAAAATTTAAACGAGTAAAAGCTTTATACACACAGAATTTATATTGTGCAAGAAGGCACTTTAATGTTTGTCAGTCACTAAAAGGTCTTTTACGTACTTTAAGGTTATAGACTTACCTTAAAGTAAGCACCTATATATGAAAAAAGATAAGTAAGTGTAAATATTTTACAAAAACACCCTAATCTTGCTCGTAAGACTGTATTACTTCTTTTCCCCATTTATTGAGTGACTCAAGTAATGGAATGGCGCCTTTGCCAAGCTCTGTGAGAGAATATTCTACAATAGGCGGTACAGTTGGGTAAACTTTTCTTGAAACAAGATTATTTTCTTCAAGTTTTCTCAATTGCTGAGTGAGCATTTTTTGAGTGATACCTGGAATAATTCTTAAGAATTCATTAAATCTGATTAAATCAGAATCGTGTAGACTCCAAAGAATTGTAGACTTCCATTTTCCTGATAGAACTTCAAGTGCAACTTCCATTTCATTTGTAAAATTTCGGCAAGATATTTTATTTTCGCGATCTTCTGGCAATTCAGACTCCTTGATATCAATAAGAATACGATATTTTAAAACATATATAGTAATAGGGTGTGGAAATCAAGTGAAAATTAAAGCATTATTTCACATAATTTGATGCCTTGAGAGGGGAAAAGCATACTTTTTATCAAAAAAATGTGGTTTTCCCCCTCAAGAAATTACAAGTCCAAATAACTCGTTTGCAAGGTAACGTAATCAATTTTACCTGTACCGAGAAGGGGTAGTTTATCAACTATTTTTACTGTTTTTGGAACAGATAACTCATTGATTCCATTTTGTTTTACATATTCAAGAATTTCTTTTCTGGTTGCGTTTTTGTTTTCAGTGATAAGAATAAGGGCTTCGCCTTTTTTAGAATCTACTACGCTTATAACAGCATGATTATGTGCTGACCAAATTTGAGAAATTGTATTTTCTACAGCAGTTAGGGAAATCATTTCACCGGCAATTTTAGCAAATCTTTTTGCTCTACCTTTGATTGTGACGTAACCCTCATCATCAATTTCAACAATATCTCCGGTATCATAAGTATTATTTTCAGCAGGAATTAATATTCCCGGATTACTCGAGAGTAAGTAACCTAGCATAACATTCGGCGCTTGAACAATAAGTCTTCCACCTTTTTCAATACCATCAACTGCTTGAATTTCATAATAAATTGAGGGAAGAAGTCTTCCAACTGTTCCAATTTTATTATACATTGGTGTGTTGAGAGTAAGAACAGGAGATGTTTCAGTTGCGCCATAACCTTCAAAAACACGAACTCCAAATTTTTCAGCCCAAATTGAACGAGTCGAATCTTTCAATTTTTCAGCACCTGCAAAAGCATAACGTATAGAATAGAAATCATAAGGATGAGCAAATTTAGCATAACCTGCTAGAAAAGTATCAGTACCAAACATCATTGTAGAATCAGTGTCATATATAAGTTCAGGTACGGTACGATAGTGAAGCGGAGAAGGGTAGAGAAATACCTTAATACCTGAAAGTATAGGTAATAATGTGGCAGCAGTCAATCCAAAAGAGTGAAAAACAGGTAAGGCATTGAAAATGATGTCTTTAGGATTAAAGTCAATTCTTGCAGCAACTTGAGCAATATTTGCTTGAATGTTGTTATGTGAAAGAACAACACCCTTTGGATTACCTTCTGAACCAGATGTAAAAAGTATAACTGCTGGAGAATCACTTGTTTCTGTCGTGTATTTATCATAGAAATATTGAGGAAAATAACTTGCCACAAGAGCCTTTATTTTATCAAAAGCTGAAACATTCTGCGCTATATCTTCAAGATAAAATACTGTTATATATTTATTGGTTAGAGCTTCAATAACATTTTCTAATTTTGCCATTTCTACAAATTTCTTTGATGTGTAAACATGTTTGATTTCGGCTGTTGTGCAAGCAGAAAGTATGCTTTTTGCTCCTGCTGAAAAGTTAAGCATAGCCGGTACTCTACCATGAATTTGAAGAGCAAAAAATGTAGATAAGGTTGTATTTGTGTTCGGAAGTAGTATTCCAACATGCTCTTTTGATTGGGTTTGTTGAGAAATTTTATCTCCTAGAGCAAATGAACGTAGCATTAAGTCACCATAGTTGAGAGGTTTACGAGTAACATCTTCTAAAGTGATATGGTTACGACCTCGCAGTTTTGATTGTTCAATAAGCGATTGAAATAATGTTTTTTTACGCTCAGAAGTTTCAAAAAACATATTTGACATAATGTCGTAAAGTTTATCACCGGCTGCTTTTGTGCGTTCACGACCCTTGAGAGAATCAGGAAGTTCAAAATCTGTAGGGGGGAGAATTGTTAAAGTGATTTTTGGAAATAGTTTTACTCCAACTTTATCCTTTGATTTTGAGAAGATAGAGTATTGCGCTCCATCAATTTTTATAGGTAAAATCTTAGCACCTGATTTATCTGCAATCATAGCAGAGCCTTTGTATATTTTCATCATAGAGCCGGTTTTAGTGATTCTACCTTCTGGAAATATCACACATTTTTTGTCTTTTTTGATTTCAGAAATCATAGCACGAGTTGCCATCGGATTTGTGGGGTCAATATAGAATGTTTTTACAAGAGAAAGAAATGGTTTGAAATACCAACGAGTTGCAATATATGTATTTACAGCAAACATTGGTTTTTCAGGTAAAAATATGCTCAATAAGAACGCATCTAAAAATGATTGATGGTTGGCTATTATAAGTACTCTTTTTCCCGCTTTGTGGAAGTTTTCTATGCCTTTGATATCGACTCTAAATAATAGTGTTAATAAAAATGTAAATATTGTTCTAAGCATTATATGCTCTCCTTTTAATTGTGATAACTATGTAAGTAAATACAATAAAATTTAAAATTCCGACTATCGAAAATACGTCAATAGTATCAAGTCCAAAGCTAAGTAAAATTGATGAAAAGAGGCTTGCAACAACCATAAATAGAGAATTTATTATATTATTTCCAGCAATAATTCTTGATATATATTTTTTATCTGAAAAATGTTGCATTATTGCATAAAGAGGAACGATATATATACCGCCAAAAATTGAAAGTAAGAGAATTCCCGTGATAATTCCACAACTCCAAATATTCATAGTTATAAAGTCATAAATATTTATAGAACCTTGTGTTGATGGTGTAGAATCAAGATAAAATATTGATGAGATCACGAGTAAAATAATAGATAAACTCATACATAATACAGAGATAGGAATGAATTTGCCTGTAATTTTTCCTTTTAGCAAACTACTACAGAGAGCAGAGCCTACACCGATTCCAAGAGAGAAAGTCGTCATAAAAAAAGTAACAAGAAGTTCGTTTCCTTTCATAACAAAATTTGTATATACAGGGAATAATGTAAGAAATGTAATTCCTATGTACCAAAACCATGAAATAGCAAGTATAGATAGCCACACTTTTTTATCTTTACGAGCATATGAGATGATTTTTGATGTTTCACGTATGAAGTTTAGGCTAATTTTTAGTTGAGAATCAAAAATATGTGCTTTAGGAATTGAAAAAGATGAAATATATCCAATTATTGCAAATAAAATAAGGAAAAAAGCTAAAATCATAGAACCAAATGGTAAAGTAATAATTACACCACCAAAAATAGTACCAAGGAGAATAGATAGAAATGTACCACCCTCAATCCACGCATTTCCTGTAACTAGTTCGTTCTCTTTGAGATGTTCAGGTAAAAGACTATATTTGATTGGTCCAAAAAAAGTGGACTGCACACCCATTAAAAATAGTATAATAAGAAGACCCTCTACACTTTTTATATAGAAGAAAAATCCACATAGAAGCATAAGTACTATTTCAATGAGTTTAATCTTTTGAGTGAGCCAAGATTTTTCATATTTATCAGATAGTTGCCCAGCAGTAGCAGAAAAAAGAAAAAATGGTAAAATAAAAAGTCCACCTGCGAATGTTACCATAATTGAGGCGTCGAGCCCGTGAAATAGGCTTACCTCATAAGTAAACCATATTAGAAAAGCATTCTTGAAAGCATTGTCATTAAATGCTCCCAAAAATTGAGTGATAAATAAAGGTGCGAATCGCTTTGTTTTGAAAAGATTATTTTGATTTTCCATGATGTTAGCCTTGTTATATGTTAGTACTTACATTTAGTGAGCAATGCTCATATTCTTCTAAAAGTACAAAGTATTCAGAAGAAAAATCTTATTTAGTAAGAGATTGGACTAGGCCAGTCATATAGTGCTCGATAAAGTTATTTGAAAGATTTATAACTAAATCAATATCATTGAAATCTAGTTTACCTGTAAGACCAAGCTGACAGATACCGTGTACGCTCGCCCATAAAACCTGCGCTGTTTCTTTAGCCTTTTCGTGACTATTATCAAAAAGAGGGAGAAGAGGTTTTTCAATTAATGTTGTAAGATTTTTTATTTTTACACTAAACCACTCAGGTAAAGTAGTATTTTTTGGCATAGAGTGCTCATAGAGAGTAGACCAACGATTATAATTTTCATTTGCAAAGTAAATATAAGAAGTTGCAAGAATTTTCATTGCTTGTTTAGGGGCTTCGATTCCTTCTAGCTGTTCGTTAAGATAGTAAGACATCTCATCTAAAGTAAGAGCGTTAATGTGTAAGATGAATTCATCATTGTTTTCAAAGATATTATAAATGGTACCAATACTATAGCCAATATCTTTAGCAACTCTTCTTGAACTGAAATTGCTAAAACCATCGTTTATTATAAGCTGTTTTCCAGCTTCAATAGCAATTAATTTTATTTCTTCGTGTGTGTGGTCATTTCTACGAGCCATTGTTTTGCCTTATTTGTTTTTTTATGAGCAGTGCTCATGAAAAGAAAATAGAACTATAAAATGATTTTGTCAAGTTAAATTTAAAATCTGCGTAACATGTGACTCACTCAAAAAAAAGCATAGAAAAAGACCTCTTAAGGAAAAACTTTTTAATATACAAGAGCAGAGTCATTTTTCTCTTAAAATATTGTTATAGATAAGCTTTAGGATGAGTTTTTGCTATTTGAGCCGTTTTTTCCTAGCTGACAGGGAGTTCGCACTGAAAGGTTTCGCAACTTGTAAGTTTGCTAGATAATTCATTAATCAAGTCAGAAACAATCATAGGTTCAAGTTTTTTATAGTAAGTTTTGTAGTGACGTTGATATCTTTGAACTGCAAGCTCTACATCTTTTGGCATATCTAATTTTTTCATTATTTCAAATGATTCTAGCATTCTATGGTGAGGCTGAAAATATTCAACAATAGGATAATATTCGTTTTTTGTCGCAACACCATTTCTTAAAACTTTAATCTCGTCATTGTAAGTCAAGACTTCATCGAGCAATTCCATATTAATAGAAGATAAGTGGAAATCGTAAAGTTCTGAAATTTTCATAATAAAACCTCTTAATTTAGAAATTATAAAAAGCTTTTTTATGCACGCCTAGAGTAAGACGTTATCATTATTTTTTATGATTTACAAGATAATGTTTCAAAAAAAGTTCTAATTTTAAATTTTATTTTCTAAGCTATTGTTTATGAAGATAAAATTATAAAATCCTTTTGTAGAGAAGAAAAAAGACATTTACAAAAAATACTGAATGTATAATATATACTTTTCTAAAAATATTAATTTAAAATGATAATTATTATATATAATATGTTTTTAACTCTTACTCTCATAAATAATTATTTAAGAAAACAAAGTAAAGTTTTTATGAGAGTTGCCCTACTATTTCTTTTTGAAGAGCTCTTTCTTTTGAAAGCGCAAAAAGCAGTACCAGTATATTATATTTTTAGAATAAGGATATGGAGATTGATTTTGAGCGCTGTCTCGTAGTTTAAACATGTCGTAATGACCGCCTATATTACCTAAATATATACGTTTAAGTTTAGTGTCGAGTACTCTTAAATTTTTCTGTTCATCAATAATAAAGTTAAAGATATGTGCATCTCCATGATACACTTTTGCACTATGTAAACGAATAAGGAATGACTCTAATTGTTTGAAATCATTGATTGCGTCTATACTTCTTCCATCAATATATTCCATAAGTAGAAACTGCTCGTTTCCGAAGAGTTTTTTTTGCACACCAACACCATAAATATCTACAAGTTCGCAGAATCCTTGTTCTCTATATCTATGAGTTTTTTTTATGAGTTCGATTGCAAGTTTTTCTCTAAAAAGTTCTAAAAATTGTTTTCTAAAAGCCTGTGGATAGAGTTTTTTATAAAGAAATTTTTTTCCATCTATATCAATTTTTGCAATGTATGCAGTTTTTTTGTCTACAATTAAATTTTCAACAGTATATTCTCCTTTAGAAATTTTCGTAAGTAGAGGTAAATATTCTTCTTTATAATAATAGATGTTGTAATTTTCTAGTGTTGATTTAAGTAGTTGTGACATAAAAAATCCATTGTTTTTTTAATATTATATATCTATATGTTTTTTTACTTTTTTTTGCAAGTATTTTATAAACATACATCTATATAGTAGTTGGGTGTTTATAAAAAAATATGTAAAAACAATATATTACAACCTGAAAAAACTTTCAAAGTAATTTTATAAAATTATGTATTTATTTTTATTCTTTTACTTGATTAAATAATCTAATTGGTATAATATATGACTTTGAAGTGCTTTCTTGATTTCTTACTCATATTGCTATTTTTTTCTGACTTCACTTTGGATCTGTTCATTAGTTTTTGATTTATAACTTAGTGAGAGAATTTTTAAAGTAAGGGAAAAGCCATGAAGATATCTAAAATTATTTTTGCACTTTTAATTGTGAGTAATATCATAGGGGTAACATTTGTTGCTAAAAATAGATATAACGAACTAGTTAATAATGAAAAAGAAATTTTACAAGCTTATTCTGAACGTTTGCGTCAAGCTATTGAATCAGAAATTATGGTTACTGAGATTATTGAAGAACTTGTCATAATTAATAATGGATTTATTGAGGAGGAAGATTTTCATACAATTTCTGAAACCCTTTCAAAGCGTAGAATTGGTTCATCTATTGCGTATATTCCTGATGGTGTTATTAAGTATATCTACCCACCTAAACTTAGTGGAAAACTTGTCGGAAACAATGTGCTTGAAAGCAAAAATGATGCGGCTGATTCTAAAAAAGCAAGAGATACAAAAGAGATTATAATATCTGGTCCATATGAACTATTTCAAGGAACAATGGGGATAGTTATTCGTAATCCTGTATTTTATAATGATGTTTTTTGGGGTATTGTGACTGTTGCACTAAATGCAGATGATCTTTATAAATATGTTGGACTTGATGTGCTTGAGCGTCAAGGGTATGAATTCACTCTTGCAACTCCTCAAATTTTGGCAACTCAGAGTGATGCTTATTCATCAAGTAGCGCAATTTCTGATGATGTTTCTCTTGGTACAACATCTTGGAATCTTGGATTATACGTCAAAGATAAGACAAATTTAGTTGCATCGGATGTGATGTTTTGGTTCTTGATTTTCTTGTTTATCAACTTCATTCTGTACTACTTTCTTGAACGTTTTGAGAAAACAAAAGAAAGCCTTCTCAGAAAGATAGAAAATGATAGCCTAACTGGTGCATATAATAGAGTAAAATTACAGAAATACTACGATTCACAAGAGGATAAAGTCTTTGCTTTATTCTTTATAGATTTGAATAAGTTCAAGCCTGTAAACGATAATTATGGGCATAAAGTAGGTGATAAACTTCTTAAAGCATACGTTGAAAGATTGAGAAATGAAATGATGTTAGGAACTTTTATTTCACGAGTTGGTGGCGATGAATTTGTTATAATCACGCCAAATGTAAGCGATATTACTGTAGCTGAAACGATTAAAAGGAAGCTTGTAAATCTCTCAGAGGTTGATTTTTATATTGATAATTTCACAATTAATATCTCAGCAAGTATTGGTATTGTTCTTTCTAGTGAAAGCAATAATCTTGAAGAATTACTCACTATTGCAGATAAAAAAATGTATGTAGATAAAGGAAATAAAGGAAGATAAATAATTATATTCTACCTATTTAAAAACAAGCCCTGTAAAATATATAACTTTTACAGGGCTAAAACTTTATAATTTATAAATTTATTTTATTTTTTTTAGGTTATGTTTCTAGATCAATTCTTTTGCGTTTTAATTTGATAATTCTACAAAACTTCTGAATTTAGAAACACACCTTAGTAATTATTTGTTGTTTTGCTTTTTTTCTAACATTTGTTGAAGAGTTGCCAATCGAGTAAGCTGACTTTGTAATAGCGCAATTTCTTCATTAAGTTTTTGAGAAATAGATGAATTTTGCTCTGCCAGTTCGCCTTCAGCTTCTTGTAATTTTTCTTCTGAACGTACTTCACTCATCGCGCCAACTATTACTGCAATAAACACGTTTAGAACAACAAATGATGTAAGTAAGATAAAAGGTATAAAGAAAAGCCAAGCATAAGGGAATTTTTCCATAATAGGGCGAACAATTCCCATCGACCAACTTTCTAAAGTTAAAACTTGGAAAAGGGTGTAGTAAGATTCTCCAAGAGTGCTAAACCACTCAGGAAATGCAGTTCCAAATAGGTGAGTCGCCATTACTGCAAATATGTAGAACATCATAAAAAGTAAGAAAGTAATCCAACCAATACTTGGCAACGACATAACTAAAGATTTGATAATTGTACGTAAACGTGGAACAGCAGAAATTAAACGCATTACTCGAAGTACACGTAAAGAACGTAAAACAGAAAGTGGACCTACCGCAGGCACATACGCAATAGCTACAATGAGAAGATCAAAAAGATTCCAGCCACTTTTAAAGAATCTACCATGTAGAGCCATCACTTTAAGTATGAGTTCAACAGTGTATATGCCTAGAGCAATATTTTCAAATACTTGAAGAGCAGTTCCAAAGTTTTCACGCATATAGCTTGAAGTTGCTAAACCAAGCGTTAGAGCGTTAAGTGTGATTAATAAAATGATAAAATTTTGAGCCTTTTCACACAAAATGAAATTATACCACTTATTAGGGTGGACTGGTTGGTCAAATTGATTTTCTTTTTCGTTTGTAGACATAATTTTCCTCACTAAATTTTTGTTTATGGGTGAACTATTTTTTTTTGAAATAGGAGCTATTATGGAATTTCTTAAGTTAGATATATAAAAAAGATAGCTAAAAATAACAAATTTCCATGTTGTGCCGTTGAATTGCTATTCGTATAGTGTAGGTTTCTATTTGAGTTATAAATATCACTGTCTATTATAGTTGTCAAATAAAGCTCTAATACATGCTTGCATGATATCTAGACTGTGTTTCTAAATTAATTTTTTTGATTTTTGATAGGTAATTTATTTAGATTTCTTTTTATTATTAACGTTTTTTGCAAAAAAAGTATCAACTAAGTGTAGTTCGTCGATAAGGTCGGTGACGTATAAAATCTCATTTCTAAAGCGTTCACGAAGTTCGTTTGCATTGGTGCTTAAGTTTGCTAGTTCAAAAGCATTCATTCCTGAATTGATAGCGATATGAACTTTACCCTCTTGTAAAAAGGACATATATGTATCACCATCAGCTTTTTTATCCATCTTTATGATATATTCCATCATATGAGGCGTAAGAATATAAAAGGCTTCATGTTGATTTTGGGTGCTGATATAAAATTTCTTATTAAAATCACTGTATTCTGTTTGAGTGCTGCCGAATGTAAAAAGTTTACCGATACCACGGCGTTCAAAAAGTGTAAGTTCTGTTGAAAGCTTTTTATGAAAATCGCAAACAATCCACAAACCTGAAAAGTGTAGTTCTTCACTGCCGGCTAGATTACCTTTACTAAAGGCAACATCTGTAGCGCTAGAAATTTCAATATCGCTCATCTTAATATTGACGCCTTTATACGTAGCTTGAACATAGTCACTACCGGATACTTCATCAAATTTGAAAATATTTGCTTTTTGTAGTAGCTTAACTTCCAAAAATTTTTGGGGATCGTATTTGACATTCTCAAAGGCTTCTTTCAGAATGGTTAAAATAATAGGTACGGCTGCATTTTCTTTGGCACTACTATCAGCCTCACAAGTAAAGTGTATGCCTAAACAAAAAAACAGTATATATACACAGGTAAGCATAATTTCATATCCATTTAGTTCACCTGTATTCATATATCCATCTGCTGTAAAGATAACATATATAAAATAAGCCAATGTAATAAAACCTAGTATATTCCAAATTCTTCCTTTGATATTTGTTTTATTATTTTTTTTGAGAATAGCGTTAATTTCTTCATCTGATAAGTTATTTTTATTCATAGCTCTTTCTTCCTATACAGTAAGAGGCCGTATAATAACGACCTCTTTTGAGTGATTGCAAATTTATAAGCTTAAGTTAGTGCTATCAAGCGACTAAATTTTTTTGTTTGTATTTTCCTCGAAAAGAGTATCCACTAAGCGAAGTTCATCTATAAGTTCAGTGATGTAGGAGAGTTCACTTTTGAATCGTTCACGAAGTTCTACTGCATTTGTGTTTAGGCTGTTCATTTCAAATGAATCTCGTCTTGAATTGATGGCGATATGAACTTTACCTTCACGTAAGAAGTACATATAAGTATAACCGTCAGCTTTTTCGTCCATTGCTATAATATATTCCATCATGTGAGGGGTTAGAATATAAAATGCTTCATGTGGGCTTTGTGACTTGATATAAAATCTTTTATTAAAAGTCTCACTTTCAGTTTTTATACCGCCGATTGACAGTTTTTTACCAAGACCTTTACGTTCTATAAGTGCAAGTTCAGTTGAAAGCTTTTTATGAAAATCGCAAATCATCCATAAACCTTTAAAGATCATGACTTCCTTTTCTGAGATGTCATCTTTGGAACGTCTAATTTCTTTTTTATGAAGGGTTATATCGCTCATTTCAACATTAACATCTTTATACGTAGCTTTTACATAATCGCTACCGGTAATCGTATCATATTGGAAAAATTCTGTTTCTTTAATATAGCTTTCGTGTAGACGCTGTTCCGGCGCATATTCAACATTAGTGAAAACTTCACCTAAAGCGGATTGAACTAATTGAAAAGCGGCATTATTTTTTGCATTACGTTTAGCTTTATCTCTAAAGTACATTCCTGCCACAGCAAAAATTAGGGCTATAATGATTATGAGAGTATCTAAAGTGAAGAAATCATTACTATTGCTCTCGCTAATCATATGAATATATGCACCGAATACAAATAGAAGAATAGAAAAGAAAACCAAAAAGCTTCCTAATCTCTTTGTTTTTTTTTCTTGATTAATGATTTCGTTAATTTCTTCATCTGATAATTGTTTTTCACTCATTAAAGTTTCCTTTCTTTCGTAAGCGATACGAAATAATGATATTATGTGGAAAATATATCTTGAAAGTATATTTTAGAACTTCATTTCAACATCAGCTTTTTTGTATTCTTCTGCTTCAAAAAATTCTTTTGCTTGGCGATTACCGGCTAAAAAGCTTGAAGGAATCATAACAATAGCGGTGTTATAGCTTGTTACATTTGCATTATATAATCTTCTGGCAGCTTGAAGATGTTCTTCGGCATCTTGTATACCTTTTTGAAGTTCTATGAAAACGTCACTTGAGCGTAGTTCCGGATACTCTTCAGCTACAGCAAAAAGTCTTGAAAACATTCCACCCATTTGACTTTGGGCATCATTCATTTCGGAAACATTCATATTACCACTCATTTTTGAGCGTAGGTTTACAACTTCTGTAAGAACTTCTTTTTCATGCTTCATATAGCCTTTAGTTGCATCAAAAAGCTTTGTTAATAAATCATAACGTTTTGTGAGGGCTACTTCAATTCCTGATAGGGCTTCAGTAACTTTAATTTCTTTGCTTCTAAAGCCGTTAATAACAATTATAGCCCAAAGAGCTACAACAGCAACTATAGCAATTATAATGATTGTTGATGACATAAATACTCCATAAAATTTAAATTGATTGTTTTAAAAATAGATGCTCTTAGAGTGTGTTAACAAATAGTTACACTATAAAACTCAAAACTCCTTTTACAGTGTAGCCGAGAATTTTTTTGTTTTGCCTTAAAAATTTGAATTTTTTAAGCGCAGCATCTCTTTTTTGAAAAGCTTCGGTACGCTTAAAAACTACTCGAGCTACTTGTGACGTTCTTATGCACAATATAAATATTGTATAACTTCTAACTCTTTTCTTGTCAACGTTATTTTGCAATGTAAAATTTGGTTAGAATCATGTTTTTGGCGGGAAAATTAATTCTTGATTCTTGTTAATATCTGCTCTATAAGCAATGTGCAGTAAATACAAATTAATGAAAGCTGTATAATTTAAGGAGGAATACTCAATTGCGTTCATTTTTATCTTTTTTATCATTTATAATGAACTATATATACGTAGGATTTTTTTACATAATTGGGATGATTTTATTCTTTCTTGTTATTTGTGTACTCGTAAATTCTGATGGAATAGTGAAAAATTTAAGCTCGCGTAGCTCAATTAATAGTTCAGAATATATATATCTTTCTTCTATTGAAGAAGTTGATGCCTCCCTTGATGGTAAAGTTGTTTTTGTACAAGGAACAATTACAGCGAAAGATTTTATAGTAGAACCCGATTTGGGTATTACTGTTGACGCACTTGGCTTGTATACAGATGTAAGCTATTATCAGTGGGAGGAAATAGGTAGAGAGGGAGGTAATACACTGAATAATGGCGAAAACGTAAGTTATAATTTATCTTTTGGTGATAAGCTTATAGATTCTTCCTCATTTTTGGTACCTCATAATAATACATTGATTTTTCCTATAGAATCTTCTTCTTTCTATGCTACAAATCCTTCACTCGGAGCATATAAAATTGCCCCATCTATAATTGATGCACTCCCTACGAGGGATAAGCTTATGCTTGATGAATCACTGCATTTTTCAAGAATCATGCAAGATGAACTATTAGAATATGCTGAAACCCAAAGTGTTTATTCAGATAGTATTCTTGCGCATTACAATGGTGAGGGTGATGGTCTGGGTTTGGTATATTCTCTGGAGAATATGATATGGTTGACAATAGATCCAACACAATCACTTAGCGGTGATATATTTATTGAATATTATTATACACCTGAACAAACAGTCAGCTTCTTTGCAAAAGTAGAAGGAGATACTTTACACCTTTTTGCAAATGAGAATAAGGCAGGAACAGGATCTTTAGTTGCTAGCGGAAAAATGGATATAGAGCAATTTTTTACAGGGTTTGAAAAGATAAATTGGGCTGAACTTCTACTAACATTTGTTATTGCTCCGTTTCTTATGTTTATTTGTATCTTTATTTTATTGAAATTTGTGATTAATACCTCGCCGGCGTACCGTAGGTCACGCAGTAGAATTAGACGCAGTAATGTGCTCTCCGCACTTTTTTTAACCGTAGTTACTGTTGTTTGTCTTTTTGCCTACAATTGGTTTGCGCTAAATTCTTAGACTTTTAGAGGTAAACCTGTCATAAAAAATATTTATGTCCTATTTTCAGTAATATCTTTCGCACAGATAAAGGCGGTTATGTTTATGCACCACAAGGTTTTAATGGTCATGGGCTTGGCGTTGAAATGGACTTGGACGCTGTAAAAGCAAATTCTATTCTTTCCTACACTTTTGAATAGTAAGTTTCCAAGGATACTTTTTATGCAAAATGCAAAAACAAAAAAAATAGTATGGGTGCAATGCTAGATTTTACGGTAATAAAGCTTGTTTCGGGTTTTTTATGGTATGCTTTGTTGGGTACTTTAGTTCCTATTATTTTCCTTCGTATCAATTTATCTTTGTATCAGATTCACTAACTAAAGCCTAATTTGTTTTATTATGCTAATTTATAAGAATCCTTTGAGTACATATAAGTTTCTTTAGATTTGTCGATAAAGTAAAGCGCAATAAAAAAGGAGAAAAATTCAGCTATAGGCACTGCAAGCCAAACACCGTTTATTCCAATATATCTCGGTAAGATAATTAAAGAAATTGTAATAAAGAAGAATGTTCTCAGAAATGAAATAAAAGCTGATATTTTTCCGTTTGAGTAAGCAGTAAACATTCCTGTGGTGAAAACATTGAAACCTGATACAATAAATCCAAAAGAAAAGATAAATAATCCTTCTTTAGCAAGGAGATAGGTAGTAGTTCCATATTCTGCAAATGCGGCAACAATCCTATCTCCAATTAAAAGAGCAATAAAAAACATAGTCAATGAACAGATTCCAACAAGTTTTGTATTTAATACAAATAGTTGCCTTAGTTTTAATGCATTTCTATCACCATAATTATAGCTTATAACAGGTGTTATTCCCATTGTGTAACCAATAAATAATGAGTTGATAAGCATTTGAGAATACAAAATAACCGTAATAGCTGAAACTCCATTATTTCCGGCAAGTTTTAGCATGGTAATATTGAATAAATAAGTGATAATAGAAGATGCAAGCATGGAAACCATCTCTGATGAACCATTGCCACAAGCTTTAATTATAGCTGAAAAATCAAGTTTAAATTTTGTAAAATGAAGGCTTTTGCTCTCTTTTTTTGTTGAGAAAAATACAGTACCAATAAGGCAAGGAACTAAAAATCCTAAACCGGTAGCAAGCCCGATTCCGGACATTCCCATGCCAAATTTAATAAATACGTAGTCTAAAATAACATTTGTAATTCCACCTGAAACTACAGTAATAAAGGATAATTCCGGCTTGCCTGATGCAATCATCGCATTTTCTATAATAATCTGTATAATAGCGAAAGGTGCAAAAATTGCTACAAAGAAAAGGTAGTCATAAGCGTATTGATATGTTTCTTCATTTGTACCAAGAAAATTAAGAATTTCTGAAAGATAACTAAGCACAACGAAAGTAATGAAAAGTCCTATGACAAAACCTGTTGTAATAAAAAGAGAAATTTTTTCTTTTGCTTCTTTAGATTTTCCCTCACCAAGCATTGTGGCACAAACCGCATTCCCACCTGTGCCAAGCATTGTGCCAATTGCAAAGAAGATAGTCATAGCTGGCAGAGCAATATTTAATCCGGAAAGTGCTATAGTTCCTATATAGTTAGAAACAAAATAACCATCCACCATAACATAAATTCCCATGAATATCATTGCAGCTAATGAGGGTAGAGTAAATTTTAGAACTGATTTTAAGTTTATAATATCAATCATTTTCTTTGTGTCCTATTATTAATAAATTTAGAAATTCCCCTAAAAAGACTTTTCAAATATTTATATTTAGAGTAAACATATCATAAAGTCTCATACGATATGAGAGTCAAGTTTTATTTGAGGTTTTTATGAAGAAATATTTATCTATAGGTGAAGTAGCTAAAATAAAAGGAGTAAGTCATACATCTTTAAGGTATTATGACGAAATAGGTATTCTTGTTCCTGCATACACAAATCCAGATACAGGTTACAGATATTATTCAAAAAATCAAATGATCTTCCTTGATATTATTCAACTTGCAGTAGGGCTTGGTATGCCCTTAAAAAATCTTGAAAAATATATGGATAGTGAAAGTATTGATATTGAAAGTTTTACACTTGAAGCTCAAAAAATTATTAATAAGTCTATAAAAAAATTTCAAAGGGATTTATATTTTCTTGAAACTACTTCAAAATTTTTGAAAGAAAACGAAAAGAATTTAGTAAAAGGAAAAGAATACATACGCGAAATTGAAGAAAGATACTTTATAGCTCTTCCCTCAAATATAAGCTTTACAGGGGAATATTTTGAAATATCCGATTACTGGAAACTACTTACGGAACTTTATTTACTTTTGGCAAAACACGAACTTTTTATATCAATTGATCAAGGTATATATTTTTATAAAGAAAAAGATGAACTAAAAAGTATGGTTTATGTCGAAATAAAAAAAGTAAAAAAGAAGAAAGTAGAGAACGCAAAAATCATACAAATACCAAAAGGTAGTTTTTTATGCGCTTATTATCCTGATTCTTGCTTGAAATCAGCATCTGAAAAATATCTTAAAGATGAAGTTCTTAAAAAGGGGAATATTATGATTATATCAGATGTATTAGAGAAAAAAATAAGTAAAAAAGTTATGCTTTTTGAAATACAAATTATATTAAATAAATAAGTTGCATTGATAAAATTAATTTTAAAAATATAAAAGTTGATGTTATCCTAAAAATGATATAAGTATATAAAAACGAAGTTATTCTTCAAAAACATGAATAATCTTATAGGAGTTTTTGTTATGTTAGTAAGTATTCCAAAAGAGATAAAAAACCAAGAATATCGTGTAGGTATAACACCGGCAGGGGTAAAAGCCCTTATAGATGGTGGACATACTGTTCTCGTACAAAAAGATGCAGGAACTGCAATAGGTATTCTTAATGAAGATTATGAATTAGCCGGTGCACGCATCGTAGAAACTGCTGATGAAGCTTGGTCCGGTGATATGGTTGTAAAGGTTAAAGAACCTTTAGCTAGTGAATATAAATACTTCCGTGAAGGGCTTATCCTTTATACGTATCTCCACTTAGCAGCAGAACCAGAACTAACAAAAGCTTTGCTTGATAAAAAAGTTATTGGTATTGCATATGAAACTGTACAGCTTCCTAACAGAAGCCTTCCACTTCTTGCACCAATGTCAGAAGTAGCAGGTCGCATGGCTACTCAAGTAGCGGCACAAATTCTCACAAAAAGAGAAGGCGGAATGGGCGTGTTGCTTGGTGGAGTTGCTGGTGTTCCGGCGGCTCATATGGTTATTGTAGGTGCAGGAATTGTTGGTATTGCAGCAGCTAAAGTAGCTATGGGTATGGGCGCAAAAGTTACTATTTTAGATAATAATATCGAAAGATTACGCTATATTGACGATGTGTATGAAAATAAAATTCAAACACTATTTTCAAACTCAATGAACATCACTCAAGCTGTGAAAGAAGCTGATGTAGTAGTAGGTTCAGTTCTTATTCCTGGTGCTTTAGCTCCTCAGCTTGTGACTGAAGAGATGGTTAAAGGCATGAAAAAAGGAGCTGTTATCGTTGACGTTGCAATCGATCAAGGCGGATCTGTAGAAACAACAGCTGCAAACGGTGCAACAAGTCATGATAATCCTACATTCGTAAAGCATGGAATTGTTCACTATTGCGTAGGTAATATGCCGGGTGCAGTAGCAAGAACTTCAACTTTTGCACTTACAAATGCAACTATGAGTTATATGGTTGCTCTTGCAAACAAAGGTTGGAAGCAAGCATGTCAAGATAATCATGCACTTGCTCTAGGTATTAATACTTATGGCGGAAATGTTTATTATGATGGTGTAGCAAAAGCTTTTAATTATCCATTGTATGAATTGTCAGAAATTTTATAGTTATTTATTATAATAAATAAAATAACTGATTTTTTTCATAAAAAGTATTCCATAAGAGGGAAAGCACATTTTTTAAAAGAAAAGTGCTTTCCCTCTTTTTATTTGAATATAGTATATGTAGATTTTCTTCTTGTAAAAAATATAAAAAACAGTAGGTAATTATTTTAAATCAATAAAAGTAAAATGATAACATCTTTGTTGCGTTAGCAACCTAAAAAGTTGAGAGTAGCTTGATTTAATTATGTATGTGTGATACGTTATAAGTCTATCTAAGTTAATAGGGAGAATAAACTTATGATGAAAAAAACAAAAGCAAAAGTTTCAAGACGAGATGTGCTCAAAGGTGGCGCTGCTACAGTTGCCGGTATGGTGACTCCGTTTTCTTTTGAAATAATAAATCCGAAAACGGCAAAAGCAGAAGTACCAAGCACAGAAAATCTTCAAGGCGAAGAGAAAATCCTCTGGAATTCATGTAATGTGAATTGTGGTAGTAGATGCGCTTTAAGAGTTCACGTAAAAGATGGCGTGATGACTCAAATTGAAACCGACAACACAGGCGATGATTCCTATGGAATGCAACAACTCAGAGCTTGCCCTCGTGGTCGTAGTATGCGTCAGCGTATCTATGCACCTGAACGTATTATGACTCCGCTTAAAAGAGTAGGAAGACGTGGTGAAGGGAAATTTGAAGAAATTTCTTGGGAACAAGCCAATAAAGAAATTGCTGAACGTTTACGCTCGACTATAGATAAATATACGAATGAATCTGTGTATTTAAGTTATGGAACAGGTGCACTTGGTTCAACAATGGGTAAAAGCTGGCCTCCTGCTAGCACTCCTGTTGCAAGACTTATGAACGTGCTTGGTGGTTATCTCAATCACTATTCTGATTATTCTACAATTCAAATCACCGTTGGTATGCCTTACCTCTTCGGTGGTGGATGGGTTGACGGAAACGTCCTTAGTGACATGGAAAATAGTGAACTTGCTGTTTTCTTTGGAAATAACCCAGCTGAAACAAGAGCAAGCGGTGTAAAGAATAAAACTCTGCACCATGCAAGACATAGCAAAAATACAAAAGTCATTGTTATTGACCCACGTTATAGCGATACCGTAGTTTCATCAGGCGATGAATGGGTTCCTATTCGCCCCGGAACAGATATGGCGCTTTGTTGTGCACTTGCCTATGTAATGATTACTGAAAATCGTGTCGATAAAGAATTTATTGATAAATATACAATGGGGTATGATGAAGATACTTTACCTGCTGATGCACCAGCAAATTCATCATACAAATCTTATATCTTAGGTCTTGGAGAAGATAAAACTCCAAAAACACCTGAATGGGCATCTAAGATAACAGGTATCCCAACAGTTAAGATAATTCATCTTGCTCGTGAAATGGCAAGTGCAAAACCTTGTTCGATTTGGCAAGGTTGGGGTCCACAGCGTACAACAAATGGCGAGAACCAATCACGTGCAATAGGTATGCTTGCAGTGCTTACAGGAAATGTGGGCATTCATGGTGGTAATACAGGTGCTAGAGAAGCAGGCGGAATGGGCTTTGGTATGGTTGGCTTCCCAACTCTTCAAAATCCTGTAAAAACAAGTGTTTCTTGCTTTAACTGGTACGAAGCTATTGACGAATACGAAAACATGAATGAATTAACAGCCGGTGTGCGTGGGCGTGAAAAGTTAATTGCTCCTATTAAATTTATGTGGTCGTATGCGGGTAATGCTATTACTAACCAGCACGGCGGAATAAATCAGATGGATCCTATTCTTGCCGATGAAACAAAGTGTGAAACGATTGTTGTTATTGATACTACACTTTCAGCTTCTGCCCGTTATGCAGATTACGTTCTTCCAAGCTGTTCAAATCTTGAAGAATATGACTACACAGCTGATGGTGATGCAAATATTGCTTATGTTATCTTTGATAATAAATGTATCGAACCTGTAGGGCAAAGTAGAAGTATTTACGATATTTGCGCTGACCTAGCACAAGAACTCGGCGTGAGAGAAAAATTCACAGAAGGGCGTACTCAATACGAGTGGTTAGAGCATCTCTATCAGCAAAGTAGAATCAATGTTCCTGAACTTCCTCCAACACTTGAAGAAGCGATGGCGATTGGCGTATTTAAGAAATACTTCCCGAAAAATCATGTTGCTTATAAAGCATTTAGAGATGACCCTGAACTTAATCCACTTCCAACACCATCTGGATTAATTGAAATATATTCACCTCGTCTTGCTGATATGGCAAAAACTTGGACTCTTGATAAAGGGCAAAAAATTACTCCTGTTGCAGAATATATTGAAGATACCGAAGGAACTTTCAGTCCATTAGCAGAAAAGTTTCCACTTCAACTTATTGGGCACCATTACAAGCAAAGAACACACTCAACTTATGGAAACTGCCCTTGGTTGCAAGAGGTATCTCCTCAAGAATTATGGATAAATCCACTTGACGCTAAAGAAAGAGGGATTGAGCACTGGGATATGGTAAAAATCTATAATGATAGAGGTGTTACTTATATTCATGCTAAAGTGACTCCTAGAATTATGCCGGGTGTAGTCTCACTACCGGAAGGAGCTTGGCACACACCAAACTCAAAAGGCGAAGATACAAATGGTTGCGTAAACGTGCTTACTCGTTTACAGCCGACAGCGCTTGCGAAGGGTAATCCGCACCATTCTAATCTTGTGGAAGTCACAAAAGCTTAAAATTGATACTTTTACTTTTTGATTATGTCAAAGTACTTTTTTACTCAAGTCATTTATGCTATAAATAAACTCCTTTCGTAAAAAATCCCTTTTCCTTGTCAAAAGAGTAAAATTTATCAATTTTAGAATTTGCTAGATTGATACTTCTAGCCAAAACAAACAGAAGATAATACTCAACTATGAGGTAATATATGAAAAATCCAGCATTTTATTTTAATGCAGATACTTGTGTAGGTTGTAAAGCTTGCACTATTGCTTGCAAAGATAAGCATAATACACCCGATGGAGTTTCTTGGCGTAGAGTCAATGAATTTTCCGGCGGTGAATGGATAAAAAATGGCGATGGATACGATCAAAACGTGTTTGCGTACTATATATCAATATCTTGTAATCATTGTGAAAATCCTGCATGTGCTGAAGGTTGTCCAACAAAAGCACACCATAAAGGCGAAGATGGGATTGTAAGAATTGACGAAGATAAGTGCGTTGCTTGCCATTACTGTCAGTGGAATTGCCCTTACGATGCACCTCAATTCAACGAAGAAAAGAAAGTTATGACAAAATGCGATTGCTGTAGTGATAATCTTGCAAAAGGTGAACCGCCTGCTTGTGTTGCAGCTTGCCCTTGTCGCTCTCTTGATTTTGGTGAATATGAAGATTTGAAAGCAAAATACGGCGAATTTGCAACAATAGCACCGCTTCCGCCATCAAGTAAAACGAATCCTCACTTGATTGTAGAACCAAATAGAATGTCAAAACCGCAAGGTAGTAAAATGGGAATTCGCGGTTTCCGTATCAGTAACCCAGAAGAAGTGTAGCCTGAGGAAATATAGGAGGAAACTATGGACGGATTTATATCATTAACTATTTTCACTGTTTTTGCTCAAGCTGCCGCCGGTATGGCAATGCTTATGGCACTGTGCCCAAACGCTAAGGAAGAGCATAAATATTCTCCTTGGCTTGTAGCGGCTATTGTACTTTTGGGAATAGGGACTATAGCATCGGTATTTCACTTGAATAATCCTTTTAAATCGTATTTAGCACTCAGCAATTTTTCAAGCTCATTTTTGAGTTATGAAATCTATGCTGTTATGGCTTTTGGTATAGCGTTACTTGCAAGTGTTTTTGTGAAAAAATACTTTGTGAGAGCGATTGCAGGTGTGCTTGGAGCTTTGCTTGTTTACGTTATGAGTGAAGTATATTCTTCAACAAGTAGCATAACTTGGAGCACTCCAAATACTTTAGTAACATTTTTTACAACAAGCTTACTTTTAGGTTCGGTTGTGCTTTTTGCCGTAAAGATGATTTCATCATCCGATAAAGTTAAGACTGCAACAGGTTGTTTACCAAAGCTTATTGCGGTTGCGCTTGCTTGCAGAGTAATTTCAGTTGCTCTTTTAGTTCGAGCATCAGAAGTTAAAGCTGATGTAATGCTTCTTGACTTACACCTTACTTTGAGCGTTATAGCATCGGCATTACTTCCTATTATGCTTATTCAAGGTATTGCAAAAGCTTCAAAAGATGGAAAGCAATGTTCAGGATTTATCTATTCAATTGCAATGATAGTTTTAATCCTTATAGGTGAAATGAGCGGACGTATGATGTACTACATGCTTTATACAAACTTCGGCATGTAAACCTAGATAGTGTCGACGCAAGTGCCCTTTGACTTGTATCTGTGTCAGATTTCAAATATTTTTCAGTTATTTATGTTTTGATAAACGCCTTCAAAAAATTTTTAACTTCCTTGATACAAGTCAAAATTCTTCTTGCGTCGATACTATCTAGAAATACACTCTAGATAGATAAAAGAAAAACTCTGTATGTTCTATTCTCGTAAAAGAATAAAGCATACAGAGTTTTTTGTGTAATTAATAAAATAACTATCTAAAGACCTCTGCATAACTACTGAACACCTTATTGAGAAAAGCTAATAATTTTCTTTTTAGTTTAGGGTGTGTTTCTAACTTGTTGATATTCCACTAAATGGTTTTTAAGGAAGGGGGAGAGCTCGAGAGGGGGAAACACCGTTTTTGACTCAAAAACGTGGTTTCCCTCTCTCGAAAATAATTATGCAGAACTCTTATCTAAGATTCTTTAATATATTATTTTCTTAGACTTTCAAAATAAGCACAAGTCCCCATTGCAAGAAGAGGATCAATAACAGCCAAGCCTGTTTTTTCTTCCAGTATTGGCGTCATTTTTACAGTTGCAAAACCTGTGCAAGCAAGAGCAAGAACATTTGCTCCTTTTTCTTTCATAACTAATGCTGTTTCAACTGCGCTTTCTCTACCTTCTTCGGTGAATAAATCTAGGGTGCTTGATACTTTTGGCGGTCGCATGGCTATTATAGAATCTTCTTTAGCTAAATAAGCTCTTGGCGGGATATCAGTAATTCCTAAAACTCCAATTTTATCACCGTAAAGATTTGCAAGAGCAATAGTTGCTTCACCGGCACCTATAACAGGAATATCAAGCAATTTCTTTAGTTCAAGAACCGCAGGATCGTCAGCACAACTGATAAGAAGCATATTGATATCTTTAAAAGATTTAGCTAATTCTATAATTTTAGGTTCTGCCAGAAGTCTTAGTTCTTCGCAGTTAATACCATCGTATTGATCGGGGATACATTTTGTTTCAACTTCGATGCTAGGAAATTTTTCCATGATAAATTTAGAATGTGCGTATAAAATATCTTCATCTTCAGTTGTAAGAACTCGAATTAAACCTACTTTGAATTTTTTCATTTAGCAGACCTTTTTTTATTATAGATTTATACTTTGAAGTTTCCTTTTTCTAAAACAAGAATATCGTCAAGATAGAGTGTAGGCTCTAAAATAATTCCGTCAAAATGGCATTCAGCTTTATTTATTCCGCCGAAAGAGGTATTTGTACCAAAAGCAATATGAACGGTTGCGTATACTTTTTCATCTTCAAGGATAATACCGTTGAGGATTGCAGCATCGTTTGTGCCTATACCGAGTTCACAAAGAGTTGCATTTTCTTTTGTTCTTAGTAAGATATCTAAGTTTTCACTTTTTTCGCCGGTAACGGATACAAGCTTTCCTTCTTTTATTGTCATATGAAGAGGGGAGTTTAGTTTTCCTATACCCACCATAGAACCATCAATAATCATATCGCCATTTGCGCCATCTTCGAGGGGAGCGATGTATGCTTCACCTGATGGAAGATTTCCGCTTTCACCTTTTTCTCTGTACACGCCTGAGCTTGAAACGCCGTTACGTCCTTTTAGAGATATTTCTAGCTTTGTATTATCTTTGATGATTGTAGCTTTTTCTGCTTTTGTGAGTAGAGCTGTAATGTCTTCTGTGAGAGCTTTTACTTTTTCATAATCTGCTGTCATAGCGCCTTTGATAAACATATCTTCGGTGATTCCCGGCATTGTTGCCATGCGTGCACCTTGTTTTACTGCATCAATACGTGCATTTGTATGCGTGATTGATTTTTGTGTAGGAGCAAGAATAATATCAGCTCCTTGCATTGCTTTTGCTACTGTTCGAGGCGGTTCTTCACCTGAGAGTTGACGTTCTGTCATTACTATATGAACGCTTTCAAGTCCAAGTTCTATGCCTGCTTCCCAGATTGCTTCACCAATGCTTTTTTTGGCAGTATCTGAAACGACAAGAAGGTTTTCGCCTTTTTGTGCATTGAAAGAGCTTCTTAGTAAATTTATTGCTACATCTTTTAATGTTGTCATTGTAGTATCCTAATATTATTCTGAAATTTATTGCGTTATGATGAAAGAACTTCCGAAGCTACTCGTGCAAGTAAAGTGCGAGGAAGAACAACCATTTTGCCTGTTTCTTCTGCTATGTATTTCTTCATTTCGCTTGTGTAGCCTATACAATCGAGCACAACTAAATCGCCGTCAAGTTTCTTTATTTTTTCGGTTGCTTTTACAATCTCATCAAAATCATTATAGGGTGATGCCGGTACAGCAGTTACATTAGAAACAAAACTTTTCCATTTATTTTCTGTTTGCTCTACTTGACTTTTATCCGGTGTAAGACAGATAATATCAGATTTTTTTGTGAGAAGAGGAACAATTTTATCTAGTATATCACAAGGATAGACTAAAGGAACTCTTTTTGATTGTAAAGTGTCGGGAAAAGTACCTGTGCAGAAGAAGAGAATTATCTTGCAACCTTCTTCTTCTAATCTGTCTATACAATTTTGAAGCATAGGAAGAATATGTTTTTCAGCAAAAACTACAGATGAACCGTCTTTCAAACGTGAAACAAGCACGTAATCATCTTCAGTTGGAGCAAATGCTTTTATATCTTCTTTTGTAAGTCCATCAAGTCCACCAGCTTCTAATAGTTCAACATTATTAGGGAAAATATCCATAATATCTGCTGTTACGTCAACTCGAGGAGATTGGCCAATGGTAATAGCACCGATTTTTATTTTATCATTTGAAATTGTGGACTCTTTCACAGGCTTTTCCTTATAGAAAGTTCGTTGTGTTTGTGAAGAACTTTATAGTTTACTTTTTGTGACACATTCTAAAAGTATCGTTTCTCATAAACATTTTTACGTAAAAGGTTAGTTTGAGGGGAAAATTCGTATTGTCAAAGCAGTGTGATTTTCCCTCTCAAAAAACAATATTACTTATGCGTTTCCGAAGGTTTGGATATGAGTCATTGAACCGTAACGTTTCAGAATTTTTTCAAATTCGTCTTCATTAAAGAATTTACATTTTCCACGTCCAAAATCCTTAGCTACTTCAAGCATAAAACGAGCAGCTTCTTCAATATCTTGCGCTCTGCTTGCGCCTGTTGCACAGCCTGCTACTGGAGTTTCTGCTGTAATTGCAACGCCAACTACAGGTGCACTTGTAGCTGTTGATGGTTGTAAAATACTATTGATATGGTGAAGATCATTGCCATAAGGAGTGATATCTTGAGTAGTTACAGGGAAAACATAAGGTAGGCGACCTGTTGAGTTTTGCATTATATCTAACAAATCTTCAGAGGTACGCAAGATATATCCTTCTTTGATTGTAGGAGAAATTGCAAATCCACGAGTATTTATAACTCTATTTCCTTTTGTTGTATCAACAGATAAGATAGCATCAAGTTCAGGTGAAACTTCTTCTTTGTTCACTTGTGCCATTTCAACAGGTGAACCCATGAAAGGAACTGGATCATGCGGAGCTGTAGGAGCATCAGGGCAGATATGAGTAGAGATGAAAACATCACCTTCGAGGATGTCGCCTTTATTTTGCATATCAAGAAGTTTTGCTGCAAGTGCAACAGCTGCTAATGCACCGTCGCCGTCTGATACAAAACCGATTCTTTCAGGGCGTGCGCCAATTCCGCCAAGTCTGCCAAGAAGTCCGATAGTAGGAGCTGTTCCACCTACTGATTTACCTTTAGAACCTGGGATACGAACTTTTAGCATATCTGTTTTACCTTTTGGTCCAACAAGTTCATACACTTCGATATTTGCATCTTCTTTAATACTTCTGAGGTATTTTTCTACTTCTTTACCGTTTACGTAGAGGCTGTCTAGTACGTCATAAGCTTCGAGTATTTGTTTTAATAACATAATTTTTTATCCTTTAATTGAATTTATTTATTTGAAATTGAAAAAAATCAGCTCGGTAGTATACCAAGCAAAAGCATAGCTGCTTTATTGAAATTGTTCTTTTCCTAGTTTACAAGCTAAAGCTATAAATAACTAAGCAATTCACGATTGACTACGTCCTGCATAGTTTTGAGCAAATCTTTGTCGAACATAGTGCTTGCAAGTTTGAGATTTGATTTTTCAGTTGCAATAACGTAAACTTCTTTACCTTGATCCATAGCTGCAGTTGTGAGTGGTTCACCTGTAATTGCGTCTAAGGTCATTATTAAATCAGGGAAGGTTGCAAGTCTTTTCCCATCTTTTTCTGCGGTTGCGTACTCATTCCAGAAAGTGAGTTCACAACCGTCTACAAGAACATTTCCAACATCGAAACCACCTGTAGTTTCAATAGAGTAGTGTTCTACAATGCCTTTAGCAAGAACTTTACCCTTTAGGCATTCGCAAAGAGCTTCAATACCTTTTTCAACGCCATCTTTGAGGGCATGAGCATAAACTTTGCCAACTTCAATTGAGTGAGATACTCCGCCAATAGCACAGTTTTTCTTTGCATATTCAACACTTACAGGATTGCGAGCAACGGCAACAAGTCCGCCTGCTTCAATAGATGCTAGACGAACAAGTTTTGATGTATGTTCGATAGTACCTTCAAATGAGCATGAAACTCTATTACCTGTATTCGGATTACCACCAACACATGCTTGAATGGTGATGTAATCCTCAACTTTATGCAGACCAATACTACCCATAACTCCAGTTGGGTGCGCACGCCCGTTACATGGAGCATCTATGATAGGAAGACCACAAATTGAAGCTTGAAGCCAACCGTTTGTGGTAGCTTCTCCGCCTTGTTCATTTGTGATGATGCCGGCTATTTTTCCGTTGTAGTTTTTTTGTAAAATTTCTATAGTTTGCACGATGTCTTTCGCAGTCATATATTGATTTTCTGCATTTGGTGCACCTACTAAGGAGGCTGTAATTAATATGTCATCATTATTGAGTGAGTTGATATCTTTTAGGAAAAGTTCGGAATAGTTTACGGCTATTTGAGCGTATTTTTTACCTTTTTTAGGATCACCGCCGCCACCGCCACCTAAAATTGTTCCGCCTAAAACGGCGTAATCGAGTATTTCATTATCTAATCTTAATTCTTTTGTATTTGACATATAATTACTCTTTATAAATCCTTTACTCTATACTCCGAAAAAACCGAGAGTATAGAGTAAAGAAGTGTTATTTATAGTTGATTATTTCTTTTTACCAAGAGCAAGTGTAGCTGTGAAGAAGCTATACAATGCCGCACCTGTAAGAGCACCTGCACCAAGAATTGTAAGAGTGCTTGCGTTTTCAGGATTACGTTTTACTAGAACGTAACGGATAAGAAGAGCTGTTAAAATTGTAAGACCGTTGATTGTAGCACCAACTAACAAACCGGTAGCAAAAAGAATACCTATTTGTCTTGAACCGCCAAGGAACTGGATAATTGCACCAGGAACAGCCCACATAAGAAGAATAGTAGCAACTTCTTGGCTTGTTCCGGCTTCAATAGTTGTAGCAAACGTTTTTGTTACAGGCGCAAATAAACCTTGTTCAAAGTAAGTGCTTGCAAGTAAAGCAACCATACCAAATGCAACAATAAATCCAAATATTTCTGCAAGATATTGTTGTTTTCTGCCTTCTTTTTCTAGTTCAGGGTCAGCACCGCTACCACGTAGGATATAACCACATTTGAAGTCATAAGCCATATCAGAGAAAGCAGGACCCGTTGAAGCTGTAAATGCAACAAGAATACCAAGAGGCATAGCTGGGAAGCCAATAAGCATACCAATAAGTAAGAAGATAAGCGCAGTTGCAAATCCAGGGAACCAACCGGAGTGCATAGCAGAAATACCAACAATAAGTTCAGATGCAATAGCTGCAAAAGCAGTAAATACTATCCAAGCAATAAACATTCCCATTGACATGTCAGACATTAGACCAGTTACAACACCAAGAACTAATGAAATAAGGAAATATGCTCCATAACCATAGCTCAAAGCTTTTTTCATGCCTGACATGCTACGGCTAAATTGACTTACAGCACTGCTTTCTTTACCCTTTTTAGAGAAGAGCATAAGCCCAACTTGAACAAGAGCAATTAAACCTGCACCAATCATAATACCATGAGGCATATATTTATACATTGGTTGCGACATAAGGTTTGTACCTGCGCCGAAGAAATCAGAAATAAAGATGAATTTTTCGCCGAAGATATCAAGTGAGAAGCGATTTGTTTTGATAACACCAATAATCAAGCTACCAATACCAAGAGCAGCCATAGCACCAAAGTTACCAAACCATGATACACCTAATAAATCCATAGGAATACCAACCATTTTACCGCCAACACCAAGAGCTGTACCAACTAAAAGTAAAAGAGCTTTTTTACCTTTTTGTACAACAGCTAAAATCGCTTCAGCAGCAGCAACGCCCGGAGGCCATGCAGCTTCCGATGGAAACATAGGAGTATCAAAAGTTTTATAGAGAATTGTAGCGTCAACAATAGTAGCAAAGAAAGATCCTAAAAGCATAGGGAACATAAGTTCAGGATGTCCCATAACAACTGGAATACCAATTGGCAAAATCATACAGTTTGCAGCTGAGAAAGTTGCACCTGAGATTGATGTCTGCACAAGGTTTTGTGAGTGGATTGATTTATACTTATTAAATAAAGCAATTGGAATTCTAGAAATAATGATTGCAAATAAAGCACCAACAATAGAAGTGTTAGGAGTAACACCGGTGTTTACAATCAATTCAAGTCCAACAATCGCACCTACCATACATACAAATAGGTTTAGAATTAACAAAGCAGGCGATAATGCCTTAGGGTGTTTAGACGCATCAATAAGCGTTTGGTTTGCGTCAAACAAATCTTGACTCTTTTGTGCCATAATACTATCCTCAAATTTAAAAGTTTATTGATAGTAGAAAATATTATTTAAAAAATCAAGTAAAAACTCTTCTATCTCCTTGTAATTGAACATAATTTAGTTATATTGTATTTTTTATACTTTAAAAGTTGAGCTTTTAGTGTAATTAAATATTCAATTATTAGAAATGATTTTAGAATTTATATTATTAAAATTCCCTAACTAAAAAATAAAAATAATTTGAGGTTTACTTTATGTATGCACAGATAACTTTAACAGTAGCAGTAGCAAAAAGAATAATTGCAGAAGCAATTTTTGAAATGTCGGAAGTTCAAGATGCTTTGTCTGGTGGAAAACTTATTTTAAAAGGCGGAACAACAGTATCAGCTTTGTCGGAAAAACTTGGTTATGGTGCAATGCGAATATCGGGTAGAGTAAGTAAGAATGGGACGAAATCTGCTAAATTAAGGCAAGGTGCGCCTCATAGTACCCTTATAGAGAAAGGAAGCGTAAAATCCATTGATGAAACTTTTAGTTCAGAAATTCAGAAATTAAAAACTCAAGATGTCGTAGTTATAGGAGCAAATGCTTTAGATTCTACAGGACAAACGGCTTTAATGCTTGGTTCGCCTTTAGGTGGTGAAGTAGGGAAGGGGTTATCAGGGCTTTTATCTCAAGGTTGTAAAGTGATTATTGCCTGCGGTTATGAAAAGCTTATTCCTACATCAATTCAAGATATTATAAAAGTAAGTGGAATAGCAAAGATGGATTGGTCGATGGGAATGTCAGTTGGTTTTGCTCCACTCTACGGTGATGTTGTCACGGAAAAAAATGCACTGGAAAGGCTTGCAAACATCAAGGCAACAGTAATTGCATGCGGTGGAGTAGACGGCGGTGAGGGGTCTACAACTTTAGTTCTTGAAGGTGAAGAAAATGAAGTGAAAAAAGCAATTGATTATGTTCTATCTTTTCAAAATGATATATCTCAAAAAACAAGTATGTATGAGGATAGTAAGGAAGAATGTAAACCTATCTGCGAGGGGTGTAAAGTTCATAGAAAATGCGCGTGGAGAGATGGAAAAATAAAAATTAATGAATAGAGACGAAGGAAATTTACTACACGTTTTAAGTATGAAAGAATAAAATCCCTCTTCTTATATTTAAAAATAGACAGAGCCCCTCTTCTTAGAGAAAGAAAAGGGGCTTTAGTAAGTTACTTCATATGATATGTTTAAAAACTGTTCTAAGCTTTGAGCTTTATCAAAAAGATTCGATAACTATAAAGTAATTGTTATTCCTACTTCATAATCAGTATCGTCAATAAGAACACGTACTTTGTAATCACCTTTCATACCAGCGGTTGTTACTGGGAATTCAACAGCGCGGTCATCGGCATCAAGGAAAGTACCAACGCACATTGCAAGGAATGGGCGTTTTGTAGTAGGCACAAAGTAAGCGTGAGTATCTTCTCCCTCGAGAATAAGCATAACCATTTGACCTTTTTCAAAGCTACCTTTGAGTACAAGGCGATCTTCTTCTTGAATGAGTTGTAATTTATGTTTTCTTGGAGAAGCTGTAATTTGTGATAATTCCGGAATAGTATCAAATCTTTCTGTTTCGCCAAGCGCACCAAGAAGTTCACCTTTACCAAAAGTAAGAACATCTTCAGCACAGTAAAGAGAAAGTTTTTCAGCACGATAGTAGTTAGCAGGTAACTGCATTTCATAACAAACTTTATCGTCTTTAATTTCTGTAGTTATTGAATTAAATTCAATAAATTTACCTTCAGGTCCCATATGGAAAACAGGAGGTCTTTCACAAGTTTCGCCTTTGAACTTACCGGCTCCTCCTGAGTGAACCATATAATGCCCCTCACCATAATACTCAACGTTAGAGATATATGTTGAGTAGAAATCTTGCCCTAATTCTTTACCATACTGCCAAACTTGTTCAACTTCCATTTTATCAATGTCTAAGCGGTAGCGAACACCACGAGAGAAGTTATTTTTCGCAGGAACATAATCTTCTTTGCGCTTTGCACGACGTAGACCATTGTCAAAACACATAACATCGCCATCAGGGAGTACCATTGCAGCGTGTTGCGCGTATGACCAATCGAAGTTATCTACATCACCAACAACTTTAAAGAAGTATTTGTCAATCATTTCTTGTGGCCAAGTATCAGGATTACCTAGAATCCAGTTGAGTTCTGCGGTATCATAGTCAACATTAATTATGATATCTTGGTGACGACCTGATAAGGTGAGGGAATTATCTTTTTTATTGTACCAAACAGAGTTATTGTGGAACCAATCGTGATGATCTTGCATATCAGATCCACCTTGGTCTTGCGGTAAAATTTTCTTATAATCCCATGATTTTATGATGTTTCCGCTTTGTCTGTCAAGAAGAACACACATATCTTCAACAGTGCCTGTAGTTGGGTCTTGGCTAAGCACAAGAATGTTGCCGTCTTCCATTTCAATCTGATCGTGATGATAACCTCCAGGTACGCGATATTCTTTATAGATTTTACCAATCATACCCATTTCGTAAAGCCCTGTTGTGTGATAAGGCGGAAGGAATAGTCGGTCAGAACCGACAAGAAGTCGACCATTTTCTAAACGTTTAGCATCAAAAGCAATATTAAGTGTACAATACCAACGAACATCGCCTTTATAGTCGTAAGCTGCCATTAAAGCAGGGGAGGATGCTGTAACAAACATCACTAAATTTCCCATATATTCAGGAGTTGTTTCAATTTTAGTAGGAGTTTTTAGGTTTTCGTTAGCAGCTTCTGTTCTGAGTGTAAGAGTTTGAGTTTCTCCGCTTTCCAATGTAAGAACAACTTCTGTATTTCCGTTTACATATAAACCATATACAGGTAATGTATGTTTAGTACTTTTAGGGAATGTGAAAGACATATCACCAGCTACTTCTTTACCTTTTACAGTAACAGTTACAGAAACTTCTTTTTCTGTACTAAAAGCAATAAGTGCAGTTAAAGGAGCGATAAGGTAAGGATTAACTTTTAGATAAGGTTTTTCCCAAGTAGGTTGTAATGTTTCAATAGTTTTGAGAATTGCTTCTTCTGCAAAATGTTGTTCTGTAATAATATGATTTGATTTTGTAAATTGCATAGTGATTATTCCTTTTTAGGTTTTATCTATTTGAAATTTTAGATTTTTATTTTAGGTGTGTTTCTAAATCCATTAGAAAAGAATTAGAATTTCCAAAGGGGATTATTTTCCTTTTATACTAGTTATTTAGCGAAAATTACTTCCATAAGTGGAATACCTAAAACTACATATAAAGAACCCGCAAGACTCATAAAGCATATAGCATACTTAAGAATATCTTTTTTGGTAATCCATTCAGTATTTGTAAAGAGTAGAGCCGCGTAAGGTGATGCCGCAGGTGTGAGCACTGCAATCTGCATAAGTAGAGTGAGAAGTGCAGCGGTTCCGCCAAAATTAATGCCTAATTGCGTGCTGAATACAGAAACTACAGGCATAAGAACTGCACCCATAACTGCATTATTAGCTACTTGAGTAGTAAGAAGACCAATTATCAAGATAAGAGCAACACTCATGTAAGGGCTCTGGCCTTCAAGAAGAGGAGAGAATGTTTGAACTAAAAATTCGTTAAAACCGGTTTGTGGAGTCAATAAAGCTGCAGCAATAGGTACGCAAGCAACTAGTAGGAAATACACGTCCCAAACAATATATTTGGTTATCATATCTTTCACTTCAATGATAGGTTCACCCTTAATTCTAAATAATGATAAGGCAAATACAAAAGCCATAGCAACGCCCCAAGGGCCAAGCTTTCTAAGAGTCGGGACAAAAGGAAGTTCAGGAGAAAGAATATTTGGCAATAATACAAATGCTAAGAATCCAAATAAGCATGAAAAGAGTATTTTTTGACGTAAATCCATAGGAGGAAGTGGATTTTGTTTAAAATAATCCGCATTAATAGCCGCTATTTTTGACATGTCAGGGCGGAAAATAAATTTAATAATCAAACAGTATGTAGCTAAGATAATAGCACTCATAATAAGTCCTAAAATCATATAGGCTAGATAATCAATAGGTTGCTTTGCAATTTTTTCATAGGTGGAGAGAATAAAAAGTGCCGCACCTGTAAATGGCTTTGCAGCTTGCCCAGTCATAGCAGCAAAAAATATTCCTGATACCATGATACTTGTGTATTTATCGCCTTTTTTGTAGCCAACGTCTTTCAAAATGCTGTAGAGAATTGTTGACATTAATAAAAGTGCAGGAACAAGGTTTGCTGCAAGTCCGGCTAATATATAGGTTGTGTAAAAAATGGTAAAGGTAAAGAGTATAGGGCGACCATTGATTATTTTTCTAGTAAGAAACCAATAGCTAATATATTTTGATATTCCAAAATGCTGAAAAGCACCAAATAGAATCATACAAAAGAAAACAAGCACAATAACAGGATCACCAAAGGAAGATGAAATTACCTTTGTCATGAATTTAGGCTCAAGATTTACAAGTCCAAGAGCTAGAACACCCAAGATACTCGGCCAAATGAAACCAACAAACGACCACAGAAAAATCATACCTAGAAAAATACCAAGTACTTCCATACCAATTTGGGTCATTGGTGAAAAGGGTGGCAAGTAGCCAAAACCAAGAGTAATAGCAATACCAATAAAGGAAAGTATTAACGTCCTAACCTCATCTGGACTAGATTTTCTTACCTTTATGTTGTTTGAAGTTTCTGCCATGTATTATTCCTCCATTGTGTTATAGGAACTAAAAAAATAAAACATCTATTATTTTTTTAGTTTTAGTGATTTTTTTCTCAAAAGTAAATCTACTTATTCTGTACATTTGTTCATATTATATTAACAGATACTTCTTGACTTGTTATGTCTAGCCCTTTATAAATTAGAAATAAGTTTTAGAAAATTATTAATTTAAAATGAGCAAAATTATGAAAGTCAATTTAAATCAGTTATATACATTTTATATGGTTGTAAAAGAAAAGGGAACACGTGCGGCGGCAAAAAAGCTCTATGTTTCTCCATCTGCTGTAAGTATGCAGATAAAAAGACTTGAAGAATGGCTTGGTTTTCCTTTGTTTATTAATAATAGTGCAAGATTGACACTTTCGGATCAAGCTGAAAAACTTATGCCTTTATTAGAATCCCTTTTTATGCAAGCAAAACTTGTTGATCAAACTATTGAAAGTATGATGAATAAAAGAGAAAAAAGTCTTCGCATTGGAATTTCTGTAACTCCTGCTGAATATTATCTACCTGCTTTATTAAGCATTCTTTCAAAAAAAGAGCCTAATCTTGAGATTGATATCAGTGTAAATATGCAAGATGAAAGTATGAAAAAGTTACGCAATAGAGAAATAGATGTAGCAATTCTTGGTGAAAAGCTAAGCGACGATTTCTACTTTCAAAAATTTGTAACAAGTGAAGTTGTTTTTGCAGTTTGCTCAAAAAATAATACATATACAAATAAAGAGGTTCATATTAAAGAATTAGAAGAAAGCCCACTTTTATTTCAAGCAAGAGACTCCGGATTTGCTAAAAAATTGTGGAAATACTTAGAGAAGCATAAAGTTAAACCTTCAAAATTTATGGAAAATATTTCAAATACAGTTGCTAAAAATATTATTCCCGGAAGTCAGTATGGGGCTTTTTTTGATAAAGTAGCAATAAAAAAAGAACTTGAAAACAATACCTTGCAAATTGTTAATATTGCTGAACAAGCACCTTCTTTTGCACTTTATTTTTGCTTTTTAAAGGAATCTTTTGAACAGGGTGAGGTGAAACATTTTATAGATGCCTTACCAACTAAAGAAGAGTATGAACTTGCTCTTAAAAGTCATTTACATTATTAAATATTTCTGAATATCTACCTTAGAAATAGGGGAAACTTCAAAGCTATTTTCTATAAATTTATAATGTTTGGACAAAGATTCACACCAATCTAATTCTCTTTTAGTATCACAAGATGAAAACCTATGCTAGAATTCTTAAATCCCATCGCTGTCTTTTTTTCAAAAAAGCATGGTTTCTCCTTCTCAAGAGATCAAATTAGATTTACGTGGACAAAGATTTTTTAATGTGATTTATCTCTTGACAAACGCTCAAAATTACTATTTTAATGATGACGGACTAATATTTATGGCGTAATATTTATAAGAAGAGAGATAGACTATGGAATATTTAACACATCGCCCAGATTGGGACGGAAAGAAAATTTTGTTAGTTCGATTAGATAGATTGGGCGATTTAATAGTCTCTACTTCTGCAATGCAAGCGATAAGAAAAACTTTTCCTCAGTCACAAATTGATTTGCTAGGCTCAAGTTTAAATTGTGCTTTGTTTAGCTGTTGTGATTATCTTGATAATACATATTGTTATGATAAAAAGCGTCTCTTTGCTTCGCTGAAGTTACTTTTTACACTGCGCGCACAAAAATATGATGTCGTTATTTGCCTTACACCACAGTCTAGGTCTTCAAATTTCTTTGTTAAAAATCTAGGAGCACCAATAAAATTAGCTCTTTGTGTGCCTCCAACAAAATTTCAAAAAATTTATACTCTTTCTGCTAAGCAAAGCCCTAAAAGTCATATTATGGAATTTTTACAAGAAAATATGAAAGAAATGGGTTTTGAAGTGCCTACACTCAAGCCTATAATAAGTATTCCTCAGTCTTCTTTTGATACTGTCAATGCAGCATATCCAAAAGATCCTGAAAAAATGCGGATTATTTTTTCCATTGGAAACATTAAGCGACCACATAAAAGATGGGGAATTGAAAAATATGCTGAAGTAGTTAAAGCTCTATATAAAAAGTATAATTCAGAAATAAAAGAGCTAGAGCTAATTATTATGACAGGGAAGAGTGATCTTCCTTTACTTGATGAATTTACACATACTCCTAAAGATTACTATAAGTTATATATAGGTACAAGTATAGCAGAAAGCGCGGCACTTATTGAAAATTCTGACTTGTTTATTTGCACATCATCAGGTCCTAGTCATATAGCAGCATCGACATCATGCCCTATTTTGTCGATAATAACATCTTATATGTACGATGTTTGGAGACCTCTTAGAGAAAATGACGTTTGCGTTGTTAATGATAATCTCGAAAATATTGAAGTGAAAGAAGTGCTTGAAAGTATTGAAACTTATATTGACAAATGGAAAAAAACACAAAATTTAGTTTAGATTCTTTTTATCTTAAAAAAGATTAGTAATACTAAGATATTTTTCTATTGTATTGTCTATTTTAGAAATGCTTTAGAAGGTAAAAGAATTATTTAAAACAGACTCTATTTTCAAGTGATTCTAATTCTTTGCGCCATAAATCTTTTTCTTGCGAGTTAACAGAGCTGCGATTAGTAATCTCATGAATATTTTTGACTAATAAATGAAGGAAGGTAAGTTCTTTTTCTTCGTTATTTATTTTCTTATAATACTGTGCGTAAGTATATAATATGAAGATATATCCACGGAGATATTCTAAACTTCCTGGTGAACTTAAATAGAGTTTTTCTCTTTCATTATAAGCTACTGTATAGTAATTATTTGCTTTTTCAAAATCCTCTAAAGCTTCAAGTGCTGACCCTTTTTTTATAAGGCATTTTGTTAGATCATTTATGAGTAGTAAATTTTCTTTATCGTTATTTAGGATTTCTTCCCTTAAAACAAGGCTTTTTTCAAAAGAATCAAGAGCATCACTAGGTTGTTGTTTATAGATAAAGTAATCACCAAGTCGGCTATAAATCACAGCTAAATCGCGTTTGATAATTATATTTGTAGGATCTTTTAAGTATAGATTCTTGCGTATTTCTTTACACATTTTGAAGTTTTCAAATGTATTTTGACTATCCTCATAAAAGCTTATATTTCCAAGATTTTCGTAAGATAGCGCTAGGTTACGCTTGTAAAGATGATTTTCAGTTGTATCTAAACTAGAGATGTTTTTTCTATGATTAAAAGCTTCTTCAAAACAAGTTTTTGCTTTATCCTGTTCCTTATTTAGTTGGTAAGCTTTTCCTAAATGCTCTAAAGTATATGATTTTTCACTATTTATTTCTAATGAGTTTTTGTCTTTTGATATTTCAGATTCTAGTAATTCTAAAGCTTTTTTATGAAGTGAAATGGCTTCATCAAAATTACCAGTTTCACGTTTTAGTTCACCAAGGTAGTCAAGCAAATGAATGTGTTGCACTTTAAAAGAAGTATTAATTTCTTCATTTGCAGATTCTTCAAATAAAGTAAGTGCGTATTGAAAATCCAATAATGCTAAATCTTTATTTGCTAAATCTGAATAAATTTGTCCTCTACAAGTATAGTATTGTGCTTTCGTGAGTTTATTTTCTAGGTTTTGCGGTAACTTCTCGATAATACAGAGCAATTTATTTACAAGAGAAATGGAATCCATTGTGTTTCCGCTTCCTCTTATAGCTTTACTGATGAGTTTTTCAGCTAAGGGCAAAACAATTTCAGGATTTGTCATTTCTTTTAGCCATGTTTCAAAGTGCGATAACAAAGAAAGTAGAGCGCTAAGAGGCCATGTTGGATAGCCAGCCATTTGATTTTCCACAGCTTTTGTAACTACAGAGAAAAGAGCTGAATAAAGTTCTTCTGAACTACTATTCTTCTGAATTGTTTTTTGTATAACACCTCGTACAAGACTATGACTTTGATAATAAACAATGCTTTTTTGAGAAAAGAGATCTTCATCGAGATTAAAATCGTGCGAATCTTTTTCTTGAATAAGATTATATGCAACAAGTTTACGCAAAATTTTCTCTGTAGGAGAAGTAAGAAGAATTGAGTCGTTAAGTGATGGATATAATTCAAATAAAGTTTCTTCAATCCAAATACTTGGAATAGTATCAGGTGCAAGTAGAGAAATCAGTTCAAGAGCAGTATTTTCTTCTTTAGAAAAACTCTCAATTGTTGGTAAAACTAGCTGTTCAATTTGAGTGAAATACTTATAATCAATAGCAGAAGATATTTCAGTTGTTTGATTTAATATATCAATTCCACTGATTTTTTCTAGTTTATTTGCAAGAATTGCGTATGTTATTCTTTCATGCAGTTTTAAAAATGCGCCAAGTAAGTTCAAACTCAGAGCATGACCACCTAATGAGTTTATTATTTTTCTAACATATTGTATTTCTTCGTTTTTATAGGGTCGAAATGTACTCATTAAAAGGAGAGCATCGCGTTGAGAAAGATTTTGTAGAGATATGGTTTTAATCGTATCAGTAAGAGCATCGCACCTGCAAGGAGTAGTAATGAGTATATGCACCTTATCAGTTGATTTGCTTATAGAATTCAATGATTGCATTGACAAAAGTTCTTGATTATCAATATTATCTAGAATCACAAGGCTTGATGCACCGGGGCGATTGATTAGGAAGTCCCAAACTTGTTTAAAATTTGCAGACTCAGTGTTTTCTTGCGAAAAAACAAAACCTAAATCTTCTCCAAGTTTGCAAAAACATTGCATAAGAGATTGCATCCCGCCACATGAAACAAGATATCGACCACCTGTGTAATTATAAGCGTAAGCGTGTGCATAAGCAATGGCAAGAGCTGTTTTCCCCTCTCCTGCAAGACCGTGAATTATTGGAATAATTCCTTTTTCTTCTGCAAAGTGTGCCTTTATAGTTTTAATTTCTGCCAGACGTCCACAAAAATTTTTATTGTTTTTTATAAAGTCTGTTTCGCCTAATTCTGTATTTAATACTTTTAGAATTTGTGAATGTAAAATATGTAGGAAATTGTCAATGATTTTATAGGTTGCCTTTTTTACATATCTTTTTTTCCCAGTTCCTTCCCAATCTCTTAAATCAATATGTTGTCGCGAAAAAAAATCGTCTAGATTGGATTCTTCGTCAGATTCTTTAGAGTTCAGTAAAGGGAAAGAAGGTATATTAGAAGTATCGATTTTAGTCGTCGATTCTTCTATTTTAAAAATAGATGAATAATATATGGGGTTTAAAAGGTTTTCTAATAATCCACGACTTCTTTCTAAGTCGCACCAAAGATACCACTCTTTCTGACACCATTCTGAGGCAATATAATTTTCACTCAAAAAGGCAAGCATTACTTTTGATGTTTTTAGTGCGCTTTTAAGTCTATGATTCCAGTCATCTCCGGTATGTATATTTTCTTTGTCAAAGAATATAGTAAGCTTTGAAGTAGGGAAAGTTTCTTCATATCTTTTTGAGAGAGTATTTATAAATCTTGTGATGCTTCCATCGAGGTTATCTTTTCGCGCATAACTTATGAAAATATCAAAAGATTGATTATTATCTGCCATGTTTAGAACCTACTAACGCACCAGTTTAAATTCATAATTTATAGTTTTCCAATCTGAGTTTTTTACAACTTCATCGCTCTGAAATATTTGTAGCGAGTTTTCAGTTATACTGTCTTGTGATAAACTAGATAAATCAAGAGGATAGCGTGATACAATTAGGCGGATATTTTCACTTTTTGCTGAAAGACCTAAGTAAATAGATGAAAGTTCTTTTTCCTGTCCATAAGGAATAAGTGCCTCATTTTTTTTACTTTTATCAGGAGCAAAAACAGGAATAACCATGCCGTCATTTGTATAATTTATGATATAAGCATAGAGATTTTCATTCGTATTATTCACTAAGGTAAATGAAAGTATATTATTTTCTTTATAGATCAGAGAAGAATTGTTACCTGCTTGAATTGTATAGTTTTTTTTCCATTTTGAACCTTGAATATCAATTGTGTCATTACCGGTTTCGTTTGTAGGTTCAAGTACGCTGACTTTTAAGTTAAAGTCTTTAAAATTTGAATTATTTTCAAGCACTAGCATAGATAAATAAAGAGCGTAACCATTGAGAGTTTTTTCTAGATTTTTACTTTCGCTTGGAAGGGTATAGCTATATTCGGTTGTTGTAAGCTGTGATGATAAAAGCTTGACCTTTAAAGTTTTAGTAGATCTATCATAGCTGAGGCGCACATCTTCTTGACCAGGACTTGTGATGATTGTTGCAATAGGATCAAGAATAGTCTGCAATTCCTTAGAGATATCATTAGGAGTAGTGTTATTATTTTCAATGTAAACTTTTGTTTTTGGAAAGTTGAGAGAGGAAATATCTCCACGATATGTAGAGCCGGATTCAACTTCGCTTAATATAGAAAATCCACAAAGCATTGGTATGATAAGAAAAAGTGCTAGATAACTAATTATCGCTTTTGAGTTTAACATTTTATTTCCTCCACAAGTATTAAATTCAATCTTGAATTTAATAGATTAAAAAATTATTTATATTATAGCATATTGTACTTAGATTTGAAAATAGAATCACGTACTATTCCATAATTCTCTTCTGAATATTGAATGAGCCAATCACCCTTTTTGCCATAAAGTGTACCTTTATCAACCGGTAAAGAAAGGGTAAAATCTTCATTAATTTGAAGAGCATACACATCAGTAGAGATTGGAGTGTAAAGATTTTGGGTTGAGGTCTCGGTTAGATTTTTTTCCGTCGACGGTTTATAGTTTTTGAGGAAATATTCTTGTGTTACTGGCCACTTATCACCATATTTTCCAGTGAGAATATAGTCATTTTCTGAGTAATATACTTCGCCTTCAAGAGTATTTAGGATGCCGGAAGCGGTTGCAATTGTGGCATATACAGATTCAGGCTTTTTTTGTACTAGAATAGTTCTTTTATTCTCTTTTATATTTTCATTTGTAAAATCACGTACATAGATTTTTTCAAAAATAGATTTAGTCACAATATATAAATCGTTTTCGCCTATTTGAACAAACCAATCTTGTGGTTTTCCGGTGTAGTATCGTTCTGTATCCCAAGCTGTAAAGAGTTTTATATATTGATTATTTTCTAATTGTTTTGCTTTTACAACACTTGTTCCTATACTTTTGCATTTTTTTGTATAGTTTAGGAGGTTTATTCTTTCGCCTGTTTGAACGTGAATTGCAGTTGGGGGGTAGGAGACTTCAGGTTGATAACTCTCGTCAAATAGTTCGTATTTTTTTTCAAAAACTTCACGCGTGATAGGGTATACTTCATTAGTAACACCAATCATTAGGTAAGTGTTTTCCTTTATAGTAATTTGCAAGTCGCCTTCTAGAGTTCTTACGCTAATATTTGAATTTATAGGGTAATATTCACACGCAAGCATAACGCCTTGCTCCACCGGCAATTTGCGATATTGTTCTGTTGGAATTAGGTGAGGAAATTCAGTGAGGGGAGTAGGATTTATACAATCAATAACTTTAAAGCTCGAATAGTATTTTTCTAATGATTCTGAAAAATAATCTATAAGACTTTTATTTTTATAGAGTTCTTTATATTTTGCATCTGCGATATTTCCACCGGCTTTTTCTTTATGTCCACCGCCTGAACCTATATCTTTTGTAAGCCACTGCATAAGGTCAGCGGCGTTCATATCTTTTGTAGAGGTACGAATGGAAAGTTTAGTATCATTACTTCTTGTGAGAGTAGTTGAAATAACAGTTTTTATTTCATCAATCTGCAAAGCTAAATCTCCAACCACGCCTAGAATATTTGGGTCACACGGGGGGGCGGTTATAAGTGCAGCGGCCAAATCTTTATTAATTGTTTGAATTGTAGTTAGTGCAGCGGCTGTTTGATTGAAATCTTCCATAGAAAAGTTAGAAAGCTTAAGTGTTTTGAATACTTCCTCATTAATGAAGTTTAAATCTTCAAGCATATCCTTATCGAGAGGATGATTTACTTCTGAAAAGCTATTTGTATCCATAAACAAGCCGTAAAGAAGAGCAGTTGCAAGATTTTTATCTATTTCAAAATTTTCTTTTTTTAGCAAATCCCATACAAGAGTTGAGCAAGAACCAAGATAAGGTCTAAGGTCAAAAATAGGTGGTAATTTACTTTCTTGTATGTGATGGTCAATAGTTGCAATGTTCTTCGCGCTGAGTGAGGAAACGTTTCCCATACCGTATTGACAGTCAACCGTGATTAAAAGATGATCATCAGAAACTGCTAACTCTTTGTTTTGTCTATTTAAAGAGACTAACTCTTCGATAGATTTTACGTCTGTATGCTCGCATAGTTCAATACCCAAAAGCTTAGTCATAAGAATTAGGTTTGGTTTGCTAATGCGTGGACCACTATAAAAAAGAAAAACCTCTTTTTCCTTAGATTCAAAATACTTTTTTAGGGCTAAGCCCGAAGCTAGAGAGTCCGCATCCGGAAAATTATGGCATTGAATGACAATTGGATTATATTTAAGTAATGAATTTAATTTAAGTTTTTTCATTTGGATTATCACTTTATCGTATAAAGAGGGTATAGGCGTAACAGAGCAGATAGATTAAAGAGTTAGAGTGCACTAGATAAACAACTCTTGTAAATTATCATAGCTATTTTTACTAGTCAAGAAAGTGAATTTTGTTCTTTCTATGCAAAATACGCTTTTCCCCTCTCAGGAGCAATTATATAGAGTTTCTATTTTTATTTCCAATTTCCCATTAATTGGAATGGCGCCCAATAATAAGGATGAGACCAATCAGTATTTGAATTTGTATTCTTTTCATTTGTAGATTTAGTAAGCATGATTTTTCCTCTTTGAGAGCGATTTTCACTACTATTTTCGCCATTAATTTCTTTATTGATGAACATTCTTTGGCTTTGTGCTAATGCTTCTGACTTACTTTCTTTATCAAGAGCATTTCTTGCATAAAATTCTTGCATAAAACTGGCTGTAGAGTTGTCTACCACTGGCCAAAGAGAGGCTAAAACAGCCTTTGCACCATTTTTTTGCGCAAGAACTGCAAAGCTTTCAACTTCGCGACCGTCACCATTTTTTACGCCTGAAGCTGTATCACAAGCGGAGAGAGTGAGTAAATCAACACCTTGCAGAGAAATTGGATTTCCCCAAAACATTTCCCCGGTGGTTAGTTTACTACCATCGCCTAGAAGTAGGAAGGAATTTTTTTGTTCTACCGGGTCAAAATGAAAGTGAGTCGCAATATGTATTATAGGATTTTTACTTTTGATGCTCTCCAGAAATTGTTTTTCTGTAAAAGCATTGTTAAGATATTTCTTTCCCTCCAGAATTCCATAAGGATTGCTGCCTTTTACAATAACATTCAATTCTTTTTCAACTGATGGAAGTCCGCTAAATCCTTGGATTGCATTTGTAAGCCCCATTGCAGAAACCTTTCCGTTATCAGAAGGTTCGCTTTTATATGACTCTCTCACTACATCAGTAAACATAGTGATTGTAAACTTTTCAGCAAGCCATTTTTTACCGTCATAGAGGGCACTCATTGGAACGTAGCGCAGACTACCGTCAAGAGAAAATAAAATATGTTCAATATTTAAGTTTTCTAGGAGTTCTTCCATAGGCAGTAGAAGTACATCGTAAAGAGCCTTAGAGGACTTTCTAGGATCCTTATTCGGATTAGTGAGGTCAGCATAAAATTCATTCACAAGTTCATTTATAAACTTTTTAGGAATACGAATACTATAAGCTGCAACAGCAGTTTTATTTGTCATAAATAGATGAAGAAGATCATTAGAAGTTACTATATGAATAAAGATTCCATTTTCTATAGGTTCAAGAATACTTTTAAGATTTTCATAATTTTGATTTGCTATTGCTTTTACGTCATATTCTTCTTCTTCAAGTCTTTTTTCAATTGTAGTTAAAAATTTGGTAAACAAGTTGCGTACCATTCTTATTTCACTTTCGATGCTGGTAAGTCTTTTCGTTTCTTCTAAATTTAACGATGTCTTATTGCTATAGAGCGGAAAATATTCTTCACCAAGAGAGTATAATCTATTAGACCATGCCATATATTCACGGTATAATTTATATTCTGTAGGTGTAAGGTAGTCTTTTTCTATTCCGCTTTGATTTAGTTTTGTGTATGTTGCATCTTCAAGTTCATTTTCTTTGAGTAAGTTTACTGTCATTAGAGCTTCTTGGAATCTTTCTTGTAGGATTAATCCTCTTATTGGCAACTCATAGAACAAAGTTTGGCTTTCATGAAATGTTTGTTGTAAATCTCTTTGGAGACCTATATTTTTTTCACGTTGTTCTCTTAATGCAAGAATAGCTATTTTAGAGAAAAAGGTGCCTACTCTATGGCTTCCAGCGAGTAGTTTGAGGCCTGAAAAAGTTCCCAAATGACTACGTAAATAGAAATCAGCATTGTTTTGTGAAAGTAAAATACGCCCTAAAAAGTCGTTAAATTGTTTATCATAGCTTGTAAAGTCTTTATTTTGAAAATCTTTACTGTAAAAATCACTACTTTGAAACTCTAAATTTTTAATCTGAGCTAATACTTCTAAACTTTTTAAGCTATACTCGCCGTATTCTTGATTGTTTTTTTTAAGTTTTTCCTCTAATTCAGCAATAGCTACTTTTGTAAGAGCTGGTGAATTTTTAGATGAAGATAAGCTAGTATTGCTTTTTGTTAAGCTAGATTCAAAAGTAATAATTGCTTCTAAGTTAAGTTTTATTACTTTTGCTATTTCAGAATTATTAACGTCAGCATTATTGATAGCTATAACTGCACCCTCAAGTAATTCTATAGCTTTTCGGTGGTCACCAAGTGTTGAGTAGGTTGTAGCAAGATTATTCACTGCTGTGAGAGTATCATTATGGCTTTCACCTTTTGTCTTTTTGAAAGTTTCATAAACAATTATCTGATTTTCTAAAGATTTTGCATAGTCACCCTTATCAGCTTGAATGGAGGCTAAATTTCCTGTGGCTGTTAAAACTAAAGGATGTTCTTTGCCGTATACTTTAATCAACTCTGGAATTATTTCATCATAAAGACGTTTTGCTTCAGTTGTGTTTTCTATGGCCGCATAAAGCGTTGCAAGGTTAATAGCATTTACTAAAGTGTCACTATGGTTTTTTCCTTGAATTGCTTTATTTTTTTCATATACTTTTTTTAATATTTCAATAGCTTCCTTTGTTCTCTTGTTTGTATTTAAATCAATGGCGTAATTTGCCCAAGCTTTGAGAACTGATGGATGATCTTCACCGTATTTTTCTTCCAATTTTTTTAGGGTGTCGATTGTTGGAGGTTTTGTATCTTTAGTATAGTCTATCATATTACTTAGTTTGTTTTCAGACATTAGTGTGTATTCATGATCGGCTCCGTATTTTTCTTCATAAGCATCTTTTACTTCTGAAAGAAGCTTTGAGGATGATTTAAAGTCACCTTGTTCATATTGCATAGTTGCTAAGGCTTCTTTTGCGCTAAGAACAACATCATGTTTTTCACCTAAAGATTTTGGAGCAACTTGTAATACATAATTGAGGAGTTTTTTTGCTTCATTATATTCTCCAAGTTTAGATGAAAGAATTGCTAAAGATGTGGCAGTTCTTAACGTATGAACATTCTCACGCCCAAAAGCTTTTTCTTGTAGGGGTAAAATGCTTTGTAGTTCTTTCTTTGCTTCTTGATATTTTCCAGCATTGTCTAATGTTACTGCTTCTTGATATCTAAAGAGTAAAGTTTGAGGATTGTCAGAAGCATGTTTATTTTGTAGCACTCGTGCTTTTTCTGCATATATTTTTTCTTCAGCAGGTTTTCCAAGTCTTGCGTAGGTAACAGCTAAATTGCTATACAAGTTTGCGGTTAGCATATGATACTTACCTAGTTTTTCTTCAACCAGAGGCATTACAGCTAAATACATATCCAATGCTTCCTTAGGTTTACCTAAGAATGATGTTGTAATTGCAATGTTTACACGAGTCCATAATGTTAGTTCATGATATTCTCCCAAGGATTTTTGCGTGGTAGGCAGCATACTAGTCCAGGCTTTATGCGCTTCTTTTTGTTCGCCAACAGCAAACATAGCAGCACCCATTACAGATACAGTTTCTAAAGTATCAAGATCACTTCTTCCAAAAGCAGCATTTTGAGCAAGCAGAACTTCGTTTAGGAGAGTAAATATTTCAGAAAATCTCCCCAAATAGTGATAGGTTACACCAATTTCAAACTTTGATTTAAGAGTAATTCTATGATTTTTTCCTAAAACTTTTTCAGATTCTTTATAGATTTGTTCTATTTGTTTTAGTGCGTCTTTATACTTCCCCTCACCGCGCAGGCATGTCGCAACGCCAAGTCTTGCTTTGAATACTTCGGCACTATTTTTGCCTGATTCTTTTGTATATTGTTTGATGAGTTCTTCATACATCGTTTTGGATTTTGAATAATCTTGCCAGTTATAAACAGCCTCAGCTTCTTCAAAGGTAAGAGCGTAACTATGCTGAGTAACCAAGGTAAGCGATAAAAAAATAAAGATAAAAACTCTTATAAATATTGACATACTTACTCCTATCTTCCAAAGTCTGAATAAAAGAATTTTTTCGATAATAAACACTTTTGATTCATCTTGCAACTTAATAGCTTTTATCTCTTTACCTAGGTTCACACTATTTTAGCTTATGATAGCTTGAGGGGGAAGAGTAAATTTTTTTGGAAAAACAATTTTCAATAAATCAATACCTTAGAAAGATAGGAGGATATCTTTTTTGAAAGCATACTTTGAGAAATAATCAAACAGGCATTTTTTAGCATATTTAAAGTTGTCTTCTTGACACTTTTTAACGAATACTATATACTATAACTATCTATATTTTTATAGATTTTGGCTGTGGATACCCTTAAAATTTACTTATTTTTTTATTTTGGAGTGATTATGAAAAGAGGTTTATTAGTTTTATCTTTAATGGCAGGTTTATTTTTGACAGCAACAAACGCACATGCTTTGAAAACACAACTTTCTGAAGACATCACAGCAAAACAAGCTATGGCTGTTATTGAAAAAGCAGTTGCAAAAGCAGAAGAAATTAAGGTTCCTATGAATATTGCTGTTGTTGACGCAGGTGGCAATCTAAAAGCTTTTTGTAGAATGGATGGAGCTTTTCTAGGAAGTGAAGATATTGCTATAAAAAAAGCTGAAACAGCTCGCAATTTTAATATGTCCACAGCGGCACTTGGAGCAGCAGCACAACCAGGTCAAGAACTCTACGGGATTGAAGTTACAAACAATGGCTTAGTAATCTTTGGTGGTGGTGAACTTATTATCGAAGATGGTGTTATAATTGGCGCTATCGGTGTAAGTGGTGGTTCTGTTGCTGATGATACTACAGTTGCAAAAGCAGGGCTTTCAGTTGTGAAGTAATTTAATCATAAACTTGAAGTTGAAAAAATTAGAGCTTATCCCATTATTAACAGTGAGATAAGCTCTTTTTTTATGTAGAGGTTTTATATTTGCAATTTTTTCAGTTATACAATATTATCAATCTATAAAGCAATGTTATAAAACAAGAAAATCAAAGATAAATAATGAAATATATAAAGCAATTAAGTATAATTTTGAGCATAACATTTATAGCAGAAGTATTGAAATTTATACTTCCTTTTCCTATTCCGACAAGCATTTATGGTATGCTGATACTTTTTACTTTGCTCTGTTTGAAAATTGTAAAGCCTGAACATATTGAAAATGTAGCTTTTTTCCTAATAACTTGCATGGGAATTATGTTTGTTCCTGCCGGAGTTGGCATTGTAAAAAGCTATAATCTGCTTTTACCTTTGCTTCCTGCTTTAGTTCTAAGCGTAGTTTTGGTTACGATAATTGTTATGATTGTTTCAGGAAAAGTAACTGATTTATTAGTCAAAAAGGAAATGAAATGATAGATCAGATTACATCATCTGTCTTCTTTGGTTCAAGCATAACATTAATAGCTTATGTCATTTGTGATACGATAAAGAGCAGATATAACAAAGATATTTTGAATCCGATACTTTTTTCTATAATCCTTATTGGATCAATTTTGATTCTCTTTGATATAGATTTCGATACATATTATAATTCTGCGCAATATCTCAGTTATTTTTTAACTCCTGCAACAATTTGTCTAGCACTTCCATTATATAAACAGCTCAGTATTTTGAAGAAAAATATACTTGCAATCGTAATAGGTATAACAACAGGCGTACTTACAAGTTTGGTATCTATTATGATTATATCAAAATTATTATCTTTATCTGTCGCACATTATGCTACATTACTACCAAAATCTATAACAATAGCAATTGGATTGCCAATAAGTATAGAATTTGGCGGAATCGGTGAAATTACGGTTGTTGTGACACTTCTTACCGGTGTTTTTGGAAATTTAATTGCAAAGCGAGTAGTGGAAGTCAGTAAGATAAAAAGTCCTATAGCAAAAGGGATTGCCATAGGGACAGCAAGTCATGCAATAGGCACGGCAAAAGCAATGGAAATTGGCGAGTTAGAAGGTGCTACAAGTAGCTTATCCATAGTCTTAAGTGGCATAATAACTGTTATTTTAATGCAATATTTTATGTGAGTTTGAGTTACGCATTTTATATGCTTTTTACCTTATAATGCAAAATGAAAAACAGAATCAGCAGGATACGGCCCGCTTACATCTAGCCTCATTTCTTTTTAGTCTTTTGGGGAGAATTATATATTAATTACTGTTGAAGTCTTTCATTTTTATTTATGAATGCTTCAAGAGCTTTTTTACCGTCATTATCTAGTTTTACTTTTTCTTGAATTACATTGGCTGATGTTGTTTGCAGATAGAAAGCGTAGTCAGCAGCAAATTTATACACATGAAACTCTTCGTCTGCCATACCATCATAAAAATCATTTGAGAAGAGAATTAAATCTCCTTTTTTGAGTTGATATTCATTATAGAGGTAATCTACTAATGTAACGTCATTATTTACCTTTATAGGACTTGAAAATTCATCACTTGTGCTTTTTTTGCCTTTAAAGTACACGTCAACCCAACTGTCAAGATAAGGGGCTACAGGCTTAGTTTCTATAAAATCTACGCAGATATAAGATGGATTAGAGTTTCCATAGCCAGCAGAACTTAGTAAAAAATTTCCATTGTAAGTAGTTCCCATATCTACAGCTAAAACTTCTCTCCATGCGCTACAGTTTTCATCGCCTCCATAAAGAGTGTTTCCAACAATACCACCAAAAACTGACATTGGCATATCACCAGGGAATTCATGTTCTTCCGGCATGTTTTTGTAGGCATTATGACTTATTTTATGGCTTATGCTAGGCCCTTGTCGTACTCTTACTCCATCTGTAGTGAGGGTGAAAAATTCATATGAATCAGGGGCGGATTCTATAATTTCAAGAATTTTATCAATATCTTTTTCGTTTGATATTTTTTCGAGATAGCCTTTATGTGTGTTGTGAAAGGTATTATCTGTATTGTTTAGAAATACATTGGACATGTCTTTAGCGTTAGCTTCTATAACTGTAAAGGTCGTTGTGCAAAGAGTAAGAAGGCAAGTAACAAAGGTTGGAATCAGAATTTTTTTCATAGCTCCTCCAATAAGTTTTATATTTTGATGACATATTATAAATCTTATATCATAAGAAAAAATATGTAAATGTGCCAAAAGGTAGATTGTAGAATGTAATAGTTTAATATAGTGTATAAGGTATTTAAATCGTGCTTATTGTTATATGATAAAATTATGTGTTCAAAATCATTTTAAGTAGTAAGCTTTACAAAAGCTAAAAATAAGGTATAATAAAATTGATAAGAAATATTCACTTGTTTCTTATTGTTTAAAATAATCAAAGGAGCTTTTATGAAAAAAATTGTATCTATGATTTTCAGTATTTCACTTGCTTTTCTTTGTGTTTTTAGTTTGAATAATGTGGCATTTTCTGCTGAAAGCACTTCAAATGACGAAGTGATGGTGGTGAATGCAAAGTCTGACTTTAAGACTGTTTATAAGAATGTTGTAGATTTTATTAAAGGAAAAAATCTCACAATATTCGCTGAATTTGATCATGCTGCAAATGCTGAAAAAGTTGATATGCAACTACGTCCTACAACTGTGATTGTATTTGGAAATCCAAGTGTAGGAACTAAACTTATGCTTGAATCACAAAGCGTGGGGCTTGAACTTCCTTTGAAAGTTCTGCTTATTGAAAATGCTGATGGTACAACTCAGATAGTTTATCAAAAATTATCAAAGTTATTTGCGCCTTTAGGTCTTTCTGGCGAGAATCAAATCGTAAAAAATATGGAAAATTTGCTTTCTGGACTAGCGAAAGCCGCAGTTCAATAGATAATCGAATATACAAACTTGTTAGCTCAGAGTATTTTTAAAAATGTATTAAGAATACATTTTGCTTCTTATTTTTGAGGGGAAAATTACATTTTACAAAAGAAAATCTTTCTTAAAGCGTAGTTTTCCCCTCGAATACTATGATATAAGTGGTATAAATGATAGTTACACCCCAATGAAGAGTTGATTTTTATACTATTTGGTGGCATAGTTCATAAAAATTATAATATTATGGTGACACTGCATGAACTTTATCAAAACTGCTATCGAAGGTCTTGTTATTATTGAGCCTCGTGTGTTTAGCGACGACAGAGGCTATTTTTTTGAAAGCTATAACTATGCTAAATTCAAAGAAAATGGAATTTCTAATGTTTTTCTTCAAGACAATCAGTCGAAATCTTCTTATGGAGTTATTCGCGGTCTACATGCGCAAGATGGTGAACATGCTCAGGCAAAACTTGTTCGAGTACTCGAAGGAACAGTTTTAGATGTTGCTGTTGATATAAGAGAGGGTTCGCCTACTTTTGGTCAACATATTGCGGTAGAATTATCGGCAGAAAATAATAGACAATTCCTTATCCCTCGCGGATTTTTACATGGATTTTCAGTTCTTAGTGAAACAGCAGTTTTTGCTTATAAATGCGATAATTTGTACAATAAAGAATCTGAAATAGGTGTGAAGTTTGACGATGAAACCCTTGCTATAGATTGGAGAGTTCCCCACGAAAAAGCTAACGTTTCAGAAAAAGATATGCTACTTAGAACTATTGCAGATGTAAGCACATATAAACTCTGGAAATAAAACTTCTTAATTTAGAAACACATCCTAGATAGTTTTGTCAAAATTGCTTTTTGCCTCTCTTTGTGTGCCAGATTTAAAATGCTCCTTCAGTTATTTATTTTTGATAAATTTCTTCAAAGTGTTTTATATGTCTTTGATAGACGTGAAAATCATATCTTGACAACACTATCTAAGACGTGCTTCTAAATCAAATCTTTTGCCTTAGTAAATAATGTTATATAATATCGTAATCTTGTAAGTATTTACTTTTTCCCCCATAAGGTGTATAAATGCCGTCTAAGAAAAAGGAAGACTTATGTTTCAAAAAGCAAAAGATAAAATACTAAAGATGAATGCGGTAGAAAATTATAGACGTATCTATCCATTTGTAGAGCCATATAAATATAGAGCTATTTTAGCACTCGTATTAACTATTCCTGTAGGGGCAATGGATGCTGTTATTGCGTCATTCTTGCGTCCTTTTATGGATACAGTTATGATTGAGCAAAATATCCAACAAGCTACGCATATTCCACTACTTATTGTTTTATTTAGCTTTTTTCAGAGTAGCTGTAACTATGCTTCTACCTACTTCAATGCGTGGGTTGGTGCAAAAATAACAAAAGATTTGAAATTTACATTGTTTTCAAAATTGTTGCGTCAAGACACAATGTACTTTGATAAATCAAATTCAGGTGAAATTCTTTTTAGGTATAATAATGATGCTGACTTAGCTTGCTCAGGTCTTTTGAATGCTGTAAAAATGTTCGTCACACGTCTTTTTTCTTCAATTGCTTTGGTTGGTGTACTTTTATGGAATTCTTGGGAACTTTCGGTAATTGCTTTAACAGCTATGGGCATTGCTCTTTATCCACTTACTCAACTACGCAGAAAGATTAAAGAGATGGTAAAAGCTAGCGTTTGGTCAGGTGGGCAGTTGATGAATGGTTTTACGGAAGCATTTTCAGGAAATAGGATTATTGCTTCGTATAATCTACAAGAATATGAAAAAGAAAAGTTTAATGGTACACTTAATTTTCTATTTAAACTTACAATGAAGATGACAAAAAGAACTGGTATCTTAAGTCCGCTTATGCACTTTATTGTATCTATCGGTATAGCAGGAGTAATTTGGTTAGGTTCATATCTAATTATTAATACACACCTTACAGCAGGGGAGTTTGTATCTTTTATAGCAGCTCTTTTAATGCTTTACACACCTCTTAAAGCTATGGGAAAAACTTTTGCGAGTATGCAAATGTCATTTATGGCAATGGAGCGTGTTTTTGAACTTCTTGATAATGAAAGTCAAATTAGAAATATCGAAGGTGCAAAGCAGTTAGAAAAAGTTGAAGATGCAATTGTCTATAAAAACGTTAACTTTTCTTATGTTTCTGATAAGCCAGTACTAAAAGATTTTAATCTTGAAATTAAAGTCGGGCAAAATATTGCCTTCGTTGGAAACTCTGGGGGCGGAAAAACTACAACAGTAAACTTGCTTCCACGTTTCTACGATCTAACAGGCGGTAATATTACTATAGACGGAACAGATATTCGAGATTATAACCTCGATTCTTTACGTTCAAAAATTTCGGTTGTTTTCCAAGATAACTTTTTATTTGGTGGCACAATTCGCGAGAATATTCTTCTGGGTAAAGAGAATGTAAGTGAAGAAGCTATGAATCAAGTTTTAGAAAATGCGTGTTTAACTGAGTTTATCGACTCACTTGAACTTGGTCTCGATACTGAAATTGGTGAAAGAGGCGTTTTATTATCAGGCGGGCAAAAACAAAGAATTGGTATTGCAAGAGCTTTTATGAAAAATTCGCCTATCGTTATCTTAGATGAGGCAACCTCTGCACTTGATAATAAATCAGAAAAAGTTGTGCAAAAAGCAATTGATAACCTTATGAAAGATAGAACAGTGCTTATTATTGCTCATAGGCTTTCAACCGTACGTCATGCAGATAATATTGTTGTGATAAATAATGGTGAAATAGTTGAACAGGGTACGCATGATGAGCTTATTCTAAAAGACGGTTCACATTATGCGGCTTTGTATAATAGTAGCGAAATTCATTAGGGTCTATTTCTAAATTGTTTTTGTATATCGTCATAGAGCAATATCTTTCAAAGGTATTAGTCAATAGTTTTTAACTAAGTTGTAGGTTTTTATACTATGAAAAAAGTTACTGTGATAACTGCAAGTTATGGTCATGAGAAATATATTGCTCATGCCATTGATAGTGTTCTTTGTCAAACATATACAGAATTTGATTATATTATTTTTGATGATGGTTCAAAAGATAATTCGCGTAGCATAATTGAAGAATATATTCAAAAAGATGAGCGAATAAAGTTTCATACTCACGAAAATTTACAAAATAAAGGTTTGCCTGCCACTATCGAGGCTGCAGTTAATCTTGTTAAAACTCCTTATATTGCTTTTTTAGAAAGTGACGATATATGGGAACCTACTTTCCTAGAAGAAATGCTAAATATAGCTGAAGCACAGGAAAATATAGCTTTATTTTATTGTGGAGTAAAAATCTTTGGAGATGATAATAGCAATAATTCTAAACATATAAAAATGCTTGAAAAGCGTAAAAGATTTATTCAAAAAGAATCAATATCTCGTATGGACTTAGTTTATGAGAGATTTATTTCAACCTTTTCATCGGTCTTAGTAAGAAGTTCCATATTAAAATCATGTAAATTTGACCCACTAATCCCACAAAGACTTGATAATTTTTTATGGATACAATGTTTAATTCAGCAACCAGCTATCTATCTTGATAAGGAATTATGTCGCTGGCGTAAACATGATTCAAGCTTTAGTCGTAGTACTGTTGAGCCTTACCCTTTGGCTACTGTTGACATGTTTTTTAATCTGCTTTATCCTAATAATTCTGATAAAGATAAAGCTTTTTGTCATTTTTGGCTTACAGGTAAAAAAGAGAAAATTTTTAGGAAACAAATTCGCGCTTTTCTACGATTTTATTTTGATAAAAAATACAGAAATGCTCCATTTAAAATTTACTCAAAATAGTGAATACTTAAACTTGGATGTCTTTCTATAGCAAGAATTTTTTTGGAAAGAAGTAAGCTGTTTTTTTTATATAGTGAGTCTATCAAATCAAACATGTTTTAATATCGGAGCTTCAGCTCAAAAGGTTCACGAATACAAAAAGGGTTTAGTAATAAGTGAAATATCTGCTAAAACAGCATTAGATGAAATTATTACTTTTATACAAAAACAAAATTAGAATTTTACGTGAGAGAGTTTTAAATATTGTAACTTATCTAAGTAAAGTGTTTAAAATAACTACTATCTAAGCTTCAGTAAAATATTACCCAGAATTAATACGAAAATTTCATTTTGACAAATTACTTTACAAGTGTAGCAAAATAGATTAAATTGACATCAAGCATTTTTTCGTAAAAATTCAACTTAGTAGGAAGTTGGTGAAGCATGCAATTTAGCCTTTTGGAATCTGATTTATCATACATATATAGCAAGGTACAATCTCTGCTTCCTAAACTGCATAATGCCAATATTTTTATAACAGGTGCGAACGGTTTTTTTGGAATATGGCTTATTGAGAGCTTGCTTTATCTTAATAAAGAAGAAAATCTAAATATTGATATTTACGCACTTTCACGCTCAAAGGAAAGTTTTTACAGAAAATATCCTCACTTAGAGCGTTTTTCACCTCTTAAGCTTGTCGAGGGAACTGTATTAGATTATAGTGTTGAGGTTGAAAAACTTGATTATATAGTTCATGCTGCTAATCTTCCTTTTGATAACTCTGCTGATTGGGCAACAAGGCATATCAATTATGGCATTATAGGCACACAAAATATTTTTGAAACCGCGAAAAAGCATGATGTTCAGTCTATTCTTATAACTTCATCAGGTGCTGTATACAGAAACTTTGATGCAGATATTCCTTTTAAGGAAGATGATTTACAAGTTGATTGTTCCTATGCAAGTGTTTATGCTCAGACAAAGAAAGTTACAGAACAACTTGCTAAGGATTTTTCCGAACGTGAAAACATTCCATGTGCAATAACCCGCTGCTTTGCTTTTGCTGGAGCATACTTGCCTTTAGAAAGTTTTGCATTTGGTGAATTTATTAAAAATGCAATTTTAGGTGAAGATATTATAATTAAAAGTGATGGACAAGCTACAAGAAGTTATTTATATGCTACTGATTTAGTTGTTTGTTTACTTACAATCTTGCTTCAAAATAAGGCATTTAATCTTTATAATATAGGTTCTGATAAGGGTATTTCACTAAAAGAACTTGCTAAGGCGATAGGCGATAAGTATACTTTACAAGTAAAAGTTTTGGGCAAAGAGGATAAAGGCAATGCTCCTAAAGCCTACGTGCCAAATATTGAGAAATTTCAAAGTGACTATACTTTAAATGCTCCGCATGATTTAGAATATTGTATAGAAAAAATGTATGCTTGGAATAAGCGGTTTTATATAAAGAGAGAAGTTTAGAGATGCTAGTTTCAAAGTATTTAAGTGAATTTTGTCAAGTAGCTGGATTGACAACAATTTATCACTACATTGGTGGGATGACAATTAGATTTATTGATGAAATAGGCAAGAATAAAAATTTGAAACTCGTCACTCTTCGTCATGAGCAAGGTGCTGGATTTGCAGCAAATGCTCACTCTAGAATCACTCATAAGCCAACTCTGACTCTTGCAACAAGTGGACCCGGTGCAACAAATTTAGTTACTCCCATAGCAGATTGTTATTTTGATCATATTCCTGCTATTTTCATTACAGGTCAAGTAAATACGCACGAACAAAACCAAAATTCGGATATTCGTCAAATAGGTTTCCAAGAAACTGATATTGTTAATATCTGTAAACCAATCACAAAACTCTCAATGCAAGTAACAAAAGGTTCAGATTTTCCCTCTGCTCTTAAAAAAGCTTATAAAATAGCTACAACTGCTCCTTTTGGACCTGTTCTTCTTGATGTTCCAATGAATGTTCAAAAAGAAGAGTGCGCGGACGATAAAATTAGCTTTATTAGTAATATTAGTTTGTTATGTGAAAATTGTGTAGATATTTTTCTTGATAATCAACTGAATATGCTTATCACGGATCTGCAAAATGCAAAGAAACCACTATTGCTTTTCGGTCACGGTGTTTCTTTATCTTGTGCAGATGAAGAGTGCGCACGTTTTAGTGAAAAATACTCTATTCCTATTGTTCATTCTTTGCATGGAGTGGATGTGGCAATTTCAGCACTGAACTTTGGGTTGATTGGTTCATACGGTAACAGATACGCAAATATCGCTTTATGTGAAGCTGACTTTGTCCTTGCTCTTGGAACAAGATTTGATGTTCGTCAATTAGGGGCTAACGTAAATTACTTTGAAGCTAATAAAGTTATTTATCATGTAGATATAAATCCTAGTCAATTTAATGTAAAAACAAAAAATGCAATTGGAATTGAAGCTGATATTAAAGGTTTTATTGAAGCCTTAGCTAAAAAAAATATTAGTTGTCAAAGTAATGATTTCTGGCTTGAAAAACTTTCTCTCTACAAAAAGAAATTTTCTTCCTTAGAAGAGCTTGCTATTGATAACGAAGATATAAATCCCAATAAATTTGTATACTTACTATCTGAAAAATTTCCTGAAGTTGCAGGCTATACTACAGATGTAGGAAAAAACCAAATGTACGTAGCACAAAGTATTCAGCTGAAAAAAGGGCAAAGAGTTCTATTCAGCGGTGGACATGGCTCGATGGGATTCTCTTTACCTGCTGCAATAGGTATGGCTTTTGCTACGAATAAGGAAGTGATTTGTTTTAATGGTGACGGTGGTCTACAAATGAATATTCAAGAGCTTCAAACGATAAAGCACTACAATTTGCCCATAAAAATAATAGTGTTTCAAAATAACGCTCTTGGAATGGTTCAGCAATTTCAAGAAGACTATCACGAAAATAGACTTTATGGAACTGTAGATGGATATTCCGCACCTAATTTTACTGCGCTTGCGTTTGCCTATGGAATAGAAGGGAAAAAAATTTCAAAGGCAAATGAAGTTGATGAAGCTATAAAGTGGCTAAAATCAAGTAGGGGTGCCTGCTTATTAGAAATTGTGATATCGAACAAAGTAAAGCTTTATCCAAAATTAATGTTTGGGAATAATTTAGATACTATGTATCCCTATAAGGACGTGTAGATGACAACAAGAGAAGATGTGCTAAAAGTAGTTAAAGACTACCATAATTCACAGAATAAATATATTTTTGAAGAAGGTAAAACGTATATTCCAGCGGCTGGTAAACTTGTTGAAGAAGAGGAACTTCTCAACTTAGTAGATGCCTCACTCGATATGTGGCTTACCGCAGGGCGATATTGTGATATCTTTGAAAAAGAATTGGCGAATTTCTTTAATGTAAAAAAAGCGTTAACTACTGTTTCAGGCTCTGCGGCTAACCTTTTAGCTTTTGCAGCTCTTACAAGTCCACTGCTAAAAGAAAGAGCATTGAAAGCCGGTGATGAGGTTATTACTGTTGCGGCAGGTTTTCCAACAACTGTTTCACCAATTGTGCAGTATGGGCTCATACCTGTTTTTATTGATGTTGAAATTCCAAATTATAATGCAGGCTTAGAGCAAATAAAAAAAGCGCTTACGCCTAAAACAAAAGCGATTATGCTTGCGCATACACTTGGAAATCCATTTGATGCTAAAGTATTTAGAGAATTTGCTGATGAACACTCTTTATTTCTTATTGAAGATTGTTGCGATGCTGCGGGGTCAGAGCTTCATGGGCAAAAATGCGGAACTTTTGGTCACTTAGCGACGCTGTCATTTTATCCGGCACATCATATTACAACAGGCGAAGGCGGAGCAGTTTTAGGCTCTGATAGAGCTTTAATGAAGGCTGTTGAATCTCTGCGTGATTGGGGGCGTGATTGTATTTGTCCTCCAGGGAATGACAATATCTGTAAACATCGCTTTGAACAGCAGTTTGGAAGTTTGCCTTTTGGCTATGATCATAAATATGTATATTCGCATCAAGGTTATAATATGCGTCTTACCGATATGCAAGCAGCTATTGGTGTTGCGCAATTAAAAAAACTACCTGACTTTATTGATAAAAGACAAGAAAATTTTGAATTGCTCAAGCAAGCCTTTATTGAAAAAGGTTTAGATAAATATTTTATTCTTCCGGAAGCAACTAAAGATAGTAAACCATCTTGGTTTGGCTTTTTACTGAGTCTAAGAGAAAATATAAAGCCAACTCGTCGAGAAGTGCAAGAATATCTTGAAGCTAAAAAAATAGGAACAAGGCTTTTATTTGCAGGAAATATGACACGTCAACCAGCGTTTGAAAATGTTGAATATCGTACTTCTGAAGAGCTAACAAATACTGATTACATAATGAATAATAGCTTCTGGATAGGTGTTTTTCCACGCATTCAAGAGGAAGAAAGAGCATATATGGTGCAGACTTTTGTGAATATGGTTAATGAGATTTTTTAAAGGATATCAATATGAAAGTAGTGATTTTTGCAGGTGGTTTTGGCACAAGAATTGGTGAAGAAAGCATATCACTTCCAAAACCTCTTATTGAAATTGGTGAAATGCCTATTTTATGGCATATAATGAAACGCTATCTCTCGTTCGGGCATAACGAATTTATCATTACTTGTGGCTATAAGGCACAGTTAGTGAAAAAATTCTTTGTAGATTATGCTTTATATTCTAAAGACTTAACAATTGATTGCTGTAAGAATGAAATCTCTTTATCGAACAATCTTGCTGAAGATTGGAAAGTAACCTTAGTTGATACCGGCTTGCATACAAGTACAGGTACACGCTTGAAGCTCCTTAAACCTTACCTTGAAAATGAAGACCACTTTCTTCTTACATATGGTGACGGAGTAGCAGATGTTGATATTCAAGCAACTATTGATTTCCATAAAAATCACGGAAAATCTCTCACCCTTACAGCTATTCAACCTACAGAACGTTTTGGCGTGCTTGACTTAGAAGGCGATAAGGTTATGAACTTCAAAGAAAAAATTCAAGACCCTAATACATGGGTAAATGGCGGCTTCTTTGTGTGCAACCCTAGCGTTTTTGATGCTATTCCGGAATCAGATGAAAAAAATCCATATGGTTATATGTGGGAACAAGAACCTATGAATAAACTTGCACAACAATCTGAAGTTATGGCATATAAACACAAAGGTTTTTGGCAGTGTATGGATACCTTACGTGAAAAACAACTCCTCAATAAACTTTGGGACGAAGGAAGAGCACCATGGAAATGTTGGAATTAAAAAAGTTTTTTACAGGGAAAAAAGTTTTTCTTACAGGGCATACAGGCTTTAAAGGAGCTTGGCTTGCACTCATGCTTAAACAGCTTGGTGCAATCGTTTGTGGGTATAGTTTAGAACCTGAAAATGTACGTGGAAATTTATTTTTAGATGCGAATCTTGAAAATTGTATAGAAAATCATATCGGCGATATCTGCGATTTGAATAATCTTCAAAAAGTAATGAGTGATTTTAATCCTGAAATTGTTCTTCATCTTGCTGCACAAGCTATTGTTTTAACTTCCTATCAAGAACCTGTAAATACCTTTTTATCAAATGCTCAAGGCACAGTTAATATTTTGGAGTGTGTGCGCAATATTTCAAGTTGTAAAGCTCTTGTATGTATAACAACTGATAAATGCTATGAAAATAAAGAATGGCACTGGGCATATCGTGAAGATGATGAACTAGGTGGTAAAGATCCTTATTCAGCATCAAAAGCAATGGCAGAACTTGCAATTAATTCCTATAGAAAATCATACTTTGAAGATCTTGGAATTGCATGTGCTTCTGTAAGAGCAGGAAATGTTATTGGCGGCGGCGATTACGCTGCCTTCAGAATTATGCCAGATATAGCCGAATCTATAAGTAAAAATGAGCAAATAATTTTGAGAAATCCTTTGTCAATTCGACCATGGCAACATGTTTTAGATGCACTGTATGGCTATCTTATCCTTACAAAAAAAAACTATGAAAATCCTCAAGAATATTCAAAGGCTTATAATTTTGCTCCATTTAAAGACGGAAACTCCTATACTGTGCAAACTATTACAGAAATATATTTAAAAAGCATAGATTTACCTCTTGATAGATATACAGTTCGCCCTCGTCCAGATTATAAACCTGAAGCAACTTTGTTGCAACTTGATCCAAGTCTTGCAAATATAGAATTAGGTTGGGCGGCAAAACTACAGGTGCCTGAAGCTGTTGAACTTACAGCAAAGTGGTTTGATGCAGTCGAAAAAGATAAGGCAAAAGCTTTTGATGTGACTGAAGAACAGATAAAATATTATTTGTCAAAGTGGTAGGGATAGTTATATGTATCCGCTAGTTTCTGTTATGATTCCTTACTATAATGATGAGAAATTTTTAAATCAATCTATTGACTCTGTCTTAGCGCAAAGCTATGATAATTTAGAGTTAATTCTAATAAATCATACCTGTACAGATAGAAGCAGAGAAATTGCTCATTCTTATTCTGATGCTAGGATTCGGCATATAGATTTAGAAAAAAATATGGGAGCAGGTGGGTCTATAATTTTTCAGGAATTTTTTATTCATGCAAAGGGCGAGTATGTAAAGATGTTCTGTGCTGATGATATTCTTGTACCTAATGCTATATACTGAATCTTCACAAACATGCTTCAGCGCCTGTTGGTAGTCAAAAAAAAGAAAGCATAGCTAGGAGTAGAGCTGGAATAACAATAAAAATCCATTCAATCGTAGACTTTCTTGGTAAAACTCTAAAAATATTGCTTCCAGCAGGAAATGTGCACGACTCAAAGCTCGTTTTAGAGTTTGTTGAAGCGTGCACATCGCAAGTTTTATTGGCGGATAAAATCTATGGTTCAAATAAGATTTTGTCTACTTTTCAAGAGAAAAATATGATTGCGGTTATTTCACCAAAGTCAAATCTAAAAAATTCTTTGAATTACGACAAACATCTTTATAAAGAAAGGCAAACTATAGAGTCTTTCTTTTAAAAAATAAAAAAATTTCAAATAATTGCTACAATATACGATAAATTACAAATTATCTACAAAGCTTTTGTGCTCATTGGTGGAAATTTGATTTGGATGAAATAAATTAGAAACACACCCTAGTATTATTTATCTTCAAATTATCCCTTACCTCCATAAGGGCAAAGCCCAGTAGGTTTTGCCCTCTCCAGTTATAAGGATTTTTGATGTCTTTGTTGTCTTCCTTTAAACCAACACCCCAGACTCTATCATACGGGCTTGATTCAACAAGGATTTTATCTTCTGTCGACAAAAGAAAAGTCTTCAAGTCTTCATTTTGAGAGAATTTAGCCATATTTCCACGAACAACGATTGAGTATTTTTCTTTATCCCAAGTGCTTGAGTTGAAATTCTTCACCTGTCTGCCAAGCTCTTTACAGTCTTTTGGCTTACTTGTTTTTAGAACTTTATTGTATACTTCAATGTCTTCAAATAGTAGAGCTTTTTGTGCCATCATAAATTGTTCGCAATTGGAGTATGTAACATTATCAACATGAAATGAACATGAATGCCACTGGCACAAGCAAGCACTTGTGAGGGGAGTATTCATTTTTTGCGGTTTCCAAAAGAAAACAAAGTCGAGCTGTTTCTTATTATTGAATTTGTTGATTATATTTTGCATTGCGTTTGTCATAGTATCACCTTTTGTTTTTTCATTGATTAAAAGAATTTACTAAGCATATTTAAAAGCTTATCTTCCTCTTCTGTAAGGGGGGCATAATCGAGTTCTTTGATGCCATTTTTTGATAATTGATAATTAACATAAAAAGAGCGAAAAGCACAGCCTTCATATTCAGAAAGACCTAAAGATTGAAGTATCACATCATTAGCAAGTTTTTGTTTCATCATGGTATGATAGTGCCCATGAACAAAGTATTTTGGTTGGAACTTATCAATACATTCTTGCAGAAAATCTGTCATAGAGCAATTTTTAACTTTTCCCATAAAATGACCGTGGACTCTAAAACCTCGTCCATGATTTGAAATAGCCTTATGCGCAAGGTTTGTTGCTCCATCTTTAGGGGCAGTATGAGCTATGATAACATCTATTTGTCGATAATTATTTGATAAAATAGTTTTTTTACATTCATCAGACAATTCTTCCTGCTCAAACCAAGACTCACCTTCAATTCTTCTGTGTTTATCCACACTGTATGCACCGCCGATAAAGAGAAAATTAAATCCTTCAATAGGCAGCAAGCTTCCTGAATTACATAAGAATATATTTTCATTTTCTTGAAGTTGATATATTCCATCTGCTTTACCTGTTTCGGGAGAATAGAGTTCATCAAGAAGAGTATGATTCTCATGATTCCCACGGCAAAAGTAAATTTTTGCTTTTCCTGTATACTCTTTAAGCTTTGCGGTCTGCTCTTTATCCCAATATCCAAAATCACCGCATTGGATTATGATGTCGGGTTGTTCTTTATTGGCGAGAGCTGTTAGTGAACTGAATTCACCGTGTATGTCGCCACAAATTGAAACTTTCATTTTACTTTCCTTTTCTTATGTTTACTGACACTTATCCCTTTTTTGATAAGTTAGCGATGTAAATTTTGTGTAAGTGTTTTTCTTTCTATCATAATGCTTTTAGTAAGTCAATAGGTAGTCACTAGCCTTTTTAATGTGTTGAAGAAAAAAAGTGATTGAAAAAACTGTCAGGGGAGAAAGCTCTTTCTTTGAAGAGAAAAAAATTGACATATTGAGCTTTGGAAGTTTATTATCAATCATGAAAGTTTGACAAAGTGGTCAGAAAAAACAACATGGAGTATTAATGCACTATACTGAAATATTTACTAAAGAGAGTCTGAAAGCTTTTAGAGCTACAACAAAAGAAATTTTAGATAATATTCCAACTTCTGCCTCAGTTTTTGATGCTATTTTTCTTTTCGACAAGATGTATGATAAAAAACATAAAGAGTATGATCTAATAGTCGCTAACTCTTTGAAACTTGAAGAAACTTCACTATCACTTTCTGAACGACTTTTCTATATTTGCATGACATTGAGAGTACGCTATAAAAATTTTTTTCCTGCCCCTTCACTTTGTCTTTTGCTTTGTCATACATTGAATGCTCATGCTGAAAAATACAAAATTTCTTCCTTTTCTCTTGAGAATTTAGAACTGTTGCCGATTCTCCTTCTTTTATCCGAAAAAATAAAGAGAACTCTCTATACAGATGAAATAAGAAAGAGTATTCACAATCTGCACAATGATAAATATGCTGAATTCTTTCTTTACTCAGAGAAAAAAGAAGCAAGTAAAGAAGTGATCAGTCTTATTCAATTTTCTACAGTAGAAAAACTCATGCCTTTTCTGAAGAAAAACTCCTGTTATGAAGAGAATCCACATGTTTTTCTTTATACCTCTTGGAATTTCTTAAGTAATAAAGAATACAAAAGATTACGTGAGGATTTAGTAAGACTCAAGCAAATTGAAAGAGTTATTCAACTTCCTTTACCAAGTCGTGAGGGAAGTAAAGATTATCCTGCTATAGTTTTACTTTCTGACAAAGAAAATACAAGTATTGATATGCTTGATTTAGGTACACTCACTAACTTATATTCGCTGGAAATAATGACAGATTTAGAAAGTGAAGACCTAATATTGGAGGAAACTAAAAAGTCCGACAAAGAAAAATACTTTAATGAAGTTTATAGCACTGTAATCCATGGGGCTAAGTTCGACTGGGCAAAAAAGGGTATTTTACAAAAATCTTATGATGAAAAATACAGCAAAAAAACGCAATGCACGCTTCCTCTTGAAACACTATATAAAGATAAAATTATAAGAATTACACCGTCTTATTATATTTTACAGAACGCCGCTTCTTCGAGTGATAAAGGGGAAGTCAAAACTCTGGGCGATTATGTAGAAGTTCTGCGCTATCAAGAAGATCGAACAAGCGTCAAAGATGAAGTAATCTCTTCAAAAAACATAAGCGAATTTGGAGTGAACCTTTTTAGAGAAGTGAGCCTAAAAGATTTAGACCCACTCACAGGTTTTTATCTTTCAGATGATACAGAATTTGTACGTACGAACTTAGATTCTCCACGTCTTCAAAAGTATATTTTGCAAGAAGGGGATATAGTTTTTGCTTTCAAAGGAAGTAAGGTAACTTTAGGAACAGTAGGGTATATCAGTTTTGATTTGAATAAAAAAAATGATATCTTGCAAGTAGGTACACAATCTCAAGAAATTTTACCCGATGAAACTCTTTATTCAATTCCCGCAGTCCCTGGTAATTCTTTTGTTATCTTAAGAGTAAAGACAGAGGAAATTGATTCACTATATCTTTTTCATTATCTACAGAGAGCTGAAATTCAAGCTTTTATTCAGAGTAGATTAAGCGGAACATCTGTTCTTTCAATCAATGTAGGTTCAATAAAAAGTATTCCTTTATATTTGCCGACAGAAGAAAAAACTCTTCAAGTTAAACAATATTATAAAGATTTAGAGCAGTCTGTATCCCAAATGATTGCCCTCAAAAGACTAATTAAAATCAAGAAGATTGAAAATATAAATTTATAATGCTTTTTTTATCTTAAAGGTGCACTTAGTGTTCTACTGTAGAATATCCGATTTTGATCTGTTATATAAATTACTTTAGAATATTACCCACTATACTTACAAAAAATTCCTATGTAAGTAAGTAAATAAGTGAGAACTTTTTGTTATATGTAGATGAATAAGTAGTATCATTTTACAAGTGCGGAAAATAATTTAGACATTCAGCATCCACAAAAAAACTCAAAAAAATGTAGTACAATTACGTACTAGTTGACATTTGCAAAATCTTTGTGTAAAAGAAAAATACAATGTCACCAAGGAGTAGATATGTTAAATATAGAAAGTTGTGTTTTTGGTGTGTACAGTAAAGAAATTCAGTATAATAGTTTTTTAACAAATGAATATAAAAATGGACTGATGCAAGTTCGTGATTGCTTTTATGTTTTAGAAGAAGTTTTTAAAGAGTTTGGATTGCCACGCCTAAGTATGTTTTATGTTAAAGAAATGTTGGAAAATAAGGATATAGCGTGTGAATACTATGCTATATTTGAAAATTTTGTTTATTCACGCAGAAGTGAAAAGCATAAAAAATTAATTGAATCCATTTCCTCGAATAAGTATCACTTTTTAAATGATAATCTCCTTTTTTTAGCTAATAAAACTTTTTTTTATAACTATACAAATAGACAAAACAAGCAACTTTGGAAAGCAAAAGAAAGTCTAGATAACTATCTTATAAGTTGTACAGAAGCACAACCTGTGCTCACTCTTGTTGATATTTATGAAGAACTAAAAAGAACAATTCGTGAACGAGATGAAGAAGAGTTTTACAGTTATGCACTTTATGATGTCTCTGACGGACTTTTGCAAGGTGTGCTTTGCGTATAAAGTGCTAAAATAGGAACCTTTATAGTTTTTTAGAGTTTGCTCTTTCACATTGTTTAATCAATTTGATTAAAATTTTGCATGGAAGAACAATATGTGCTCTACTTATAAATATATCTGTATGTATATTTTTATTGCATAATTTTATATGTTACCTTTTTATGCTCTAAAGCATACATAAAATCACAGTTTTATAACGTAAAAAATATTCTATATTAAAAGCATAGTAATTTAAATATATTATAATTTTGGAGTTTAAAATGAACAAAATAGGCTTTTTATCAAAAAACGAAACTACTAAAACAATAAATAAAAAAGAAAACGTAATTTACACTTTTGACTCAGGATATTCCTTGTCACAAGAAGATGCAAAGCTCCACACTATTATTTTGGGGACAACAGGCACAGGCAAAACTGCAAGTATCTTTCTTCCAATACTCTATGGATCAATGAGTTTGGGTGAATGTGGACTTATTATTGATATCAAAGGAAACTTACGTGAACAGGTGAGGAGCTTGGCAAAGGCTTGTAATCGCAGTAAAGATATTCTTGAATATGGTCTTTCAGATACTGCAATTCCTTGTAATATTATCAGCAATATGAACCCTAATGAATTTTATAACTTTATAGAAGTATTTATAGATTTTTCAATTGATAAAAGGACTAACAATAAAGATTTTACAGTGCGTGGGCTTATGCAATGTGTCCAAATGTTGAAAATTTTACGTCTGTATAATAATAAAAGAAATCTATTTTCTCCAACTTTGAAAGATATCTATGATTTGCTTATCAACCCGATGGAAGCCTCTAAAATATTCAGCGCTTATAAAGAGAAGTACTACAATAAAGACGATTTTGAAGAACGCATACTTGTTTCAGCTATTGAATCAAACGCATTTCATATATTTTTGTATGAACAAAAACTCTCAGAGGGGAAATCAACATATTTTGAGCAATTAAATTACGCAATTGAAATGATACGTACAGTGCTTTGTGAAATTTTGGAAGTGAAAAACTTTGAAAAAAACTTTGCTGCTAAAGGGTGTTGCGGTATTGATATTAGAAATAATTTCTACAGAAACTGCATAACGGTTCTTCGTTTTTCACCGGGAACAGGAAAAGTAGGAGCATTTTTTTCACGCTATATTATCTCAAAGTACTATGAAACAGTATTTGAGATGGAACCTAAAAATATAGCTGAGTATCCCTCGTTTATCTGTATTGATGAATTTCAGGAAGTAGCTGTTCTAAATAACTATTCTAAACTTTCTGATACAGCTTTTGTGGCGCAAGCAAGAGAATTTAGAGCAAGCTTTATTGCTTCAACACAGTCTGCATCTTCGCTTATGTGCAATAGAAATAATCTAAGTGGAGTGAAATCCTTCATAGCTAATTGTAATACAAGAATATATCTGCGGACTGATGACCCTATGACTCAAGATTTGGTAAATTCTTACGATAAGTCATGTAGGCTTTTTGAGCTTGAACATGGAAAAGTATTTATTACAGGTTATAGCCACAGTGAAAAAGCACTGGAGAATCGAAATGATAGCGTTAATGAAAGCTACAGAAAAATACAAGATATTCTTAGTAAGAAAGAATACCTTTGCAGTCCAGATGAAATAAAAGCAAATAACAAAATCCTTTTAAATCTTCTTTGTCGCGATGAAAAACGTGTACTATCAGAAAAAGAAAAAATAAAGTTTACTGAAAAAGAAAACTTTCTAAATAATCAAGCAGTTATTAAAATTTACGATAGGGATAATAAGCTTGAGTGTAAAATCCAAATAAGGGCTTTCATGCAAGACTACTTACATTTTTTTGAGAGTGATATGTCGCAAAGGGTTTATGTTCCGCTGAGCTGGCAAAAGAAGATACTTCTAGCATTTCAAAGATTTCATGAAACAGGGGAAAATATTTCTATCTTAAATTTAAAATACAATGAAGTACATAATTGTGCTGTAATTGAAGTTTTTGAAGAGTTAGATGAAGAAGAAAATAGGCAAGCTAAAAAAGCGGAAGAATTGTTAAACTCTTTTTTAGTAGAATCTTTTGAAAATGCTTTAGGTTAAGCGTAAAAAATAAAGTAGAGGATATAATGGAGTATATATTAGATTTTCATAGCTTTAGAGAGAAAATTTCACATCTTAGTACGAACAATGATAAAAAACACGAAATATTTATAAGAAGAGAAAATAGGTATATCAATGCGAACAAAGAAGCTTTTCTAAGAAGTAAAGATATAAAAGCACTTCCTCGAAATCCTTTTTATCACGAGAACTCCCTTACTGCCGAGAGTGGAAATTCTACTTTTGCTGACTTAGGAATTGAGCAAGATGTGTTTTTTGAGGAATATGGTTTTGACAGAACCTATAATATTGCCGATCCGGTACGCACAAGTCTTGAAATTCTTGAAAGAAACTTGAATATTAAGGATTTATCTTTTTTGAAAGAAGTTGTTATAAGTGAATTTTCACAAGAGGCATTTCTCAAGCTTGTAATGAAGTTGAAGGACTGTATTCACTTTCATAAAATTTCAGATTTAATGGCGTATCATTTTGGCTTTGATTGGTGTGAGCTTTTATCTGAGAATACAGGTGATAATCATGAGTTAGTTCCACTTTGGAAAAGGGAACTTGCAAAATTATTTGTCCAGCTTGCCCATAATTCGAGTTTAAATAATGTTGTTTTTGTTGGAAAGTATACTCTAAAAGAATGCTATGATTTACCGATAATGGTACAACGACTTGAAATTTATGGTAAAAAGAAAGAGATAGCTTCATCCATGGAAAAGTTTTGCACTCTTTATCAGGTTAAGGGTGAAATAAAAGAAGAAGGTGAATCTCAATATGGTCTTTTTGAATTGGACTTTGATTTACTCAAGAGAGAAGTTACTATTGTAGAAACCCCTCCTTATAGTTCTTCGCCTTGGGGAATGCTTGGGGCTTATCATCTTGAGATAAAAACAATTGATGGCACACCTTTCCTTACAGCAAAAAATGAAATTATGATTCTTATTGAGTTGCTTAACAATGAGGTCAGAGTTCTTGAGTCAATCTACCATCTCTGCTTATTAGTAAATTTAAAGACTAAATATCTAGAAATTGCGTATCCATATTTTTATGATAAAGGAAAAGATTTTTTTATAAATATCATCAAAAATAATAAAAATAAACAGATAGATAAAGAGATTCTTAATTCTGAATTTGAAACTGTGTGGGCAAAAATCGAAGAAATTGCTAAAACAGAAGAAGACAATAATGACGATGATGAGTAATTCTGACTTTTAGTTTATGCCTTTAAAGAGTTTACTTTGTCAGTAATTAATAAGTGAGTTATTCCAAAACATATAATCCTACCTTAGGCAATTTCTTTTACGAATTTGCCTAAGATATTACAATGCTTGCAATATCCTCTCTTATAACTTGCTGTAATTCAACTATTTGGTTAAATTTGTGTTGTATTCTTTCATGGGCTTCGAGTATTTTAGTTTTTTCATCTTTATCTTTGTCTGTGAAAGGAATTTCTCCAATATCACCGGTATTCACTACAAGTAAGCTTGTTCCAGTCGCTTTTGAAAGCAAAAATTCCCTCACTTCTTTTTTTTGTAAGTGATAGTAAAGCCAAATAGGATCTAGCTCAGTTGTTCTGATAATACAAAATGATGAACCCGAAATTGCAGGTACAATTCCATTTCCAAAATCAAAAGAAGATAGAGAGTTTACAAATGCAACATTTCCAATATTATACGATGATCCACGGTAAGAGAGTAAAATATCGTTTTTTTGGATAGTATACTTATTAGGGTTACCTTTTTTTGAAGAAGTAAAGGATATATAATTTGCTGTATGTGCATGAACAAAACCCGTTATCGAATCAATATCATCATTTGTTATCTCATGGTAGTAGATTGATAAGTCTTTATTTTTTAACTCTTCTTCTGTAGGTCTTTGTCTTGGAATTTGACAACGTAGAACTTGGGCAAAATCTCTAACTTTGTATTTAGCAGGTTCAAACTGTTGTAAAGATTCCCTTCCTTGCTCCGTCTGTAAAACTTTATTATATTCTCCCTCTATATTTTTACCTAAGTAAAAACTTGGACTAAGATTATGCTCCATCTTTTTAGATAGATAGGAAGCCATAACTTGCTTTGTGTGAAGAGCTACACTTTCACCTTCAATACTTTTGCGTAGAGCCTCATGAAAAGCGAGTTGCGTAGAGGAGTTTTCAGGTAATGGCTTTTCTTTTTCGTAATTTATCATTGACGGATCTCTATAATCGATCTCTACATTTTTATAATCAACAAAGAGAATTTCGCGTTTTTCATTAGGACTAGTAATATTGTAGTTTTCCAAAGTAATAAGCGCGGGATACTTAACAAGGCTTTGTCTTTTTGGTTTTTGGAGTTGTATAACTGTTTGTATTATATTGCTTTCAAGATATTTTAAACGATTTTCTGCATGTGTTTTTCCATTAAGAAAGTTCCATGTCGTAAAAAGAATCCCATGAGCAAAATCAGATTTTTTCAGTATTACAGGAAGATCTTTATTGAAATTTGGTGAGCCGAGCACTATGGAGTCAACAAGTGGGGAACTTTTACTTTCAGAATCCATAATGATAAGGGAATTATTTTTTTCAGAGACTTCAAAGAATTTTATTTTGGAAGAAATGCACTCGGGGATTTTTTCTAGAAGTTTATTTTTTGCAGCTTCAGATGGGTAATGAATATTTGGCTCTTCAAAATAAATTTTATCAAATAAGGGAGTGAGAAGAATAGCAATTGCTAAGTATTCCCAATCAAGCACAACCAGATTCTGGGAGGTATGCGCTCTCTTTTGAGATGCAATAATATTAGCTGCATAAAAACTAAGATCGTGAGTAGGGAAGTTTGACGGATAGATGTTTCGTGTGAGCATAAGTAGATAATATATCTCTAAATGTATATGCTCTTTATCTGTTTTTTGAAGTAGAGGATAATTATCAAGAAGATTATACACTTCTTCATAGAGCGAATTAAGAGGAGCTGACGGAAAAACTTCAAAAAGCGATTTCTTTATTTTATTGTTGAGCGCATTATCAAAGTAGTAGGGGTTATGTAATAACCTGTAATTTGAATAGTACATAATTTCCTCTTTAATTATTTATGTACTAAATTTATCACAAGTGCTATAAAAAGTCACGTCGTTTTCTGTGTCGAAATTAGGTAAATTAAGGTGAAATTTAATTTGAAATTTTGAGATATGAAGCATGATGAGGATACAATCAGTTATCTGAAGTATTCAGCTCAAGAAAATGCAAAAAATATATTGATTTATTAATAAAAATACTGTATAGTTAAGTAGTATGTTAATGGTAGTAGTTACTCTCTATCCTAATAGAGTAATGAGATGAAATAATTGATGAAGTATAGAATAATATAGGAGGAAAATAGAGAAGGACAAAAAAATGTCATTGAAATTAATAAAGTCGAACTATTCAAACTATTGTTGGTGGAATTCATGGAAAAATGAAGGAACTGCTTTTATCTTTTTGGATACGAGACGAAAATTTTTTTATTCGAGCAATATTGATTTAGCAAATTTTATGAAAGAAGATGAAGTTGATGGACATCTTCTTAGATTTGAAATTAATAACTTATTGTCAACAAAGAAAATTAATGAGCTTCTAGAGGAGCTTTTTTGCTATGCTGAAATTCTTTTTCGTGAAAGTAGTCAAGTTGTTATTCGTGAGGATGAAGAAAGTTATAGATTGAAAACTGTTTACAGCACTCCTGCTTGTGATAGTGCTCTTCGCATAATTGATGCTTCGTGCATGCATACTTTTTACTGTAACGACTATGAAGATTACCTCTATATACTTGATCCGGAAGGTACAAAATGGCTTGACTGCTGGGTTTGGGAAAAGGGCTCATCTCTCCAAGAAGCATGCAAATCTTATGAAAAGTATTTACGCAGTTGTTTCAGCCAAGAGGTAGAGTTTGATAATGATATAGAGCATTCCTTACAGTACTTTAAAAACGAAGGCTACTTTGACGACTGTGATGAGCCAGAAAATAATTTTTAAGTATCTATAATTTTATTTGAAATGTACGCATAAAAAAAGAGGGTGTATCACAGCTACTGAGATACACCTTCTTTTATACATACTAAAGTACAAGAGCCAGCAAATTTCTTAGTCTATATACTAAAACTGAAGGGTAAGCTGCTGGTAGCTACAAAAAGATTCTATACGTCTAAATATTGTTTTTTAGGTAGAACCGTTTAAAACATTCTAAATATTTCCACAATACTGGGGAGTGACCACCGGTAAAAAACTATAGGTTGGGTAAGTTCTTGATATGCCAGTTATGCACCAACCACTTTTGGTTCTAGTTACTTTTACAAGCGTATTTGTTTCGCTTGCGTAATATCCCTTCCTTGCCTGTCTCTGGTATTCTTGATAGTCAACAACCTCTGTGGCTATGAGTATCTCTCTGCCTTCATAGTCTTTTAAGTGCTTTTTCTTTTGCTTTATTCTAAATTCAAGTTTTTTTATGCAAGCTTTTATAAAGTCCACATCGGCTAAGTTTGTTCTTTTTCTTTTTTGTACAATAGCTAGTTTTTTTTCAATTTTTTCAAAATTTGCTTCTTTAATAATAATTTTCAATTTTTTATCCTGTTTTGTTCTCCTTATCGTTGTTTTGTGGTTACCAGTCATCTCATAAAGTATTTAAGTTTATACTTTACTATGTGTCTTTGCCTTGGATTTTTTAGAAAATCTTATATTATATTACATAAAAGAAGAAAAAAGTCAATAGAAACAAAGTATCATTAGTATAAAAAATAAATTTGAGCGATACTTTTCGTATTACTTTTCGAATTTTAATGAAAGTTACCCCTTTACCTGAGAGTTTGAATCAAAATTAGTGCTACTAACCTGCTAAACTTCAAGCTCAAGTGAAGCCTCATTTGAAAAGCTTAGTTCAATCTTTCGTTTCTCTAACTCTTCTGCTACTGCTTTTTTGAATTCTTCTGTACCTTCAAAAACACATTCCTCAATATTAATAGTATTACGGTCTATAATATTCAAAAGAGTCTGTATTGATTGAGGTATAGCATTATTTCCCAGCTGAAGGAGGATAAGTCTATTTCCTGTATCTTTTATTATGTATTGAGTGAAACTATAAATTGTAGTTTCCTCAAAAGAGAAATTATCGCCATTGTAGGCATAACAAATAGAATTGACTTCAGATGTGCTGTTTAACGCCTTTTCTAGGTCTTCTTTGTTCTTTCTTTTCTTTTTGTCTTTATCTTCTACTATGATTTTCTTCATTGCTGTAATTGCCGGTTGCGGCATTGGGTATAGCTTTGTAAGTTCTAAGTTTTTACTGTATTCATGCTCAATATCTTTGTTTGTATTATGATAGATATTTTTATAGAGTGTGGTATTTACACAGTTCAATGGTAACATTTTATGTGGTTTGACATCAAAACTATACTTTTCAAACTCTCCCCATCGTGCAACCAAATTTGTGTACGAAAGTTTTCTCGAAACCTTGCTTGGTTTGACTAGAATACTTTTGCCATTGTCAAACAGCATCGTAAAGATACTACCACTTTTCTTTTTATCAATAGTAATTCCACGCTGTGCAAGGTAAAACTGGACGCTTTCCCATGATTCTTTCTTTAAAATTTCCTCGACATATTCTTTTATAATTCTTTCCGCAGACTGGTATCCGGTATATCTCTCACTTGCTAAAGCTCCATTTGAAAGATTTTCGTCGGGCTGTGGCTCTCTTATTTTGCTGAACTCTTCAGTCTTTGCATCATATTCATAAGTTGCATTTTGGGGGCTTTGCCAACCTTGAATGCTGTCAATCTTTGCCATTGCTTTACTCATTTTGTATCGGCTGAAAGAGTCACTGCATACTTTGTCTGTTAACAAGTCCACTCTATTAACGAAAAGGTGGCAATGCCTATAAGCTGTATTTTTGTGTACACCATAAAGTGCTTGGCAATTTATGTACCCTAATTCTTCAAGTGTGATTTTCACTGCCTCATCGATTTGTTCATTCGTAGGAAGTTCACCCTCGCTCCACGATAAAACCAAATGGACAAAAGGATTGTCCGACCTAGCAGATATTTCAGCTTGAGCGAGTATTTCCATAAGGAGGGCATCAATAGCTTCATAGCTTGAAAAATCATTTTTACAATTTATTACATTCAGATACTCAACAATATCAGCCATGTCTACCTTATCACCTATTTTTGCAATGTATGATACAAGGTCAAGAATATGCTGACTTTTGCTTTTTTCCATAATACATACTTTTTCTGAAATTATCATAGCACCCTCAAGTTATTTAATCGATTACTTACACGACTAACTAAATTATTAATGCTTTGATAGGTTTCTTCATTAATAGTATGTCCAGATTCTTTCAGGGTATCTAAATGTTTAACAATTTCTTTGGCATAAACAATAAGTTCTTTATCTGCTACTGGCGGCAAGGGTGAGGGTGCTTTTATAACTATTCCTTTTGCCTTAAGCCTACAAAAGTTTGAAATTGTCATACGAGCTTCACTTGCTTTTTCCGTGATATTTTTTGCGTCATCTTCGGTGACCCTGAAGGAAATGCTTTTGCATTTTAATTCTTTTGTATTTTTTTCTATCATATTACTCCTCAAATTTTGTTTTGTATTACAAAACACGACTAGATACTTATAGTGTACCATAAAAAATATATTTTGTCAATAAATTCGCTGGATTATATTGACAAGATAAAAAACTTATGATAGAAGTAAAAGAATATATTTCTAATTGAAAAAGGAGGAAGATAAAATGAACGATGAAAATATTAAAAATGATGCACTTAGCCATAAAGAATTATTTTTCGAGAAGACTTTAGGTAAATTACGTGAAAAACCTGTGAAGATGAATGAAAATAAAGCTCTTGTTTTGAAGTACTATACAGAAATAAGAGAATTACTAGAAAAGGGACTCACGTTAAAGGAAATTGCAGAAGAAATTGCAAGTTCGACTGATATGTCAGAAGCAACTTTTAAGAAAAACTACCATCTAATAAAAAATGATCAAAAAGTGAAAGGAAAAAGTAAAGAATTAACTCGAAACAAAAGACCTGTTGATGCTGTAATAAATGATTTTGTAAATACTTGTAAAGACGATGAAAAAAACTCAAAAGATGAAAATGTAACACTTTTAAATGACGAAATTTAAGGAAAGAAAAATGAATAAAATATTTTTATCTGAAGGTGGCAAAGGCGGCGTAGGAAAATCTATGATGACAAGTTTATTAATACATCACCTTGACAAGTTAGGTGAAGAAATTGCAATTATTGACACGGACGGTTCAAATCCCGATGTCTATAAGGCACATCACCAGTCATATACTTGCGAGCTACAAGGAATTGATTCAATTAATCAATGGGCAAACTTTTTAACGTTACTCGATAAGTATAGTGATAAAGCTGTTGTCGTGAACATGGCAGCACGTAATCAAGATTCAATAAAGAACTGGGGAGAAACAATAAAAGAAATCAGTGATGAAATACAAGTTTTCTTTATGTTAAATACTCAAAAAGATAGCATTTTATTACTCAAAGATTACGCAAAAACTTTTGATTCTGAGAAAATTATACCTACAAAAAATCTCTACTTTGGAGATAAGGAAGACTTCGCTCTCTACGATGGAAGTGGAACCAAAAAGATATTTAAAAAAGAGTTTTACCTCGACAAGATGTTAGAAACAGCAGCAACAAAGCTCTATAGTGATCGTATTCCATTAAAAGAGATAGCACGAGAACTTAATGTTGGAGAACGTATTTTCTTTCAACGTTGGCTTTCCGACAATGAAAAAAGATTAGCTGAGGTGTTGGAAAATGGACAGAATTAGAAGATTAAAAATCAAAAACTGCTTATCTGTAATCCGTGATAAACAAGTCACTGATACTGATGAGAGTATAAAAAAAATAGAGCTGTTGTGCAATTGCTTTGGTGCGCATAGTGATGATCCTTTAATAATGTTATTTGCGGTTTGCAATGAATACCATTCAGCTTTAGCCAAAACTCCTTTGCAAATACAAGAAATTATTGCTGGGGAAACAGAAAAGTATTCAGAAAAGCAACATACTGAAAAAAAGAACTTCTTAGATGAAATTGCTGAACAAATAAAGTTAGCTATAAAAAAAGAGAAAGTTATAACTATGCTTAAGTGGGGATTTTTCTCATCTGCTTTTTTCATTTGTATGACAGCAGGTATGAGCTATTTTCTCTATACAACGATATACTCAGAAGCATTTGAAAGTGCGTATTACAGGGCTTATGTAGAGTACGAATTTCAAGATACTTGGGCAAAAAACTCTGATTTAATTAATAAAGTTATAGAACTGGATAAAATTGGCAGTTTAGAGAATATAGTGAACTGTAGCGGAGAAGGTTGGGAAATTCAAGAGGCAAATGGGCGCACTGCATGTTTTCCAAGAGAAGGTGGCTGGTACATGAAATAATTTTTTTATATTGTTTGAAGGAAAGCTAACTGATAAGGGTGTGTTTCTAAATTTAGAAGCACACCCTTTATATTTTTTGCTTATACTTCAAGTAAAAACTTTTACCACGTCAATTCTCGGCTTTTTGAGGGAGTTGTTGAATGTAGCACATTCTCCTTTCTAGAGCTTCGAAAATATCTAGGGAAAAAGGGCAAAGGGATTGTAATTCTTTTTTTGACTTTAAATTTATATTTAAAATGTCATAGAGTAATGACAATATTTTATTATTTAAACCATAAAAAATCAACCCTTTTTCCCTAACTCGCACTAGAAGAGAAAAAATAGTATATTTTTCACCCCTTCAAGCTCCCCCTTTCGCCCTAACCCAAGTCTAAATCATCATCAACAACATTTTCTTTTGCATAGATAAACTCTTTTTCAAGGCGTGCAACCTCACTAGAAATAGCTTGGGTGATGCATTCAAGCCTATACTCTTTGCAGGCATCACTACTAATGATGAAATAATAATAAAGGTTGCCGTGATTTGTTTTTTTAGTAATTTTTTCAAGGCCTAAATAGTTAGATATTTCCTTTTCAAAGACTGCTTTTGAAGTTACATACGAACTACCATGTCTTTGTATGCTCCACTCACGAAAAACTGCGTAAATAAGTTTTTGAGTGATAAAGTCATGAATCGGTTTTAAATTTTTAAAGCTATCTACCGGTCTATCAATACAGTATGCTTTATAAAATTCTACAGCATGACTATTTTCGGCCTTATAGGAGTCAATCATTTTTATATTTTCTTTTGGAATATTGAACTTATACCCATTGTCAATAACATTATAAACCTCATCAATAGCACGAGAAATTATAGCTTCGCACTCCTCAAAAAGAGTGTTTTCAAATAAACCTTTACGCTCCTCTTCCGGTTTTACATTGTCAGCTGACAAGACAATAAATCGGTCAAAAACAGCATTTCCGGTGTCTCCTCCAAACCTGGGATAAAAATTTGAATTGAACATCAAAGCTCCTTTATAGGTTGCTGCAAAAGCCATCTGCCCTTTATATTCAATTTTTATAGAATCACCTCCTATAATATTTTTGAAGTTTTTCAACTCTTCATTTTTCATAAATGACATATCGCCGCACATACCTAATCTCTTATTATGTAGTGAGCTTAAAGCAAAATTATTTTTTTCAAGGTAAGACAGATCAATACTTGAATAGTTTCCTTCACCTAAACACATAGCCAAGAATTTTTGAATGATCGATTTTCCGCTGTGTGGTTTTCCAATAATGAGCAATGCTTTTTTAAACACATACATAGGAATGTTCGAGATAACAGCTCCAATCCACTGAAGGTAGAATTTAATTTTTTCCTCATCGCTGCTGCAGAAGAAGTCCATAAACTTATCAAATTGCGGTGAAACTTTATTCTCTTTACAATAATTACATGGAATTTGTAGAGTAGAAAGGTGTTCAGGTGAGTGTGGTTCTAGCTGCCTTGTAGAGAGATTAAGAATACCATTTCTAAAGTTAATTATGTTTTTGTCAGTGTTTAGCGCACTGTCCTTGCAAAAGTTTTGATCCGTCATTAAATCTTTATAAACCTCCTCAACATCAGACATTTTTAATAACCCTAGATTGTAGTCTGTAATATGTTTTTTTATTTTTGATTTAAAAATATCCTTTGTGATTTGACTATAGACACCATCTTCATACCAGTAGAGCATTACTGTCCCGGTACCTCCTTGAACTAATAAGAATCTTTCATTTTTTCTTATGTATTCAGCAAGATAGGGTCTATTAACTTTTTCATAAGTACCACTTTGAGTGGTAACAACATCAATAAATTCAGGTACTAATTTGTGTTCTTTCTTTTTTAAAGGAACAGAATCTACAATATCAGTAGGGTCAGAATCGAAAACATATTCTAGGGATTCCGAATTTTCAAAACACTCTTTAACTGCATCTAAACCTCGAAGTCTGTGCAAGTCATTAAAATCAGTTGACTTTCCATCAATAATAGGAGGTAGGTAATACTTTTTACCTGTTTTTTTTGCTTTTATTTCACCTACATGATTTAAATCATTGTCAGCTCCAATTACAGCAGTTTTGAAGCTTTTGCCAACTTCAATCATATTGTCTGCATCAAAGCATACAATTACACTATAACCTGTTGCTTCATGGATGCTTGCACCTGTGGCATACCCTTCACAGAGTACGATCTTCTCATTTCCAGAGATTTCAAAAAAGCATCCTTTCTTCTTTCCACCTTTCGTAAATCTCTTACTACCATCATCATTAATGTACTGTAAGCTCCAAATTTTTCCTTCCTTATCACGCAAAGGAATTATAAGTGCATTGTTATTTCTACGTACACCATAGCACTTCACGCCTTTATTTCTAGTATAAGCTGTACTACTAGCATGAATTGCTCTGTCCCATTTTGCAACTGATTCTTTTGCAACTACCTCTTGTATACCAAAACGTTCGACTTCTATTTTTCTTTTGCTTTGAGAAATTATAGATTTTTCACTACCTGACAGTTCCTTACCATCTATCTTAAAACTTATTTCCTCGCCTGTTTCCCAGTTTTTACACCAACAGACACCTGTTTCAGGAAAAATAGTATAAGCTCCGTTTTTTTTATGAGGTTTCGAAGTCGTAGAGCACCTTACCCAGTTTCTGTCAGTATTTATATCATCAACTATCAAGCCAATTTCTTCAAATTTCCTAATAACCATCTCAACATTTAAATGTGGATTTAACATAAGTCACCTCCAACATTTAAAGCTACAACTATTGTTGTAATAAAAGTGCTAAAAGTCTTTATTTTCCATATACATATAAATGAAAAATACGTTTTAGCTTTTTTAGTAAAATCTTTTAAATTTGTAGATACTTTGCTTTTAGATAAGTATTTTGCCTCTGCCATAATAAATTTTTCTTTATACATACTTCTCCTATGTATGTACGTTCAACATTATCCATCTACGAACGGCTTTGGGGAACTCCCTACATCGAGCATTAACCAATGTGTATTTTAAATATAGATACACCACTTTTTTCAATATCATATAAAATAAATATGTCAATACTTTTCGAGGAAGAATATTACTTCTTTTAAAAAAATATGCTTTTTAATATTTTCTTTAAGAAATAATAAAAAGTAATCATAAAACTCCTCCGAAACTCTTGACCTGTTCTAAAAAATAGTATACAAGTAAAGAATATATAAAAACGTAACTCGCTGGAACCTAGTAGTGAGTGAGATGCAAATAAAACCTCAAAATAATAAGGTTTAGGTAAAAAATTATAAGAAATATAGGAAACCTATAGGACTGACTATATGGCATTAAAATTAGTAAAGAGTATCAGCTCAAACTACTGTGACTGGAATGATCAACTAGGGCAGAATACCAGCTTTGTTTGTTTAGATATTCAAAATAAGCTTCTTTATTCGTGCAACACAAAATCCAACTCTTCTAAAATAGAAAACAAAGTGGGGGGTCACATTCTTCGATTTGAGATTTATGAAAAGTTGACAACAAAAAGAATTAATGAACTTTTAGAAGAACTTTACGAACCTGCAAAAGTTGTTTTACAAAAAAGTAAGCAATCTTTACAGCGTAATGGTCGTGCTGATGTTGAAGCTACTACAGAATCTATTTGTGATGCAATCACGTATGAACTCACTTTACTCTTGATTAAAACAATATGTGATAAAACTTTTTTAGTAAACCCAGACAAAGCTGAAGATTATTTACGTATTGTTAAGCCCATTAATGAGAATTTTTTAAAAAACTGGAAATATGATCTCGATTTACCTTATGAAGAGCTCTGTAAATCTTATGAAATATACCTGAGAAGCTTATATAGTGAAGAAGTAGTTTTTTCGCGCGATATTGGCTATGCCTTAAAGTTTCTCAATGAATATGGCCACTTTGGATATAATAGCAAAATAGGTTATCTGGATGAAGAATTTACCGTTCCAAGTAAAAAGTAAAATGCCGTAAAAGAGGGGGAGTGTCATATGTTTATGATGCTCCCCTAAGATTTATATGTGTTAAGTAGTCACTTTCAGTATATTGATTATTGAATAAAAGGAAACAGAAAACACAATAACATATAAAGTTCTCATAACTTATTCCTAAATCTCGCAGTTATAATTTGCAAAGAACCGTGTTGATTATATCAAAATAACTTGTGAGAGGTAGTATATCCACGGCTAACAAGTTTTAATTCTTGAAATCAGACTAGAAATATGTATACTGCACTAGCCAAAGGCAAGAAGTTGTATATTTGTATATTCTCTTGTCAACTATTTTTTTGATGAGGGATAAAAGTTTTTATGGAATATCTTACACAAAAACCAGAGTGGGACGGAAAGAAAATTCTGCTGGTGCGCTTAGATAGATTGGGAGATTTGATAGTTTCAACTCCTGCAATGCAAGCTGTGAAAAACACCTTTCCCCATTCGCAAGTTGATTTGCTAGGCTCAAGTTTAAATCGTGCTTTATTCAAATATTGCGACTACATAGACAATACTTATTGTTATGATAAAAAACACCTTTTTAATGCTATAAAGCTGATATTTACCTTACGTGCTCAAAAGTATGACGTAGTTATTTGCCTAACTCCACACTCTAAATCTACGAACTTTTTTGTGAAATGTATTGGTGCACCTATAAATTTAGCGGCGTGTGCGGCACCTGAAAAATTTCAAAAGCTTTATACTTATTCAATAGTTCAAAGTTCTAAGAGTCATATACTTGAGTTTATGCAAGAAAATATGCAAAATATGGGATTTAAAACTACTTCTTTGAATCCTGTAATCAATATACCAAGCTCTGTTCTTGAAAATGTAAAAGAAAAGTTTCCCAAAAATCCTAACACAAAAAGATTAATTCTTTCAATAGGTAATATTAAACGACCACATAAACGATGGAGTATGGCAAATTATGCCGAAGTTGTGAAATATATTCATCAAAAATATAACAGCACAAAACAACAAATTGAAACTGTTGTTATGACAGGTAAAGGCGACTTACCTCTGCTTGACGAGTTTAATAATGTTCCTAAAGATAATTATACTTTATTTATAGGAACTGATATTGCTGAAAGTGCTGCTTTTATTGACCAATCTGATTTGTTTGTTTGCACATCTTCAGGACCGAGCCATATAGCGGCATCAACCTCATGTTCTATTTTGTCAATTATCACCAGCTATATGTATGAAGTGTGGCGTCCTCTTAGAAAAAATGATAAATGTGCTGTAAGCGATAACTTAAAAGATATAAAAGTTGAGGAAGTTATCGAAAAGATAGAAGAGTATATTGCTAAGTGGGAAAGTTGCAAGTTTTAATAATTTAAACTAAGATATGTTCTTATATTATTACTTGAACCCTATGTTTCTTTGCCAAAGGAAGATGCAGCTTTATTTAAATTGTTTCACTGTATATTTACATTGACAGGTGTATAGTTTTCTGTATGCTTGCTTCGTGCTTTCGCATTAAAATTATTTAAGGAAGAATAATGAATAAAATCACTGTAATTACTGCTAATTATGGACATGAAAAATATATTTCTCAGGCAATTGAAAGTGTTTTAACTCAAACCTATTCTGACTTTGAATACATAATTTTTGATGATGCCTCAAAAGATTCATCTCGTGATGTAATTGAAGAGTATGCTAAAAAAGATAATCGAATAAAGTTTTATACTCATGAAAATATTGAAAACAAAGGTTTGCCTGCTACTATAGAAACTGCAGTTGCTTTGGTTAAATCCCCTTATATTGCCTTTCTTGAAAGTGACGATATTTGGAAACCTACATTTTTAGAAAAAATGATAAAAGTTGCAGAAAAAAGCGAAAATATAGGTTTATTTTATGCAGATGTTGAAGTTTTGGGTGAAGATGAAAGTAATAATAGAAAGCACACTAAAATGCTTAATAAGCGTAAAAAATTTGTTAAACATGGTGAAATTATTCGCATTGAATTACTCTACGAAAGGTTTATTTCAACATTTTCTTCTGTCTTGGTGCGTAGTTCATTATTGAAAAATTGTCGATTTAATCCAATTATTCCACAGCGCCTTGATAACTATCTTTGGTCGCAGTGTTTGCTTTCAATGGATGCAACTTATATAGACGAGGTTTTGTGTCAATGGCGTAAACATAATGAAAGCTACAGTCGAACGCTAATAGAACCTGATAACTTCATAAGTTATGATATGCTTTTTGATATTCTTTATCCCGAACATACAGAAAAAGATAAAGCTTTTTACCACTTCTTGCTGTCAGGAAAAAAAGAAAAGATTTTTAGGAATCAAATTAGATACTTTCTAAAGTTTTACTTTAATATCAAGTATCCATATAAAAAGCTAAAAGTCTTTACAGTTTGCTAGAATAGTATCAGTATTATTTCCTAAGTATGAGATTCGACACCCTTGACAATAATCAAAAAGCAAAAAACCACTTTAGAAATACACCCAAGCTGATTACAAGATTATTTAAATTGTAACGGAGTTTTTATGAAACCCTTTCTTGTTCATCTGCACTTATATTACACAGAAATGTGGATTGAATTGCGTGAAAAAATCAAAAATATTGAAGAATATCCTTACGACTTATACGTGACTCTCGTTGAAGATGATCCGCAACTTGTTGAGAAAATTCTCGAGTTTAAAAGCGATGCTCATATAGAAATAGTTGAAAACCGCGGTTTTGATGTAGGACCTTTTGTTCAACTAATCAATAGTGTAAATCTTAATGACTATAGTTATGTAATTAAGGTGCATTCAAAAAGATATATTGAGGAAAAAAGAACTCATGTGAATGCTTTTGATATGTCGGGTAATAGATGGAAAGATTATCTTTTAGAGTTTCTTGAATCTAAAGAGGTGTTTAATAATTATCTCAATTGTATGGAAAAGAATAAAAAACTTGGTATGATAGCAAACTATAAAATCATAGTAAGTTCAAGTTCTGAGTCAAAAAAAACTCGCCGTGTTTTAGATGATTTTTGTTGTGCTCATCAGATAGAAAGTATTAAATATAATTTTATTGCGGGTACAATGTTTATAGCTCGTACAGATATCTTTATACCTGTTAAAAAGATGAATATATCTCTTTCTGATTTTGAATTTGCAGATAAGGAAATTCGTAATAGACAGTTAGCTCATATCTTTGAAAGATTATTTGGTCTTTTCGCTTATTCTCAAGGATATGTTGTAGACGACCCTTTTACTTCAGGCTTCAAACAAACATTGATAAAATGTTCTGTAAAACTAAAAAAAATCATCTATCAAAATGAGATTACGACATCGGGTAAGCGTATTATAAAAATTTGTAAGATTCCAATTTACTCTAAAAAACAAATGAAGTAGTAGAATTTTGACCTACTACGTATCTAAAAATCTAAATTGACAGACTAGTAAAGTTATTATATCTTTGTATTGATTGTTTAATCTTTCTAACTTCTTTTTTTATTTAGGATATCTATGATAAATTTTAACGAAGCTCCTTTTCTCGGGAACGAGTTTGAGTATATAAAAGACGCTATTGATTCAAAACATATCAGTGGCGACGGGAAGTATACAAAACTATGCAGTAAGCTGATTGAAGATAGTACAAGTACAAAAAAAGCCTTACTAACTCTTTCTTGTACGGCTGCCCTTGAAATGTGCGCTTTGTTACTAGATATCAAAGAGGGTGATGAAGTTATTTGCCCATCCTATACATTTGTAACCACGGCCAGTGCCTTTGCTCTGCGTGGGGCTAAAATTGTGTTTGTTGATATCAAAGACGATACTCTTAACCTTGACGAAACAAAACTTGAGGCGGCTATATCAGACAAAACAAAGGCTATTGTTGCTGTACACTACGCAGGCGTTGCATGTGAAATGGACGAGATTTTTGCAATAGCTAAAAAATATAATATCGTAGTTATAGAAGATGCAGCACAAGCCGTAGGAAGCTTATATAGCGATAAAGTATGTGGAGCTATAGCAGATTTAGGTTGCTATTCTTTTCATGAAACAAAAAATATTTCGGCCGGTGAAGGCGGAGCATTACTTGTCAATAAAGATAAATTTCTTGAATCTGCTGAAATTATTAGAGAAAAAGGTACAAATAGATCTAAATTCTTTAGAGGGCAAGTAGATAAATATACTTGGGTTGAATTAGGTTCATCCTACCTTACCTCTGATATGATTGCCGCCTACCTATATCCTCAATTACAGGCAGTGGATAAAATTAATGGAAAAAGAATGCAACTGTGGAATAGATACTATGAAGCATTTAAACCGTATGAAAATAAAGTAAGACTTCCTTTTATCCCGTCACATTGCACTCACAATGCGCATATGTTTTACTTGAGATTTGCTGATTTGAAAACAAGAACAAACTTCATTTCTTTTATGAAAGAGAATGGGATAATATGTGTATTCCATTATATTCCGTTGCACTCTTCACCTGCGGGGCAGAACTATGGAAGAGCAAGCTCTGATATGAGCGTGACAGATAAAGTTTCTGATACTCTTGTGAGACTGCCATTGTACTATGGCATGGAATTTTCAACTCAAGATAAGGTTATTGGGAAAACGTTAGACTTTTTAAATGGTATTGTTTAAAACAAAGACTACAAAAGGTTATATTAGAAAGTAATTCTGTGGAATTTGTCACATTAGATATAAATACGCTTCTAATAATAAAACTAAGAAAGAAAGAGCTATAGGCACAATCTGTCAACATTACCAAGGGAATTATGAAGGTAGTGTTTTTAGAGATAAATTGATTCATCTTATAGAAAACTCAGGTTTCCTTTTAGAAACTTACAAACTGGAGGTAGGAAAGTGAAAATAAAGCTAGAAAATATTACAGATTTTTCAAAAGAACAACAGTTTAAAATACGTGATTGGCGTAATTCGTCAGAAGTGAGCCAATACTTTATAATTGACTATATTACAGAAGAAATGCATACAGCGTGGTTAGAAAGACAAAAAGAGGCAACAACGGATTGCGCTTTCTTCCTTACTTATGAGGGAAAGGCAGTAGGTTGCGTATATATAAGACTTATTGACCACAAGCATAAAACAGCGGAATGGGGATTTTTTATGTCGTCTGATGACTCTACTGTTCCCGGAATTGGAGCAATAGCTGAATATTTGTTGCATGAATATGCTTTTAATGTATTAAAACTTGAAAAGTTAAATATTGAAGTGCTTGCTAATAATCCTGCTGTATTAAAATTACACACAAAGTTTGGCTATACTCCTGAAGGAGTCTTACGTCGAAATATTGTTAAAAATAATGAAAGATTAGATGTTCATCTTCTTGGGTTATTTGCAGATGAATGGGAAAATATAAAATCGAAATTTGATAAGATATTAGCTAAATACAAAGGAAAATAATTTAAATATGCTATAATTGGCAACTCATAATTTTGGAATTTTATAAAAGATATACCTCACTCTAAAAGGATATAAGATGTCTAAAAAAGTAATATATACTTGTATTACAGGTAGGTACGATGAGCCTTCAGTTCATACTTATGTTGATAGCTCATGGGATTACATATTATATACAGATAATCAAGAACTTATCAATAAGGGAAGTGTTGCTCATTGGCAAGTGAAACCTCTTTACTTTTCTTCCCTTACTAATGTGAAAAATGCTCGTTGGCATAAGGTAAATCCACATATCTTGTTACCTGAATATCATTATTCATTGTGGATTGATGCTAATATTTCAATTGAAAATAAAAACGTTTTTGATCGATTAAATCAGCTTATTAGTGAAAATAATTTGGTTTCTATTCCTTTACACGGCACACGCGATTGTATTTTTGAAGAGGCTACAATAATTAAATCTACGCTAGTTGACGATCCCAAAATAGTTAACCCACAAATAAAGTTTTTACAGCAAGAGCAATACCCTAAAAATAATGGTTTATCTGAAACAGGTATTCTGTTTAGACAGCATAATGACGTACAAATAGTTGAAGCCCAAAATATATGGTGGAAAATGATAAATACGTACTCAAAGCGAGATCAACTTTCCTGTAATTATGCATTTTGGAAAATAAATATTGATATTACTCCCTTTTATGAAGTAAAAGGTGCTCATAGAAACTGTGGTGACTTTTTACTTCATACGTCTGAAAATCATAATCAAAATAGACTAGAGGGTTATAGAATTCTTCCAAGATGGTTAATTAATCTTATAGCTATATTTATTCCATGTAAAAACCTTAGAAGGAAAGTAAAAGATAAGTTAAAAAGTTACACAGTTATTACTCAAAAATAAAAATCTAACTTTTTATTAAATAAACAAGCAATGTAATCCCCCACGAAGATAGTAATGAAGATAAAAAAAGCAATAAAAAAACTTATAAGAAATACGTTTAAGAAAAAAGTTGAGGCAAAGGTTGTTCATATTTGTCATAATGATAAATTTATAGCTCCTTTCGTTGAGTTTTTAAATACTTATTTTCCGCAGAACGAGCATGCTGTATTATGTATCCGTGCCCATGATGAATTTGATTTTCCACTGGGGGATAATGTATTAGAGATTAATTCAATCTATGAAGTAAATTTAACAAGTGAGAAAATAGAAAAAATAATTTTCCATAGTTTGTTTACTAACAGTAACGTAGACTTTCTGTATAAAAATAAAGAATACTTAGATAAATCTTACTGGGTAATGTGGGGTGGAGATTTATATTCTCCTACGAGAGATATTAAGAATGATTATGTTAGAAAGCACTTTAAAGGCTATCTAAATGCAATTGATAGAGAGTATGCAATAAACAAATTTGGAATGAAAGATAACTTCTTTGATATTAATTATCTTTTTCCAATAAAGAAAGAATGGCTAGATGAGGCTAAAAATACTATTCAGCCAAAAAAAATTATAAAAATACAAATTAATAATTCGTGTGATGAATCTACACTTCAAGTGTTAGACATGCTAACTCAGTATAAGGATGAAAATATAAAGATTACAACAATTCTTTCTTATGGCGCAACTGAGTTTAAAGAATCAATCATAGAAAAAGGAAAATCAATTTTCGGGGATAAGTTTTACTATTATGATATTTTTTTGAAACCTCAAGAATACGTAAAAGAGCTGGCTGAGAATGATGTGCTTATATTAAATCAAAGTCGCCAACAGGGGGTAGGTAATACAATAGCCTCTCTTTATCTCGGTAAAAAGGTGTTTATTCGTGAGGAAGTAAGTGTTACATCTTATTTTAGAAAACAAGATATTCAAATTTTTTCCACTCAAGATATTCAAAATTTACCTTTCGATGAGTTTTTGTTATATGAAGAAAGAGATGCTACGGTCAAAAATGTGTCTAAGTACTTAAGTGGTGATTATACTGCAAATAAATGGAGAGAAGCCTTTGACGATATATAAAAAAAGCCACTTTACAATAAAATTATACTCTATGCTTTAGTGCAGTAATTTATAGTGGGATACACCTAATCTTCATATTATAATACTTTTTTTATAGTTTTGTGAAGAATTTCAATTAGTTAAAGAATGTTGTATAGAAGATATAAAAGGAACTAGTTCTTTTTATATCTTCTATATTTTTACTTTTATGTTAGATCTAAGTACTCTGATAGATTTCTTGCATTTTAGCTTCTGTATCAACGGCTAAAATTTCTTCGCTTGTAGTAAGGGTTCGTAAATATACACGATAAGCAATTCCGGCTTTTCTTACATTGTTGTAATGAGATTTTATGCGGTTTTGCAATTGCATATAATTGTTCACCCCTAATTTTTTTTGAGAGCCGTCAATAGTGGTTATCCAATAGTCGTTTGAACCTTCTGCTATTGTTTGCCCTACCAACAAATTTTCTTGCACGGCAAAAGTTGTTGTTGGGAAAGTTGTATCAACTGCATCGTAATAAACGCCTTGTTCGTTCATTTTTAGAATAATAGAGGGAACTTCTGCATCCTTCAAAGCTCTTGCTTCACTTGGTTTATAAAGTTCAGAGATAGTGATAATTTTGTAAGTATTATCTTCAAGCTCAATAATTGTAGCATTATTGTCATTGCACCAAGCAGCGGCTTCAGGTGGATAGGTAGTTTCAAATATTTGACCGATATAAAATTCATTATTTTGTGACATTAGTTATTCTCCTTTTTAGTATCCGCACGCATACCAAGTGGGCTTTATAGTGGACGCAGTACTACCTACCCAGTAGGATGCAGTAAAGCCGGTTTTTGTTTTAATTGATACCGTTCCTCCGTGAGCCTCTACGCCTCCGTTTGACGCTTTAGAAAAAGAAATGGTATAAAGTGTAGTTGTAAATGATAGCTGAAATGTAGTTGCTACGTTACGCCATGTTGTACCGGTAGACAGTGTTATATTTCCACCCTGCTCAATAAAGCCGTCGCTCCACTTTCTATACCAACTTGACTTGCCACTAGAAGCCCAAGTTGCTGTGATATAAGCTTTACCGGTAGCTTTTCTTGCTTCATCATAAGCAATTTTTACTGCGCTCGAAGTTGCAGCAGTTGCTGTAGAAGTTGATGTAATAGATGTTGAGAGTTGAACAATACCCTTAACGCTTGTAGTTCCGACAGGCACTTTTACTTCTAATGTTTTCCAAAAGCCTGTAGTATTTATAGGATTTTTTATACCATCTGACGTGTCAGGTCCATTTGCTTTTATACACTTATAGAAAATATTATCACTGCCATGCACAAGAGCATTAAGAGGGTAGTCAAGTGTATCTGACCATGAATATTGCCCTCCCGATTGTTGGTAAAAAGTGTGTTGAGATAATTCATTAAAAATTCCGTTAAAGTCAATTCTTCGTGGAGCAACCCCTCCGGCTGCAAGTGGTGCTTGAGTGATTGCCGGAAAACCTTGTGCATAACAAAATTCTCCTAATTCGCCCAGAAGCGGAATTTGAGCTTTATCACCGTTATAGGCAATAGTATTTGGAAGCAGTTTTGGATAATCTGGTAAAGACATATTTCCTCCTTTTTTTAGAGTTCATAGCATGAGTTTTTAACTGGATAGCGGAATGCTTTACTAAGACGTACAGAGATGCGTATAGCTTACTTGACAAGGTTTTAGCTCTTGTTCTTGAACGATAATAATTTGCTATATGATTTTTCTTGAAATCTATAACTAAATGATGTAGTTTGGATTTAATTCAAATAAGGTTATATATAATGAAAGGAATACTACTTGCGGGTGGTTTAGGCTCAAGACTTTATCCGCTTACAAAAACAACATCAAACCTATACTTTCTTATATAAAGAAAGTTATACTTGTAATGCAGATAGGAAAAATTTATTATAGTAATAAGTATTATAGTCGGAAAATAAGTAAGAAGTAGTTCGTTATGAAGAAAATTTTATTTGTACTTGGAACAAGACCCGAAGCAATAAAGCTTACGCCTGTTATTCTGGAATTAAAAAAATACCCAGAAGAATATGAGGTTGTTATTTGTAATACAGAGCAGCAAAAAGAACTTTCAAGTCAAACACTCAAATTTTTTAATTTGAAAGCTGATATTAACCTTGACGTTATGTTGCCAAACCAAACCCTCGCAGGAGTTCAAAGCCGAATACTTACAAAACTTTCTGAAGTGTTTGAAAGCAATAAATTTGATGCGACGATAGTGCAAGGTGATACAATGACAGCTTTTTGTGGTGCTCTTGCAAGTTTTTATAATAAAACACCTATCTTTCATATTGAAGCCGGCTTACGCTCGTATGATATGTATGAGCCTTTTCCTGAAGAAGCAGTCAGGCAAATGACTACTCGTATAACTGATTTACACTTTGCTCCTACAATGGTAGCAAAAGAGGCTTTAATAAAAGAAAATATTGAAGAAAGTAAGATTTATTTAACCGGAAACACTGTAATTGATGCACTACGTTGCCTCTCTGACTCAACACTAAAACTCGCAAAAAAAAGCTTACTTAATAAGAAAATAAACTTTAATGATAAACTCGTTCTTGTTACAGTTCATAGACGTGAAAATCATGGTGAGCGATTAGATATAATCCTAGAAGCCTTACTTGAACTTGCAGATAAGTATAAAGATCATCAGCTTATTCTTCCAGTTCACCCAAATCCAAATGTAAAGAGTAAAGTGCATAGAGTATTGCAGAATATAGAAAATATACTTCTATTGCCACCGCTTGACTATCCTGAACTTGTAACAATAATGGAAAAAGCAAAACTTGTGCTTACAGATAGTGGAGGTATTCAAGAAGAAGCTCCTTCTTTTGGGTGCCCTGTTCTAGTTATGAGATATGAAACAGAACGTAAAGAAGGGATTGATGCGGGCTTTGCTAAACTTGTTGGGGCAGATAAATCTTTAATCATGTCTGAAGTAAGTGCTGTTTTAGGGCAAGATAAATCGAAAACTCGTCTAGATGGAAGTAAAAATCCTTATGGCGATGGGGAAGCGAGTAAGAGAATAAAAGAATGTATTCAAAATAGTTTATATAAAAAGTTCTAATACAAAAACAGTAAGTTAAATGTTTTCATTGTCTAACTTTTTTGTCTTCCATAGGCATCTTCAAGTCTTTGAATATCATCTTCGCCTAAGTAGGAACCTGTTTGAACTTCAATAACTTCTAAGTCTATATGCCCTGGGTTTGAGAGTCTATGAATTTCGCCTAAAGGAATGTAGACAGATTGGTTTTCTGCAACAAGTTTTTCGCTGTCTCCAACTCTTACAAGGGCTGTGCCTTTTACAACAATCCAGTGCTCAGAACGATGATGATGCATTTGTACAGAAAGTATACCACCTGGTTTTACTGTGATATGTTTTACTTGAAATCTATCGCTATTAATCAAACTTTCATAATGTCCCCATGGGCGATAGTATACGCAGTGAAAGTCAAGTTCTTCACGTCCCAAATCTTTCATTTTAGTAATAAGCTTTTTAATATCTTGAGTTTTGTCGAGAGGGCTTACTAATACAGCGTCTTTTGTTTGAATAACAGCTATGTTATCAAGGTCTTGAACCGCAACAAAAGAAGAAGTTGCATGTATGTAAGAATTAGTTGTGTTTTCTAAAACAACGTCGCCTATACAGCAATTGTTAGTAGTATCTTTAGTTTCATTTTCGTGCAAAGCCTCAAAAGATCCAAGGTCAGACCAGTGTAAGTCTAGCGGATATACTAAGGCTTTTTCAGTTTTTTCCATCACAGCATAATCTATAGATTCAGCAGGGGCTTTTGCAAATAAAGCCTCATCAAAACGAGTAAAATCTAAATCTGTAGTATGGAATTTCCAAATTTCAAGGGCTGATTGATAAATATCTGCACGGAATGCTTGTAGTTCTTCTAAGAAAATATTAGCACGCATTAAAAACATACCGCTATTCCATGAGGCCTTACTTTCTAAAAGGTTTTGTGCTTTTTGCTGATCTGGTTTTTCTGTAAAGGATTTTACTTTATACATTTTTTCTGAAACTTGTTCGCCATTTATAATATAGCCATAACCCGTGTGAGGAGAGGTAGGTTTTATTCCAAAAGTAATAATACTATCTTTTGTATAAGGAAGGGCTTCTTTTACGCTTTGAGAAAATTTTTCTAAAGGTTCAAGTTTATGATCAGAAGGGAGCACAAGTAAGACTGCCTCACTATCTTTATCAAGAGCAGAAAATGCAGAAAGAGCGATTGCTAAAGCTGTATTCCTACCCATAGGTTCTAAAAGAATTGAGTTTTTAGTGAAATCAAGTTTCTTTTGAGTCATCATATCTGCAACAAGAAATCTATGTTGATTACCACAAACAACGATAGCCTGCTCAGATAAAGAAGAGGTTCTATCAAGAGTGTCTTCAAATAGACTTTGTTGAGCAATTTTTATAAATTGTTTTGGTAAGGTAGTACGTGAAAGTGGCCATAAGCGTGTTCCGCTTCCACCGCATAAAATAACTGAGAAAAGATGTGACTGCATAATACTACCTCATAAAAATTTGTACAGAACTTTAGAGGCACACCCTAACTTTTATTCTTACTCTTGTCAAAAAAATAATTTTATACTGAGATTATGGTTTTAAGAAAAGTAAATTTTACATTGTTCAATGTTGATTAGACAGCATCAAGGTAATCAATTTAAAATATTTTGACAATTTACAGTAAAAATTATAGATTCACATTATTGCAAAATTCTGCTTGCCTTTCAAACTTATTTTAGAGGTTTTTCTTCTAAATTACTGGTATGTATGCTTGCTTACAAGAATATTTGCAAAACATCTTACTGCTAGTAAATTTGGAGAAAAAATGAAAGTTGCATTAATTACAGGAATAACAGGACAAGATGGCTCGTACTTAGCAGAGCTTCTTTTAGAGAAAAACTATATAGTACATGGTATAGTAAGGCGTGCTTCCTCTTTTAATACGCAAAGAATTGATCACATTATAAGTAATGATAACTTATATTTACATTATGGTGATTTAACAGACTCTGCAAATATTACTAGCCTTATAAAAGAGATAGAACCAGATGAAATTTATAACCTTGGTGCACAATCTCATGTAAAAGTAAGTTGGGATTGTCCTGAATACACCGCAGATACTGTTGCGATGGGTGCATTACGCTTGCTTGAAGCAATTCGTATTAATAACCTTGAAAAGAAAACCAAATACTATCAAGCATCTACATCAGAACTGTACGGGCTTATTCAAGAGCCTGTTCAATCTGAGAAAACTCCATTCTATCCACGTTCTCCTTATGCTGTTGCAAAACTCTATGCTTATTGGATTACTGTAAACTACCGTGAAAGCTTTGATATGTTTGCTTGTAATGGTATCTTATTTAACCATGAAAGCCCACGCCGTGGTGAAACTTTTGTTACAAGAAAAATAACTATTTCTTCAACTCGTATTTCTCAAGGCCTACAAGATTGCTTATTTCTAGGAAATCTTGATGCTAAACGTGATTGGGGACATGCAAAAGACTATGTAGAAGGTATGTGGCGCATGCTCCAAGTTGATATTCCTCAAGACTATGTACTAGCAACAAATACAACAACTTCTGTTCGAGATTTTTGTACAATGACATTTGCTAACTTAGGAATTAACCTAGATTGGCAAGGGAAAGGCAAAGAAGAAAAAGGAATAGATAAGGCTACGGGAAAAGTACTGGTTGCAGTTGATGAAAGATTTTTCCGCCCTGCCGAAGTTGAACTCTTACTTGGTGATAGCACAAAAGCTCAAACAGAACTTGGTTGGAAACCAATATATGATTTATCAATGCTCTGTAAAGAAATGGTAGAGTCTGACTTAGTTCTTGCAAGAAAGGAAAAAGTTCTAAAAGATAATGGCTTTGACGTAAACACATCATTTGTAGAGTAGTTTTAGGTAATCAATATGGAAAAAACGTCAAAAATATACGTAGCGGGGCATAATGGATTAGCAGGTTCTGCTATAGTACGTGCTTTAGAGTCTCAAGGCTATGCAAATATTATTTGTAAAAGAAGCAGTGAACTTGATTTATGCAGACAAGAGGATGTAGAAACTTTTTTTGAAAGAGAAAGACCAGAATACGTCTTCCTTTGTGCTGCTAGAGTTGGCGGGATAATGGCTAACAAGACATATCCAGCTGAATTTATATATAATAATCTGATGATTTCTACAAATGTAATTCATGCAGCTTACAAATTTGGTGTGAAAAAACTATTGAATATGGGGTCGTCATGTATTTATCCAAAGCTAGCACCTCAACCTATGAAAGAAGATTGTCTACTTACATCGGAACTTGAGTCAACAAATGAAGCTTATGCGATTGCAAAAATTTCTGCAATAAAGCTTTGTCGCTACTATAATGAACAGTACGGTACAAATTTTATATCTGTAATGCCGACAAATCAATACGGTATTGGCGATAACTTTAATATGGAAACAGCGCATTTATTACCAATGGTTATGCGCCGTTTTCACTTGGCAAAATTATTATCAAACAATGATTTTGAGGCTATAAAACTAGATCTTCAAACATATAAACTTGGTTGGAATTTAGACGAACAAGTTAATTTTGAAGATAACAATTCGATAGAAAATATTTTATCAAAAGTTGGAGCGTATCGAGATAGGGTAGTTATGTGGGGCGACGGTTCTGTTTATCGCGAGCTTATGAATAGTGATGATTTAGCTTCTGCGTGTATCTATCTTATGCAAGAAAAAGAGTCTTCTGAGATTGGTGAATTTGTAAATATTACTGATGGCACTGATATCCAACTTAATAATTTATTTAAATTAGTAAAAAAAATCGTTGCATTTGATGGTATGATTGAATACGATAGCTCAAAACCAAATGGTACACCACGTAAACTTATGGATTCGAGCAAAATTCAAAGTTTGGGTTGGAAACCTGAAATTTCTTTGGAAGATGGTGTTGGTAGCTTCTATAAGTGGTACATAAATCATTCTTCTTCATAAGTGATTGAATAATTGATTTTTTACTAACAAAGCTTTAATGGTAATGACATCTTTAAAAAATAATAAAATTTAACGTGATATGCGTAACTGTTTATATCTTTGTAATTATTTAACTAGTAGAGTTAAACAGTACTTTCTTATAACCTATAACAAAAAAAACTATTAATTTATAAATTAATACAGTAATATGCACAAATAATCTAGTTTACTCTGATGGTGTGTGCTAAAAAAGAGGTAAAAATAATGCAAAACAATGTACTTGTTTTAGGTGGAGATGGATTTTGTGGTTGGCCGACAGCCTTACACCTTTCTCAATGTGGATGTGACGTTACTATTGTTGACAATCTTTCTAGACGTAAAATAGACATTGAACTTGAAGTAGATTCTTTAACTCCTATAAGTCCAATATCTTCACGACTTGCTGCATGGAAAGAAGTTTCTGGCAAAGAAATTGCTTTTGAAAATTTTGATGTTTCGAAAAACTATAATAAATTGCTGACATTAATTAAAGAAAAGAAATTTGACTCTATTATACATTTTGCAGAGCAAAGAGCTGCACCATATTCTATGAAAGGGTCAAACGGTAAACGTTATACTGTTGATAATAATATTAATGCTACTCATAATGTTTTGTGTGCTATTGTAGAGTCCGGGTTAGATATTCACTTACTTCACCTAGGAACAATGGGTGTATATGGTTATGGTACAGCCGGTATGAAAATCCCAGAAGGCTACTTAAAAGTACAAGTTGTTAATGATCAAGGTCAGATGATAGAGCAAGAAATTCTTTATCCTGCAAACCCAGGAAGTGTTTACCATACAACAAAAACACAGGATGCTTTAATGTTTATGTTCTACAACAAAAATGATGGGGTACGTATTACAGACTTACATCAAGGAATTGTATGGGGAACAAACACAAAAGAAACCATTCTTGATCCTCGTTTAGTAAATCGTTTTGATTATGATGGTGATTATGGTACTGTACTTAATAGATTTTTGATGCAATCAGCTATTAACTACCCTCTTACAGTGCATGGCACTGGTGGACAAACTCGTGCATTCATTCATATTCAAGATACAGTTCGTTGTATTGAACTTGCTTTAAAAAACTCGCCTAAAAAAGGTGAAAAAGTGCGTATTTTCAATCAAATGACTGAAACCTTTAGCGTAAGAGAGCTTGCCAAATTAGTTGCTAATTTAACTGGTGCTGAAGTTAATTATATTCCAAACCCACGTAAAGAAGATGATGAAAACGAACTCTTTGTTGAAAATAAATGCTTCTTAGACCTAGGTTTACGTCCAACGCTATTACAAGAAGGTTTACTAATTGAAGTTGCAGAAATTGCAAAAAAATATCAAGAGCGATGCGATATAAGTAAAGTTTTATGTACTTCCTATTGGACAAATGATGAAAAAATCAATAGCGAAAAAATTGGGGAATAATTATGCCTAAAGTATTGGTAACTGGTGGATGTGGTTTTATTGGTTCAAATTTAGTTAAGCTTCTAAATGAATCTGGACATATTGTAACCATAGTAGACAATTTTTCGAGAGGAAAAACTGAGTACTTAGATAATGTAGACAAATATACAGTTATCTGTGCAGATATCAGGGATCAAGATGCTTTAATCGAAGCAATGAAAGAACATGATGCTGTGATACACCTTGCAGCATATGGTTCTGTTGTTGAGTCAGTTGAAGAACCAACAGAAAACTTTTCTATCAATGCTGAAGGTACTTTTAAAGTGTTGAATGCTGCACGTATTTCAGGTGTTCCACAAGTTGTATTTGCATCTACAGGAGGCGCTTTAATAGGAAATGCAACGCCTCCTGTAAATGAGAAATCCCTCCCAAGGCCCATTTCGCCATATGGCGCAAGTAAGCTAGTAGGTGAAGGATACTGCAGTGCATTTGCTAGCTCATATGGAATGTCAATAACAGCATTGCGTTTTGCTAATGTTATTGGACCAATAAGCTGGCATAAAAAAGGTGCTGTTACTGCATTTTATAAAGCTATAATGAATAATTTAGCAATTGAAATATATGGTGATGGATCTGCTACTCGCGATTTTCTATATGTGGCTGACTTGTGTAAAGGAATTATGGCTGCACTTGAGAAAAAAAAATCTGGGTATAATGTCTATCACTTAGCAGGTGGATGTGAAACTTCAGTTAAAGAGCTTGCTGAATTAGCATGTGAGGTTGCTAATAAATCAGACTATCCAATAATTTTTCACCCAAAGCGTAAAGGTGAGGTAGAAAGAAACTTTGCTTACTACGATCTTGCAGCGGAAGAACTAGGTTTTAAACCTCAAGTAAGTCTTAAACAAGCCATGAAAGATACATGGGAATGGATGAAAAAACAGGCTTAGGCTTGATATAAAAAATTAATATATTCTGAGGTTATTATGAGTTTAGATGTGTTAGAGTACAATAGTAAAACAGATTCTTTCCTTTCGCTATATAAAGAAACACTACCTGCAACATTAAGAACAGTTGTTGAGAAACAACCTGAAATGAACCCAGCGAATTTGGCGGCAGGAAAATTTTTGTTCTATCCTAATGAAACATCTTCACGAGTAGCTGAGGGGGGCTTGCGTCTTTTAGGAAAGTTTAAAAAATCTCAAGAAAATGCCCCATTAGTGACAGTAATAACGGTTTGTTTGAACTCTGCAAAAACAATTGAAGAAACATTTAATTCTATTTTCTTTCAAGATTATGATAATATAGAATATATAGTTATTGATGCTGTGTCAACGGATGGAACTCTTGAAATAATCAAAGAAAATGCAAATAAAATAGATTATTTTATAAGCGAGCCAGACAAAGGCCTTTATGATGCAATGAATAAAGGGCTGAGTTTGGCAAGTGGTGACTATATTCTTATACTCAACTCAGATGATAGTTATTCTTTAGATGCCATATCATCTCTTGTTGAGGCGCAAAAATATAGTGGGTGTGATTTTGTTTCAGCTCAAGGAATTTATATGTTCGAAGATTCAAAGAAAAATTATATCGATAGACATATTCCATTTGATTCTTCTATATCGCTAACAATGCCTCTGAGGCATGAAACTATGCTTCTTTCTGCTGAAATATATAATATCTTTGGTAACTATGATACAAGATATAAAATTATTGCTGACTGGGTGTTGTCTAAAAAACTCTATGATGCGGAATTAACATTATATGAAATTCCTAGACCGTTGCTCAACTTTTCACGCGCGGGTGTTTCAAGTATAAATTTAGATGCTCTTAATAAAGAAAGGAAAGTATTTATTAAAGAAAACTTTCCTTTTTTAGAGGAAGAAGACCTAATTATTTTATCAATTAGAAGTGAACTTACTATAGAAAAATATTTGTACTTATTAGAAAAATATTCTCTTTATGAAGATTTTACTATTAGTGTTCGTTGTGACAATCTTTTTCAAAAAAAATACGAAAATGCACGTAAAGATAGTAAATCCAACTATAGTGATAGAGAATACTTTAAAAATATGCCTAAAGTAAGTATAATCTTACCAGTTTATAATGCAGAAAATACACTGCCTGAAACCTTTGAAAGTATAATTACTCAAACATTATCTGAGTTTGAAGTCCTGTGTATAGATGATTTTAGTGAGGATTCCTCAAGACTTGTTATTGAGCAATATATGGCGAAAGATGCTCGAATAAAACTTATTCCTACGACTAAAAAGTTAAAACTTGGTGGAGCCAGAAATAAAGGGATTAGAGAAGCAAAAGGGGAGTATGTTTTTCATATTGACCCTGACGACACAATGCCATCAAATGCTTTAGAACTTTTATATGCTGAAGCTGTGAAAACCGGTGCAGATATGATAAAAGGAGCTTATACACGCACGCAAAAAACTTTTTCCTCGAAAGATTCTGGAAATGCAGGGTGTACAGTAGTTCGTACTGGCGACAAAAAAGTAAAACTTACTACCTTAAGTCAGCAAAAAAACTTACTTGCCTCTACTGAGGGTCATTGGTCCTATCTTTATAAGGCATCTTTTGTAAAATCTATTCCCTATCCTGATGATATATTTGGTATGGATAGTCTTTTTATAGTTAAAGCTCTTTGTCGTGCTAAAAAAATAGCAATTACTCCTCATATTGTATATAACTATCTACATAACACAAAGAGTGCAGTAAATACGATGACAGTTAAAAAAGTTTTTGATACACTAGAGCTCAGATATAGATATTTAAATGTCTTACGTGATTTTGGTCATATGGACATAGCAAGATCTTTACTTTTATCACTATCTAAAGTTTTTTATAAAAATTGTGCCTCTCTTATTACGGATTCAGAACTGTGGAAAAAATATATTTTACAGTTAAAAGCTTTACTTTTATTATCCACTGAAGGAAGTAAAATTTATTATACGAATAATTTTTTAGAGCATTTTTATAATGCAGTTATTAATGAAGAATTTGAACTTGCTCGTAGCATACTTCTTACTCCGACATATAATGTAGCAACCCTCTCAACTCTAATGGGCGGAGGAGCTAGCATTGGCAGTAAAAGGCGTATTCAAGTTTTAGGTAAATTTGGCCACAACATTTCATTGTTTACAGCACAATCAACAACAAATTGCATCCCTATATATGATGAAAATGATAACTTACTTCATTTTTCATCTAGTTGGAAAAAAATAAAAGAAAAAGTTTATTTGCCGCTAAAAAACTTAGAAGATTATTGTTCTAGAGAGTTTTTTTCAATAGCAGAAAGCCTTAGTAATTTTAAAAAAATGCAACAGCTTTTTGATGATGTTGATTTAGTACACTTGCACTGGGTAGTTGGCATTTTTGATTACAAGAATGCTGAAGTATTAGCTAATAAGCCTGTAGTATGGACATGTGCAGATATGAATCCATTTACAGGCGGTTGTCACTATTCAGAAGGCTGCGAGGAATATCAAAATGAATGTATGAACTGCAAATTACTAGGCGGAGAAAGTAAAATTGCTCACGAAAGTTGGAAAACAAAAAAAGAAGCTTACGCAAAACTAAATAACTTACAAATTATATGTCCTTCACAATGGCTTGCTAACTGTGCGGCTAAAAGTTCTTTATTTAAAGATAGACCTATTCACGTGATACCAAATGCACAGCCAATTGAAGATTTTAATCTTATAAATAAAGTTGTTGCCCGCAAACATTTAAATTTACCTGTAGATAAAAAATTGTTCTTATTTGGAGCAGAATCTTTAGATAACAAACGAAAAGGAGGAGATTTATTGATTGAGGCTCTTGAAAAACTTTATTCTGAGAAAGTTGATAATATAGAAATAGTCTTATTTGGTAATAATAAAATTAAACTTCCATATCCTACTCATAATTTGGGATTTGTTAACAATCCTAAAGAGTTAGCAAGGATATATTCAGCTGTAGATGCATTTTTATTTCCTTCACTTGAGGATAATGCACCACTCACAATTGCTGAATCTTTGTTATGTGGAACTCCTGTGATTGCTTTTCCTATTGCAAATGTTCCTGAGCTTATTGAACATAAAAAAACTGGATATATTGCATCTGCATTTAACATAAATGACTTTGCACAAGGTATACGCTGGAGTCTTAATCTTGACCCTGTTCAGGCTATGAAAATTTCTATGAAATGTCGCATAGTTGCAAAGAAAATACATGATCCATATATTTCAGCTATGAGACATACAAAGGTTTATAGTAACGGAGTTAATAATCGAAAGTCTTAATATGGAAAATAAAAAACTTACTGAACAGAAACTCTATAAACTAAAAAATTTTTTTACAACTTTGCAGCGAATAATAAAATTTAAATTTTAAAAAAAGTGATAGGTTATGACTCCATATCTTAAAGAACTAGAAGCAGA